>JAUYGX010000023.1 GCA_030690365.1 Bacteroidales bacterium | reverse complement strand
GTTATGAAAATGAGTATTTTAGTTTCAAATATAAATCGTCGTGGACAGAAAGATTTGTCTTTTAAAGTCCGCCACAAAGCATATGCACGCCCGTTACCTTGCATATTAAAAAACCACATCACAACTCTATGACAATATATTTGTAGTATATTTGGGTTAAATATTAAATGAATCTAAAATGTTGACAAAGACAAGACTAAAAGAACAAATTGAAAGTTTTCCAGAACAATTTTCAATTGATGAATTGGTTGAAAAGCTCATTTTAATTGAAAAGATTGAAAATGGAAATATGCAATCAGAAAAAGGTGAAATAATCACAGACACCGAATTGGACAAAGAAATTGAAAAATGGTTCGAGTAAATTGGACATTTCAAGCGAAAGACGATTTAAAAAGCATTGCTGAGTATATTTCTCGAGACTCAAAGAGATATGCAAAACGGCAAGTATTAAGAATTAGAAACAAGACATGCTTATTAAAATCTCAGACTCACCTTGGCAAAATTGTATCTGAAATCGACAGAGAAAATATACGTGAATTGATTGAAGGAAGATACAGAATTATTTACAAGATAGTTTCCAGAAATCAAATTGACATTTTGACCATTCATCATACTGCTAGAGACTTGACCAGAAGAAATATAAAATAAATACGCAAGGTAACACTGCATATACTTTATGGCGGGTTACGTTATGAAAATGAATATTTTAGTTCCAAATATAAATCGTCGTGGACAGAAAGATTTATCTTTTGAAGTCCGCCACAAAGCATATGCTTCCCGTTAGCAAAAATACTAAGACAGACACCGACATTAAATTAAATAGACTATGGCAAATTCGATTTTTTCAACTTATAGTACAGCAGAAAACAGAGTAACTTCAACAATATTAGCAGTTTTCGAAAAACTCAATACAACAACAGTGACAAGAATCCTTCAAGTGCTTATGGAAGATTCTACAATTGAGTTGATAGAGTATGTTAATCAAGTTAAGTCTTCAGATTCGGTTCCAGATGGGCGAATTAAAGGATTATTTGATTATATTATAGAGACAAAAGTCGTCCCAAATGCAATAAAGAAAACTCAGATTAAGAATCATTACAAAATGTTAAAATATGATTTCTCAAGGTTACTAATTCTGACTCCTGATTTCGATTATCCAAATGTTTTAAAAAGTTTAGAGCCTGAGATTACGGATAAAATAATTTGGGGCAATTTTGATAAAATAATTGAGGGTATTGATTCTGTTTTACAGGAGTTAATTTTACTCATAGATAGAGAGAAATTTTTGCTTCTTGAGTTGAAAGAATTTATCATCAATGAAAGATTAATAGCAGAAGATTATTCAAGAAAAGCATTGATTGTACCAGCAGGAAAAGCTTGGGATTTTTATAAAACCTATTCAATATATCGTTGTCAGCCAAATAGGACTTTTAAACCAACAAGTTTTATGGGGTTTTATGCAGACCAACAAATTAAGGAGTATTTTCCTAAAATATTAGGTTATATTGATAATTTAAACATTCAGGAAGAAGACTTAAATAATATCTCTGTTAGTGTTGTTAATGGAGTAAATGAGAGTTTAATAAAAAATAAACTGATTCAGATAAAGAAAAAACTGCAACCAGAAGAATGGAATGGATATTATAAGTATATCATATTAACAGAATTAAATGATAAAGAAACATTTAAGAATGGTAATCCGATTGATAATGATAAAACTTCATATTCTGACAAGGGAACAGCTTTTGTTCAAAAACAAACATATTTGAATCTAGACGAAATAAATGGGAAAAAATATACGAGTGAATTATAAAAGTACTTTTGCTAACACTGCATATACTTTATGGCGGGTTACGTTATGAAAATGAGTATTTTAGTTTCAAATATAAATCGTCGTGGACAGAAAGATTTATCTTTTGAAGTCCGCCACAAAGCATATGCTGCCCGTTGTAGCCAATTTTGCAGAAGAACAATTACTATTATGAGAGACATATCACTTATTCTTTTTCTTTTATTATCTATTATGAGTTTCTCACAAACACCGATTAAAGACGATAACTTTTATCAGACAATAGACACATGTTTAAGTACAAAACCTGAGAAATGATTGTGCAATATATTACATTCAAAATGGACATAAAAAAAATACTTAACTTCCACGATAGCATCAATATTAATTCCATTTGCGAAACTTACTGAGCTTTCTAACTTTGACTATGTTTAATAACCGACAATCTATTAATTATGAAAAAGCATATTTTATTTCTTTTTGTTATCTTATTAACATTTAATACTTTGTTATCACAAACATGTCTGCCCGATGGGATATATTTCCACCGGCAAGTTGACATTGATAGTTTTAGTGTTTTCTATCCCGATTGCACTGAAATATTAGGTGATGTATACGTTTTCTCAGACTTTGGCACAGACTATATTGACAATCTTGAAGGATTAAGTGTACTTACATCATTTGGTGGTGACCTGAATCTAGTTGCTTCAAAACTTACAAACTTGTCTGGTTTGAACAACGTTACAAGGGTTAATGGTTCATTAAAAATAAATGGTATAACAAACCTGGAGGGTTTTACTGAGTTAAATAACCTTATTTCCATTGGCGGAGACCTCGAAATAGTAGGAATTAATACTATCAAAAACTTGTCCGGGTTTGAGTCTTTGGATTCAATCTTCGGTAATATGTTCATAGGTTTTAATGATTCATTATATAATCTATTGGGAATGCCTGATGTCGATTACCTGAATGGATCATTAATTATCACTAATAACCAATCACTTAACAGTTTAAACGGAGTTGAAAATATTGAAACTATAAACGGTAATGTAGAGATTGTAGAGAATCAGTCAATTACAAATCTTGTAGGGTTACAAAACTTAACAGAAATAAGTGATTCACTATTGATTATCGACAATTATGGATTAAAGTCGCTTTCAGGAATACAGAATATTTCAAGGATTCACAAATCATTAATCATAGAAGATAATTATTCCCTCGAAGATTTTATTGGTTTGGATAACCTTCATTTCGTTGGTGAAAATCTAATAATAGAGAATTGCAGGGAAACCGAAGATTTAACTGGATTGCTCAATTTGGATAGTATTGTTGGAGACTTAATAATTCAAAATAATGTGCTGGAAAATTTAACTAGTTTAAATAATATCTCATACATTGGTGGTGATTTACGAATCAACAAAAATTCCGGATTACTTTCCCTTCCGGAATTTAACATGCTTGAGACAGAATCTATTCAAAATATCACTATTACAAATAATAGCCAACTCTCAAATTGTGACGTTCAATTCTTGTGCAGCTATTTATCCAGTCCCACAGGTAGTATTACAATCTATAACAATGATAATGGCTGTTTTAATTCTGGTCAGGTAGCTAGTAATTGTGGCTTGTCAGATCTCTGCCTTCCATTCGAGGAATACCATTTTAACTCACCGGAGGATCTAAATAATTTTCAACAATACTTTGCTACATGTTCTGAAATTAAAGGATCTTTATATATTGAAGGGGATGATATTATTAACCTCTCAGGTTTGAGTAATATAACAAGTATTGATGGAAGCATCTATATAAATGAAAACTGGGACTTGCAAAATCTTGGTGGCCTTGAAAACCTAACATCTGTCTCGGGAAATTTAGTAATATATTACAACTTTTCTTTAAACGATATAGGTGCATTGCAAAACTTAGTTCATATAGGTGGTGATCTGCAAATAATTAATAATAGTAACCTGACCAGCATAAACGGCTTATCTCAGGTTTCATATATCGGTGGCAACCTGATTTTAAAAGCTAATACTAGAATTCCAAACCTTAGTGGATTTGAATCAGTTGATACGATTGGCGGTACCCTGACAATACTACAAAATTGTGGTATCCATAATCTTGACGGCTTGGAGAAGCTAAAGTTTGTTGGAGGAGATCTGATAATTGGCGATTCTTATTGTGACAACATGAATAACCTGAACGCATTATCTAACCTAAATTACATTGGTGGGTCGATGAGCATTAATAATTGTACTTCCATAAAAAATCTTAACGGTCTCGAGAACCTGAAAACGGTCGGTCAAAATCTAACAATGTATAACAACGACTCACTCAATTCAATAAGTGCAATTTCAGGTCTTGATTCACTGGGGGGTGGCATATACATTGGAGATAACAACTTGCTGTATAATCTGGATGGTTTGCAGTTTTTAACTGAAGTCTATGGAGACCTTAGTATAAATTCAGATTTGTATAACAATGATATACTATATGGTTTACAAAACCTGACATCTGTCGATGGAGAGGTCAGCTTGAATATAAAATATACCTCAGCAAATCATAATCTCACAAACCTTACTAATGTTGGGGGTAATTTAACTTTGACTAATAAACATATGAATGGTGACCTTTCATTTATTAGTAACTTAAAAACAGTTGGAAATAGATTGGACATTTTTGAAAATAATATAACAAGCTTAAATGGTTTGGATAATATTATCCATATTGGAAATAGGCTTTACATCAACAAAAACAAATATCTGGATGATATATCAAGTTTGCAGAACATTACAACTGTCAATGGCCCATTGATTATAACGGAAAATCCCAGACTGAAAAACTTTTTCGGATTACAAAATGTTACAGACGTTGGAGGTGGGCTTACAATTACAAATAATGACTCAATAACGAACTTCTCAGGTCTTAATAGTTTAAACCACATAGACGGGCGGATGTTAATTTATGAAAATCCATTACTGGTAAATTTTACCGGAATAGAAAGTCTTAATAGTATAGGTACTGATCTCTATATTGGCATGTATACAGGTGGAAACCCATCATTAACAAGCTTGAAAGGGCTTGATAATTTGACATATGTTGGAAGAAATATTCATATTGAAGAGAATAACAATCTGACGGATGTAGACTTTCTTAATAATGTTAACTATGTTGGTTCTGATATTAATATCATTGATAATGACAAACTACTGAATATTAATGGATTAACAGGGATAAATACAGTTAATAGCCTTCAAATTGAAGACAATCAGACTCTAAATAATCTTTATGGTTTAAATAACCTTACTGTCATTGATTCAAACCTTATAATTGAACACAATAATTCACTTCAGAACTTGAATGACCTCAGTAATATAACGCATATTGGTCGTGACATAAGCATTTCATCGAATCTGTCTTTAACAAATCTTACTGCTTTAAAAAACCTAACTTATGCAGGTGGTGATTTAGAAGTTGAACATAACTCTGCCCTAAACGATATATCCGGCTTAAGCGGCATTCAGTCTGTATACGGGAACTTTATCCTATCACAAGGTCAGGTGTCATCGTTCGAAGGCCTTTCATCACTTAGGGCAATAAACGGATCTGTTTCACTTGGTGGACATCCAAACCTAAAGAACCTAACGGATCTTTCCAATCTACTCACAATTGGTGGAGGACTTTCAATTGGAATAAACGATAGTCTTATTAATTTCAACGGGCTTGAGAATATCACTTCACTGCATGGTAATCTTACCATTGTATCAAACAATGCTCTTACAGATATTTCCGCATTGGAGAATTTAACAAATATCAATGGTTATTTGATGATTGGTTATTATTATGGGCAGGGAAATACATCATTAACAAGTTTGGAAGGATTGGAGAATATTGCTCCAAATTCAATTAACCGGTTAAGCATTGTAAATAACAGCTCTCTTTCGAGTTGTGAAGTAGAAAGTATATGTGGTTACCTTGCAAATCCAACAGCTGAGGTTGAAATTCAGAATAATGGCCCAGGGTGTAACAGTCATGAAGAAGTAGAACAGGCTTGTGGAATTTTCAAACAGACTTGCCTGCCGGAGGGAATTTACTTTTCCTCTCAAAATCAGGTTGATAATTTTCAGGATGATTATCCTGGTTGTAATACAATTGAGGGCAATATCCTTATCTCAGGTAGTGATATATCAAATCTGGATGGATTGAATGTCCTTTTATCTACTGGCGGAAATCTTCAATTATTTAACAATGAGTCCTTATTATCACTGGAAGGCCTTAATAATGTGGCCTCCATCGGTGGTGATCTACGAATAGGTAATTGGAACCAGGGTAATAACGCACTCTTTGATTTAACTGCTCTCTCCAATCTAAACAGCATTCAGGGAGATTTATTAATAGCAAACAATCAATCTCTTACCAACCTTGATGGCCTCGACAACATCAACTTTAATTCTATTGACAGCCTGATTATTGTAAACAACTCTTTGCTTTCATCATGCAACATTCCAATTGTTTGTAATTTCATTAATGATACTTCAAATTTGTATTTGATTGAAAACAATCATGATGGCTGCAATAATTATAACGATGTAAAACAAGAATGTGACGATCTGCTTTATCCATGTTTTCCGGATGGAGTTATCCTATCAAGTCAGTCAATGGTTGAGAGTTTTCTTCATGAGAATCAATTCTGTGGAGTGATTGAGGGTGACCTTGTAATTTCAGGAATTGATATTACAGACCTCTCACCATTAAGTCACATTACAAAGGTTTCTGGCGATCTGATTATAGTTGATAATGGGATGTTACAAAATCTATACGGTTTGAATAACATATCTGAAGTTGAAGGGGATCTACGATTGATTAACAACCGTAATCTAACAAATTTACTAGGACTCAATATTATTGAACAAGTTGGAGGTTCTCTGATCATTGAGCATAATGAAGAATTAGCTGATATCTCAAATCTGTCTTATACAAACATGCTTGGGATGGATCTCAGTTTAACTGATAATAATTCTATGATTAATCTGGTAGGATTAGAAAACATTACAGAACTACATGGGAATATTAATATCAGCAACAATCACATGATTGCTAGCCTGCAAGGAATAAATAACATAGGGTATGTTGATGGAAATAGCTACATAAAATATAATAGTAAGTTGGAGTCACTTGATGGATTAATTGCTTTGTCCTCCATCGGAGGAGATTTATTTTTGGCCTATAATAATTCTCTGTCTAATCTTTTAGCAATACAAAACCTTTCACTGGTTGATGGTCAGGTAATAATAACCGGAAATAAATCACTTGAAAGTCTATCTGGTATTCAAAATTTAGATCCCGATTATATTAACAAGTTCAAGATATCAGAGAATTACTCTCTTACAAACTGCTCAGTAAATAGTGTATGCGGATATATCCTTAACTCAGTTAACGATATTGAAATATACAATAACAAGGAAGGTTGCAACACAGTTGATGAAGTTGATCATGTCTGCTTTCTTCAAACGCCGGAAAATCCAAATAGTGAAAACCCTTTGTTTTGGCCAAACCCAGCTTCAGAGACTATTCAAACCGGAATCCCATACAATGCATTAAGGATTTACGATATATCAGGGCATGAGATATTGTCCTTAAAAAACAGTCAGAGAATTCATAGTTTAAACAATCTTAGAAAGGGAATTTATATTCTTGAATTTATAACGGATATTAAAATATTCAGAAAGAAACTGATCATTCAATAATTTAAGTTAAACTAATTATGAACAAAGAGTTTGAATATGAACTAGATTACTATTCAAAACTATCAGACTTATTACAGAATTCCTATACACCAAGTGCAAAGGATAGTTTTGATTCGGACCATGCTGCCTATCATTTAGAGTTGGTTTTTCCATATTATCTCAAATCTGGAATGCCAATAACTTTTCGTTTTGAAATGAAACTAGAATTATTGAAAGATAATTACAAAACGAAGCTTATTGTAATGTTAACTTTTGGCTTTCGTTCAAGCGTTAAGAAAGAGATAAACTTAATTGAACAGAAATTAATTCGACAAATAAAAAAAGTTAGCCTATTTTGACATGAAGGTGCAAATAATAAAAAAAATAGTTTATAATAAAAGGCACGGGCTACAACATTACATATACTTTATGGCGGGTTACGTTATGAAAATGAGTATTTTAGTTTCAAATATAAATCATCGTGGACAGAAAGAATTTTCTTTTAAAGTCCGCCACAAAGCATATGCACGCCCGTTAGCCGCAAGCAGAGAAAATTTGCTGCAATCACACAAAAACATAACTTACGGTGAATTACTTCACAAGAAGTATTATCTTTGAATAAAAAATAAAAGATGTATTCAAGATATTTAAGAGAAATAATTGAAAGAAGATTAGGTTCGGGTAAAGCTATTGTTGTTATTGGACCAAGACAAGTTGGAAAAACAACGCTTATTGAATCGATACTCGAAACAAAAGATTATTTATTGCTTGACGGGGACGACCCCCTTACCAGAACACTATTAACAGAACCTAATACTGAACAGATTAGGGCAATTCTAGGGAAATATAAATTTGTATTTATAGATGAAGCTCAAAGAATTGATGGGATTGGGCTCACCATGAAAATTATTACGGATAGGTTCAAAGATGTTCAATTATTGACAAGTGGTTCTTCTTCCTTTGACTTAACCAATAAAATAAATGAGCCATTGACTGGCAGAAAGTGGGAATATCAATTGTTCCCTATTTCATGGGAAGAGTTCGAAAATCATCATGGGTATTTGAATTCCGAGCAACAATTAGAAAACAGACTGCTTTATGGATTTTACCCTGATGTCTTAAATAATGTTGGAGATGAAATTAGTATTTTACGCAATTTGGTAAATAGTTATTTATACAAGGATATCTTAACATATTCCGACATTAGAAAGCCTGAGGTGCTGGAAAAGCTGGTTCAGGCATTAGCCCTTCAAGTAGGTAGCGAAGTGAATTATTCAGAATTAGCTCAGATTGTTAATGTTGATAAGAATACGATTAGCAAGTACATAGACATACTTCAACAAGCTTTTATTATTTTCAAATTGAGTAGTTTTAGCAGAAATGTTAGGAATGAAATAAAAACGAACAAGAAAATTTATTTCTACGACAATGGTGTTCGTAACATGGTTATTGGGAATTTTAATCCTCTGGATTTAAGAACAGACAAAGGTGCATTATGGGAAAATTTTTTAATTTCTGAGAGAATGAAACAAATCGAATATAAGCAAAGTCTGGCCCGAACCTATTTTTGGAGAACCAAACAGCAGCAGGAAGTTGATTTTGTCGAAGAAAATAGTGGAAAGATAATTGGTTATGAATTTAAATGGAATAGTAAAAAGACTTCAAGATTACCTAAGACTTTTGTAGAATCGTATAATGCGGAAAGTAATGTAATTGACAAAAATAATTTTAGAGAATTTGTAATAATGCCAGCGCCCAACAAAGATGTATATACAAAATAGGCGTGATAGCAGTAAATTAAAGGGTTGTAGCCCACTTTCCCGAAGCTTCGGGATAACTTGATAGGAAAATACCACGCAGTCGGCTATTATTCTTATACTAACCGTTATGGGCAAGTAAAAGTAAAGTAGATAACCGAAACTTGAAATTGAAATTTGTTTGTGATGAAAACAATTGAAATAACTTTTGAAGAGTATGTAATAACAACAGACAGGCTTAAAATGGATGGTGTAGCAATTCACGACTTCCTGTCAAAATATTCTAGCTGGAGTGCGAACATTCCTTTAGAAAGAGTCCAGACTTCAATTGACAATTCTTTAAACTTTGGACTATTTCATAATGACAAGCAAATCGGGTTTGCAAGAATTATATCAGACTTTTCGACTATTGCCTATTTGGGTGACATTTATATTTTGGAGCGCTACCGTGGACTAGGGCTTTCTAAAAAATTAATGAACGTTATTATGGAACATCCGAATTTGCAGGGATTAAGACGATGGATTTTACTGACTTCAACTGCCGAATGGCTGTACGAAAAATATGGGTTTAACAAATTACTAAAACCAGAATTGTATATGGAACTTTATAATCCTGATGTCTACACAGGAAATTAAACATTAATCAACAGCGTATTTTAACTATTAAATCTTAACACAATGAGACTAATTTTTTTATTATAGCGATTACTGTTATTAAAGGAATGAATTGTGCTTCACAAACAATCTCATCCGCTTCTCATCCAAATAAAATCATCTTTGAAAAAACTGATTATGGTTTAGAAACTGTCTAAATTTCTCCCGTAGGGAAAGTATATGGGTGGAAAACGGAATATAACTGTAATTGTATCGTCCGCCCCAGGCGGACGAAATAAACTATCAAGATGATTATTTTACCCATATTTTGCTCCTAACGGAGCCTTAAAACAAAATTTAGACAGTTTCTTAGTGTCTCATTTAAAAAGGACGCAATCTAACTAATAATTCTTGCTTCAGTGAATAACCAACAAGTTAATCTTATGATTGATACGGGTTCGCCTGTTACTGTAATGGACTCGGTCTATCATCAAAAATTTGAGAATGGCATTATTAAATTCGACATAGAACAACAAGAATTTACAATTCAGGTATAATTTTCAAGACTAATGCAATTTAATGTCCTGCATGATGGAAGAGGGGGTCAGTATCACCGGAATATCCAATAGGCAAGTGCTTCGAAATCGGCAACAAACCATACCGCCTACCGGTGTATAGATTTCAACTCCTAATAACAGGATTTTTTAACTAACCGGCTCTCATTCTATGGTATAGCCAAAGATTTCTGTGCAGGGGCATTGTTTCCTCAATTTATAACATCCACTAAATAAGTAACATAAATGTTTATAATCGATTATACCCGTTTAAACACGTAACTAAATGGTTATTAACCGAATAATTCTTTACATTGGTTGTAGTTTTGCTCCATCAATAATTCATATAAAACCTTTATTAACCTTTTAATTTTACTGTTATGTCAACTTTAAAAAATTCTGTCCAACTGATTGGCCGTTTGGGCAACGATCCCGAGATCAACAATTATGGTGAAAACAAAACCAAAGCACGTTTCTCTGTCGCCACGTCTGATTATTACATCGACAAAAGCGGACAACGTGTAGAAGACACGCAATGGCACAACGTAGTGGCCTGGGGGCCTGTAGCCAGTATCGCTGAAAAATACCTGAAAAAAGGCCATGAAACGGCTATTCTGGGTAAGTTAACCCACAGCGACTATACCGACAAAGAAGGCCAAAAGCACTACATTACCGAAGTGGTGGCTTCTGAAATTTTGCTGCTTGATAAGAAAAAGTAGCTCAATCCGTTGTCGCGAAAAGCCATGAACCTATTGTTCATGGCTTTTGCCGGCCTTTTCGGTAAATTGGAAAAAGCTGAAATGAACTTTGCCGTATTTTCTAAGCGAGTGAAAGTAATTGCATTCGGAAAAATCAACTGATTTGGGATGTTCAATAATCAGCCATCCATTTGGTTTGAGTCTGTTGTATTCAAAAACCAGAGACTGAATCTCCGGAATATTTTCCAAGGCATAGGGTGGATCGGCAAAAATAACATCGTACGCCTGAGTTCCGGTTTTTAAAAATCGAAATACATCAGACTGGATAACAGAAAGCTGGTTCATTTCAAAACCGGCGGCTGTTTGCCGGATGAATTTTACACAGGCAAAATTCTGTTCGATGGCCAGTACTTTTTCCGCCCCACGCGACACAAATTCATAGGAAATATTTCCGGTTCCGCTGAACAAATCAGCTACTACCTTGTCGTGTAAATTGATGATGTTGGCCAGGATATTGAACAAACTCTCTTTTGCCAAATCAGTAGTTGGCCTGACGGGCAGGTTTTTAGGTGGCGAAATAATCCGTCGCTTATAAGTTCCTCCAACTATTCGCATAACATGCTGTTAAAGTGAACATAATGATGGTGTTTGTTGATTTGATCGAGCAAATATGAATACTGAAAATTCTTATTGATATCAATAAACCTGAAATTTTTGATGTACCTGAAAATCATATCATAGTTTGGGCTGGTTTTATCAATTTTGCCCATCATAATCAAATTTACCTTTTCAGGATTCAGCGAAAGTTGTTCAATGCTCAACAGCAGGAAATAGATAAAGTCTTCTTTGGTGTTAAACAAAAACTGATTGTAGAATTGCAGGGTTTTCTGATTAAACTGAACCAGGTCGAAACTGTTGTCCTGGATGTTTAAAAACAAGGTGTTCGCATCGAACTTGTTTTTGAAATTGGCCGACAAACTTTCAATCATGGCAGTGGAAAAGTGCATTATTCGTGCATTTGCCCAAAAATCCTTAATCTTTTCTACCAGAGGATTCGGTGCATAATAAACCATGTACGCACCAATATTTTTCAGGTGATCGTACACAATGCGCGAATTTTCCTGAAAAGGATGGTTGAAGCCCAGATATAGGTTTTTGTGGTTCGGATCGAACAAAGCCTGTGGTATCAATGTGGCGAATTTGTTTTGAATCAACACATTTACATCTTTAAAAGGATAGGCAAACCAGGGCTGCTGATTCAGTATTTGTCCGAAAAGGGATGGGAGTTGAAGGTAGTTATCAACATCCGAAAAATGATAGGCCTGTAATCCGATAAATTTGTTTTTGTCGGGATTAAAGATAGAAAAAGTAAGTCCATGCAGGTTAACCTGCATGGACAAAATATAATTTCTTGTATTCGACTCTTTAAACGATTTGTCGAGGTGATTTATATATGGTGCTAACCTAAGAGACATCCGGAAAATTCATTATTCCCAGTTGCCATCGGTAGAAGGTTCGAGCATTGATCCGACTTTAAGTCCGGGATATTTTTCAATATCCTCATATTTTGAAATCAAATTGATGATCGTTTGTTCATCCATGCCTTTCAGATAAGCCGTAAAAGGAGCTTTGGCCTCAAACACATTTACATTTACACCTCCTCTTTCGATGGTATCGGCTTGCATCTCAAAAAGCTGACCTCCTGAATAAGGAATTGTTTTGAACGAACTAAAATTGAAACCGGCAATTTTACCAAACAACGAGTCGGCCACATTAATGAACCCGACAGTGTCGTTAATGGTGCGCGTGTAGGTGGTGTCGGTGGGATCGGGAATGATCTTAACGACAGGAATTTCGGCCACTTTCAGGAAGTTGATTAAAGTATCGAAGCCATTGGCGTACTTCCCTGTAAGCTGTTTGTAGATTAACTGTGAACTCCGGATATCTTTCAATTTCTGGATCACAACTTTCTCGCGGGCTAATTTTTCTTGTTTAAACCTGACCGGTTCCATAATGCTTTCAAAAACCAGATATCCCAATCCAATAATGACTACAGCTAAAATTACTTGAACAATCTTTTTCATACAATTAAATAATTTGATAGCAAAAATAGATATTAAAACGTAATAGGTGGATATTTCGTGTGAATAATTTTCAATTTATATGCGATCTACTTTGCCAAATGCCCTGTTTAACTGTCACAGGTTTAATCTGTCAATTGGGTATAGTGTGGTATTTCGGGCAAAAAGGTAAAGGTTTGGTTTTGATGATTAATTTTACAGCAATAATGTTGGGTTCCATTGCTGATGATTAAGAAATTAACTTTCAGGTGAAGGTTATAGCGGCCGGCTTGTTCCATGGTCTTTTGCGACAGGGCTACTGATGGCGCTTTAAACTCAATAAGCATCGCGGGGTTGCCTGTGTGGTCGTAAACCACAGCATCGAATCTTTTGGCCAGCCTATTGACTGAGATGGATTTTTCGACAGCGATCAACGACCGTGGATAGCCTTTTTCTTCCACCAGGAAAAATAAAAACTGCTGTCGAACCCATTCTTCAGGTGTTAAAACAACGTATTTTTTTCTCCAATAATCAAAAATTTCCTCTTTGCCCTGTGGGTTGGTTCTGATCTTAAACTTATTTTCCTCCGCTGACATTTTACGCTATCATTGGTTTAAATTCGATGTAAAACTAGATTAAAAAATGTAATTTTGCCTAAAAGAATTGTATGATTGAAAAGCAAGAGATAGTAGAGAACTGGTTGCCAAGATATACAGGATTGCATTTAGGTGGTTTTGGTAAATACATATTGCTCACCAACTTTAAGCAATATCTGGAGCTTTTTGCCAAATGGAACGGGGTTGAAATTGTGGATGAGAAAAGTCCGATGCCGTGTGCCACCTCGGGAGATATTACCATGATAAACTTTGGGTTTGGAAGTGCCAATGCAGCCACCATCATGGATTTGCTGAGTGGTATCGAGCCTAAAGCGGTTTTGTTTCTGGGAAAATGCGGCGGTTTGAAAAGGAAAAATGAAGTGGGTGATTTAATTCTGCCCATTGCAGCCATCCGTGGCGATGGAACTTCCGATGATTATCTTCCTGCTAAAGTGCCGGCACTTCCGGCATTTAGCCTGCAAAAGGCCATCTCAACAACCATCCGCGAGTTTAACCGCGACTACTGGACAGGCACAGTTTATACCACCAACCGCCGGGTTTGGGAACATGATGAAAAGTTTAAAAAATACCTGCGCAAAACGCGATCAATGGCGGTTGATATGGAAACGGCCACCATTTTTACAGTGGGTTTTGTCAATGAAATTCCCACCGGTGCCTTGCTTTTGGTAACCGATCAGCCCATGATTCCAGAGGGAGTTAAAACCATGGAAAGCGATAAAAAAGTGAATGAAAACTACGTTGGCGATCACATCCGCATCGGCATCGAATCGCTCAAACAGCTTATTAATGATGGGGTTACCGTTAAGCACCTGAAATTTTAGCCTTGAAGTACGAAGAAATCATCCGGAATATCGAACGCAAGATTTTTGCGCCTGTGTATTTTTTTCATGGCGAAGAACCTTGGTATATCGATCAATTAACCGATTTGCTCGAAAACAATGTCCTTGATGAAAGTCTACGCGACTTTAATCAGACAGTTGCCTACGGCTACGACCTTTCGGCCAGAGAAATTGTGGATATGGCCAGGCAATTTCCAATGATGGGTAATTTTCAGGTGGTGATCATCAAGGAAGCCCAGGAATTAAAGTCGTGGGATGAAATTGAAAACTATCTCGATAACCCATTAAGTACTACCATATTGGTCTTGGCTCATAAGCACAAAAAAGTCGATAAGCGGAAAACTTTTTACAAAAAGATCAACACATCTAAAAATGCGGTTGTATTTGAATCGGCCAAATTAAAAGAAGCCAAAGTTCCAGAATTTATCCGTGAACTCATCCGGCAAAAAGGATACGACATGCAGTCCGGTGCTTTGCTGTTGTTGTCGGAATACCTTGGAAACGACCTGAGTAAAATTAACAACGAACTTCAGAAACTCATCATCAGCATTCCAAAAGGATCAATGATTTCGGAGGACGATATTGAGCAAAATATTGGTATTAGCAAGGATTATAATATTTTCGAACTTCAGAAAGCCCTCACGCAACGTGATGCCCTTAAAGCACAGCGTATGGTGAACTATTTTGAGTCGAACCCAAAGGAAAATCCATTGCAGATGCTCACGGTGATGCTGCACAATTATTTTATAAAGGTGTTCCTGTATTCGCACCTGCATGGTCAGCCCCAGAATGTGATTGCTTCCGAATTGGGGATTCCTCCTTTTATAGTTTCAGAATATGCTGCTGCGGCCAGGGTTTTTCCACCAAACAAGGTGAAAAAAATACTGGCGGGCATTCGTCTGCTTGATTTAAAAAGCAAAGGAGTAGATAGCACCGATGCCTCGGGATATAACGACTTGCGGGTTTTGATCTTCCAAATGATCAACTAAGCTGCCAACAAACTATTCCAAAACCAGAAACCAGACAAACCCAAAAGGCTCAAGAACAATTTGATTGTTTGGATCCTCAACGCGCATGCCTTTTGGATAGAGAATGGCCATGTCCTTCTCAGGTATCGGATTCACCAGCTTAACTGTACAATCTGACAAGTTGTTGATAATGAATAATTTCTCGTCTTTATAAATGCGGTAATAAGCCAACACTTCGGGGCGTATGCTTCCTTCCTGGTCGTACATTTCGATAAATTGCGTTTCGCCGCGTCCGAATGCTTTTTGTTTTTTCCGGCTGTTCAACATGCCGAAAATGAGCTCGAACACCCTAAAATGGAAATTGTTTTCATCCGACAAATCCATTTCCAACTGCTCCCAGTTGATACGTCCGCGCACCAAAAAGCGGGTATCGTCTTTTCCGGTCAGCCTGATTTGTTCGTTGTAGTAGTCCTCGTCGTTAAACTTACCAAATTCGTCACCATAGTAAACCACTGGTGTGCCTGTAAGTGTGAGCATGAGTGAATAACTTAGCGCAATTTTGTCGGCGTCGCGTTTCATCAGTTCCGACAATCGCGCCGATATCCCTTCACCCACCCGGAAATCCCATTTTGGATCGTGACAGTAACGCGAGTGAATGAAATGCCGGTCTTCTTCGGAAACGTATACCAACTCCAGACTTAATTCATCGTGTACACGCAGAAAGGTCATCCATTGGTTTTCTTTGTTTATTTTGGGAGTAACCTCGCTACTCAGAGTCCGTTTAACAGGTTCGCCATTCTGCATGGCGATGGCTTTAAACATCATGGGCATCAACGGAAAATGATATGCCGCATGGCATTCGTCGCCATTGCCCAGATATTTAACCACTTCTTTTGGTTTTTGACAGGCTTCGGCCAACAACAACGTGCCAGGGTTAACATAATCCAGTACAGCTCTGAAGAATTTCACGATGATGTGGGTATTGTCCAGGTTTTCGCAACTGGTATGATCCTCTTTCCAGAGATATGGGATGGCATCTGCCCGAAAACCGTCGGCTCCCATTTTCTGCCAGTAAAGAAGATTTTCTGTCATCGCGAGCAAGACTTCCGGATTGCGGTAATTCAAGTCGGGCTGAAAGCTGAAAAACCGATGGAAATAGTAACGATCGCCCAGCTTTTCCCAGTTTGAGTCTTCAATTCCTTTAAACAGTAATCTGGCATCCAGGTATTTATCGGGTTGCTCGCGCCAGATATAATAATCGCTGTATTTGTTGGGAGTTAACTTCTGCGATTCAATAAACCACGGATTTTGATCCGAAGTGTGGTTGATAGCCACGTCAAAAATCACTTTGATGTGATGTTCGTGAGCAGCTTTAAGAAACTCCTTAAATACTTGAGTTTGTTCACGCTTTGAGGCTGTTTCGGGCAGTCCGAGTAAGTCGGGTCGAATGCGGTCGTAATTCTTAATGTCGAATCCGGCATCCCGCATGGGAGAATCCAGTATCGGCAGCAGCCACAAACAACTGACTCCCAAATCCTGCAGGTAGTCGAGTTTGTCGATGAGTCCGTTAAAGTTGCTGTTAAATAAATCCACATACAATGCGTATACGATGGCATCTTTGTACCAATCCTGTACTTCGTTGGATCCGGCAACGGGCGACAACGTGGATAAAAACTGGTCGAGACGTTCCGTGGAAGTTGCAGGATAAAGGGTCTGCCAATATTCGTACAGGATGGATTTATTTGTCATTTAAAGAAAATTTTATTTGCAAATATAAATCGAAAAGCCACCGGATTTGTGCTTGTATCGCGCGGAAGCGATCGTGTGTAGTTGCTGCGCAGCTTTGGGTTTTGTGTATCCTGTCTCAATCGTTTGCAACACCTGATTTTACTCAATAAATTACACCGTTTTTTAATACATTATGATTCGATTTTTTCCCTTTCTCCATTCAGGGATTCTATGATAAAATTAAATGAACTATTTTTGAGTGATTTTCCAATTAAATTCAGTTTATGCATCGTATGAAGAAGATATCTCACCTGACTTTTAAAGCCCTGTTGATTGGCATGGTATTGTTGTTATCGGGAATGACCGCCCGGGCGGAAAAAGTAGAACTTACCAGAATAGATCCTCCCTTTTGGTGGGCGGGAATGAAAAACCCCAACCTTCAGCTGATGGTTTATGGCAAGGATATTTCGAAAGCCACGCCGGTAATTTCATATACTGGCATCCAAATCAGGGAGGTAATCCATGTGGAGAGTCCCAATTATTTGTTTGTCAACCTGGTGCTTTCGCCGGATGTGGTTCCGGGAACCATGAAAATCGACTTTCTGGTAAATGGGAAATCAAAGCTTTCCTATGCATACGAAATCAAACAAAGAAAAATCGATCCTGCTCAATTTCAGGGTTTCGACAATTCGGATGTAATTTATCTGTTGATGCCCGACAGATTTGCCAATGGCGATCCATCCAACGACGATGCTCCGGGAATGCTTGAAAAGGCAGACAGATCAAATCCAAGCGGCCGACATGGTGGAGATATTAAAGGCATTGAAACGCATTTTGATTATTTAAAAGATTTGGGAGTTACAGCCATCTGGACAACACCTTTGCTACAAAACAATATGCCCGCCGCCTCCTACCATGGGTATGCCATCACGGACTTATATAAGATTGACAAACGTTTTGGTGTCAACCAGGATTATATAAACATGGTTGAAAATGCCCACCAAAAGGGACTTAAGGTAATTATGGACATGGTTTTTAACCATGTAGGAACTGGATATTACTGGAAAAATGATTTGCCCATGCAGGATTGGTATAACCAATGGCCCGAATTTACCCGTTCCAATTATAGGGGAGGCGTTGTTTCCGATCCGCATGCCACCAAATCCGATTATGATAAAATGGTAAGGGGCTGGTTCGATACTTCCATGGCCGATCTCAACCAACAAAACCACCTTTTGGCAGAGTTTCTCATTCAAAACAGCATTTGGTGGATAGAATACACCGGATTGGATGGCATCCGTCAGGATACTTATCCTTATCCGTATAGCGACTTCATGGCACTCTGGATGAAAAGACTCCTGGAGGAATATCCCTACTACAATGTGGTGGGCGAAGTATGGCTGAGTGACCCCCAGTCAGTGGCTTATTGGGAGAACAATATCACCAATAAGGATGGGTATCGTTCTAATTTGACCAATGTGTTTGATTTTCCATTGATGCAGGCCATCAGCAGTGCTTTTAATGAAGAAGAAGGTTGGGACAAGGGAGCAGCGAGACTTTGGGATATCATTTCACAAGATTATGTGTACACCAATCCAATGAATTTGGTGACGTTTGCCGATAACCATGACGGCGACAGAATTTATTCAAAACTGGGAGAAGATGACAATAAATTTAAACTGGCCATGGCTTTTCTGCTAACCACCCGTGGTATTCCTCAATTATACTATGGCTCAGAAATAATGATGAGCGGAAAAGAACATAAAGGTCATGGCGACATACGCAAAGATTTTCCGGGTGGTTGGAGTGACGACACCAGCAATGCCTTTACACGCGAAGGTAGAACCCGGGAGCAGAACAACGCGTTTGATTTTATGAAGAAGCTCTTGCATTGGCGACAAACAAATACCGCCGTCCAATCAGGTAAATTAACCCACTACATTCCCGAAAATGGAATTTATGTTTATTTCCGTTACAACGATGAAGGCTCTGTGATGGTGATGCTTAACAACACCAATGAGGAGAAAACAGTTGATTTATCAAGATTTTCTGAAAACCTGCAAGGCTATTCCAAAGGCAGAAGCGTCCTCGACCGGACAGGTTTCGATCAGTTGACAGAAATAGTAGTTCCTGCCAAATCACCTGTGATTGTTGAATTAGTAAAATAGATGGTATTGAAATAAATTGTTCATGAAAATTAATAACAACCTACTTCTCTGTATTGCAGGGCTGTTCATTTTTATTCAAACGGGCTTTTCGCAAGTAGCCTGGTTCATTCCTGATAACCCGCCACCAAATAAGATGGCAATACTGACTTTTAATGCCAAAGCCGGAAATGGCGCTTTGGCAGGATATCAGGACGATGTGTACTTTCATACCGGAGTGATTACCAACAAAAGCATCGATGGCGGCGACTGGAAACACGTGGTAGGTAACTGGGGTGAAGCAGATTCCCGTGTAAAGATGACCTCGCTGGGCGATGACCTGTATCAGGTTAAATTTGTGATCAACGATTTCTACGGATTACAACCTGATGAAATCCCACAACAACTGGCTTTTGTCTTCAGAAGCGAAAATGGATCACATGTGGGCAAAACCAAAACCAACGAGGATATTTTCATTCCGGTAAACGGGTATGTTCCTCCTGTAAAAGAAGCCCCCGAATATGTTTTTGAAAAAAGGGAATATGTGTCGCATTCTCTTTTTGAGCATGTGCTAAAAGTGTTAACCAACCATGGATTAATTACCATTGTGCCGTTTAACTCCACAACCATTAAAGTGCAGCACTTTCCAAACAGCGTGGGAGTGAGTTCACCCTCCGATGCGGTTATTATGGCACCTCAGCCCGTTCATTCCGTCGCCTCTGAAGATGGGGCCTGGGTTAAATTGATGACCGATTCGCTTACTGTGTTGGTTCATAAAAATCCTGTATACGTGGCCTTTGTGTATCACCACGACACCATCCTTCAGGAAGAAAAGGGATACTTCAATCGCACCGATTCGGAGGGACTTCGGTTTAAAATGGCTGATCACGAGCGCTTTTTTGGATTGGGCGAACGTGCTAATGGGCTCAACCTCAGAGGATCGCGTTACAACCTGTACAACCGGCCCAAATACGGATACGAAATCGGTGCTAAAAACCTGAATTACTCCATCCCATTGGTTGTTTCAACCAACCATTATTTATTGTTGTTTGATAATCCTCAGAAAGGATATGCCGATTTGGGCGAAACTGAGCCCGGCATTATGGTATGGGGAGCCATCGGCGGCCCGATGCAGTATTATCTGGTGGTGGGTTCCGACTTCAAAACCATCTCACACGAATATGCCACCTTAACCGGATTTCAGCCACTTCCTCCCTTTTGGGCTTTGGGAAACCTGCAATCGCGTATGGGCTACAAATCTCAGGAGGAAACCGACTCCATCGTACATTTGATGCAAAAAGAAGATTTTCCAATCGATGCCGTAATCCTTGATTTTTATTGGTTTGGCGACAGCATCATGGGCACCTTGGGCCGGTTAAACTGGTACAAGCCAAATTGGCCCGATCCCAAAAAAATGATAGATGGCTTTAAACTCTGGGGAATAAAAACAATCCTCATTACCGAACCTTACATCATCGATACCCTTAAGAACTTTAAAATCACCAGTGAGTTGGGTTTGCTGTCCCTGGCCAGCACCGGCAGTACCTATGTGAACGATCAGTTTTATTTTGGCTCTGCCGGACTGATCGACATTTTTAATCCACAGGCGGCTGATTGGTTTTGGAAACAATACAAACCCCAGATAGAAATGGGTGTAGCCGGTTGGTGGGGCGATTTGGGTGAACCTGAAAATCATCCTGCCGATCAGTATCATGTGTTCGGCAAAGCCGATGAAGTTCATAATATTTATGGTCATTACTGGCATAAAATGCTTTTTGAACAGTATCGCAAGGATTATCCTGATACCAGGCTTTTTAACCTGAACCGGGCCGGCTATGCCGGATCGCAACGCTACAGTATTTTTCCCTGGACGGGGGATGTATCGCGCAGTTGGGGAGGATTGCAGGCTCAGTTGCCTCTGATGATACACATGAGTTTGAGCGGGTTGCCTTTTATCCATTCCGATGCAGGCGGATTTGCACAGGGAACCCGTGATGAGGCATTGTATACCAGGTGGTTACAGATGGCTTGTTTTTCTCCTATCCTGCGGCCTCATGGTTCCGGCATTCCGTCGGAACCGGTTTACTTTAACGACACCACCCGTCAGGTGGTACGCGATTTTATGCATTTGCGATATAGCTTATTGCCCTATATCTACACGCTTACCTTCGAAAGCCATACGTTGGGCTATCCCATTGTTCGGCCTTTGTTTTACGAATTCCCGACTGATACCAATGCCTACAACATAGAAGATGAGTTTATGTTTGGGCCCGGTTTTCTGATAGCACCCATCCTGAAACCCGATTTGAAAACCAGGCAGGTGTACTTGCCTGAGGGCGATTTCTGGTATGATTTCTGGTCCAATTTACGTGTTAGTGGTGGGCAAAGCATCGATGTTCCTGTTGATATTCAAACCATTCCCATCTTCGTCAGGGCAGGATCGTTTATCACCAAAGCCTCACCGGTGAATACGACCAACAACATTTGTACACAATATCTGGAGGTAGATTATTATCTGAATTCGTATGCAAACATGGATTCCGGATTTGTGTATTTGGATGATGGTGCGCTTTATGGAGCCTATGAAAAAGGAGAATATCATCTGATGAAATTCAGGGCAAATCAACAGCAGGATGGTGATTTACTTGAGTTTACTGTTAGTTCCGAAGGAAAGGGCTACTACAATGAACCTCCTGAATATCATTTAACCCTGAAGGTAATCGGTGGTGAAAAAGAATACCAATCGATAACCCTTGAACAAAAACTTGAAGATGGGAAAATTGAGATGGTAGAAGTACCAAAAGATCAAATCGAAATAACCGACGAAGGTCCGATGATTTCCTTTACCTGGGGAAGTGCACCAGTTACAATATGCCTGAAAAAATAGAAACCAACTTGATAGAACATGAAAAATAGTTTATTTACCCGGACAGCAATGGCCATAATTGCAATTAGTACGATGACCTTGATATCGTGTCAGAACCAAACTCAGAAGGTGCAAAAACTGCCAAAGGCAGATACCTTATTAACCCATGTTGAGTGGAGTAAAAGTGCGAACATTTATGAAGTAAACCTTCGCCAACACACCAAAGAAGGAACCATTAAAGCGTTTCAGGCTGATCTTCCCAGGTTGAAGGCGATGGGTGTGGATATCCTTTGGTTAATGCCAATTTTCCCAATCGGTATGGAAAACCGAAAAGGATCGATGGGAAGCTATTATGCTGTAGCAGATTACACAGAAGTTAATCCCGAATTTGGAACTTTGGCAGACATCAGGTCGCTTGTTGATGAAGCCCACCAGTTGGGGATGTTTGTTATTTTAGATTGGGTAGCAAACCACAGTGCCTGGGATCACCCCTGGGCTAAAAAACACCCTGAGTGGTATAAACACAACTCAACCGGAGCCTTTGTTTCACCCTTCGACTGGACAGATGTAATTGCTTTTGATTACGAGAATCCAGAGTTGAGCGACTCGATGATTAGCGCGTTAAAATTTTGGGTCAAGGAAGCTGATGTGGATGGTTACAGGTGTGATGTGGCCGGTATGGTTCCGGTTGATTTCTGGAATGAGGCCCGCTTGCAGCTCGAACAGCTAAAACCGGTATTTATGCTGGCTGAAAACGAAGACGTACCTGCCTTGCAGAAAAGAGCCTTTGACATGAACTATTCCTGGAATTTCCATCACATCCTCAACCAAATAGCCCAGGGCAAAAAGCCCGCTTCCGAGGTTTGGAAATATGTTCAATCACTGGATACCTTGCCCCCCGATGCATACCACATGCTGTTTATCACCAACCATGATGAAAATTCATGGAATGGTACCATTGCCGAAAGAATGGGAGACGCTGGCGATGCGATGGCTGTGCTAACCTATACTTTCCCCGGTATGCCCTTGATATATAGTGGTCAGGAAGCAGGAATGAGCAAACGACTGGAATTCTTCGAAAAAGATCCCATCGACTGGAGCCAGATAAAAAAGGAAAGTTTTTATACGCTCCTCAATAAGCTTAAAACCGACAATGAAGCTTTGTGGAATGGACTGTCAGGTGGGGAAATCGTGCCTCTGACCAACAAAATGGATTCCACCATGCTGGCTTTTTCGAGAGAAAAAAATAACAATCAGGTTGTGGTGATCATGAATTTGAGTAAAAAACCACAGAAATATACCCTGAGTTCTGAGCTTGTGACTGGCATGTTTATGAATCCATTTACCAACAAGGAAGTTGATTTGTCTGTAAATCAGCCGTTCGATCTTAAACCCTGGGAGTACATTGTGTTTGTGAAAAAGTAGGGTCGTTCAGATTCCAGGTTTTTTGAGGGGTTGCAAATTTTTTGTCATCCGTCTACTTTCTTTAGATGGAATTGTTATATTTGTGGGCCGGGTAAAAGGACAATTTCAGCAATTATTAATTTGGCAGTCAAATAGTAACGGTAGCTTATGTTGGCAATAGCTATCAAAATGACAAGGCCGGAGATGCTTGTGGCACGATTACCGAGAGGTTGCTGAAAATTGGCCCTTTATTTCACAAGGTCAATGAGTTAAAATTTATCAAATAATTGATATGAAACGACAGGTAACCATCAAAGATATCGCTGAAAAACTCGGTATTTCAACTTCTACTGTTTCGCGTGCATTGAAAGATCATCCGGATATTAGCAAGAAAACACGTCAGGCTGTGCAGGAATTGTCTAAACTGCTTGGCTATAAACCAAATCTCATCGCGCTGAATTTGAAAAACAGCCGTACCAACACCATTGGACTGATCGTTCCCGAAATACAGCATTTCTTTTTCTCGACCATCATTAATGGCATCGAGGAAGTGGCCTACCAGAATAACTACAATGTGTTGGTGGTACAATCCAACGAATCGTACCTGCGTGAAGTGCTTAATACACAGACCTTGTTGGCCAACCGGGTGGATGGAATGTTGGTTTCCTTTGCCAAGGAGACCAAGGACTTTTCGCACTTTCAGCAGGTTATCGACAATGAAATTCCCATGGTGTTTTACGATCGTGTGTTGGATAATTTCCATGCCGACTCGGTGATGGTGGATGATTATTCCGGAGCATACAACGCTGTTACCCATCTGATTAGCAGAGGATGTAAAAGGATTGCCTGTTATACATCGCCACAACACCTGATGCTCAGCCAAAAGCGCCTGGAGGGCTATAAAAATGCACTGCTCCACCACAACATGCAATACGATACAAATTTGGTATATGCCTGTGATACGCGCGATGCAGCTATGAAAATTTCGGCCAGCATTTTAAAAAAGGTGGACCGTCCGGACGGCATTTTTGCCGTAAATGATATGACTGCCGTGGGTGTAATCAAGATGGCAAAAAAAATGGGTATCCGCGTTCCTGAAGATTTAAAAATTGTCGGCTTTGAAAACAGCAAGAGTGCAGAAATCTGCGATCCGGAATTGTCGTCGGTTGACCAGTTCGGTTTTGAGCTCGGGAAAAAGGCTACCAGCATCCTTTTAGAGCGTATCAAGAGCAATACCTTCGATTATGAACCCAAAAAACATGTGTTAAAAACCAAGCTAATTATCCGCGAATCCAGTTAGGTAAGGGTTTTTGGTGGTTTTTTGCAGGATTATTCTCTCAGCAATTTAACTCTATAACCCTATCGCAAACGTTTTAGGTATAGATTTTTCTGTGATCTTCCCTGCATTTTCAGGTTGAAATTTTTTTCAACTTTTTTTTAAACGAGGTAAATTCGTTTATAATATGTTAGCAATCGTTTGCATCAGTTTGTTATGATTCATATTCAATCGGTTAACATTATTGATGCCCAAATAGCGTGTTCAGATCGTCTGGCCCTGGTATATTGTTTAACTTTGTAATCCATCAACTAACATATCATGTATAAAGTATTTCTAGCCTTATTTCTTATTGTTTCCGGATTTTCGGGTTCCTACGCCCAATTAGTCACCGCTGATCCGGCTTTTCCTACCGATCAGGATCAGGTAACCATTGTTTTTAACGCCCAATTGGGTAATGGCGGGCTTGCCGGAACTTCCGACGATGTATATGCACATACAGGTGTGATTACCAACCTGAGTTCATCATCCATCGACTGGAAGTATGTAAAATCCGGTTGGACAATCAATATTCCTGAATGTAAATTGAGCCCTGTCGGGACCGACCTGTGGCAGTTGATTATTTCCCCATCTATTCGTGAATATTACGGTGTTCCCGATGGTGAGACCATTTTACAATTGGCGTTTGTTTTTCGAAACACCGATGGATCAGCCACAGGCAGAAATGAAGACGGAAGTGATATTTTTTATGATGTGAGTATTGGTGGTACCAACGTTTTGATCAGTTTGCCATCCGAACGACCAACGGTAGTACAGTTAAATGATCAGGTGGAAGTGTCAGGGAATTCAAATGATGCCGATTCCACTTTTGTGTATGTGGATAATGTGCAGATTTATGCAGGTACTGGCGCGACTTTTTTTACGGCTTTTGTGGCCGATTCCTATGGAAAACATTGGGTAAAAGCAGTGGCAAAAGGCCTTACTGCAACGGCTGCCGATAGCCTGTATGTGTATGTGCGCAAACCGGCAGTTATTGAAGATCGCCCTGCCGGGATTGTTGACGGCATTAATTATATTGATGAGAATACAGTAATTTTAAGCCTGTACGCTCCCGAAAAGGAATTCATATTTGCCATTGGCGATTTCAGCGATTGGGAACTGGAAGAATCAAACGAAATGAAAATCACTTCTGACGGAAAGCGCTTTTGGGTTGAACTAAATGGCCTGGAAGCGGGGAAACCGTATATTTTTCAATATCTGATTGATGGAACCATCCGTGTAGGCGACATCTATGCCGATCAGGTAAGCGATCCCTGGAACGATCAGTATATCAGCAATACCACTTATCCAAACCTGATTGAATACCCTATCGGGAAAACATCCGGTATTGCCACCGTTTTTCAAACGGCCCAATCATCCTATCAATGGCAGATTAATTCATTTGCAACGCCCGATCCGAATAAACTGGTTGTTTATGAATTGCTGGTGCGCGACTTTACTTCGGCTCACACCTTCAACAGCACTTTGGATACGCTCGATTATTTGGAAAAACTGGGTGTTACAGCCATTGAATTAATGCCTGTGAGCGAATTTGAAGGAAACAACAGCTGGGGATACAATCCGAACTACTATTTTGCTGTGGATAAATATTATGGTCCAAAAGATACTTTTAAAGCCTTTGTAGATGAATGTCATAGCAGGGGAATTGCCGTAATTATGGATATGGTATTAAACCACGCCTATGGTACCTGTCCGTTGGCCATGATGTACTGGGATGGCGAAAACAACCGACCGGCAGCCAACAATCCCTGGTTTAATGTTACCTCGCCCAATCCGACCTACAGCTGGGGAAGCGATTTTAACCATGAGAGTCAGGCGACCAAAGATTTTGTCGATCGCGTAAACAAATACTGGATGGAAGAATACAAAATAGATGGCTTCCGTTTCGATTTTACAAAAGGGTTTACCAATAAACCCGGGGAAGGTTGGGATTATGATCAATCGCGAATCAACATTCTGGAGCGCATGGCCGATCAGATATGGAATGTTAAGGATGATGCACTGGTTATTTTTGAGCATCTAACTGCCAATTCAGAAGAAAAAGTACTGGCGAATTATGGTATTCTTTTGTGGGGGAACTTGAACAAAGCATATACCCAGGCAGATATGGGTTATGGAAGTGAAAGTGATGTGTCCTTGATCTCATATAAAAATCGTGGGTGGAGTGAACCCCATGTGGTAGGCTATATGGAAAGTCATGATGAAGAACGTATGATGTATAAAAACCTGACCTGGGGCCTTGAAGACGGAAGTTATTCGGTGAAAAACCTGACCACTGCGCTCAGTAGGGTAGAGTCTGCCGCCACCTTTTTTATCCCTGTCCCTGGTCCGAAAATGATTTGGCAATTTGGAGAACTTGGCTACGATTACTCTATCAACACCTGCGAAGACGAGACCATTAGCAACGATTGCCGCCTAAGTCCCAAACCCATTAAATGGTCGTATTACAACGAGGCCGACCGCAAGCGGGTGTATAATGTGTATAAAGCCCTCATCGAAATCAAGAAAAATGAACCCGCTTTTAGTACATCTGATTTCACCATTGAAGGCGGAAATTCACTGCTTAAGACCATACATCTGAATCATACATCGATGGATGTAACCATCATGGGTAATTTTGATGTGGTGGCAGGTTCTGTTGTTCCCGCTTTCCAACAGGCAGGGATTTGGTACGATTTCTTTAGCAGCGATTCGGTTAATGTGTTGAATGTTAACGATCCTATTCTGCTACAACCGGGTGAATATCATTTATATACAACAAAAAGACTCAACGTCGGAACTTACCTGGATGTAGATGAGAACCTGTTAAACCAAACCCGCCTTCAGCTATTTCCAAATCCCGCCGGTGAAAGGCTGCATGTGAGTACCACCCTGCCAATGAAACAGGTTGAATTGTATGATATGGTAGGAAAGCTGTTAAAAGTAATTCCGGCCGATCGTGCCAATGAAGTGGTTGTTAACACACAATCGTTGCAAAGCGGATTGTATATCATTTGCGCCAGAATGACCGATGGGAAATCTGATACCAGGAAGTTTGTTAGAAACTAAACTGGATTCCGAAGTCATCGCTTCACAGTTTTCTCAGATATTGCGATGAGCAGGCATGACATTTCTACTGGAAATTTCATGCCTATGGGGGGCTTCTAAACGGAGATTTACCTGAAAATTTAGTACAATGTGACAGAGATTTAAACCACGCTTTTTATTTGCAAACGATTTAAAACAAGTATCTCAGACAAAGCTCCAGGTTTTGGTCGCTGTTTTAAACAAAATATGCCTGGAAATCAGTAAAAACCTTCCGGTTATGCTTATCTTAGTATTCTCATAATTCAACTGAAAACGGATACCAATGGTTAGATATTGTGGTCGTAAAAGTGGAATTGGTTATTGATAAAAAATTGGTGAAGGAATGATTTAGAAACTGGAACAAAGAAATAGCTGTAATTGTTCATTTTTTTTTGGAAGCTCACCCCACGCAATGGGTTGGGCTTTTTTTTGTACTTTCACACAGGTTATTTTGTTAATAAATTCCCATGAAGAATGTTATAAAACGCAATGGTGAAAAGGACCAGTTTGATGCCGAAAAATTGCGAAAATCCTTGCGTCGGTCGGGTGCTTCCGAGAGCGAAATTGAAAGGGTAGTTGAGTATATTACCGGGCAAATGACTGATGGAATGAGCACTCACATGTTGTATAAACTCGCCTATGCTCAGTTGCGCCAAAAATCGGCCAAAGCTGCCGGAAGATATCGCTTGAAAAAAGCCATATTGGATCTGGGTCCGACGGGATTTCCTTTCGAGCTGCTGGTAGGCGAATTGCTGAAGGAAAAAGGCTTTAAGGTTCAGGTAGGAATCATTTCACGAGGTAAATGTGTCGATCACGAATTGGATGTGGTGGCAGATAAACCCGGGTTGCGCGTGATGGTAGAATGCAAGTTTCACAACGACATCCGGCGCAAAAGTGATGTAAAAGTTTCGCTTTATATTCAGTCCAGATTTCAGGATATGAAAAGTGCCTGGGAAAAGGAAGCGGGTTTTGAGAATTTGAATTATGAGGGCTGGATTGTAACCAATACCCGATTTACGGAAGATGCCCTGCAATATGGCAATTGCTCGGGGTTAAAACTCGTTTCATGGGACTATCCTGTGGGCGATAGTTTGCGCGATATGATCGACAAGGCCGGTTTTCATCCCATCACGGCACTTCATTCAATAACAAATGCTGAGAAAAATTATTTGCTTGAAAATGAAATTGTGCTTTGCAGAACCCTCTTGAAGAATTCAGATATGCTGCGTAAACTGGGAAAATCAGAAAAGCAAATAGAGAAAATTGTCAATGAATCGATTCAAATCACCGACCTGGCGTAATTATTTGTTCAGATGTTTATTTAAAGTTCCCAGTAAATGATCAAGCATAATGGGTTTTGTAATAAAATCGCTGGCACCCAATTCAAAACAGGTAGCCTCTTCCCCCGAAAGTACGTAGGCTGTTTGTACGATAATCGAAACATCCTTGTTCTTCGACCTGATCACTTTTAGTACTTCGAATCCACTTATTCCCGGGAGGTTTAAGTCGAGAAGAATGGCATCTATATTAGGGTTTTCCTCTGCTTTTTTTAAAGCTTCATCACCATCAATCGCCCATAAAAGGGAAGCATTGGTGCGACTGAGGGCAGCGTTGTAGAAGCGATTACTCGTTTCGGTATCTTCCACAATCAATATAACTTTACCTGAAAAATCAAATGTGCTCTTTGTAGCCATGTGTAATTTTGATATAATAACGGTCTCAAAATTAACATCATTTTTCTTATAATCATATTAATTCTGATTTTTCCTTAAATATTATGCAAAATAACTGGCAATCAATCCATGTGATATCATTCAAAACTCCTATTGACCAACACGGACGTAGCTTGTCGTTTCAACTTTCCATTTTCCGATCTGATAAAATAATCCAAAAAAATAATTTCCTGTGGAATCTCGGGCTTCTGAAGTTCATTTTCGATGATCTTCCAAAAATGGCAAATGTTTGGTAACAAATCTCCTTTGTTTTCTATACATAAAACGACTTTTTCACCCCGGATGGAATCCTGCAGACCAGTAACAAAAAACGGGCACGGAAGTTTGTTTTCCAGCTTTCGTTCAATTTTCATCGGATTGAGTTTGATCCCTCTACTGTTGATAATGAAATCATTACGTCCATCGATCGAAAATGTATTGTTTGAGTTTAGGGTTGCCAGATCGTTGGTATGAAGATTTGCAACACCGATAGACAGATAGTCGATCACCAAACAACCCTGGTCGTTTTTTGAAACTGAAACACCCGGGAATGGTCTAAAAAATGGCGACGCATCCTCGCCATTCATTCTTCTAATTGCTATGTGACTGATGGTTTCGGTCATGCCGTAAGTATGCCACAAACAAGTCCCGGTAAGCTGCTTAAGTCGATCCTCCAATAGTTGAGGGATTGTTGCACCTCCAATCAAAACATGACTGATTGATTTTTCAATATTGTTCAATCCATTGGTTGCGGCTGCAAAATGGCTGATTTGAGATGGAACCATCGCAGTAAGGGCGATCGTATTTTGAGTTGGAATAGAAGGCGACGACTCAGGTTTCGATATTAATAAATCGAGTCCGCCCACCAAAGCCCTTACAATCATCATTTTGCCAGCAATGTAGTTTGCCGGAAGACAAAGCCATGCCAGACCTCCGGGTTGGATATTCAAATACTGCAAAGTAGCCCTGGCACTGGCCATAACATGTTTTTTTTGAAGCGAAACAGGTTTGGCTTCTCCTGTGGATCCCGAGGTATTTACAGTTATGAAAACTGACGAATTGTGCCATTCATCGAAAAACTCATAAATGGATCGTCTCCAATCATCTGATTTTGGTAAATGAAGGTTGTGCTGACAATAGTTGATGAAATCCGGAAGATCGAAATCCTTTTCTTCAATATAGATGCGCATGGGTCAGATTTTTAGGGTAAAATTATTCAAATCCCAGAATTGATTTGCCCGGTGGTAAAGTCTTCCCTGATCCACTACTAGTGGACTTTCCACATTATTCGCATACAACTGACCCGTTCCAAGCCCTTGTGGCAAGGCGTTATTTAAAGGGTAAACCCATTGCGCAAGGGCATTTAAGCCGATATTCGATTCCAATGCAGAGGTAACCCACCATTTTACTTTGTTTGTTTCAGCCATTTGAATAAATCCGTTGGCCACTGTAAGACCTCCTATCAGGCTGGGCTTAAGGATGATATATTCAGGGTGGATAAACTGAAGCATGCGGGAGAGTTCACCGCTGCTGCGGATGCCAATTAATTCTTCATCCAATGCAATGGGGATGGGACTTGTGCGGCACAATCCGGCCATGGCTTCCCATTGCCGGGACCCAATGGGTTGTTCTATTGAATGTATATGATAGGGCGAAAGTTGTTCAAGCTTTTGTAATGCTTCGTCGGGAGCAAAGGCTCCGTTGGCATCCAGGCGAAGTTCAAGCTCCTCAGGTGAAAATTCCTGCCGGATGAGCTGAATCAGTTTCAATTCTTCTCCAAAATCAATGGCCCCGATTTTTAACTTTAAACAGCGGAACCCATCTGCAATTTTAACCCGGATTCGGGCCAGCATTTCCTGGTAATTTCCCATCCATATCAAACCATTGATGGGAATAAAATCTGTTCCATTGGTGAATTTTGAAGGGAATAATATTTTTTGACCTCCCATCTTCAAATCCAATAGAGCAGTCTCAAGCCCAAAGCGAATGGCGGGGAAATCGATTAAACTCTGTTTTAACCCTTCATCCAATTGGTTGATGTGGGTACAAACTTCCTTTAACTTTGCTTCAAATCCTGAAATGGGATCGGGGCTTAATCCCTGAATCAGACTGCATTCACCAATTCCTTTTGTTTGTGATGCCTCGTTATCCCAAATTTCGATAAACCACGAATCCTTGTACCTGAGTACTCCACGCGAAGTGCCGGCATCAAATTTAAATTGCAGTCGATAGGAGAAATAGCGGGCGGTCAGCATCATTTTTTAAGGTAAAAATACAAAAATTACTCCTCTAAGATTTACAATACAAATCCGGTTCCAAACAGTAGAGTAAACGCCAGTGTGCTTAGTGCCAATCGTTTGAGGTATGGATCCAACGCACGTTTGTCGGATGTATGTTTGATTTTCATCAAGTCCAGAATAAAAACAGGCATCACGATGAGGTAGATAAATTGCACCATCCCATGGTAATGAAGAAGGGTAAATAAAACAGCACAAATCCATCCGGATAGTATAAGTGCAACGTGGTAATTCCAGGCTCTTTCGGAACCTAACCTTACCGGGATGGTTATTTTGCCTGAACGTTTATCGTTTTCAATATCACGCATATTGTTGAGATTCAGCACCCCGGTGCTAAAAAAACCCATCGTACAAGCTGGCAGCCAAATGCTCCAGGGTATTTGATGAGCATTTAGGTAGAAGGTGCCTGCAACACCCAACAATCCAAAAAAAAGGAATACAAACAAGTCACCCAATCCCCTGTACCCATAGGCATTGTGACCTACCACATATTTAATGGCAGCCGCAATGGAGGCTATTCCTAAAATCAGAAACAAAAGCCCTTCCGTCCAGTGATCGCCAAGTCCGTAATAAATAAGCCAGATACCTGAAATTAAGGACAGTATAACCGAAACAAGGATTCCCCATTTCATCTCCTGATGTGTGATTTCACCGCTTTGAACGGTTCTCAATGGGCCTAACCGGTGTTCGTTGTCGGTTCCTTTTATGGAATCGCCATAATCATTGGCAAAATTGGAGAGTATCTGCAGAATAAGGGTCGTTACTAACGACAGAATAATGACCGGAATCATGTAATTGCCTGAGCCAATGGCCAGGAAACTGCCCATGATCACACTCGACAAAGCCAATGGCAGCGTACGCAACCGGGCAGCCTTGATCCATGAAACAATTTTAGAAGTTTTGGCAGTACTCATGGAACCGATCAGGGATATTTTGGGTATTTATGAAAATCGGGATCGCGTTTTTCAAGAAAAGCATGTTTGCCTTCCTGGGCTTCATCGGTGAGATAATAAAGCAGGGTGGCGTTTCCGGCAAATTCCTGGAGGCCAATTTGTCCGTCGAGTTCGGCATTCATTCCAAGTTTAATCATTCTAAGGGCCATCGGACTCCGCTGATGCATGGTCATACACCATTCAACAGTTTCGTCTTCAAGATTTTCCAATGGAACCACTTTGTTAACCAATCCCATTTCAAGTGCCTCGGCAGCCGTATATTGTTTATTCAAAAACCAGATTTCCCTGGCTTTTTTCTGGCCCACGATGCTGGCGAGATAGGAAGAGCCCAGGCCGGCATCAAAGCTTCCCACCTTCGGGCCGGTTTGTCCGAAGCGGGCATTTTCAGAAGCAATGGTCATGTCGCATACCACATGCAGTACATGTCCGCCACCAATGGCAAATCCATTTACCATGGCGATTACAGGTTTTGGCATGGAACGGATTTTTCGTTGCACATCGAGGACATTCAGGCGGGGGATGCCATCTTTGCCAATGTATCCGCCTTTTCCTTTCACATTTTGATCGCCGCCACTACAAAACGCCTTGTCGCCTTCTCCGGTAAGAACAATGGTGTACACATCCTGGTCTTCGCGCAACATCTCCAGTGCAACGGCCATTTCTGTGGTGGTTGTAGGTGTAAATGCATTGTAAAAACGCGGGCGGTTGATAGTGATTTTAGCTATATGATTCCAGTATTCGAGTTTGATTTCTTCAAACTCTTTCATCGATTTCCATTCACGTTGAGCCATGAGATTTTCTATTTTATTCAGGGAACGAATATATAAAAAACATGGGCATGACTGTCTGGTTTATGTGTAAAGCATATTTATGCTTTTATGGATTGTAAAAGCACCCTCAGGCTAAGTTCATACACATGTAAATGAGGTAGCAACAGATTCCTCTGTTCGCTCCTGGCGTCCGCTCAATCGGAATGACAACACGGGTCTGTTTTGTCATTCCGACCGGAGTAACGACTCCGTCAGAAGGAGTTACGTAGCGGAGGAATCTGAGCATCAATCAGATGCATATCCATGGTAATGAAGCAGTAGTAGATTCCTCTGTTCGCTCCTGGCGTCCGCTCAATCGGAATGACAAACTGGGTACTCTGTTCGCTCCTGGCGTCCGCTCAATCGGAATGACAAAAGGGGTCTGTTTATCTACGTTATCTATTCCTTAGCTCTTTGAAATAATTGCGCAGCACCTCAGCATTTATTTCGGCTGGTGTGCTAATCTCCAACACCTGTACCCCATGGTTGCCATAAAAAAGATCATGGACTTTTTCTTCAACTGTTTGATGTGAATCGGCGTACAGGTAGTTGACATTAAATGCCTTTGTAAGTAGTTCGAGTTTGAGGTTGTGATGCGCTTCAAAATACTGTTCAAAATTATGAACCGTTTCCGGGCCGGGGATAAACCTGAAAATACCACCACCCTGGTTATTGATCACAACTATCTTCAGGTTAGGACAATGAGTTAATAGCATCAATCCGTTGCTGTCGTATAAAAACCCGAGATCACCGGTTATCAGAACATTTAAATTGGATGAACAGGTTGCAAATCCCGCTGCTGTGGAGATTTGCCCGTCGATCCCGCTTACTCCCCGGTTGCTGAAATAGCTAAGTCCGGGCTGGCTTCCAAATAATTGAGAATAACGAACTGGTGTGCTGTTGCCGAGGTGCAGACGGGTAAGTGGCGGTAGTGCTTTTATGATCTGGTTAAAAACTGTAAGATCGCTAAAAGGAGCAGTTTCAATAAAGACCTCCCTTTTCATATCGGCAGTTCTTTTTTTTTCAAGCCATCTTTTTTGAAAGTGGATTTCCGCAGTCCGGGGTTGAGACATCAATGTTTTCAATGCGTCAACCGTTGTTGATTGTATCGTTCCCGTAAGGCAAAAAAAGGTGTCCATTTTTTCTCCCGAGTCCGAAATGTGCCAGTGGTTTGTAGGAGAATGTTCCCGAAGAAACTTTTTTACCATCTTCGAAACCACTGCACCCCCAATGGTAATGAGTAAATCCGGTTGGTAATCTTCACTCTCTTCGGGTTGAATGGCAGAAATGACATTGTCGATACCATCAATAAAATCAAGGTAGCATTGATTGGAAGTGGTTTCAGTCAATACAACAGCCTGTTGTTTTTCGGTAAGGTTTATGAGAATTTCATTTAACTCAGCATCAGGATTCATCTGTCCGGCAAGAACCATCAACTTCCGGCTATGTTTCCATTGGTCTGTAAAAATCTCAGGAATATCCTGGTTCGCGTCAAATGCCTTTGATGTTAGGCCTATCAATCTCCCGGAGATGTATGTTTCGGAAGTTTCGTAAAGGGGTTCGTCGAGGGGGATATTTATTTGAACCGGACCCCGGTTTTCGCTCATAGTTTGGTTTATGGCATCGTTGATTATTTCTTCAGCCTGTGCGAAATCCTCAACGGAGTCAATACTTTGGGGTAATTCGTAACTCTGTTTGATATAATTGGAAAAAACCCCTTTTTGTCGGATGGTTTGCCCATCGCCAATGTCAATATATTGAGGTGAACGGTCGGCCGTTAAAACCAATAGGGGTATATGCTGGTAATATGCTTCGGCGATGGCGGGTGCATAATTTAAAGGTGCAGTTCCCGAGGTACAGTCGATGGCCACGGTTTTGCCCGAAGCCAGTGCCATCCCCAACGCATAAAAAGCAGCACATCGTTCATCGAAAACGGTGGTAATTTTTAGCTGTCCGTAGCCGCTAAACGCGATGATAATAGGTGCATTTCTCGAACCTGGTGAGTGAACCAAATTTTCAAGCCCTTTTTGAATCAGGATGTCGGCCAATAACGCGACAGGTTTTTTGTCAGTTGTCATGAGGCAAAAGTCTATAATTTTTCAATTACCGACAACAGGGTTTTTGATTTCTCAACTGTTTCGTCCCATTCATCTTCCGAAACCGAATGGGCGGTTAAGCCTCCTCCGACATAAAGGTTTAACGTATCTTCCCCGATTTCTGCACAGCGCAGATTTACATATAGTTGTGAACTTCCCTGGATATTCCATGGACCTAAAAATCCGGTATAAAACCGGCGATCATGCTGCTCGGCCCTCATAATCAAATGATAGGCGTCACCCTTGGGATATCCGCAAACGGCAGGGGTCGGGTGCAAACCCATGATCATTTTACCTGCTTTATTTTCAAGTTGCTTTGCCTGGATGGTAAACCGGGTCAGGCGGTGTTCCAAATGTCCGGCACGCTGGGTGGAGGGTGTTTCAGTTTGATAACCGGTAATTCCTGTTTCAGCCAATACATTTGCAATATATTGAGATACAAACGATTGTTCCAATGTTTCCTTTTCGAGCCAGGGATTATTGGTGGTTTCGGGATGATATAAACGGGTGCCGGCCAGGGCCATGGTGCTGGCCACATCCTGATCGATTAAAAGCAAGGCCTCTGGTGACGCCCCTGCCCAGGTTCCCTGTTCAGGAAGGTGAAACAGATATACAAAGGCTCCTGAATACTCATTGGCCAATTGATTGAACAATAGTCCCTGAGAGAAGGTTGCCTGTAACGGACATGAAATGACACGCGATAGCACTACTTTATGAAGCTCCTCTTTCTGAAGAATTTTAATAATGTAGTCCATGTTGTTGATGTAGGCATGCCGGCTGATCACATGGTTTTCGATGTCCATATCTCTTACAGAGACTTCCGCGTCAGGTAATTGGGCCAATTTCATTTGAAGCGCGCCAATTTCTTTATCATTCTTTGCTACCAGGTCGGGCCTGATTAAAAAAGCACTTCCGGTCCGGGCACATTTGAATGGTGCAATTACAAATCCCCTGAATTCTTCTATATCCAGAATATCAATTTCTTTTACCTCATTGTCATGTTGACAAATCAAGGTAAATTCATTGGTTTCGGGCAACCTGAAAATGGCAAATGGCAGGTTTTTAGTCAGTAAAAGATCGATGATGGGTGCTGTATTTTTTAGACTCATTTTTTTAAGATGAAATTGGTAAGACGACAGGTGGAGATTATTTTCCCCTTTTGATCGGTGATATCAATGTTCCATACATGGGTATTTTTCCCCTGGTGGATGATTTTGGCTTCCGCCGTCACCAACCCATCTTTCACGCTACGCAAATGGTTGGCTGTAATTTGTGCTCCTACCACCGAATAATGGCTTATGTCGACCAACATGGCCGACCCGACACTGCCTGCCGATTCTGCCAGGGCCACACTCGCTCCTCCGTGAAGCAAGCCCATAGGTTGATGCGTTCGGTGATCGACGGGCATGGTGGCTTTTATAAATCCGGGCGAAGCCTCCGTAAATTGAATACCCAAATGATCCATCATCGTATTTGTATTCAGATGGTTCAGGTCGTCGAGCGTGAAATTGTTCAATTTATTTTGATTCATTTAATGTCGTGTTCAAGGGTTGGCAAAGATAAACTTTCCCATCCATTAATAGGTTGATAATTGATTATGATCCCCAGCTTTCGCGATCAAGACTACGGTACTGAATGGCTTCGGCAAGATGTTCAGCTTTAATATCTTCCGAATTTTCCAGATCGGCAATAGTCCGGGCCACTTTTTTTATCCTGACAAAGGCTCTCGCCGAAAGGCTAAGACGTTCCATGGCCGTTTTTAGCAAATTGAATCCGTCAGCCTGCAAATTACAATATTTGTCCACATCCTTCGACGACATCTGTGCATTGCAAAAAATAGTAGGTGTATCGACAAACCTCTTTTCCTGAATTCTTTTTGCCGCCATCACCCGGTTCCTGATGCTGGCACTCATTTCACCTTTGGGTGTTTCAGCCAGATCTTTAAAAGGCACCGGGGTTACCTCAACATGTAGGTCGATGCGGTCCATCAGCGGACCGGATATTTTATTCAGGTAATTTTTTACGGCTCCGGGCGAGCAAACACATTCCCGGTTGGGGTCGTTGTAATAGCCACAGGGACAGGGGTTCATGGCTGCAATCAGCATAAAACTGGCAGGGTACGTTACCGTGATGCGTGCCCGTGAAATGGTAACCACACGGTCTTCCATGGGTTGCCTCATGACCTCGAGCACAGATCTTTTGAATTCAGGAAGTTCGTCCAGAAACAACACCCCATTTTGAGCCAGCGAAATTTCTCCCGGTTGGGGATATGGGCCACCTCCAACAAGTCCTGCATCACTGATGGTATGGTGTGGCGACCGGTATGGCCGGATGGTGACCAGCCCCGATTTCCCGTTTAAGGTACCTGCAACCGAATGAATCTTGGTAGTTTCGAGGGCTTCGTTCAACGACATGGGAGGGAGGATGGAAGGCAGCCTTTTGGCGAGCATAGTCTTGCCCGATCCCGGAGGACCGATCATAATGGCATTGTGACCTCCGGCGGCAGCAATTTCGAGTGCCCGTTTAATATTTTCCTGACCTTTTACGTCTTCAAAATCGAAGGCAAAGTGATCCATTTCAGATTCGATGAGTTGCCCCAGGTCGGCAGTGCAGGGAGTTGGAATGGTAGTGCCATCCAGCATCTCAATTACACCGCTGATGTGATCAAAACCAAGGACATCAAGTCCGTTCACTACGGCTGCTTCCGGTATGTTTTCCCGGGGAAGGATTATTCCTTTAAAGCCCTGTTCGCGTGCTTTGAGGGCAATGGGCAACGCCCCTTTAATGGGTTTAAGCCCGCCATCCAGCGACAGCTCACCCATCATGATATACTCACCAAGCAATTCGTTGCTAATCTGTTTTGAGGCCGCCAGGATCCCAATGGCAATGGGCAAATCGTAGGCCGATCCTTCCTTTTTAATGTCGGCTGGTGCCATGTTGATCACAATCCGCTGTCCCGGAAACCGGTAGCCGATATTTCCCAAAGCAGCAATCATTCGTTGCTGGCTTTCTTTTACCGCATTATCGGGTAACCCTACCAGATAAAATTTCCGTCCCTTACCAATATTGACTTCAACAGTAATGATCAGGGCATCGATTCCCTGGATGGCGCTACCATAGGTCTTAACTAACATCAGGTGTTTAGTTTAGGGTTACTAAGAACAAATGTAATGAAAAATATGTGGCAATGATTGATGTAGCTTTTTACTTTTAAGGCTTATATCCCGATTTTTGCAGAATCTCCTGGCTATCCGGATTTAAAATAAGTTCACTCAGCGATACTTCAGGGTGGTTTGCGTGATAAGCATTTACGATTTGCCAACCCAGCCAAATGCCGATCCGGGGTGCGGATTCATTTGAAAACCCGGTGGTAAAGGGGGCGTCCTGTATCAGCTTTGTTTGGGTGTCGTAATCAGATGAATAGAAAAGCTGGCCTTTCACCAAAAAAGCCCAGGCATTTTCCTTGTTTTCTTCCATCCAGTTCCATTGAGCGGTGGTATAGCCCATTTTAAGTGTGTCGGCTGTTTGTGGTAGAACAGCATCCAGAAAGACCATTAGTTTTCCGGCACCAATCATACGGTCGAGCAATGTTTTCTGTTGGAATTTTGGGTTTATATCTGTGTTGTAAAGGGCTTTCATCACATCAATGGCCACATAATCCGGTGCCATTCGCCGAATGCGGTAGTGGGGCAGGCCAAGGTTGCGGTATGGAGCAAAATCGCTGCCCAGATAAACATCGAGGGCCACTACCAACAAGGTGTCGTTTATTTCAACCGGATTTTCGTAATACATTCCTGAAACATAGCTGTAAACCGATGGAATGGTGGCTTTAGGAAAAAAATAGTGGAACCGGCTAAACGCCAATGAAAGTTCATCCTCCAGGTGATTCAGGTTTGGGTAGACTTCCTGCGTTTTTTGGTTCAGGCGGATTAGCATGGTATCGGTTACAAACTGATACAACTGTTTGAATTGATTTGGATTGGCGAAATTATTTCCGATAAATGCACGGTACTGTGGCTGGATGCTCTGTAGCTCTTTCAACAGGTTGCTGGTATCGAGCGAAAAAAGCTTTCGGCCATACCGATGAATAGTTACGGTGGTTTGCTTTTCGGCATCAACAGGAACCGTCCATTGATCTGACGAATTGTGGTTACAGGCTGCTATGGTGACCACCAGCAAAAAAGCTACAAAGGGGATTTTCAATTTCTTCATGGATCAAAAAAAAAATGTCAGCACAAAAGTACTGACATTTCACTTTGTAAGTTCTATTTTCTCTTGCTAGAAAATCTTCCAGCCAAGGGTGACCATAAACAGGTTCGATTTGGTTGATAGTGTTTCACCATCATACTGAACATCACCTTTATAGAGGTTGTTTAATCCGCCCATGTATTTGATGTCCAAAGCAAACATCAGTACATCCACACCGGCACCTACCTGATACTGCCATACCATATTACTCCAGTCTGCGTCTTTTATTGGCTCGGTAATATCGTTTATTTTCATCTTTTTGTCAGCAGCAATATTGGCTGCAAAACCACCAAATACCCTGATATTTACTACTTTCATGTCGATGAGTTTATATCCTACACTCACCGGGATTTGGATGGTTTTATAGGTCAATTCAGTTTTTCCAATTTCGGAACCATCCGTCTTAGCTTCCCATACACCCCCCTGGGTAAGCCAGTTAATTTCGGGTTGTACATAAATTTTATCCCCAATCCGGGCGAAAGCACCAAAAACAAAATTGCTTTTGAAAGAGGTTTTAATGTCATTCTGGTTGGTGGTGAGTTTTGAGGAAGTAAATCCAATTTGTGGTCCAATATGAAACTGGCCGAACATCACTGTGGTTGCGAATAAGGCCACCATAATAAGCATTAGTTTTTTCATGGTCTATTTTTTTTAAGTTGAATAGTCAAAGATAAATAAATATTTGTTATCGCTTCGCATTTTAATTGAAATCCTATCTTTGTATAAACTTCATAAAACATGAAAAAATTACTTTTAGTTTGTTTATTATTGTCATTTCTTGGTGTTGAAGCTCAACATAAGCCTTTTCAGTTTGGGTTTAAAGCGGGTGCAAATCTGGGTTGGTTCCGCAGCAGTGCCGACAATTATGAAAATCAGGGAAGCGCTTTTGGAGCAGCCTGGGGCTTTGTTGCGGATGTGTACCTCATGGAAAATTATGCATTTACCACCGGATTTGATGTGGTTTTTCTCAATGGAACGCTCGAATATCCTTCTCGGTCCGCAGATGCGATGGATGGTATTTTAACGCGTAAATACCGTTCTAAATATATCGAGTTGCCTTTGGCTTTTACCATGAAAACCAATGAAATTAAAGGGTTGAGGTATTATGGCCAGATTGGTTTTGGATTGGGCTTCCTGCTTTCGGCAAAAGGAAAAGATTCGTTTTTGCCTGATGACAGCAATGCACCTATTACCAACGACCACGACATCACGGGTGATATGAAGTTTTTCAGGACTTCCCTGCTTTTGGGAGGTGGTGTTGAGATTCCCCTTTCGGGAGACACCTATTTGCGTACCGGAATTAAATACGACAATGCATTTAGCAATGTGCTGTCGGGTGACAACGCTATGAATCCGGATGAAAAAAACTCCGCCCGAAGTAACTTCATTGAAGTAAATGTGGCAGTTATTTTTTAGTCTAACCACTCAATAACAATCGTATCATTGAAAATTGCACTCGCACAGCTTAATTACCATATTGGTAATTTCGATAGCAATGTAAACAAAATCTTACATTCCATCCAACAGGCCAAAAGTCAGGGGGCAGAACTCATTGTGTTTTCTGAGTTGGCCATTTCAGGTTATCCTCCCCGTGATTTTCTTGAGTTTACCGATTTTGTGGATGAATGCGGGGTTGCACTGGAAAAAATTGCACCTCATAGCACCGGGATAGCCGCCATTGTTGGATTGCCTACGTACAATTATGCTCCAAAAGGCAAGCCTTTGTTTAATTCTGCGGCGTTTATTTCAGATGGGAAAGTGGTACAATTCATTCATAAAACGCTGTTGCCCAACTATGATATATTCGACGAATACCGTTATTTTGAACCCAACCGGCATTTTGAGGTTATCCCTTTCCGCGGAAAGCGAATTGCGCTGACCATTTGCGAAGATTTATGGAACGTACAGGATAACCCGTTGTATATCACCAATCCTATGGAGGAGTTAAAAAGTCAGCTTCCGGATTTGATGATCAACATTGCCGCTTCTCCGTTTCATGTATCTCAGGCGGACGAGCGAAAACTGGTACTACGGAAAAATGCCCTTGAATATCGAATGCCGCTGCTTTATGTAAATCATGTTGGTGCGCAAACAGAACTGTTGTTCGATGGCGGATCGTTGGTGATGGACGGGGAAGGCAACTTAATTCATGAACTCAAATATTTTGAGGAGGATTTCCGGATTGTTGATACAGATGACCTACAAGTGCATTCTTCAAATCTTCAGTCGGACAAAAAGGATGAAATGGCGTTAATTCATGATGCACTGGTCATGGGTATCAAAAATTACTTTGGAAAACTGGGATTTAAAAAGGCTATTTTAGGTCTCTCCGGAGGTATCGACTCTGCCGTAACAGCGGTTTTGGCGGCAGAAGCGCTGGGTGCCGAAAATGTGTACAATGTTCTGTTGCCATCCCGGTATTCTACCGACCATTCTGTGAACGATGCCGTGAAGCTGGCCCTTAATCTGGGCATGCCCTACGATACTATTGCCATAGAAAAGGGATTTTTTGCACTTGAAGAAACACTGTTACCTTACTTTAGGGATTTGCCCTTTAACCTGGCTGAAGAGAATATGCAGGCACGCATCCGGGGTGTGATTTTAATGGCTTTATCCAATAAATTCGGATATATTCTGTTGAATACCAGCAACAAAAGTGAAGCTGCTGTAGGATATGGCACCTTGTATGGTGATATGAACGGTGGATTATCGGTTATTGGTGATGTGTATAAAACCAAGGTGTTTCAGTTGGCACGATACATCAACCGAAACAAGGAGGTGATTCCCGAAAATATTATTTCCAAACCACCATCGGCCGAATTGCGGCCCGATCAGAAGGACTCAGACTCATTGCCAGAGTACCATATTTTGGATGAGATTCTGTATTTGTATATCGAAGAACGGAAAGGCCCCAAAGAAATAGTAGCCTTGGGGTTTGATAAAGATTTGGTTGGAAGGATATTAAGACTTGTAAACATCAACGAATACAAGCGTTATCAAACTCCTCCCATCCTCCGGGTAACCGGTAAAGCATTTGGAATGGGCCGTCGCATGCCTATTGTGGCCCGATACCTGTCGTAGTCAGGCCACAAGCGACATCATGTTTTAAACAATTATTTATACAGACAGGTTTATAGCCACCACTTCTTTGATTTCAGGGATTATTTTCCTGAGTGTTGCTTCCACACCATTCTTTAACGTCATGGTGCTAAAGGCACATGACCCGCAAGCACCTGTAAGCTCCACATTTACAATCATATCGTCTGTAAGCCCGATAAATTTGATGTCGCCACCATCCGCCTGTAGATAAGGTCGTACCTGATCAAGCACATTCAGCACTTTTTGGTTCATTTCTTCTTTACTAGCCATTTTATGATTTGGTTTTGGTTATTTATTTAATTCAGTTTGTAAATTGGTTACCAGTTGGGCAAAGGTTTGAGCGATAATGGATGAATCGTCCAAGGCAATTGGATTTCCGGAATCACCCGATTCGGAAATAGCTTCTACTATGGGAATTTCTGCCAAAATAGGGATGTTAAGCTCTTCGGCAAGTAGCATCGCCTGACCTTTTCCAAAAATGTAATACTTCTTATCGGGTGCATCCAGAGGCACAAAATAGGCCATGTTTTCTACGATTCCCAAAAGGGGGATCGTGAGTTTATCCTGACGGCACATGAGGGCTGCCCGACGTACATCGGCCGTGGCAACACGCTGTGGAGTTGTAACCAGAACGGTTCCCCGGACTTTATACGATTGTCCCAGTGTAAGTTGAATGTCGCCCGTTCCCGGAGGCATGTCGATGACCAGAAAATCAAGATTGCCCCATTCGGCATCTTTCATCAGTTGATTAAAGGCATTGTTGATCATAGATCCGCGCCACATCAGGGCCTGGTCAGGTTTTACAAAAAAGCCAAGCGATAAGATGTGTACCCCGTATTTTTCCAGAGGAACCATGTACTGTTTACCCTGACGTTCGATGATGCCGGGCTGTTCGCCCTCCACACCAAACAAAATTGGTACCGAAGGTCCCATGATATCGGCATCCAGAATGCCAACCGAATGTCCTGCTTTGGCCAGTGCAACAGCCAGGTTTGCAGCTACGGTGGATTTACCAACTCCGCCTTTTCCGGCAATCACCGCAATGATGTTTTTTACACCTGACAAGGGTCCCAACCCGCGGTCCTTCTCGGCCACAGGTGTAATATCCACTAAAATGTGGTTGCCAAATTCCGCTTTCAGGGTTTTTGAAATTGAGTTGGAAACAATGGGCACTGAGTTATCTGCCAGCTTCGGAAAGATAACCGCCATGCTGATTTCATCTTCTTTTACCACCAGGTCGTCAACCATATTCAAATCAACAATGTTGTTTTGTTTTGCAAAAAAGATTACCTGCTTCAACACATTGATCACCTGTTGCTTTGTAATCGCCATTACTATTCTTATTTAGATTTAATAATAATTAAAAATTCAGATGGTACAAAATTACTTATTATTTCAAAGGAGAAACATTTTCTTTGGTTTATTCCCTTATTTGGATGGAAATATCAATAAGGTCAATCAGATGGGGAAGAAGTTTTTTAGGCAGGTCAGTATTTGGTTTCGGGGAACCACATTTTTTCTTTAAAATTGATGATGCGGTCTTCAACAATTTCAATTCCTTCGCTTTGTAGTAAGTCAGCCATTACCTGTGTTCCGCCAAAATGGCGTTTGCCGGTAAGTAAACCATTCCTGTTAACTACCCGATGGGCCGGAAGTGCTTCAGGAAAATTTTTTGAGCTGTTGAGTGCCCATCCCACCATCCTGCTGGCACCTTTACTGCCCAGATATTCTGCAATAGCGCCATAAGTGGTTACACGTCCAAAGGGAATTTGCGCCACTACCTGATAAACCTGATTGAAAAAGGTGTCTGTCATGGCGCGAAAATTAATTAAAAACAGGGTTTAGCCTAAACTTCAGATATTTAATTTTTGTTCCGTGCTTTAACCACATTTTTTCGTAATGTGTCTGTATTTGAGTGAGTTCGTTTTCCGGCTGACCGTCGTATACATTATAATTTACTTCCAGTAACTCGTGGTTATATTCCCGGATGGTATCCAGGGTTGATTCAAGCAAAATGATGTTGTCGGTTTTGAGGTGGATAATGCCGCCAGGTTTCAGAATCTTGCGGTAACGCTCAATAAATTGGGGTGAAGTGAGACGCTTTTTTTCAACCACATCACGCGCATGCGGATCGGGAAAAGTAATCCATATCTCACTGATTTCGTTTGGTTTAAAATAAAATTCAATCAGGTTGATACGGGTGCGGATAAAGGCCGCATTTTTAATGTTTTCTTCTTGAGTGGTTTTTAATCCACGCCAAAGCCTGGCCCCTTTAATATCGGCACCTATATAGTTTTTATCAGGATTTCTTTTTGCAAGTCCTACAGTGTACTCACCTTTGCCACAGCCCAGCTCCAGAATGATTTCGTGGTTATTTTTAAAAAAATCCGCAGCCCATTTCCCGGCCAACGGGAATCCAAGGATCACTTCCTCATAGCTCATCTGAAACAGGTTGTCGAAAGTGAGGTTTTCGGCAAAATGTTGGAGTTTATTCTTTGTACTCAAGGTTTGAAAGTTTCGGGATTATTTTTTTAGTACCCAGGCTTGCTGGTTGTGTTTGTTTTTAATGTCTGCGAGCTCAAAAGATGCTTCCTCAGCCGTGCGAAAACCCTTATAGGCTACCCGAAACATGCCATTTTTATTGGTGTCGGCAATCATGGCCTCAAATCCTTTAGACTTGAGTTGCGATACCATTTTGCGGGCATTGTTCTCGTTATTAAACGATCCTGCAATAATAAAGTAGTTAAAAGAACTCGCACTTGGCGAAGCAACAACAGGACTTGTTTCAGGGGCAATTTCCGGTTTATTTTCAATAGCAACAGGTTCGCTTTTTAGAACTTCCTTGGCCGATTCAACAGGTGTTTCTTCGGGAATTTCAACAGGAGTGTTGTTGGCAACAACGGGTTCCTCAGTAGTTATATTATCAACTTGCAAGGTGTTTGAACTCTGCATGGGAATGAGAGTAGCCTGGCTGATATCGCTTTGGTGGGGTGTAGTAGTTTCTGCTTTAATGTCGGATTTATATAATCCCGGAAACCAGTTGGCTGTATAATAGGACATTTTCCCGACAGGGAACAAATCAATATTTTTGGCGAGGTATGATTGCGGACTGGTATAGAACATCGGGATTTTCTGTGCATGTTTATCCCAGTAATATTTCATGGCATCACGGTGCATATACACATATCCAACTCCCATCATCAAGAATACAAACATCAGGAAAACCAATTGACTTTTGAATGGGGTTCTTTTTTTGGTGGCAATCAGAATTTTTTTTCTTTTTTCGGGAGCAGGTTTTGTTTCCTGAACTGGTTTTTTCTCAGGCACCACTTTCTTAATGGCACCCAACACCTTTTCCTCATCAGAAGTACGCGTAATGGCCGGTGAAATAAAACTGCCCAGTCCGAAAGCATCCGGATTGTAATTGATGCTCTTGTCTTGCGTAAAAACAATGTTTTGTTCCGCATCACGCGACAGTGTACCAATCCCATAAAAACGAATTCGTTTTCCAGCGTCCAGCGCATTGCGACATTGCAAGGCAAACATATCAACCCTCGATTTGGCTTCGTTGTAGCTCAATTCTTCCTGGCGGGCAACATAATTTATCAGGAGGCCATCGTTGGCTTTCAAGTGAATGTTGAAAATCACTTCACGAAAGGGTGGTTTAAAATGATTGGTTACAGCTATTACTTGTGCGGGTTTATCTTTGGTGATGAACCCACCCAAACCGGGTATTACAACACACTCATAATCATACAATAAATCACCAACGTAACCTGCAATTTTCATCTTAAATCAATTGTTGTTCAGAACCCGCTAAAGTAGTAAACTATATTAGGTTTTTCAAAAAATGTTAGTAAGTTTTTGAAGATCTTCTGGTGTGTCAATGCCAACACTTTCATATTCAGTAATCTGTGTATGTATCGACAAGCCATTTTCGAGCCATCGCAATTGCTCTAAACTTTCAGCCTGTTCCAGTTTCCCTGGAGAAAGTTTCATGATTTGCTTCAAAATACCACTTTTGTAACCATACATGCCAATGTGTTTATAAAAGGAATGATTGTTTATCCATTGTTTTTTTTCGACGCCCCGAAGAAAAGGAATGGCTTGTCGGCTGAAATACAAGGCATGGTGGTCTTCGCCAAATATTACCTTTACAACATTGGGATTAAAAAGTGTTTCTTCTGATTCGATCTTTTTAATCAGCGTAGCAATTTCAACCATGGGCTGGTTTAAAAGTGTGACAATTTGCTCAATCTGCTCTGGTTGAATACCTGGTTCGTCGCCCTGCACATTGATGACGGCTTCTATGGGTGAATCGCTTGAACTATCAAGTATTTCGAGGGCCTCCAAACACCGTGATGTACCGTTGAGGTGGTTTTCTCTGGAAAGAATTACATTTCCACCGAAGCTTTTAACATGATCGAAAATCCGGGGATCATCGGTAGCAACCACCACTTTAGCGATTCCTTTGGCTTTTTGGGTTTGTTCAACCACCCTTCTTATCATCGACTTACCCTGAATCATTACCAGAGGTTTGCCCGGAAACCGGGTCGACTGGTAACGTGCAGGAATAATGGCTATTATGTTCATCGTGAAAATCTCAGTGAAACGGATTAAAACAACCCATTGATTTCAGCATTCACCTTGTCGATCACAATGCTTAAATCTTCGGGTTTATTAAAATCCATATCGTCAACGTTGATAATCAGTAATTTACCATGATGATAGGTCTCAATCCAGGCTTCATAACGTTCGTTGAGAAGTTTCAGGTAATCCAGGCGAATGGATTCTTCGTAATCGCGGCCACGTTTTTGGATTTGCTCCACCAGTGTAGAAACGGAAGCCCTTAGGTAGATCAACAAATCGGGTGGTTGTATAAAAGAACTCATAAGTTCGAAGAGCGATTGATAATTCTCAAAATCTCGTGTCGACATCAGGTTCATGCTGTGCAGGTTGGGCGCAAAAATATGCGCGTCTTCGTAGATGGTTCTGTCCTGAACAATGTTGTCGCCACTGCGCCGTATTTCAACCACCTGGCGGAACCTTGAATTGAGAAAATAGACCTGCAAATTAAACGACCACCGTTGCATGTCTTCGTAAAAACTGTGGAGGTAGGGATTGTTTTCTACATCTTCGTAATGGGGTTTCCATCCAAACTGTTTGGACATCAGCCGGGTAAGTGTTGTTTTACCGGAACCTATGTTTCCTGCGATAGCTACATGCATGTGTGTATAATTTTTTACGAATGTAGAAAAAATGTTCAAATCAGGTTTCTATTCTTTTCCTGAAAATAAAATGTTGGACTAAAGCTGTAAGTAAACTACAGAAGTTGAAGTATTTCGTCCAGGTATTTTCGGTCGTTGGCCAGTCGGGGCACTTTGTTCTGCCCTCCCAGTTTATTTCTGTTTTTCATCCAGTTATAGAAGGTGCCAACTGGCATTACCTCTATTATCGGTGGCTTGAGTACCAGACTGTGGTAGCGTTTGGCCTCATAATCAGAGTTAAGCGATTTAAGTGCATTGTCGAATGTTTCCTGGAAAAATTCCATGTCTGATGGAGGGGTTTCAAATTCAACAAGCCATTGATGTGCTACCGAATTATCTTTGAAAAGCGGACCTGCGGTATATTCGCTAACGAGAGCTCCTGTTTTGGTACACGCTGTGATGAGCGCTTTTTCTGCATTGTCGATGATAAGCTCTTCGCCCACTGCGTTTATGAAATTTTTCACACGGCCTGTAATTCTGATTCTGTATGGGTCGGTATTGGTAAACATAATGGTGTCGCCTATCATATACCGCCATAAGCCCGCATTGGTGCTGATGATGATAGCATAATTTACCCCTGGTTTAACCTCGTGAAGGAGCAGTGTTTTATCGTTTCCATTCATCAATTCGGCAACAGGCAGAAATTCGTACCAGATTCCATAATCCAGCATCAGCAATAGTTCGTTGCTATTGCGTTGATCCTGAATCGCAAAAAATCCCTCAGAAGCATTGTAATTGTCAGAATACACCATTTTTGGTGATGAAATCATGTGCTCGAACTGGGTGCGGTAGGGTTCGAAATTAACCCCTCCGTGGAAAAAAACCTCCAGGTTTGGCCATACCTCGCTTAAATCATCCTTCCCCGATTTTTTCAGGATTTTTCTTAACAGGACTAACATCCAGCTCGGGACACCGGAAATACTGGTTACATCATGGTCGATGGTCGATTCGGCCATCAACTCCAGTTTGTTTTCCCATTCATCCATCAGCGCTATACTCAGCGAAGGCGTGCGTTTGTATTGTGCCCACATGGGTAAATTGTGCATCAGAATAGCCGAAAGGTCGCCTTCTATATATTCAATATTGCTGATTTCGGTGATGTTTCGGCTTCCTCCCATCACCAGGCTTTTGCCTTCAAAAAAACCCGAATCAGGATATAAGTTCAGGTAAATGGCCAATAAATCTTTTCCACCTTTATAATGACATTCTTCTAGTGCAGAAGGGCTAACCGGAATAAATTTGCTTTTGTTGCTGGTGGTTCCCGACGATTTAGCAAACCAGGTAATGTCTTCCGGCCAAAGAATATTCTGTTCTCCTTTGCGCATCCTGTCGATAGATGGTTTTAAATCCTCGTATGAACTCAGAGGAACCCGTTGGCGATATTCATCGGCGTTTTCAATGGATTTGTAATCATACTTTTTCCCCCATTCGGTGTCGCGGGCCATAGCGATGAGCTTTTTAAACAGTTCACCCTGAACATCATGTGGGTATCTGACGAAGAGTTCAATTTGATGAATTCTTTTTTTTATCCACCAGTTTAATACAGAATCAAGTATGATCATTGCTGATATTTCGGTTTAAAATGCGCTTTCAAAATTAGAAAGTTTTAGCCAACAATCCAGCACCGGCAGTAAATTTTTCAATTGTATTGGTGGTTTACGATGGAAGACTTATTTTTGTTCAAAACAACAGGATGATTTGTTATCCAAATGCAAAGATAAATCTGGGATTGGCCGTTACCGAAAAGCGGTCCGATGGATTTCACCATATTGAAACTTGTTTTTATCCCATCCCTTTTTGCGATGTGCTTGAATTTGTGGAAAGTACCCATTTTCATCTGGCAGTTTTCGGTAATCAGATAGATGTTGCGGTTGAGGATAATATTCTCACAAAAGTCTGGCAATTAATGCACGACACCTTTCATGTTCCGCCTGTAAAGGTGGCTTTGCTTAAGGCGATTCCAACAGGTGCCGGATTGGGTGGGGGATCTGCTGATGCTGCTTTTTTTATGAAGGGATTGAACGACCTGTTCGCTCTAAAGCTAAACAATGCCGAAATGGAGCAACTGTCGGTTACTTTGGGCAGCGATTGTCCTTTTTTTATTGTAAACCGGCCGGCCATTGGTAGTGGAAGAGGAGAGGTATTGACACAGATACCATTATCACTGGCGGGCTATCACCTTACCCTGGTTTTTCCACAGATATTTATTTCCACGGCCAAAGCTTTTCAGCAGATTGTGCCCCGTTTTCCAGAGATTTCCATTTCCAAAATTCTGGAGCAGCCTCCAGTAAAATGGAAAAATTCCCTGATAAACGATTTTCAGTCGGTGGCCATTTTCATGCACCCGGTAATCGAAACAACAATTGTTCAATTGTACCAGGCAGGGGCTGTTTACGCTTCCCTCTCAGGAAGTGGATCGGCGATGTATGCACTGTCAGAAAAACCCCTGGTATTAAATCAACTTCCAAAAAATTTTATGGTTTATAGCTGGAAGTTATAGGTCAGGGGATTATCGTTCAACCCGAAATTTATTTTGTGATATATTAAACGTTTGGCGCGCGGCGGACCGTTTTGATGTATGGTTTGGCTACATTTGCCCATTTTTAAAATAAGCATATGAAATTACGTTTATCTATATATATTATTGGTATAGTGTTGCTTACACTATTTCAAAAAGTGGTTTTAGGACAAAGCGATACCATTCCGCTGGCTGAGATTGAAATCAATTCAGCCGCAAATCCCATGTTGTTTAAGCAGGTTTCCCGCAGTATTCAGGTGATTACCGCCAAGGATTTGGAGGCCGCTCCCGTATATAGTCTGGATGAGGTTTTGCGCTATTGTGGTGGTTTGGATGTGCGCGAACGAGGTACGTTGGGGGTGCAATCTGATGTGAGCATCAGGGGAGGCGGTATGGACCAAAACCTGATCATGGTGAATGGAATTGCCTTAAACGATCCTCAGACCGGGCATCACAATCTGAATCAGGCTGTTATGCTGTCGAACATTGAGAAGATAGAAATTCTCGATGGTCCCGGTTCGCGGTGGTTTGGCCCAAATGCTTTCTCCGGAGGGATCAATATCATTACCCGGCAACCCCTGAAGAACCAGTTAAGCCTGGACGTTTCGGGTGGCCAGCACGGATTGTTTTTTGCGGATGTTTCCGGATCGTTCAAAATCGGAAAATGGGTCAACACTACCTCTTTTGGACACCATCAATCGGATGGATATATGCGAAATACTGATTTTTCGATGAACCAGGTCAGCAACGAAAGTACCCTGAAATTGAAGGATGGATTGGTAAGGATTTATGTGGGATATCTGAATAAGGGTTTTGGTGCCAATAGTTTTTATACAGCCAAATATCCCGATCAATATGAGCAAATCAAGAGTAGTCTGGCTTCTGTATCTCTTGAAAAAGGCACCAAGCTGCCTGTCAGGTTATCGGCCTCCTGGCGAAGACTTTACGATCGTTTTGAACTTTTTCGCGAAGATAAGCTCTGGTATCAAAAACAAGGAGATGTATACATTAACGGAAGTGATACAGCCGGATTTCCTACAGCCGGTGGAATTTATCCTTACCAAGGACACAACTACCATCGAACCGATGTGGTTTCGATGAATGCCGGCCTGGGTTTTAAAACGGTTGCCGGAAACACAAATCTGGGGATAACCGCCAGTTATGAGGCCATTATCAGCAACGTGCTGGGCGATATGATGTTGGACACTATTTATGCCCCATCCGGTGATGCATGGTACAACCACGCCAAAAACAGGGAAAATATAACTTTTTACTTAAATCAAAACTATATCAATGGCCGGTTTTCGATCGCCGGAGGACTTGCTGCATTTTACAACAGCGACTATGGCTTGCATTTTTCACCGGGAGTGGATGTGGGTTATTTTGTTTTAGACAATTTAAAGGTGTATGGATCTGTAAACCAGTCGATAAGAATGCCCACCTTTACCGATTTGTACTATCAGGGGCCCGATCAGGTGAGTAATCCTGATTTGAAACCGGAATCGGCCACCACCTATGAATTGGGTGCTAAATTATTTCTAAACCGCTTAACTGTAACAGGATCGGTTTTTCACCGTGACGGAAAACATCTGATTGATTGGGTAAAGGAAAACCCTGAGATGAAATGGCACAGTATGAATTTAACTTCACTAAAAACCAATGGCATCAGTTGTTCCATGCAGTATTTTGCCAAAGAGGTCAAAAGTGCTTTTGTTCAATCGGTTGGGTTAAATTACACATTCCTGAAATCCAATAAATCTTCAGGTCAGTATCTGTCGTTGTATGCATTGGATTATCTGGATCATAACCTGGCTTTTAACCTGACCCATCGGGTATTTGTTAAAAATCTCCGGTTTTCATGGATGTTTAATTTTCAGCAACGCAATGGTTCTTACGTCGATTTTACTTCGGGTGAAGTGGTTCGTTATCAACCGGTTCATAGGGTAAATCTGCGAGTTAATTATCAGATAAAGCGGTTGGACCTTTCGCTGACCTGTCGGAATTTGCTGAATGAAAAAACAGTCGATTATGGAAATGTGCCTCAACCCGGCCTCTGGATTATCGCGGGTTTGAGAACAAGCATCGATTTTCCATTATCTAAATAGGTTGAAATCTTCTGTACGATTTCCCTTTTTTTGTACTTTCCCTTTTTTTTTTGATTAAAATATACCTTTATGAATTCTATTGTATTTATTACCGGGGCCACCAGCGGCATTGGTGAAGCCTGCGCCAGGAAATTTGCTGCCAACAACCATTCCATTATCATCACCGGAAGGAGAGAGGAGCGACTAAAAAAATTAGCAGAAGAACTTCGTAAAGAGTTTGGTGTTGAGGTCCATTCTTTGAGCTTTGATGTCAGGAATTTGCAAGAAGTGCAACAGGTTTTTACTTCGTTACCTGAGGATTGGAAAACCATTGATATTCTGGTAAACAATGCAGGGTTGGCTGCCGGTCTGAGTCCTGTTCAAACCGGAGTGGTAGACGATTGGGAACGCATGATCGACACCAATGTAAAAGGCTTGTTATATGTAAGCAGGACCATTTTGCCGGGCATGATCGCCCGTGGTAAAGGACATGTGATTAACATAGGTTCTGTTGCGGGGCGTGAGGTGTATCCCAATGGCAATGTGTACTGCGCCACAAAATTTGCGGTGGATGCGTTGACAAAAGGAATCAGAATGGATACGGTTGAGCATGGAATTAAAGTCACTCAAATAGCCCCCGGAGCCGTTGAAACCGAATTTTCGATGGTTCGTTTTCGTGGCGATGCCGAACGTGCGGCTGGTGTTTACAAGGGTTTCCACCCACTGCTTGCTGAAGATATTGCCGATGCTGTAGTGTATGTAACTTCTCTGCCTTCACATGTAAACATCAATGATATGGTGATTATGCCAACTGCTCAGGCAAGTGCCACCGTCCTGAACAGGAAAAGCTAAACCCGCCCGGGCATGAGTTGTTAATAAGTTGTTGTCCCGATGGTTATTTTATATTTACATTTGCAGCCACCAAAACTAAAATATATTGATAATGGAAGTAACCAGAATTTTTGATCTACTTACCCATTACGAGCATTCATTTAATCCCAAAGACGACGTCCTTGCCGGCAAAGAAAATGGCCAGTGGGTAAAATACAGCCTGGCTCAATACAGGAGTTATGCCGATGACATCAGCTATGGATTAAATCAACTGGGGATTAAGAAAGGCGATACCATTGCCACCATATCCAATAACCGTCCCGAATGGAATTTTATCGATATGGCCATCATGCAGATCGGAGCCATTCATGTTCCCATCTATCCCACCATCAGCGAGGAGGATTACAAGTATATTCTGCGTCATGCAGGAGTGAAAATTGTGTTTATCGCCGGTAAAGAGCTGTTGAGAAAGATTGAACATATTTTGCCCGAAATTGGACATGTTCAGCAGGTTTATACTTTTAAACCCGTGGATGGTTATAAACAGTTGGCCGATATCATTGAACTGGGAAAGCAGCATGAATCACCTGATTTTCTTGAAAAAGCCAAACAGGCCATTTTGCCGGATGATGTGGCCACACTGATTTATACTTCAGGAACTACGGGGTTTCCAAAAGGGGTGATGCTGTCGCACAACAATGTGTTGAGCAATGTAAAGGCTTCTGAAGGGATCTTCCCGGTGGACCAAACTTCACGCGGATTGAGTTATTTGCCTTTGTGCCACGTGTACGAGCGGATGGTGAATTATGTGCTTCATTATAAGGGTGTTTCTATTTACTATGCCGAAAATATGGCCACCATTGTGGACAATATCCAGGAAGTAAAACCCCACATTATGACCACGGTTCCGCGTTTGCTCGAAAAGGTGTACGACAAAATTCTGGCCAAAGGACGGCATTTGAAAGGAATAAAAAAACAAATCTTCTTTTATGCGGTAAATCTGGGTTTGAAATATGAATTCGATCAGCCACAGCGGATTGTGTACAATGCCAAACTTCGCTTGATGAATAAGCTGGTTTTTAGCAAATGGAGGGCTGCCTTCGGTGGCGAAATGATTTGTATTGTGTCGGGTGGTGCTGCTTTGCAACCCCGGTTGGCCCGCATCTACAATGCGGCAGGCATCAATGTAATTGAGGGTTATGGAATGACGGAGTCGTCGCCCGTAATTGCGGTGAATACCTTTATTGCCGGACAGCGTAAAATTGGAACTGTTGGACCGCCCTTAAAAAATGTGGAGGTTAAAATTAGCGAGGACGGCGAAATCCTGGTAAAAGGGCCAAATGTGATGACTGGATACTTCAAAGATGTTGAGATGACAGCCTCTACCATCATTGATGGATGGCTTCATACAGGAGATGTGGGGATGCTGGACGAGCAGGGGCTGCTGAGGATTACCGGCCGCGTGAAAGAGATTTTTAAAACTTCGATGGGCAAATATATTTCACCCGTTTTGCTTGAAAATAAAATAAAGGAATCGCCTTTTTTTGATCAGATTATGGTGGTGGGCGAAAACCAAAAATTTGCCGCAGCACTTATCGTCCCTGACTTTGAACACTTGCGTACCTGGTGTAAAATTAAAGAAATACCCTGGACAAGTGCCTCGGAAATGATCAATGAAAAAGTGGTTAAGGAACGTTTTAAACGCGAAATAGATTGCTTTAACAAGCAATTTGGTGACACTGAGAAAATCAAGAAATTTGAGCTCATCGATCACGAATGGACCATCGATTCGGGTGAAATTACAGCCAATTTGAAACTAAAACGCAGCCTCATTCACAAACGCTATTCGGAACTGATTGATAAACTTTTCGTGTAAGGATGCAGGCGGAATTATTTCCGCTCCAACTGATTTACCCGTTTTACAAGTTGGTCGAGTCGTCGGAAATGAACGTAAGAGCGCTGATATTCACGGATGTTAAGTGCCGGGCTTCCTTCTACAACTGACCCTTCTTCTAAAATACTTTTTCCAATTCCTGACTGGGCTGCAATCATCACCCGGTCGGCAATTTTTATGTGCCCTACAATACCCACCTGGCCGCCAATCATACAGTTGCGGCCAATCCGGGTGGATCCCGAAATTCCGGTTTGAGCCGCAATCACAGTATTTTCACCAATCTCCACATTGTGTGCAATCTGAATCAGGTTATCAATTTTTGCTCCTTTGCGGATAATGGTAGAACCCAAAGTGGCCCGGTCGATGGTCGTATTGGCACCAATCTCCACCATGTCCTCAATAACCACATTGCCCAATTGTGGTACCTTTCTGAAATCATTGGTTTCCTGTGGGGCAAAGCCAAAACCATCTGATCCAACCACTACACCTGAATGTATGGTGCAAGATTCCCCAATCCGGCAATCGTCGTAAATTTTTACACCACTGTAAAGCAACGTGTTAGCTCCGATCTTGCAATTATACCCAATGGTGGTATTGGGATGAATCTGGCAATTATCGCCTACAACCGCATTTTCTCCAATCGAAACAAATTCGCCAATATATACGTTCTGGCCAATGGTGGCCGAAGCAGCAATGTACGATTGGGTTGAAATGCCGGTGCGCTTGCCTTTGGTCTGGTGATATAAATCAAGCAATTCGGCAAACGAGGCATAGGCGTTCTTAACCCGTATCAGCGTGGTTGTAACGGGACGATCGGCGATAAAATCTTCGTTCACAATAACAATGGAAGCGGGTGTTTCATAAATAAAGTGAGCATATTTTGGGTTGGCTAAAAAGCTCAAAGTACCCTGAATTCCCTCATCAATTTTAGAAAAATTATGTACTTCCACCAACGGATCTCCCTCCACTTTGCCTTTCAGGGCTTCTGCGATTTGTTGTGCTGAGAATTTCATCTGATTTTTTGCCGCAAGATACTAATTTTTAAGGGATGAATAATGACGGTCCTTTGGCAATCTAACTATCATGTAAACAGATTAATATACAGAAATTTGATTTTGAATCCTGTCGAAAAGAGAGCCTAAAACTGAATCTTTAATTGAATTTGCGATTTGAAAGTTTTGCGGTGATGGGGAGTAAGCCCATGGTTGTGGATGGCTATTTTGTGTTGAATAGTGGGATAGCCTTTGTTAGTATTCCATCCATAGTGTGGAAATTGACCGTGTAGTTCCTGCATATATTCATCCCGGTAGGTTTTAGCCAGAATGGAAGCTGCCGCGATGGATAAATACCGTGCATCGCCTTTTATTAAACAATGATGTGCTATCTTTTTATATGGATTAAACCTGTTGCCATCGATGAGCAGCAACTCAGGAATCGTTGTCAGCTTGTTGATGGCGCGATGCATCGACAAAAAACTGGCGTTCAGTATGTTGATTTCATCTATTTCTTCGGGTGAGCAGGTGGCTACCCCATAGGCCAGGGCTTCATTTTCGATGACCTCTCGCAGGTAATTTCTCTGTTTTTCGGTGAGTTTTTTTGAGTCGTTCAGCAGTTCGTTTTGGTAGTGTGGCGGTAAGATAACGGCAGCGGCATAAACAGGTCCGGCCAGGCAACCTCTTCCGGCCTCATCGCATCCGGCCTCAATTAAATTTTCGGAATAGGAACTAATTAACATTCAACAACATCATGAGGTGATTACCAATGACAAACAACACAACCAATATTAAAAAAATATTGATCCACTTGGGTTTTTTTACCAAAACCAACTGATGTGCTGTAATGATGGCCAATGGGATTCCGGGCAACATCCAGGCAAGGGTCATTTTGTTATAAAAGATGATGATTGCAATGAGGATGTAAAAGAACAACAGTGTAATAAACAGGTTGCGTCGAAGATTGATGCTCTTTTCACTTAATGACGATGACAGTTGGACAGAGAAAATAACTCCCAGTAAAATCATCAGTGTAAAAACCACCAGTTCGGGCCATGATGCATCCACTTTTAAGATAAAAACTGGAACGAGTTCGGAAAGCAATGCAGTGGTGGATGAAATAAACTGATCTGTTAAAAAAAACCAGATCAGCAGAAATGCCAGCGGTGCCAATAATCCAAGTAAACTGCTAACATAAGCCCGCCAGGTATTTACCCGATGGAGCATTAATGCGAGCCAGATTAAAAGAAACAAATACACCAGGGGTGGATAAAAATACGAGGCCACACCCAATAAAAATCCTGCATTAAAGGCGTTTTTGATGCTGCTTTCGGATTGATAGAGGCTGAAACAATAGCGCAGCATGAACAACAGAATCAAGCCAATCCAAATGAATGAATTGCTGACGAAAAACATTGAACTGGTGGCTGTATACAGGATATACATTAAAATCGGAAGGGTGTTTACTTTTCCCGAAATATGGTGCTCAATGGAGATGACGTTGATAAAAAAAATGCTGAAAACATAAACCAGGAAGGTGAGTATTACGCTGATATAAGGAACCTGGTTGAGGGCTGATTGAATACCTGAAAAAATAAAACTTTGGTAGCCTGTAACGTTTCCCGGATGGATAAATTGTGGTAGCCAGCAAAGAACAACCAAGGCAAGCAGCCATGCATAGCGTGAAAAGTAACTCTTGCTGAAAAATTTTATCATTTGTTCAACTCTGATTATCTGGCCCCTAAATCGAACCCAATGTCGCTTCGGTAATAGCGGCCATCGAAATGGATGTTTTCGGCATTGGCGTATGCATTGTTGATCGCCTCTCGGAGTGAATAACCGTAGGAGGTTACGGCAAGCACCCGTCCACCGTTGGTTTTAACGGCATTGCTTTCGATATCTTTGGCCGTCCCGGCATGAAATGCGATGCAGTTATTCATGTTTTCGAGTCCGGTGATCACCTTCCCTTTTTCGAATTTTTCGGGATAACCTCCCGAAACCAAAAAAACGGTGGCAGTACAACGTTCGTCGAAGACAATTTTATGCTTTCCAAGGGTGTTGTTTCCGGCAGCTACCAACAGTTCCAGAAAATCGGATTGTATGCGGGGGATCACCGACTCCGCTTCGGGGTCACCCATGCGGCAGTTGTATTCAATCACCCTGGGATTTCCGTTTTCCTGTATCAAACCAAAGAAGATGAAACCCTTGTAAACCAGATTCTCGGATTTCAGTCCATGGATTGTCGGGATAATGATTTGGTCTTCAACTTTTTTCATAAACGCCTTGTTGACAAATGGAACCGGTGATACCGATCCCATGCCACCGGTATTTAAACCTGAGTTGCCTTCGCCAATGCGTTTGTAGTCTTTTGCATCGGGCAAAATCACATAATTGCTGCCATCGGTCAAAACAAATACCGAACATTCAATGCCGGTTAAAAATTCTTCAATCACCACTTTTTTGGAGGCTTCACCAAATTTGGCCTCGGTAATCATGGCAGTTAATTCAGTTTTGGCTTGTGCCAGATCGTTGATGATCAACACCCCTTTTCCTTGCGCAAGTCCATCAGCTTTAAGTACATAGGGTGAGCTTAACGATTCCAGAAATTGCATTCCTTCGGCCAGATTATTGGCATCAACGGTGAGGTAAGCAGCCGTTGGAATTGCATGCCGTTTCATAAAATCCTTGGCAAAATCTTTGCTTCCTTCGAGCATGGCAGCGGCTTTGGAAGGACCTATGATGGGTGTGTTGCGCAGGATTTTGTCCTGTTGAAAATAGTCGTAAATACCAAGTACCAAAGGATCTTCGGGACCCACCACTACCAAATCGATATCATGCTCTATAACGGCGGTTTTGATATGTTCGAAGTCGGTTACGCCAATGGGAAGATTGGTTCCTATGTTTCTGGTTCCGGCGTTTCCGGGTGCAATAAATATTCTATCAGACAATTTGCTTTGTGCGATTTTCCATGCCAGCGCATGTTCTCTGCCTCCGCTCCCAAGTATAAGTGTATTCATCCGGTTGGTTTTATTTAGCGCTATTTTTTTTATTCAGACCCTTGGTCATTTTTTGAAAGCTGTTCCACAGTTGATCGGCCGTTTTGTCCCAGGAAAATAGTTTCCGGCGCTCCCGACCCAGTTTTATCAGCGACTGAGTTAATTCTTTATCAAAGGTAATTTTTTCCATGGCTACGGCAATCTCACTGATGTTAAATGGATCCACCAACAGAGCCGCTTCTCCGGCAATTTCAGGCATGGAGGTCGTTGTAGAGGTTACCACTGGCACATCGGCAAAAAAGGCTTCCACGATCGGAATTCCAAAACCTTCAAAAACAGATACGTAAAAGAGCGCTTTGGCAGATCCGGTCACTTCAACCAATTTTTCGAGGTTCAGCCTGCCCGAAAACAGTACCTCCGACTTGTGAGTCATTTGAAGGTAGCTGTTTTTAATGTCATCGGTCCAGTACATTTTTTCCCCAACTATCAGCAGTTTTGTTTTGACATCGGGATTGTTCGTTTTAAACAAATCAAATGCTTTGAACAGATTTGAAAGGTTTTTGCGCGGATTTAAGGCACCTACGAACACAAAATAATCTTCACCTTGTGTGAGGTCTTTTTTTATTAAGGTCTTTTTTTCTTCCGAAACGGGAGTAAAATGTTGGTTTGCACCATTATAGGTAACATCTATTTTATCAGGGTCGATGCCATATTGTTTTACAATATCTGATTTGGAAAAAGCTGAAACAGTGGCAATGCGTGTTGCTTTCCGGGCAAACCGCGGAGTAAAATACCGATAATGCCACCTGGCCAGCCGTGGAATGTATTCAGGGTAATGTTCAAAATTTAAATCGTGAATTACCAGCAAAGTCGGTACTTTCGTATTCAACGAACCATAAGCATCGGGTGAGATAAACGCATCTGCTTTAATTTTCTTCAGCACCCGTGGTATAGACAATTCGAACCACCAGATGAACAAAAAAGGATGCCTCGCCGGTGGACCAACTACAATCGGTGTAACATTGTGGCTAAAAATAAATTGTGGATCGTAAGGCCTGTCGAAAATGAAAAAGAATTCATGTTCCGGATGATTGATTGCGATCCGTTTAAAGGTCTCGTAGGTGTACCAACCAATTCCTTCAAGCTGGTTTTTTATCAGAAATCTGGTGTTTACAGCAATTCTCACGTTGGTTTGGTTAATTAATAAGCGTGCAAATATCCATAAAAAAACTCAGAACCTGTTCAACAGGAATCTGGTTGGCCAGGCGGTACACAAACCGCAGATGATTCCGAACACTCCACCGACCAATACATCAAACGGATAATGAACCCCCAAATACACCCGGCTATAAATAATCAATAAGGCGTATAAGATGAGAATCAAAGCCAGTATCTTATTCATGGACTGATACACCATCAAAAGAAAAGTCACCAGTGCAAAGGAGTTGGCGGCATGCGATGAAACAAATCCATACTGGCCCCCGCAGCCTGTGATTGTTCTAACTGCATCCTGTAACCCGGGCTGGTGGCAGGGACGCAGGCGCAAAAAAACTTCTTTAAAAAGATGTACCGATAATTGATCGGAAAGGGTAATGGTCAAGGCCAGCATCAACAAAACAACAATCGACCTGATTTTAAATTTCCGGATGATTAGATATAGCAGAATTACATACAACGGAAGCCATGAAAGTGTTCCGCTTGCAAAAATCATGACGTAATCCAACACCACATTATGGTGCTGATTTATAATCAGAAGTAAATATTCATCTATATGTTGCAGGGTTTCAAACATTCAGGATTAGTTTACATTTCAATGGCCTTTTTTTTCATTTCGTAATACGCGTTGTTGTACGGATTTCGCTTGATCAAAATGTCGAGTGCCTCCATGGCCCTTTTCCCATTGCCTTTTTTTAGGTATTTCTCAGCTCTTTTCAGATAATATTCGTCGTCGTTGCATAAAAAACCCGGATTTTCACCAATACAAACCAACAGGGCCGATTCTTCATCTGTTTTGGTTCCTTTGGTGCGAAACTGAATGGGGATTTCCATTTTTGTATACTTATCATCCGAACAATGGTTCCATTGATTTTCGGTGCCCGTAAAAAAGGAGCTTACCATTTCATCGATGCCGTAGCCAAGTGGATTTTTGATGCGAACGTCCTTGATGGTTCCGTCGCAATCTACCACCAGAGCAACAAGCACAACGCCCATCACGCAGTTGCTGCTGGCCATAACGGGATAGGTAACTTTGTTGTTAAACTCTTTTTCAAACGAATAAAAACCTCCTTTATACCGATAGTTAAGCAGCTCAATGAGATTGTCTTTTCGACTTTGTGCTATAGAAGTGGTGTCCTGAGCCTGGTTGATGACAGGATAAATTATTAACAATGAAAGAATAAAGGCCAACTTTTTCATACTGAAATATTTTGAGTAAAAATAGTCAATTTGACCGGTATTGCAATCATCAAGGAAGGTTCCTTTATTTTTCAGAATCGAGCAATTGTCTGATTTCCGACAAAAAGGACTTTGTTTTTTTCAAGGTGGCAATCACCTCCAGTTTCTCCAGGGTCTGGTCTCTTTTTTTTCTTTCGAGAAAATCTTTGGCACCGGCAACGGTCATTCCTTTTTCTTTCAGGAGGTGATAAATGAGTTGGGCTTGCACGAGGTTTTTCTGAGAATAGTAGCGTGTTCCCTTGTCGTTTTTTTTGGGTTTTAAAAAGTTGAACTCCTGTTCCCAATACCTGAGCTGCGAAGGTGTAACTTTCAACATCTCAGCGATATCTCCGATTTTGAAGAACAGTTTTTCAGTCATTATGATTAATCAAGCGTTTGGTTTGAATAGGTTGATTGTTCGAGAACCAGTCCAAATTCAGCTGGCGACAGGTCGTTGAAGAAGTAGTAAATGGGGTTTACGGTATGCCCATTTTTCCGAACCTCATAATGCAGGTGGGGGGCGGTGGATTTACCCGTGTTTCCAACGGTTCCAATGATTTGTCCTCTTTTTATTTCTTCTCCTGCTTTAACCTTAATGTTCTGAATATGTGCATAAAAAGTTTGGTATCCAAACCCATGGTCAATCAGGACAGTGTTGCCATATCCCCTGGACCCTTTGCTCGTTTTCACGATCTTTCCCGAACCACTGGCGTAAATGGGCGTACCTCTGGGCGCGCTAAAATCAACTCCTGCATGAAACTTATTTATCTTATAGATCGGATCAATCCGGTAACCGTAAAAGGATGAAAGCCTCTTGAGGTCGGCATTGTTAACAGGCTGGATGGCCGGAATGCTGGCAAGCATAAGTTCCTTATTCCGGGCCATTTCATACACATCATCAAACGATTTCGATTGAACGTACATCTGGCTGGCCAGGTTATCGAGCTTCTTTGCTGTATTGATAAGGAGCTCCGAATTTGAATAGCCTTCGAGTTGTTCGTACCTGTCAACACCGCCATAACCCGCCTTACGGATGGACTTTGGAATAGGTTCCGCTTCAAAGATAATCCTGTAAATATTGTCATCCCTGTCGCTCATCTCATTTATCAACTTTTGCAGTTTGTCGAGTCTGCTGTTCATGATGCTGTATTGCAGCTTTACCTGTTCCAGTTCAGCCTTCTGCATGCGTTCGCGGGGCGTTTGTGTGAAAAAGTAGCCTAATACGGTTAATCCCACCGAAAACGCAAAAGCCGTAATCAGAAACAGAAAAGTATTGGCGATTTTCTGACCGCCCGACTTCCTAACTTCTTCGTAGGCAAGTGTTTTTGAGTTGAATATATATTTCGTTTTGGCCATAGATGTTTAAATCACTGGGGCAAAATTAATAATTTAGGCTACATTTGCAATCTTAAAAAGTCATAAATTTAAACAAATAATTGTTAATCAATATTCTATGAAATCCGTTGAGATTCGTAAGGCTTTCCTTGATTTTTTTGAGCAAAAAAAGCACCACCTCGTGCCTTCAGCTCCCATGGTAGTTAAGAACGACCCCACACTCATGTTCACCAATGCGGGCATGAACCAGTTTAAAGATGTTTTTCTGGGCAATTCGCCGGCTACCTATGCACGGATAGCTGATACACAGAAGTGTTTACGCGTAAGCGGAAAGCACAACGACCTGGAAGAAGTGGGCCACGACACCTATCACCATACCATGTTCGAAATGCTGGGAAACTGGTCGTTTGGCGGAAACCAGGGCGCTTACTTTAAAAAAGAGGCCATCGACTGGGCATGGGAACTGCTTACCGAAGTACTGAAGATTGACAAAAATAATTTATATATAACAGTATTTGAGGGCGATAAAGGCGATGGTTTGGACATGGACCAGGAGGCGTTTGATTTTTGGGCCAGAATGGTCCCCACCGACCATATCCTGATGGGATCCAAAAAGGATAACTTCTGGGAAATGGGCGATACCGGCCCCTGTGGACCTTGTTCTGAAATCCATGTGGATATTCGTACCGAAGATGAAAAAAAGAAAATCAGCGGAAAAGAGCTCGTAAACCACGATCATCCCGAAGTGATTGAAATCTGGAATTTGGTGTTTATCGAGTTTAACCGGCTTTCTTCCGGTAAGTTAGAGCCCCTGGCAGCCAAACATGTGGATACCGGGATGGGATTCGAAAGGCTTTCGATGGTAATTCAGGGTGTACGTTCAAATTACGATACCGATGTGTTCACTCCATTGATCGCCGAAGTGGCTAAAATGGCCGGAATTTCTTATCGTTCTGACAAGGACAAAGATGTAGCCATGCGGGTGATATCCGATCACATCAGGGCGGTTTCGTTTGCCATTGCCGATGGTCAGCTTCCTTCTAATACTGGTGCAGGTTATGTCATTCGCCGGATTCTGCGCAGGGCGGTTCGTTATGGCTTTACCTTTTTGGGGTTTGAAGAACCATTTATGTTTCAGCTTGTTCATGTTTTGGCCGACCAGATGGGAACCTTCTTCCCCGAGCTGCCTTCTCAAAAAGAATTTATCATCCAGGTAATCAAAGAGGAAGAACAGGCCTTTTTACGCACTTTGGCCCATGGGATCAGGAAATTTGATCAACACCTGGTACAAGTGGGAAACAGCAAAACCATCGACGGTGCCTTTGCTTTTGAATTGTTCGACACCTTTGGATTTCCCATCGATTTAACGCAACTCATTGCACGCGAAAAAGGATACACCGTCGATATGGTGGGATTCGCCAGTGGACTGGAAGAACAGAAAAACCGTTCCAGAAGTGCCGCCACGGTTGAAACAGGCGATTGGATCGAAATGCCCGGTACTACTGTTTCGGATGGATTTGTTGGCTACAACTGCCTGGAAGCTGACGTACGCATCATTAAATACCGGAAAGTGGTGGCCAAAAAGAAAACCAACTTTGAAGTGGTACTCAACCGGACTCCATTTTATGCTGAGTCGGGGGGACAAGTCGGTGATGTCGGGGTTTTGATTTCCGAAACCGAATCCATCCGGGTGGTGGACACAAAAAAGGAGAACAACCTCACAGTTCATTACCTGAACAACCTTCCAAAAAACCCGGAGGCAGATTTCAAAGCTGTTGTAGATGCTGAAACCAGACAACTTACTGCCAACAACCACAGTGCTACGCACCTGATGCATGCTGCATTGCGGCAAGTACTTGGGTTGCATGTAGAACAAAAAGGATCGATGGTGGATGCCGAGCGATTTCGCTTCGACTTTGCTCATTTCTCGAAAATGACCAACGAAGAAATTCTTCAGGTGGAGCAAATCGTAAATAGAAAAATCAGGGAGAATGTACCAGGCGACATCCAGCAGGATGTGCCTATCAGTCAGGCACTCGAAATGGGAGCCATGGCTTTGTTTGGCGAAAAGTACGGCGATACCGTACGTGTGGTAACCTTCGACCCGAAATATTCGGTTGAATTGTGCGGTGGAACTCACACTTCGGCCACCGGAAATATCGGATTCTTTAAAATTGTCTCCGAAAGCGGAATTGCGGCAGGTGTTCGAAGGATTGAAGCCGTAACCGGTCCACAAGCCGAAAAGTATGTTAACGATCAACTTGAAACTTTGCATCTGATTGGCAATCAGTTTAAAAATCAGCCAAATACAGTGTTGGCCGTTATGCAAACGCTCGAAAAAAATACTTCTTTGCAGAGGGAAATCGACACTCTTCAAAAGGAAAAAGCAGGTCAGTTGGCCGGAAATTTATTCGCCGGGGGAGTTGAAATCGGAGCCAGTCGCTTTATCGCCGGAAAGCTGCAAATGGATGTGAATCAGGCCAAATTGCTGGCGCAGAAATTGCGTACCATGGCCACCAATGTGGTAGTCGTGTTGGCTGCTCTTCAGGACGATAAAATCAACCTGGTGATTGCTGCTTCTGATGAGCTTGTAAAAGACGCAAATTTCAATGCCGGAACGGTTATAAAACAGGTGGCTACATTCATCAAAGGTGGTGGAGGAGGACAACCTCACATGGCCACTGCCGGTGGTAAAGAGATCAATGGTTTTGAAGCGGTAATCAGTGAGGTGAAAAAATTGTTGGTCTAAGCAGTAAAGTAGTAATCATCTGTTAAGTGGGTGGTTATTGGGTTTGCTTCTGACCATTGGTTTTGCCGCGAAATTGGATGTTGTTTTTTTAACAGTGTTCTCCCGTCAGTAGAACCGGATTGATTTGGTGTGATTAAATTGTTTGTTTTCAGTTAAATAGAATGTAAATATACAGTTACTTAGTGTGTTAATAACATTATTAATAAAATATGGAACCTTGAACGGTGTCCGGTCAAAATTTTATAAATTTACCCGGTTGGCTTAATTTGATGAATAAACCAAAATATTTCATGTTTAAAGAACAGATTTACAACTTTAGATTTTTTATTCTGGTTGTTTTATGCAGCTTAGGAGGTTATACGGCCATTTCGCAAAATTTAACTACACAGGAGGTGGATGCGGAACTGGTTAACTTTAGCTCATTAAGTCCGGTACAATCCGAAATGGATCATCTTACCGGTTGGGCCAAACAGGATAATGGACGGTGGCTTTCTGCTGCCAACCGAATTCCATTCACCGATGAAAAAACCAACCAAAGTACGGCCTCGGAACGTAAACTCGGACAGGACAATATTATCTCGCTTCAACTACGAAAGGTAATGATTGGCAATGAGCAGTACAATGTTCTTGTAAAACAATACCACGATGGTGATTATGAGTTTCCCATTCTCCAGGAAGGTTGGAGGTCGTTTAAATCGCTTGATTTCTATGTATTTAAAAGTAGTAAACTGGCTGACTTGCTTCCCAATGAAATCCCATTCAACAAGGCGTATGCGGTTAATTTGAATGTCTATGCACGAGGAACAGTTAAAAACTTTGAAGAGAAAAGTGAGGATGACGAAATAATTAAAACTATTCAGAGTATTGAACGGGGCGAAACCGTGAACGACTGGAACCTGATAGTGGCCATTTTTCCCATTAAAAACGGAGATGAAGAAGTAGTCCGTTTTAAGTTGATAAAATCGTTTCGTAAAAAGTATTTGGTCAGCTATTATGCAGCTCCCGAAAACTGGTCGAAAAACTTTGATATGACCTTTTATGATGTTAAATTGTTCAGGTTTAAATCGTTTATACGGGATGCCCAGGAATTCGTGCTTCCTGTAACCAATCCGGATAATCCGGTGGCTGCAAATGATGCCTATACCAACAACTACAATTGGGGAATTCTTAAATATCAGATGGGCGATTATCCAACTGCAATTGAATATTTCGACAAAGCCTTGCAGGAAAATCCGGACACGCCGGATTTCCTCATTTATTCCTTTCGCGGAAACGCACGCAGTAAGATGCGCCTGTATGGTGATGCCATCGATGATTTTGATAAAGCACTCGATTTTCAACCCGACGACATTATGAATTACTCCAATTGGATCAGAAATTATTTTAACCGTGGAGTGGCTAAATACTACATGCAAGATTTGACCGGTGCTTGTAAAGACTGGAACAAAGCCCTGGAGCTGGGTTTTGGTCCGGCACACGATTATTTGTTGAATTATTGCCAATAAAAATTTATCCTGAAATCCACTATGCCCAAACCGATCGTTTTTCTTTCAGTAGCAATTCTGTTCATGCTTTCGCAGGCATTATCCGGGCAAACGCAATCATTTAAGGCCGATCAAAGTTATACCTACGATTGGCAATTCAATTATCATCTGGGATTTACACAATTTTATGGCGATGCCAGCAACAACGGCTATTTTAAAAAGCTTTCGGGTGAAAGCGGTTTTGGAACCGGAGTTACAGCCAGAAAATCACTCTCTTCTAACTTTGCTGTCGGAGCCACCTTCTTATATTCAAAACTTAAAAGCCATAAGATTAAGTCTGCCATAGGCAGTGCAGTGGATTTTACTCTGTCGGGGAATTACACCGATGGTAGTGTTCATTTGTACGTAGACCTGAGCAATCTTTTCTGGGGTGAAGCCAACCGAAAATTTAACGTTTACACCACCATTGGCTTAGGGTTTGCAAGTTGGAATACCCAACTGGCCGATAATCTGTCGGGGCAGGTCATTATCAGCGGCGATACAGTAAACGGTATCACAACCAAAAAGTCGGGAGCCGTCATTCCGGTTGGTTTGGGGATTAATTATTTGTTGGGAAATAACTGGGCACTGAATTTTGAGGGCAATCTCCGTTCAGTGATGAACGATGATGTGGATATGTGGGCCGATGGTTTTAAATTCGATCAGCCTTTCTATACACAAATAGGTATTTCCTACTATTTTAATGCCGGTGGCAGCAAAAAAGAGCGCAAAGTAAGAGGTGAACGTCCTCGTAAAAGCAATCAACCAAAGCCTTATCAAAAGAATACCGATCAGATTCCGCTGTACGACTATACAAAACAACCCATTAAGCCGGCTACAAAGGCTGTTCCAAAGGTGGAATCTGAATTTACTGAAAACAAACCTGTTACACCAGTTGTCAACCAATACGGACTGGTATACCGTGTACAGATTTTGGCAAAAAATCAAGCGCTACGTTCAGTTACAGGGCTTAAGCAACAGTTTGGACTCAATACCGAAGTATTCGAAAACTATCAGGATGGGGTTTACCGCTATTCTGTGGGTAGTTTTACCACTTACCGGCAGGCATTAAGCTATGCTCAGGAACTTAAGCAAAAAGGCATTGCCGATGCATTTGTGGTTGTTTATCAGAATAACAAGCGCGTTAAGCTTACCGACGACCTCAAAAAGTAGCCGTTTTATTCATCCGCGACAAAAGGCTCATCCAAAGGATCAACCCTTTTATTGGTAATTTTCACCAGCCGGTATCGCTGGCCGATGCCCATCTTTGTAAGCACAATTTATTAGTTTGAATTAGGTATGGATCAATGAACTGGTTTCCATTAGGTCTGTACTTAAACTAATTATATCTCCTTAATGGAATTATCCGGCAGCCAGCCGATACTTCCATCGGGAATGCGGATTTCTATCCAACCCGAAACATGGTCCAAAACCCTTACCTTGGTGCCTTCGTGGATCACAAATAAATCAACCGCACTATGGGTGGGTGAGCTTTTAACCGTGATGGAAGGAGTAAATACAATGGCTTCCTTGTGCTCTGTGGAGTAGTAGTATTTCTGCGAAGCCAGTCCGAAGGCCGCAATGGTCGACAATAGCAGGAACAAACCGAGGTAAAACGACAACTGTTTAAAACTTCTGGATTTGGTCAGCACAAACCAAATAACCATCGTCACCAAAAAAACCAATGATAATAGGGCTATCACGGTCCAGGTGTCGACATTGAACAGGTTGTAAAAATAGTTCCACCAATTCTTATAGAACAACTCGGGGACTTGTTCAATTTTGTCCACAATCATGCTGTTGGCCACATTCAGGTTATATTGAATATTTTCATCTGAAGGAGCCAGTTTTCCGGCCTTTTCAAAATAAAGAATCGCCGCAGGGATGTTGTTGTTTTTAAAATAGGCATTTCCCATGTTATAAAAAAGCTGGGCAGATTGCAGATTTTGGTCAGCAACCTGGTTGTACACCAACAGTGCCGAATCGTACATGCCTTGGTTGTAAGCACGATTGCCTATGGCCACCAGCGAATCGGGTGAATAAGCAAAACCACTTAGGACGATAAGCTGAAGAAGAGCAACCAATGCGATGTTCTTTATTTTTTTCATGGTTCGACTATTTTAATGCTTTTTCGGCCTGCATGATAGCTGTAATGGCCTCGTTATAAACTGATTCCATTTTATCGCGGGCATCGCCGGGAGCAAATCTGGCAAACTCAATGTTATTTAACGACTGGATAAAGTTGGTGGTGATATCGTCGTTTACCGATTTGTTGTGAAGTGTTTCGCGAACCGACTCAATGGAGAGTTCCGACATACTAATATTGAACTTGTCGGCAATATATCCCCAGATACCCTGCGCCATTTCATCATAGAAAGCCTTGTCGTTACCGGATTGTTTAAACTTTTCGGCTTTTTGTAAACGCATCCTGGCAATTTTATTTGCTTTGCGGTTTTTCACGCGCGAAACATTGGCATTTTGCTTTTCGAGTCGCTTCCAAACCAGTATCAGAACGAAAGCGCCAAGAATGATGAGGATAATCAGCACAAAGAATATCACTGATCCAAACAAATAGTTTCCAACTTTATTCAAAGGTTCAATTTCAGTTTTAATATGTCTGATGTCTTTTCCAATAAAGCGAATATCCTCCTTGGCGGAAGAACTATAAGTTACACCACCATTGTTGTTTCCAGTACCTTTCTCTACTTTGATGTGGTATGGTTCGGAGGAGTAACTCTGGTAGGATTTGGTTTTTGGGTTGAAGAAGCTAAAGGTAACCGGATCGATGGTAAAATCGCCCGGGTTTCGCGGGATGGCCAGGTATTCGAATTTCTTTTTTCCCGAAATGCCGTTTGTAGAAGGGGAGGCGTTGGTGGTTATTTTGGGCTCAAAGGATTCGAAATCCACCGGGAACCTGACTTCGGGCAGTGTGAGGAGTTCAATGTTTCCGGTTCCCGAAATCTCTACGGTAAGTGTGATGGCATCATTGGCTGTGAGCGTGGTGCGGTCGATTTGGCTGTTAAACCTAAAATCGCCAACGGCTCCGGTAAAATTGTCGGGTTTGTCCTTTTGTGGAAGTGGCTGAACGTCAATGGTGATGGGCTTTGATCTCAACTTCGTCTCCACGTTTTTTACATTTCTGTTGAAAAACGGATCATTGAAAAAACTCTCGAAAGGATCGTTGCTTCTACGTTGGGTGTTCTGCACACGCAGTTGCACTGTGCAGCTCACCTCGGCAGGCTCAAGCACCAGTTTCCCTGTTTTCTGTGGGAATAAAGCCACCTTGTTGATTTCGGCAGTGATGTACTCCTGGCCATTAATTATTTCGTTGGATTGTTTATATTGAGCATTGTCGCCCATCAGACTTTTTGACCAGAAGCCCTCGAAGGAAGATATTTTTTCAAGTTGCAGATTGGATACCTGTACCTTAGTATAAATTTTATAGGTGACAATAATTTGCTCCCCCAGAAAAGGATGGGTATTGTTAACTTTGGCAGTGATGTAAACATCGTCGTCCTGTACAATTCCTGAATCATCAGAAGTGTTGCCTTGAGTTTTTCCACCGGAATTCGACTGTGTATTTCCAGCACCTGCCACAACGGTAATGGTGAGTGGATTCGACTGAATTACTTTTCCTTCCACAGTTACCGATGCCGGGCCAACCTGAACTTCACCCTTGTTACCAGCCTGAACCACAAAACTATAACTCATGGTGTAGCTTTTCGACATTCTTCCGTTAACGTATTGAATATTTGAGCTGGTAGAGGTGCTGGGCCCTGACAAAACCTGTAGTCCTCCGAAGTTTGGGTTTCTGAAATTGTTGCCATCCGCATTAAGCTCGTACACTATTCTGAAGCGTTCACCTTCCTGTACTACCTGTTTTCCGGAGGCGGTAAAGGTAATGTCGTTCTGAGCTTGCGTAAACAAACCGAAAAAAATCAAGGAGATGAATAAAATGCGTTTGATAATCATAGCTAAAACTTCTTTGCCGGTCAAAAATACTACTATTGTGCTATCGTGTTATATCTAATGAAATAATTAAAAGGTTACACAAAATACATTCCATAACGAGGTTTAAGATTACTTTGTCATTCAATTTACCAGTCGATGTCACTTTTTTTACCTTTTACTGCTTTGGCCTTCTGTTTTTGAAGTTTCTGCAGGGTATTTTTCTCGTCATTTTTCAGGGCATCCATCATTTTTTTTGCATCCTGTTTTGAAATTTGTTGAGGTTGCTGTTGTTGCTGCTGCTGATTTTTATCCTGATTCTGATCTTTTGATTGATCCTGTTTATCCTGCTGATCTTTTTTCTGCTGATCGTCTTTTTGATCCTGTTCTTTATCCTGATCTTTCTTCTGATCCTGGTCTTTGTTTTGGTCCTTATCTTTATTCTGGTCTTTATTCTGATCTTTGTTCTGGTCTTTGTTCTGGTCCTTATTCTGATCTTTATTTTTATCCTGGTTTTGTTGTTGTTGCAGCATCTTACGTGCATATTCCAGGTTGTAACGTGCGTTTTCGTCGGTGGGATTTCTTCTCAGCGCATTTTTGTATGCCTGTATGCTTTCTTCATATTTTTTTTCTTTCAGCAGCGAATTACCCAAATTGTAGTAGGCGGTTCCTTTCTCCGATTCGCTGATGTTGCTTTCGGCAACTTCGTTAAACAGTTTTCCTGATTCGGTGTAGTTATCCTGTTGGTAAAGCGCGTCGCCCAGGTTGAAGGATCCTTTGTAATAGTTTGGTTTGGCCTCCAGTGCTTTGCGGTATTCAACCTCTGCAGCCGAATAGTCCTTTTTTTCAAACTGTTCGTTGCCTTCCCTGATCTTCTTTTTCTCGCTTTGGGCTATCCCCGAAGTTGTCCCAAACAAAGCAATTGTAAATATGATGATGTAGGTTTTCATATTATTATTTCGATTTTCCAAAAAAGTCAATTTTATTGGTCCAACTGGCTCTGCGATCTGCAATCAGCAGTTCGAGCAGGAACAAAATGAGTGCAACTGCGATAAATAATTGAAAACGGTCTTCATAGTTGGTGTATTGCCGTGTTTCAATTTCTTTTTTGTCGATGGCGTTGATATCGTCAAAAATTTTGTTTAATCCAGTGGTGGAATTGTTGGCCCGTGCATAGGAACCTCCACCAGAAGCAGCAATTTTCCTTAGCATATCTTCATCCAATTTAGTGATGACTGTTTTTCCTTCCCGGTCTTTTTTAAATCCCCTTTGTGTTCCGTTATCACCTATCGGAATGGGCGCTCCTTCAGGCAATCCCATGCCAACGGTAAAAATTTTTATACCCAATTCGTTGGCTTTTTTAGCAGCTCCCACGGCATCATCTTCATGATTTTCACCATCAGTAATGACCACAACGGCTTTGTTGTGGTCGGTTTCGCCAAAAGAAATGGTGGCCATATCGATGGCCTCACCAATGGCGGTTCCCTGGGAAGGCACAATTTTGGTATCAACTACCGACAGGAATAACCTGGCTGCTGAATAATCTGTTGTCAAAGGCAACTGCTTGTAAGCATTTCCGGCAAATATGATAATCCCGATCCTGTCGCCTTCGAGCTTGTCGATCAGGTTGCTGATGGCCAGTTTGGAGCGTTCGAGCCGATTGGGCTTGATGTCTTCGGCCAGCATAGAATTGGAAACATCCAACACCAGATACAAGTCGATGCCTTCGCGCTTTACCTTCTCCAGTTTCGATCCAACCTGTGGATCCAACAACCCGAAAACCAGGTAGGTGATTCCGATAAGGATGATCAAAAGTTTGATAAGACCTTTGGCGTGCGATTGGTTGGGCATCAGCTGGCGGATGACATCGTGATCGCCAAAACGCCGCAGTGCATTTTTCTTCCAGCTCCTGTAATACAGAAAAAACAGGATCAATACCGGTACGATTATCAGTAAATAAATATATTCAGGATTGGCAAATCTGATCATTGTGCGGTTTATTAGCTGAGGTTAAGGGATGCGTTTAAAGTATAGATAGCGAAGCAACAATTCAAAGGCAAGCAGGATGAAAGCGGCCAGGGCAAATGGAAGATACGATTCGTGTTTCTTTTTGAATTCCTGGACGTCGATTTTTGAACGTTCCAACAGATCGATTTCTTTATAAATCTCGCGGAGTTTATTGTTGTTATTGGCCCTGAAATATTTCCCTCCGGTCATGTCTGCGATTTTCTGAAGCAACTCTTCATCTATCTGAACCTTCATTTGCTGCAATTGAATCCCGTAAGGAGTTGGCACCGGATAGGGAGCCATTCCCATCGATCCGATACCCACGGTGTAACCCCTGATACCAAACATTTTTGCCATTTCGGCTGCCGACATCGGATCTACCGAACCAGAGTTGTTAACCCCGTCGGTCATTAAAATGATGACCTTTGAGATGGCTTTGGAATCCTTTAACCGGCTCACAGCGGTGGCTAACCCGTCGCCGATGGCGGTCCCGTCTTCAATCATGCCGCTTTTGATTTCGTTAAATAAGTTTGAAATCATGGCATGGTCGGTGGTTAAAGGCACCTGTGTAAAGGCCTCGCCACTAAAGATGACTAAGGCCACCCGATCGTTTGGACGACCTTTGATGAAGTCTTCCGCCACAGCTTTGGCTGCTTCCAGCCGGTCGGGTTGAAAATCCCGGGCCAGCATACTTCCTGAAACATCAAGGGCCACTACAATGTCGATGCCTTCGATTTGAATATTTTGTTTCGAAGAGGTGTATTGAGGTCGCGCCAGCGCAATAATTAAAAGCGTAAGTGCCAGTAGCCGGAGTACAAAAAGGGCATGGATAAGCCAGGTACGGGGGCTATTCTTCACTCCGGCGAAAGCAGCAAGTCCTGAAAACCTGACTTCTGCTTGTGTTTTATTGCGTCTGAACCAATACCATACGATGAGCAATGGAATCAGCAGCAGCAGATAAAAATATTCGGGATTTGCCCAGTGTTCTATGTTAAACAAGTTCTGCATAGGGCCTAATTGTTAGTCGGTTTGGAGGGTTTATTTTGTGTTGCAGCATCGGTTCCTGCTATCGTAGGTTTTTCCTCCTTGGTTTCGTTCACAAAGTCAACACAGTGCGATATACTAAGGTCGTTTTCGAGGGCTGTGGGTTGCGATTTGGCAAATTTTACCATATCCGACAAAAACAATACGCCACTCAATTTGCCATAAGCCTCATCGTTCACCTTAAATTTTTTTAAGGTGGATAGTATCTCATCCGAAGTCATTTCAGGGGCGTCAAAATGAAAGCGGTTGTCCATGTATTCGCGCATGATATCGGTGATCTGCGAGTGGTACTGTTTCAGCTTTCCGCTTTGCCACACTTTTGCCAGTCGCAATTCTTCCAGCTTGTTGATGGCCACGAGGTGCGGAGGTTGAGCAGGTTTGGCTTTGCGTTCGAAAAGTGGTTGTTTTTTCTTTCTACGTTTAAGGTAAAAAATCAACAATACTACAAGGGCAATAACCCCTAGTCCAAGTAAAATCCAGGGCAACAACTCCTTAAAGGTATATGGCTCGCTGATTGGTCCTGCAATGGGTTTGATGGCCTGAGCGGTATCCACAACAGGTACATTCACTTTCAGGTATAACTCGCCGGAAGATGAAATCTGTGTGGTGGTATCGCCTGGTTTACTGATGTGTATGTTGAAGGCGGGGATTTTAAAGTAACCACTGTCGAACGAGGTAATTGTAAGTTGCTGCATTAAACGAAGTGTTCCCGGTTCTGTCAGCGTATCGATCGCCGATTTGTTTATCACTTCAATGTTCGATGTCAATGTATCGCCGATTTCGGGCCAACCCGCCTGATAACCTTCAGTCACCCGGATGCCGAATTGCATGTTCACCTGCTGTCCGATCATGATGGCACCTGTGTCGATTTTCGACCAGGCAGCTACCTCCTGGCTCTGTACTTTCAACCCGGTAAAAAGAGCCACCAGGAGGGTGAAACTGAAAAGTAATTTGATGAGATTTCGATTCATTTTATTTTCTCGATTCACGTTTTTTAAAGAGGTTCATCAACGGTTTTACATAGTCGCGTCCTGTGTAAAGCCGCACCATGTCCACACCCGACCGCGCCAGTGTGGAATCCAGCGACGCAGATTTTTCACGTGCAAAATTCTGTAAAGCCACTCTGGTTTTCTCACTGGAAGTATCCACCCACTGCAAGACACCGGTTTCAGCATCGCGCATACGAACCAGACCTACATTGGGGATATCGGTTTCTCTGGGATCGGTAATCCGCAAGGCAATCAAATCGTGTTTGTAATTGGCAATCTGCAAGGCTTTCTCCAGGTTGTTATCCATGAAGTCGGAGATCAGAAAGGCGGTCGATTTCTTTTTGATGGCATTGGTGAGGTACCGCAGTGCTTCTGAAATATTGGTTCCGGTATTTTTGGCCTTGAAATCGATCAATTCCCTGATGATGCGCAAAATATGAGAACTTCCCTTCTTGGGCGGGATAAACTTTTCGATGATATCGCTAAAGAAAATCACACCTACTTTATCGTTGTTCTGGATGGCCGAAAAGGAAAGTACCGCCGCAATTTCGGTGATTAACTCCTGCTTAAGCTGTTGGTTGGTACCAAAATTATTCGAGCCCGAAACATCAATTAACAGCATTACTGTAAGTTCACGTTCTTCTTCAAACACTTTGATAAACGGGTGGTTAAACCGTGCGGTGACGTTCCAGTCGATGTTGCGGATGTCGTCGCCAAACTGGTATTCGCGCACCTCGCTAAAGGCCATACCTCTTCCTTTAAAAACACTGTGGTATTCACCGGAAAATATCTGGTTGGATAGTCCGCGTGTTTTTATCTCAATTTTTCTGACTTTTTTAAAAAGTTCCTGCGCTTCCACTGGATATTAATTTTTGATTAGGGTACTTCAACCGTGTTCAGTACTTCGTTGATGATGTCTTCGCTGGTAATGTTTTCGGCTTCGGCTTCGTAAGTCAAGCCAATGCGGTGACGCATTACATCGTGAGCTACGGCACGGATATCTTCAGGAATCACATAGCCCCGGCGGCGTAGGAATGCAAGTGCTTTGGCTGCAAGTGCCAGGTTGATGCTGGCACGTGGTGAGGCTCCGTACGAAATCATTCCGGCGAATTTATTCAGCTTGTATTCTTTTGGAAAACGGGTGGCAAAAACGATATCCGTGATGTAATTTTCGATTTTTTCGTCCAGATAAATTTCGCGGACCAGTTCCCGTGCTTTCAGGATTTCTGCAACGCTGAGTACTTTGTTGGTTTTGGCTTGTGTATTGGTGATGTTCTGGCGAAGGATGATTTTTTCTTCTTCTTTTTTGGGATAATTAATCACCACCTTCATCATAAAACGGTCGACCTGTGCTTCGGGCAGGGGATAGGTTCCTTCCTGTTCGATGGGGTTTTGGGTCGCCATCACCAAAAATGGTTCTTGCAGTTTGAACGTATTATCGCCAATGGTCACCTGGCGCTCCTGCATGGCTTCGAGTAAAGCACTCTGAACCTTTGCGGGAGACCTGTTAATTTCATCGGCCAGGATAAAGTTGGCGAAGATGGGGCCTTTCTTAATCACAAACTCCTCCTTTTTAATGCTGTAAATCATGGTTCCCAGCAAGTCGGCGGGTAGCAGGTCAGGAGTAAACTGAATACGACTGAATTTGGCATCAATAATATTCGCCAGCGAGTTAATGGCCAATGTTTTTGCCAGGCCTGGTACTCCTTCCAGGAGAATATGTCCGTTGGCAAGCAATCCGATGAGCAGGCGTTCGGTCATGTGTTTCTGACCAATAATCACCTTGTTCATTTCCAGGTAAATCAGGTCGGTAAACTGACTCTCACGCTGGATTCTTTCATTGAGTTCACGAATATCTGTTTCTAACATGTTAATGTATTTGAATTTGAAGGCAAAGTTATCAAAAGGTGTTTCTTGGCGGTGTTAATATATGTTAAAGGGTTGTAATGTAGTAAGTTGTAAAAAAATAGCGAGTTAGGAGCGGTTCGTTTGTATAAGGATACTGACCTAAGTGATTGTATTAACACTTGTTAACTTAGGAACGATGAAAGGGTTTCACGCAAAGGGCGCAAAGAAAAGATAGGCTAAGAACGCGAAGAGATTTGTTTAAATAGCAAAATCTGTAATATAAAGACTCGTAAACTTTGCGTTCTCCGCGTGTTCCCACTTCGCGTTCTTTGCGTGGAATGCTCCCATAAATACCTGGGTGTTGTGTACTTTGATTAACCGTTATTTTTTCTACTGGCTAAAAGCCGAAATCAGTAATTCCAGATCCTGGAAAGGAAGTCCAAACAGGTGTCCCATGTGTTTGTTGGTGAGAACGCCATTATATAAGTACACTCCTTTGGCAAAGCCCTGATCGCGTTTAATCATGGTGTGAACATCCCCGTGATGGGCAATCTGCAGGATCATGGGGGTGAGAATATTGCTAAGCGATATGGAGGCCGTATGAGGTACACTCGAAGCAATGTTGGGCACACAATAATGTGTTACTTCATGTAGCTGATAAACAGGGTTGGTATGGGTTGTCAGCCTTGAAGTTTCGAAGCAGCCACCCTGGTCGATGCTGGCATCCACAATCACTGAACCGGGTTTCATCTTTTTTACGGTTTGTTCCGGTATCATGTAGGATGAAATTCCCTGGGCTGCATATTTTGCCGCAATCACCACATCGGCCTTTATCAGGGCTTCGTCGAGTAATTTGGGCAACATGGTGCTGGTGTAAATTCGCTGACCCAGCATGTTCTGGATATGTCGCAACTTAAAAATGGAATCGTCGAAAATTTTGACGAAAGCACCCATTCCCAGTGCCATGCGTGCTGCATATTCCGCAACAGTACCTGCTCCTATAATAACTACCTCTGTAGGTTTTATTCCTGGAAATCCGCCCAACATCACCCCTTTGCCATGCGTAACGCTGCACAAAAGTTGCGAAGCCACCAGGATGGTGGTGTTTCCGATGATTTCGCTCATCGACTTCATCACAGGCAGTGCACCCGATTTGTCTTGTATATACTCAAAGGCCAGTGCATTGGGCTTTTTGGCCGACAGTTTGACAAAATATTTCTTGGAGCTGTTGGGTAAAAATACCGATGAAAACAGGGTTTTGCCCCGGGCCATCATGTCAATTTCGTTTTCGTTAGGAGGTGCAATCTTCAGGATGATATCGGCCTGATATATTTCTTTGGCCCCGGAGGTTAATACGGCTCCGGCTTCGGCATAGGCCTGGTTGGTAAAGTGGGCGGCCGATCCCGCATATTCTTCCACCAGCACCTGATGACCCCGATCGGATAAAAGCTGTACGGCTTCCGGAACCAAAGCCACCCGGTTTTCGTCTTCCGAAACCTCCCGGGGTACGCCGATGACCAGTTTGTTTTTGTCGAAAGCAGCTTCCTGCAACTGTTCCTTGGGAATCAGGTGCTCCGATGGAGCATATGATACATATCCTTTTCCTTCCTCGACCATTTCCTTTTACTTTAATATCCTTCAAACGAATTTGTTCATCTGCCAACACCTCAAATTATCAATATCGTATTGATTATGAATGGTTCATACAGCTATACTGAATAATCCTTTCTTCGTTTTTGCCTACCTCAATGTTGATGTATACGTATGACGAGGGCAAAAGTTCCCGAACCAGTTCAGGCCATTCGATAAAGCAGTATTCATTGCTAAAGAAATATTCTTCGTAACCGATGTCGAACACTTCCTCAAGCTTTTTGACCCGATAAAAATCGAAATGAAAAACAGGCAATCCCTTGTCGGTATGGTATTCGTTTACCAGGGCAAAGGTAGGGCTGTTCACCACATCTACCACATCCAGAACGTCGCAAAAGGTTTTAATCAGGGTGGTTTTGCCGGCACCCATTTTGCCGTTGATGGCAAAAACACGTTCCTCACACTTGCATTCAAGGATTTTAAGGGCAATAATGGACAGATCGTCCAGACTGCGTGCAACTAAGGTTTCCATTATTTGGAGTTAAGGGTTATAATGGGAATGAGCACTTCTTCCAGTGAGATGCCCCCATGCTGGAAGGTGTTCCGGTAATAATTTACATAGTAGTTGTAGTTGTTGGGATAGGCAAAGAAATCGGTCCCGCGCGTAAAAGCCCAACGGGCACTCACATTTAGTTTGGGAAGAAAATATTCCTCAGGATTCGACATCTCAAACACTTCTTTGTTGTTGTAGGCCAGACTTTTTCCATATTTGTACCGCAAGTTGGTGTTTACGGCTTTGTCGCCTACAATCTTTACGGGATTGTTTACTTTAATACTTCCGTGATCGGTTGTGATGATCAGGTGTATGTCTTTGGTGGCCAGGTATTTGATGATGTCGAACAGGGAAGAATGCTCAAACCACGACAACATCAGTGAGCGGTAGGCCGGTTCATCATCAGCCAGTTCGCGGATAATTTCCATCTCGGTACGCGCATGCGATAGCATGTCCACAAAGTTGTACACGATCACATTAAAATCGTTGGGCATCAGGTTGGAGATGTTGTCGAACAATTTGCGCCCGGCATTCAGGTTAAGGATTTTATTGTAAGAAGTTTTTACGTGCTTTCCATGACGTTTCAGGAGTTCGACCAACATTTGTTCTTCGTATTGGTTTTTCGTCCCTTCTTCATCCTCATCGGTCCAGAACTGGTTGTAGTGCTTTCTGATTTCGTTGGGCATAAGGCCCGAAAACAGGGCGTTGCGTGCATATTGTGTAGTAGTGGGCAGAATGCTGTAATAAATGTCGTCGGTTTGTACCCGATAGTATTGTTCGATAATGGGTTGGATCATTTTCCATTGGTCGTAGCGCAGGTTGTCGATTAACAACAAAAAAACCTGTTTGCCTTTGTTCAACAGCGGGAAAACCTTGTCACGGATCAGGGTATGCGACATGGTTGGGCAATCATCAGATTTGTTGTACAACCAATCTTTGTAATTTCTTTCGTAAAACCTGGTAAATGCATTGTTGGCCTCACTTTTCTGCATGTGCAGGATATCGATAATTCCCTGATCGTCCGACTTTTCCAAATCGAGTTCATACCTCACCAGTTCTTTGTACACATTCACCCACTCCTGGGTGTCGAGCCGGTCGGACAAGCGCATGCTGATTTCCCTGAATTTTTGCTGATAGTTCATGGTGGCCTTTTCACCGGCCAGTTTTTTGTTTTCCAGGTTCCTTTTCAGCGAAAGCAGGATCTGGCTTGGTTTTACAGGTTTGATGAGGTAATCGGCAATGTTGCTGCCAATGGCATCTTCCATGATGGCTTCTTCTTCACTTTTGGTGATCATCACCACAGGGAGGTTGGGATGGCTCTTTTTGATTTCCTCCAGTGCTTCAATGCCGCTCATACCAGGCATTTGTTCATCCAAAAATACAATATCGTAATGGTGTTCTTTCACCATGTCAACGGCTTCATCCCCGTTGTTAACGGCATCTACATCGTATCCTTTTTCTTCCAGGTACATGATATGTGGTTTGAGCATCTCGATTTCATCATCTGCCCATAAGATTCTAATTTTGGTCATAGTAGGCTAATTGTGTTTAATTACTGTACCTTTGTAATGCTAAAATCACTGCATTATTGCCCAAGATGGATGTAACAACCAACAAAATTAACATAATTTGTGAGGCATAACATGGTAAACAAACGCAAAATTTTAAACGATCCTGTTTACGGTTTTATCAGCATTCCTGATGGCTTGCTGTTCGATTTAATTGAGCATCCCTGGTTCCAGCGTTTGCGCCGCATCAAGCAGTTGGGCTTAACACACCTGGTGTATCCCGGTGCGCTGCATACCCGTTTTCATCATTCGCTTGGCGCGATGTACCTCATGAAAAGGGCCATTGCCGAGTTGCAGGCAAAAGGTCATGACATCTCCAAAAGTGAAGCACTGGCTTCTTACACTGCCATTCTGCTTCACGACATCGGGCACGGTCCCTATTCGCATACCCTCGAACACAGCATTGCCGATGGCGTAAACCATGAATACCTGAGTAAGTTGCTGATGATGCGATTGAATGATGAATTCGGCGGCAAGCTTACCGAAGCCATTCAGGTTTTTGACGGCACCCATCCCAAGGCTTTTTTGCATAAACTGGTATCGAGCCAGTTGGATATGGACCGGCTGGATTATTTAAAACGCGACAGCTTTTTTTCCGGGGTTTCCGAAGGAACGGTCAACTATGAGCGCATCCTCAATATGCTGGATGTGGTGGACGATAACCTGGTGATAGAAGCCAAAGGGATTTATTCGGTCGAGAAATTTATCATGGCCCGCCGTTTAATGTACTGGCAGGTATACCTGCATAAAACCGTGCTGGTGGCCGAACATACCCTGATGCATGTGTTGCGCAGGGCCAAGGAGTTGCGCATGCAGGGAACAGCGCTTTTTGCCACACCGGCACTCGATTATTTTTTAAAACAACGCGTAACAAAAGAACTTTTTCTGAAGGAAGAGGAAGCCCTTACCATGTTTACCCTGCTGGATGATTTTGATATTTTTACTTCCATGAAGGTTTGGACTACCCATCCCGACAAGGTATTGCGCCTGTTAAGCCAGAGCGTGGTCAATCGCCGTTTGTTTAAGATAGAGATGCATAGTGAGCCTTTTGATCAGCAACTCATCCTTGAAAAGCACGGCAGGGTCATGGAAAAATGGGGACTTACGGATAAAGAAGCCGATAATTTTGTGTTTTCCGACAGCACCTCCAACTACATGTACCACCTGGGCAGCGACAACATCAACATCCTGTTTAAGGATGGCACCGTGATGGACATTGCCGAGGCTTCCGATCAGTTGAATATCTCGCTGCTGGCCAAACCCACTACCAAGTATTTTTTGTGCTATCCGAAGGGGTTGGGGTAGAGGTTCCTCACTTTTATCTAATTCCCTGCATTTCTCTTCGTTTAGATTTTTACCACAAAGTTCTATTCTGCAAATACCCCCTTCTGTTAACATCCTCTTGTTAGTTCTTCGACATGATTTTTGCTGTTGTGCCGAATAATTAGGCTAATTTTGTGCATGGATCACCAAAATGCCGGTACATATGAAGAAAAATCTCCTGACACTTATTGTAGTTCTCCTTGTTGCCGGTGCCATTGCAGCCTATTTTTACCGCAATCAGTTTGCTGTTACCGATGGCGATGACTGGTCACTGGTGTCGCAGGACGCGGCCCTGGTGCTGGAATTGGATGATCCTCAAACGACCTTTTCAAAAGTTCTGAACAACAATGCCATTGGTGCCTCTTTCAGCAAGATTTCCGAAGTGGCCGATCTGATTGATTCACGCCACCAACTGGACAGTCTTTTTAAAGGTAAGATATCCTTGCTCGATAAGCTTTTACACGCCCCGTTGTTGGTTACTGCCGGATACGATACAGTAGAAGAAAAGGTGAATATTACACTCATCAGCCACTTGGGCGAATATGTCGATATGGAAGCGTTAAACCGGTATCTGGCACAGAAACTGGGACAAACATATGCCGTCCTGAAAATTGATATTCTTGGTAATCCGACCTTGAAGATACTGAATGGACAAACCAATCAGGTATGGTATCTGGCTTATAAGACAGGGAATTTAATTTATTCTGTCAGCCTGAATGCCATGGAAAAATCACTGGTGAGCTCGCACGGAGACGCAGTTCATTTCAGCCAACAGGAAGATTGGAAAAGGCTTAAAAAAACGGCAGGTAAACATGTGGATGGCCGGCTTTATCTTCAGTACAGCACACTGGCACCGTGGCTGGCTTCTGTTTCATCAAAACCAAAGCGTGAAAAGCTACGTTGGATGGCTCACTTCGCTGAATGGACAGAAACCGATTTAATCATCAAAAATGATGAACTGCTGCTGGCAGGCTACACTTCACCGGGAACAAAGTCGTTTCTGTCGGGGATGAAAGATCAGCAGCCCGTCAAAAGTACCTGTTTTAACATCACACCTTTTAATATTAACCTGTTTTTATCCCTCGGATTTTCTGATTTCCCGGCCTGGTATGCCACAGCACATTCAACAGAGGAGCGAAAAAAACTTTTGGCTGACTTTAATTTTGACATGGATAAACTGGCTGAAATTATTTCGGGAGAAGTAACATTGGTATCCAACGCTGAAACGGCTGGCCATTTCGATGGCAACACCTGGCTTCTGGTTCAGACTTCCGACAGGGTAAAGATGGCGGCCTATCTACGGCTCATTGCCGAAAACACCGGACAATCCAAAGTAAACAACTACAACGGATACGTTCTCAACTACATCAAAGGTAAAAACCTGATCCCCGGATTGTTTGGTGATGCTTTTGGTAGCTTCGATGTAAATTATTTTACGCTGGTGGGCGATTTTGTGGTATTTGCCAATAGCGAGAGCAGCCTGATCAACCTGTTGAGGTACTACGAAACAGGCAAGACCTTGGACCTGAACGACAACTTTAAAGCATTTTCGGATAACCTGGCTCCCAGTTCCAATGTGCTGTTGTATTTTGAACCTTCCGTGTTGTTGGGAAGAATTACTGATCTGGCCAATGAATTTACCTCGCGCAAGCTGGAGATCAATGCCGCGGTGGTGGATCAAATGCAGGGGGCAGCCTTTCAGTTCAGCACAGGAAATAACCTGATGTTCACCAGTTTTTATCTGAAACAGGCTACCGTGGTACGCGAAGAAAACCTGGCCATGTGGAAGGTAACCCTCGACAACCAGATTGTTGGGAAACCCATTCTGGTAAGCAATCACCGCGACCGCGATCAACAATTGGTGGTATTTGACGATACACCTGCCGTTTATCTTATCGATTCAGATGGAAAAGTGCTTTGGAAGAAACGGCTCGAAGGAACCCCTTTCGGGGAAATTTATGAGGTGGATTATTATAAAAACGGGAAAATTCAGTACCTTTTCAATACCAACAGTCACATTTATTTATATGATGTTGAAGGCAAATCTGTGGCTTCCTATCCAAAGAAACTCCATGCCGGAGCTACCAGCCCGCTGAGTTTGTTCGACTATTCGGGCAACAGCGATTACCGCATGTTGGTGGCTCAAGCCGATAAAACGGTCAATAATTTTACCCTCGACGGACATGAAGTGGAAGGCTGGAAAAATCCCCACCTTCAAAATGTAGCCAATGAGAAGGTGACGCGTTTGTTGATCAATGGGAAGGATTATATTGTAATTACCGATATCGATGGCAAAGTTAAAATTGTGGATCGCCAGGGCAAGGATCGGATTGTGATCAATGAAAAGTTTACCAAAGCCAGAAATTCAGGTTATTACGTCAATAGGACCAACAGCAAGGGGATTATAATTACCACCAACGCACAGGGTAAATTGATTTATATCTCCGCCACGGGTAAACTTAAATCTACCGACTTTGGGGATTATAGTCCCGATCTTTTTTTTCTGTATGAGGATTTTAACGGTGATGGCACCATGGATTTTATTTATGTGGATGGCCGCGAACTTAAGGTATTCGATCGGTTTAAAAAATTGCTCTTCAGCTATACCTTCAACTCCGAAATCACCATTAAGCCCGAATTCTTTAACCTGGGCAAAAAGCAAAAGGTAATGGGTGTGGTGGCCAACGATGAAAAAACAATCTATCTGTTCGACAGCAAAGGAAACACCATTATTTCCACCGGATTGGTTGGTGAAACTCCTTTTACAGTTGGTTCAATGTCCAACGACCAGAAGATAAATCTGATCTCTGCGGCAGGGAATACGTTGTACAATTATAGGATCAAATAAGGTCGGTGCGTCGATTAAGCTATTTTAATTGGTCATTTTAAGATATGAAGGTTAACTGCTGGCGGTATAAAACCGTTGGGTCTGGCTACCATGCCTACCGGCAGGCAGGCAGCAGGCAGGGGTTTCGTAGCCACTTCACAATCAAAATACAGCGTGCTTTGATGCAAGAATAGAAACTCAATTAAACACCTCAACCCCAATGTTTTATGACCGTGTGTTGTAACCTGTGCTTTATTTCCGAAAAATCAGATTCATGTCGGATAATTCTTGTCCAATTTGATGTATTCCAGATAGTATTTTCTCAATCTGATTTTCAGATGGTTTTTTATGTCCCTGCACGTATTGTGATAATAGAGTAGGGTTCATTCCTATTTTTTCCGCTAAAAATTTTGAGTTCAAGACTTTGAAATACTGGAAAAATTGCTCAAAATCTATTTCAAATTTCAGGTTCTCGTTTAATATTAGGTATTTATTTTCAAAATACAGTTGTGTCGCTTCTAATGCATTTTCGATAAGTTCCGGAACCGTTCTTCCAGTTGTAAATATTGGATATTCTTCCGAATAGGCGGAAAATCCAGTCTCAGTTTTCTCAACAATTATTTTTATTTTTTTCTTATAAGTAATCATAGCCCAAGATTTTTAATTTGAGATACCAGCATCTTTCAGAATTTTCCATTCAAGTCCTTTTCCAACTTCCTGACTTCCATGATTCGGAAATATAATTGTTCCGTCTCGTTCATCATGTTTCATCTTCACATGTGAACCTTTTTGTGAAACAGGATACCAACCTTCTTTCTTCAGAAGTCTGAATAATTCTCAACATTTCATCTATTCATTCTGCGTTTAATCTGATGCAAAAGTAAATAATAATTTACCTTAGTGCAACATTATTTTACTGAATCTATTTTTTTGCATTGGCTACAACAGTAGCATATAAGCACTCTCCTCTGACAGCAGAAATATTCGCAAAACATTTTTCATGCCTTCCCCTGCGATTTTCTGCATAATCAGTGGGAACCAGCATCTCACTATGGGACCATAGATCATATTCAGAGAACAAAAAATCAACAGGTTCAATTAATAACCATTCTAAATTGCTATATTTGGCGCCAAATATAAATTATAACAAGATGGTTATTGGTATTATCAAAGAACCTGATTTTGAAAACAGAATAAGCTTGTTGCCCGAAGGGGTAGCCGAATTAAAGAAACTGAATGTTGAAACCTGGGTTGAAAAGGGTGCCGGATTAAAAGCATTTGCCGCTGACGACCAGTATGAGAAAGCCGGAGCCAAAATAATGGCTCGTGCCGAAATACTTCAAAAAGCAGAAGTCCTCCTGATGATCAACACACCTGAGCCGGATGTGGTGGACTCTAAAAAAGAAAACCAGGTCATCCTGAGCGTGGTCAATCCCTTTTTCAATAAAGAGGTAGTCGAAAAACTGGCGGCCAACAACAAAACGGTGTTCAGTCTGGATTTGATACCACGAACTTCCCGGGCACAATCCATGGACATCCTTTCTTCCATGGCCACCATCGCCGGATATAAATCGGTGCTGGAGTCGGCCATGTTGTTACCCCATTTCTTCCCCATGTTTATGAGTGCGGCAGGCACCATTCGTCCGGCCAAATTGCTCATACTTGGAGCCGGAGTGGCCGGGCTTCAGGCTATTGCCACGGCGCGCAAACTGGGTGCGGTGGTGGAGGTTTTTGATGTGCGCTCTGCCGTCAAGGAAGAGGTGGCCAGTCTGGGTGGTAAGTTCATCGAGGTGGAAGGCGCCCGTGAAGAAAAGAGTGCCGGTGGTTATGCAGTGGAACAAACCGAAGAATTTATCCAGAAACAAAAGCAACTCATCCACGACCATGCGGTAAAATCCAATGTGGTGATTTGTACGGCTCAGATACCGGGTCGCAAAGCCCCGTTGCTGATAGAAAAGGCCACCGTGGAAGCGATGAAAGCCGGGTCTGTGGTAGTCGATCTAGCTGCTTCTACCGGTGGAAATTGTGCGGTGACGCAAAACGGAAAAACCATTGTTCATCAGGGGGTCACCATTGTTGGGAAATCGGATTATCCATCCGAAATGCCTTCGGATGCAAGCAAGATGTTCGGTAACAACCTCCTGAACTTCCTCAAGCTGCTCATCGAAAAGGAAGGCAATCTGAAACTGGACTTTGAGGACGATATCGTGAAAAACACCTGCCTGACGCACGAAAAACAACTTGTCAACGAACGTGTTAAAGCCTTTATAAATGCTTAAAATTTAAGATCATGCAAGAGATACTCACCTACTTCTTTGAATACCGCCAAATGATTTTTGTGGTGGTGTTGTCTGTTTTCCTGGGAATTGAAGTCATCAGCAATGTGCCGGCCATTCTGCATACTCCCCTGATGTCGGGTGCCAATGCCATCCATGGCGTAGTCATCATTGGTGCCATCATCGTCATGGGACATGCCGAGTCAACCTTGGCCATGGTGCTCGGTTTTTTAGCCGTAGTGCTGGGGACCCTCAATGTGGTTGGGGGCTTTGTGGTAACCGACCGCATGCTGGATATGTTTAAAAAGAAACCTAAAAAAGAGACCAAAAACTAAGGAATTATGGATAAGATCATAACCATCACAGAAAATATCTCTTTCACAATGACTGATTCCATCCTGGAATTGTCGTACCTCATCGCTTCGGTGTTGTTTATCGTTGGACTTAAAATGCTCAGTAATCCGGAATCTGCCCGTCGGGGCAATACCTATGCTGCTATCGGTATGGTGCTGGCCATCATTACTACCATCTTATTTCACAAGCAGGACGGTCAACCCATCGGCAATATCGGCTATATCCTGGTGGCCATTGTTATCGGTACCATTGTGGGCTGGACCATTGCCATGAAAGTGAAAATGACGGCCATGCCACAGCTGGTTTCGTTGTTTAACGGAATGGGCGGTGCCAGTGCGGCACTGATTTCTCTCATGGAATTCCCGCACATCAGCGCAGCACTTGTAGCTGAACATGGCATGATGAACGGACATGTGCTCGCCATCCTGCTGGGGTTGGTGATTGGAAGTGTTTCGTTTGCCGGATCGATGATTGCCTTCGGTAAGCTGGACGGACGAATTGGCGATATCCGCAGTCCCCTGATGCGCTACATCAACATTGGTTTGCTGGTGATTGTGGTGGGATTTATCGTATATATTATGACCCTTGGATCGGTAAAGATTGATGAAATCACCTACCTGATCTACATCCTGTTGGCAATAGCATTGGTATACGGAATCGCATTTGTGATGCCCATTGGCGGTGCCGATATGCCGGTTGTGATATCGTTGCTCAACTCATTTACGGGTGTGGCGGCAGCCATGGGAGGTTTCCTCTATAACAACCAGGCCATGTTAACCGGTGGTATTTTGGTTGGATCGGCAGGAACCATTTTGACCGTACTCATGTGCAATGCCATGAACCGTTCGCTGTTGAATGTTATCATTGGTGCCTTTGGAGGTGGTGGTGCCGCCATGGTACATGAAGAAGGAAATATCAGGGAAATTACCCTGTCGGATGCGGCCGTATTGCTCAACTATTCTCAAAAGGTGGTGATTGTTCCCGGATACGGACTGGCTGTTGCCCAGGCTCAGCACATTTGTCATGACCTGGATAAGTTACTCGAAAGCAAGGGCGTAGAGGTAAAATATGCCATTCATCCGGTGGCCGGTCGCATGCCCGGACACATGAATGTGTTGTTGGCCGAAGCCGATGTGCCATACGAAAAACTCATCGAAAGTGAACACATCAACCCCGATTTGCCCAACACCGATGTGGTGGTGGTGATTGGCGCCAACGACGTTGTTAACCCTGCCGCTCAGGACGATCCTTCCAGTCCCATTTATGGTATGCCGATTGTGAATGCACGTGCTGCCAAAAACATCATCGTGATGAAGCGGGGCATGGGCAAGGGATATGCTGCCATCGAAAATTACCTGTTCTTTAACGATAAAACCCGCATGTTGTTTGGTAATGCCAAAGATACGTTGCAGGCGTTGGTTGCAGAGATCAAAGAACTCTAAGGAAGAAAAATCCTTTTTTTGAAGTTCGTCAGATTAACAACAGGTTAGTTTGACGGACTTTTTTTGTTTAAAACGAAGCACCTGGGTTGTTGAAAATTTACCCTGGGGTTGGTTGGAAAGTAATCTATATTGGAATTTTTGTAAGATACTATGTTTGGTTAAATGTTTATATTCTTCCCTCGTGTAAATCCCATATTGGGAAACACATTTCATAATCATTCCAGATGATATCTCCATAATTAATAGAGAATCTTTTAAATAAATTCTTGTCTAAATACTTCTTAGTCATTGGATTTCGAGCCTTATTTAAGAAGTCTGAAAAATCAATTATCCGCTCAACCCCATCTGAAAATGTAAAGTTAATTTTATAATCTCCTATATAATCTGCGTTATTAATCGAAATCACCAACATATCTTTAAAGTTTATTTGTTATTTTTTCGGGTGCTATCTCAATATTATAAACAAAAAAGTCAATCCACTTTCTTAAACTTTTTTATACAAAAATAAGCAATTTACGAAAGACATCAAAAATATAGCCAACCTACATTTCCTGTAATTATATGCCTTTTTACAGCCATATACTTAATCGCGAGTTTATCGACACAGTTAAAGACCTGAAGAATTGTCAAGATTAGATGTATGTTATTTGTTTTATCTTTATTCAAAATTTGGCCTAATAATAAGCACTGTAGTGAATTACCTGAAATCGTTGATCTTCCTCTTTTTTTACGGTACTCATCTGGTCGGCAATTGCTCCTCACGATTACTTCACCTGGTTTCTGGAAGTTTTGCCTGCGCTGATAGGATTTCTTGTTTTTTTAACAATTCGTTAAATGTTATCGGATGTTATATGGTTACTTTTGAAATCCTGTTCATCACTTCAGCTATTAAGTGTGTGATCATAATTCTGAAGAAGATAACATTCTTAAAATATTTTTGGTAAATGAAGAATTCAAAATCACTAAAAATAAGCCCGTTGGGATTTCAATGGGCCACCCGCGACCCGTTTATCTTTTGTGTTCACCACTACGATCACTTTCCAAAGGGAAATGAAAAAATGGGCCCTGCTACCTCGTTGGCCGGAAGAAATTTGGGGCAGGATTTCACCGTGAAAGACGGATGGCGCATGTACCACGGACAAACCATTCCCGGATTCCCCTATCACCCGCATCGTGGTTTTGAAACCGTTACGGTGGTTAAAACCGGACTGGTGGATCATGCCGATTCACTCGGTGCTGCAGGCCGTTATGGTGCAGGTGATGTGCAATGGATGACCGCCGGAAAAGGCGTGCAACATTCAGAAATGTTCCCTTTGATTAATCAGGATAAAGACAATCCGCTGGAGTTGTTCCAGATTTGGCTAAACCTCCCGAAAGTCAGCAAATTTGTAGAACCCCATTTTAAAATGCTTTGGGAAGATCAGATTCCTGTTTTGAAGGAAAAAGATGCCAACGGCAAATCCATCGAAGTAAACCTGATTGCCGGGAAATTGAAATACCTGGTCGCACCCGATCCAACACCTGATTCCTGGGCTGCAAATCCTGAACATGAAGTGGCTATCATGACTATTAAACTCGAAGCCGGGGCTGACTGGGTACTGCCATCGGCACAAGCCGGAGTCAACCGAACATTTTATTTTTACCGCGGAAACGGGATGGAAATCTTGGATGAAACTATTCCTGCATATCATTCGGTCGAAGTGCCGCCTGAATCGGACATCTCCTTAAAAGCCGGAGACGATGATTGTTATTTGTTGTTGCTTCAGGGCAAACCCATCAACGAGCCGGTGGTACAGTACGGGCCGTTTGTTATGAATACCGAAGCTGAAATCAGGGAAGCTTTTGAGGATTATCGTAAAACACAATTTGGTGGATGGCCGTGGCCAAAGGAGGAGTTTGCCCACGATAGAAACAAAGGCAGGTTTGCCCTGCATGCCAATGGAAATCTCGAAATAAAAAATGAATAATTGTTTTAGTATATCCTGTAAATCAATCATAATTAATAACTTAATTTTAAATCAATGACAACTGTAAATGCATATCTGACTTTTAATGGCCACTGCGAAGAGGCCTTTAATTATTACAAATCGGTTTTTGGTGGCGAATTTCCCTATCTGGGAAGATACAAGGAAATGCCTCCTATGGATGGACAGACATTTCCTCCTGAAGATGGCGAACGCATTATGCATATCTCATTGCCCATCAGTAAGGAGACTGTTTTGATGGGATGCGATAGTTCGGGTGCCTTTGGCATGACCTCTTCGATGGGTGATAATATTTCACTTTCGTTGAATACCGATAGCCAGGACGAAGCCGATCGCCTTTTTAATGCGCTGAGTACAAACGGAACCGTGAAAATGCCCATGAGCAAAACCTTTTGGGGAGCTTACTTTGGAATGTGTACCGATCAATTCGGCATCAACTGGATGGTGGGATTTGAAGAATCGCAACCAAAATAGTACACATATTTTAACATGATATCTTTGGTGTCGTATGTTAGCAACGGTATGCCACCCTGTTTGCAACCGGAGGATTACCTGTTTGGACTTTTCAGGATTTTTACTTCGGTTGCATTGGTTTTAGTAGGTTTCAATTCGATTTATGCCAGTTGCATAATGTGATAAAGTGCATGAACTAAATTACATAGAGATTTATGTATATATTTACGCTGTGATACCTCCAACAAAGGTGACAGATCATGGCTTTACTTCATTACACGATCAGCATCCATATTAATTTCTGTCAATCTGTAATTGGATAGGTACACATTTAAAAGTATGTATCAACGGAAGTCAGAGTTAAATATCTGTGAAGGCTAATAAAAAGATAGTGTTGCAAAATGGGGCAAAAATCGCTGTCGTGGGAGGAGGTCCGGCGGGCAGTTTTTTTGCTTATAATGCCTTGATGCAGGCACAGGAGCTCGGTATTTCGATCCACCTGGATATTTTTGAAGGGAGGGATTTTAATCGCGATGGGCTTCCAGGGTGCAATAACTGTGGAGGAATTGTGGCCGAATCGCTTATTCAAATGCTTTCAACGGGTGGTATTAGCCTGCCTTCAGATGTCATCCGTCGTGGAATAAAATCTTACACGCTTCATCTTGAACAGGGGAGTACTGAAATTGAAGCCCCTTTTAACGAGCAAAGAATTGCCTCCATGTTTCGCGGAATTGGCCCAAAAGGATGCCGGCCCAATGGCATGAAGAGTTTCGATAATCACCTGTTGGAGCTGTGTATAGAAAAAGGTGCCAGACTTATTCCGCAGGCGGTGGCCGAAGCGGTAAGAATAGAGAATGGAATCAGGGTAAAAACCAACAACAATTTTGAACAGGACTACGATTTGATGGTAGGTGCTGTAGGCCTTAACAGGAAGGCGTTTCAGCTGTTTCACCCACTTTGTCCATCGTTTGTGGAACCAAAAACGACACGTACATTTATTTGTGAGATTCAACTGGACAGAAAACTCATCGACACACACCTGGGCAATTCGATGCATGTGTTTCTGCTTAATTTGCCCAACATCAAGTTTGGGGCGCTTATTCCGAAAGGAAATTACGTAACACTCGTTTTGCTGGGGGCCAATGTCGACAAAGTGAAAGTAACTGAATTCCTCCATACTGATCCGGTTAAAAAGTGCTTTCCTGCCGATTTCGACATGAATAGCCTGATTGTCTGCCATTGCTACCCTGCCATCAACATCAAGGGGGCAAAATTTGCTTATGCTGACCGGGTGGTTTTGATAGGAGATTCCTCAACCACAAAATTGTATAAAAACGGCATCGGAGCAGCCTACATCGCTGCAAAAGCTGCAGTTGATACCGCCTTGTTGCATGGTATTTCTGACCGGGATTTTCGACGCCATTTTCAGCCTGTTTACAATAAGATGGAACGTGATAATGGCATCGGAAAGTTCGTGTTCAGGGTGATTGCCATCGTTCAGCGATCACCGGTGCTAAAAGAAGCCATGCTCCGCGTAGTGATCAACGAACAGAAGCATGCCAGGCACAAACGTAAAATGAGTTCCATGCTGTGGGATACTTTTACCGGCAGTGCGCCTTATGGCGATATTTTTCTCAGGTTTTTTAATGTCAGGGTCATGGCTTCTTTTTTTTGGGAATCGGTTGTTGTTTTAACTAAAAGAGTGAAATTTGCTGTTAAATTATCCCTTTTAAGGTTCAAAGGGCAGTTCCGGTTGAAAAAGAGTGGTTATAATGCAAAGTGGATGAACGATATAGCCCCGAAATATCCTCCATCAAAAAGCAACAATATCTTTACGGATATCAGGTATTTCTTTCTCAACAAACCTCCCATAAAAACGCTTATCCATTTTGATAGCAAAGAACAGCACCGCGAATACTGCGACAGTATTTCGCAAAGGGTTGGTATAGAGGTGGATGATTACCGCATGCTTAATCTGCACAGAATTGGAATTGAAGTACCCGCCAGTTTCTTGTTTGATGAACTGCTTACCTGGAATGGCGATTCTACCTGCTGGCCCAACCACCTGGCGAAAGTCAACCTGAAGGACAACAAGCTGGATAAAATTCAGATTTTCCTTTTCGGACGTTCAAAATATTTATTCGGATTGAAGAATGGTTTTTTTGGACTTCATCTTCTGCATTTATTCGATTTGCAAGCCATCAAAATTCAGAAAGTCCCTGCCGCCAACGACGCCGACAATGCGAGATATCTGCTTTACAGATGTCAGGGCGGGTATCCCATAGGTGTGTTTTCGATGTATGTGCGGACTTCCATTCCCGAAAAGGGGGAAAAAGAAATGTCGCAATTATTTTTGATGGTCGGATTTAATTTCTTTGGTAAGAAATCGTTGTCGAAAATAATGCCCATCCGCTTTGTGTGGGAATCTATCCATAACCGGGTAAGTGCCAATATGTCGAACCGTTTTAAGCAGCTGGCAGAATGGCGTTTCGAAAAATTTACCGAAGGTCGTTAGAAACGGATGGTTCGGGGGAATAATCATATTTTTCAGGTAATTTATTGTGTATTAAACTAAGAAACTGTCTAAATTTTGTTTTAGACAGTTTCTTAGTTTCATCCCCTTGTGGCTAAACCAAATGTGTTATATTTGAACCCTTTAAAAATGGATGAACTTGCATACATGCCGGCTCCGATTATTGACATTATTTTGCACATAAACCAATCGCAAACCTGATGAAATTTAAAGGATTACTTTTTCTGGGATTTTTGGTCACCTCACAATGACTTTTTGCCCAAGCAGATTTTAAACCCGGTTACGTCATTACCCTTGTTGGTGATACCATTTATGGTGAAATTGATTACAAAGGTGACCTGTTGATGGGTCAGATATGTAATTTCAAAACCAGTGAAAAGTCGGAAATAACGGCGTATTCACCTGCTGATTTGACGGCCTATCGTTTTATCGACAGTAAATATTATATTTCAAATCAGATAAATGGTTCCAAGGCGTTTCTGGAGGTTTTGATTAAAGGTAAAATCAGTATTTATTACCTGCGCAACGAAGGAGGTGATCATTATTTTATTGGCAAAACCGAACTCCCGATAACCGAATTGCCCTACGAAGAACATATCGTATCTCAGGATGAATCAACTTACAAATCCTATCTGGTGCAGTCGAAAACCCACATTGGTATTTTAAACTATTATATGCAGGATGCGCCCGTTTTTCAAAACAAGATTGCCAAAATAAAAAAGCCTGACAATATAAACCTGGTTGAACTTGCAAAGGAATACAACGCTAAAATGTCGGATGGAAAACAGGCGGATTCCTACATAAAGAAACAATCTTTTGCCAAAGTTAACCTACAGGGAGTGATCGGTTTAAACACCTTTTCTAATTCCGATTTTGTGGACAGCAAGGTCTATTTTCAGGGAGGTATCCTGGCACATGTCTGGATGCCGAGGGCTAACGAAAAGCTGTATTTTAGGACGGGTGCATTGTTTTCTGTCATTCAAACGGATGGACAGTCGCACGGAATACTTAAAATTCCATTGCAATTGGAATATATTTCACCCAAAAATAAGGTACGTCCAAAATTTGCCTTCGGAGTTTTTGTGTATTCGCCATTTTATCAGTCGGTTGCAATGATGGGAGGTGTTAATATTCATTTAAAAAACTCGATTTTCATTTCGGTGGATTATGATCTTGAGTTCTCACATGCCGATAAATTTCCCTTGTTGCCCAAGCAGTTATTCTCACAAAATTTTTCAGTCGGTTTCTATTACACTTTTTAAGGAAATCCAACTGAAAAGCAAGTTAAGGACATACAATCTTTAAAGTCATCAAATTCTATTTGACCACTTTTCGAAACCATCCAACTTTTAAAGTCATAATCAGAAAAGTGTTAATTTTGGTTTGAGTTCAGTTTACCGAGGATAGGCGAAATGAACGTTCATACTTAAAAATGGCTTTATGATCTCAAAAAACTATACTATACGACATATGACTGCTGCTGAGGTTTCTTTGGCGGTGGAGTGGGCCGCCCGCGAAGGCTGGAACCCGGGTTTATATGATGCCGATTGTTTTTTTCAAACCGATCCATCCGGATTTTTAATCGGCGAGCTGGATGGAAAAATGATCGCCTGCAAATCAGCCGTTAAGTACGGCGATGACTTTGGGTTTATGGGATTTTACATGGTAGCTCCCGAATATCGCGGGAAAGGCTATGGTTATGAAATCTGGAAACAGGGTCATGATTCTCTGAAAGGGCGTGTTGCAGGCATGGATGGCGTGGTGGAACAGCAGCCTAATTACCGCAAATCGGGCTACCGGCTGGCGTATCGCAACATACGCATGGAAGGCAAAGCCACCGGAATGAGGGTGGAAAATGTTCATTTGATACCAGCTTCCGAAGTGTCGTTCGATTCGTTAGTCAAATACGACAGACAGTATTTTCCTGCCGAACGAAGCAAATTCCTGGAATGTTGGATTCAGCAACCCGAAAGTCATGCACTCACTTATGTGGAGAAGGGGAGCATTCTGGGTTTTGGGATGATCAGAAAATGCAGGATTGGATATAAAATTGGACCATTGTTCTCTGAAAGTGAAAATATTGCCAACCTCATCTCAGGTGCTCTTTTTGGGTTCCCGCAAGAGGTTGAGCCTGTTTTTCTGGATATTCCCGAACCCAACGAAGCCGCACATAAACTCGTGGAGCGATATAAGATGAAAAAGGTGTTCGAAACTGCCCGCATGTATCATGGTAAACCACCAAAGGTCGATTTAGATCATGTATTTGGCGTGACTACGTTTGAGCTGGGGTAAGCAGAATGGCCTGTTTTATTGGGCTTACAGCCAAAATTAATTTGTTCACCAGTGTACAAAAAAGTGTACGATACCGAACGTTTGTATCCTCAACATTTATCTTTAAGTCATATAATAGTCAGGATTAGTTATTGTTATGGAGTATGGCATAGGTTTAGTTAACGAAAGTTAACAAAAACTGATTCAATGGACCGAATGATTGAAAAGAAAAAGTGGACTTCCAAAAAAATTGGAATGTTGGTAGTCATTTCAGCCTTTGTGGTTTTGGTGGCTTATCTGTTGTTTTTTCGTGACAATTCTGCCAAACTGTACGTCAACAAAAATGAACTCACCATTGCAAGTGTGCAGCAAAGCAAGTTTCAGGAGTTTATTCCCATTGATGGAGTGGTTTTCCCAAAGGAGACTTACTATATTGATGCCATCCAGGGTGGTGTAGTGGAAGCTATTTTTGCCGAAGACGGCGACATGGTGCAGAAAGGCGATACCTTGTTGAAACTGTTGAACACTTCCATGGAGTTGAGTTATATGGAGCAGGAAACCAGGATGCTGGCCGAGATTAACAACCTGCAAAACACGCGTTTGTCATTGGAACAGAACAAATATATCCGTCAAAAGGAAATTGTGCAGTTGGAGTATCAAATTGATGTGGCACAACGCGAATTCAAACGTAAAGTGCATCTTCACGACCAGGGTGTGATTGCCGAGAAGGAATTTGAAGATGCCAGTCGCGAAGCCGAATTCACCAATAAACAACTGGTGATATCTCTCAAATTACAACGTCTCGACTCCATTTCGCGCGAAGCACAAAAGATTGATATTGAGACTTCATTAAAACGTATGCACGAAAATATCCGCCTCTTGCGTAAAAACATGGAAAATGCCTATGTGAAGGCTCCCGCTTCAGGCAAACTTTCCAGCTTTAACCTGAAAATTGGTGAAACAAAATCTGCCGGAGTGCATTTGGGTCAGATTGATATTCCGGATAATTACCGTTTGGAAGCTCAAATTGATGAGCGCTATATTTCTCGTGTGTTTATCGGACAGGAAGCAGGCTTCGATTATGGTGGAAGCACTTACGATCTGGTCGTGGAGAAAATATATACCGATGTTACCAATGGTTCGTTCCGGATTGATTTGTATTTTAAAGACGATCTGGCCCCAAAGGGCATTAAACGTGGGCAAACCCTTCAGGTGAAGTTAAAATTCAGCAACGAAACCGAAGCTGTGGTCATTAAAAGAGGAGGGTTTTTCCAGGAAACGGGTGGTAACTGGATTTTTGTGGTAGATCCGTCGGGCGACTTTGCCTTACGCCGAAACATAAAAATCAACCGCCAAAACACCAACTATTATGAAGTTACCGAAGGCCTGGAACCGGGTGAGAATGTAATTGTTTCGCGCTACGACGCTTACGGTGACAAAGAGAAACTAATTTTTAGATAACACAGCCATGAGAGAAATAGTGATTTTAATCCCCGACATCGATAAGGAGCAAAATGTTGAAATTGATGTTCGCATCAACGGGAAAAAGAAAACACTCCAGTACAGGGTTGAATTGCTGAGTTGGGAAGGCAGTCCCGAAATTGACAGGGTTACCGTACTGAAGCACAAACTAAAAGATTACGACAAGGACTGGGAACTGGTAGAAATAGGTGCTCCCACCGAAACCGAAATCCCACTGATGTTCCGTCGTCAGCAAATTACTCAGGAATAATGAAGTAAACCATGTGGTTGAATTATTTTAAAATAGCGTTTCGTAACCTGATAAAGCATAAGTTTTATGCTTCACTCAATGTGATCGGTCTGGCCATCGGAATCGCCAGTTTTATTTTGATTTGGCTTTATATTCTCGATGAGCTCAGCTACGACAGGCATTATCGAAAGGCTGAAAACATCTACCGACTTGTAAATGTATACGACTTTGAAGGTGTTGGCGAAAATTCGGCAAGCAGTCCGTTTCCTGTTGCCTGGACGCTTAAAAACGACTATCCTGGAATGGTTGAAAATGTGACCAGGGTTTTTAACAGGCAGGTTCCGCGCACTTTGATCGAACACAACAACAAGAGTTATAATGAGCGCCGGTTCTTTTTTGGCGATTCTACCTTTTTTAAGATTTTCGATGTTCCGTTTATCTATGGCGATCCATATTCAGCGCTAAATGAGATCAATTCGGTGGTTATCTCACAATCTGCCGCACGTAAATATTTTGGCGATTCGGTGCCCATGGGCAAAACCATCCGGTTCGAAAAAATGCTCGACCTGAAAGTGACAGGGGTCATTAGGGATGTTCCCGGAAATTCTCATTTTCAGTTTGATATGATGGCTTCGATATCGAGCCTGCGCAAGATGTATGGGGGTAGCCTGCCAAAAACATGGGTCTGGAATCCCTGCTGGACTTATTTGCTTGTAAAACCGGGAATGGCAGATAAATTAGAAACCAATTTTCCTGCTTTCATTGAAAAATATTTTTACGACGCCGAAAAGGAACACGTCTCTTTGTATTTGCAACCGTTATTAGACATTCATCTGAAATCGACCCTCGATTACGAAATCGAACCCAACGGCAACATTTCATATCTCTATATTCTGGGCAGCATTGCTTTCTTTCTGTTGATCATTGCCATTATCAACTATTTTAATTTAGCCACCGCGACCTCTGCTAACCGGGCACGCGAAATCGGAATCAAAAAAGTATTCGGGGCCACCCGGGTTCAACTAATGGTTCAGTTTTTAACAGAATCGTTGTTAATGGCACTTTTTGCACTTTTCATCGCCTTGATGCTCATCGAATTTACCCTGCCCACGTTTAACGTGTTGGCAGGCAAGCAAATTGACCTGTATCGCTTTACCAATGCTTTTTATTTATTGGGAGTGATTGGGATAGCCACTCTGACCGGATTATTGGCCGGCTCTTATCCTGCCTTTTTTCTTTCGTCATTTAATCCCATCGAATCCTTTAAAGGAAAAATTAGAAAGGGAGCCAGGAGTGGAACTGCACGTAAAGCTTTGGTGGTTATTCAATTTGTAGTTTCCATTATCCTGGTTATAATCACTTTAAATATATTCAGACAGGTGAGTTTTATGAAAAATGCCGATACCGGATTTTCTAAACAAGATATTTTGCTCGTGCCTATAAGCAACACCATGATTTCCAGGAATTTTGAAGGATTTAAAAATGAGCTGCTCCAAAACCCCCATGTAAAAAGCGTGACCGCCATGGACGACATTCTGGGTGTGGCACATAATACCCATGAATTCAGGCCCGAAGGACTTCCTGATGACAATTGGCAGTTTTACCCGGCCCTCGTGGTGAGGTACGATTTTCTGAAGACATTTAACATCAAATTGTTGGCAGGGCGCGATTACGACGAATCCATGAAAACAGATCCCGAAAAGGGGATGCTGATCAACGAAGCCATGGTAAAACATCTGGGTTGGAAATCGAATCAGGAGGCACTTGGCAAGCGGTTTAGTTCGCTACAGGGCGAAGAACGGGTGATTGGCGTGTTTACCAATTTCAATGCTACTTCATTGCACCAACCTGTGGGGCCGTTTGTGCTGAATATAAAGGAAACCCCCGGAGTAATTCGGTTCTTCCTGAAGTACGCCGCCATCAAAGTAGACCCTGACAATAGGCAGGAGGTCGTTCATTTTGTGGAGGACCGTTGGGATAGCTGGGAAAAAGGCCGACCTTTTGAATATTCCTGGTTCGATCATGAATTGGCGAAACTTTACGAGGGTGAGGAAATTCTGGGTTCGCTGGCTCTGGTATTAACCCTTATTATCATTTTTATTGCAGCGTTGGGACTTTACGGGTTGGTGGCTTTTATGGCCCTGCAGCGAACCCGCGAACTGGGTATCCGAAGGGTGATGGGAGCCACGGAATTTTCGTTGATCAAATTGCTGTCTGTTGAATTTATCTGGCTGGTAATCGTGGCCATAGCCATAGCATTTCCACTCACATGGCTGTTAATTGATTATTGGCGGTCCTATTTTGCCTATGCGATGCCATTGCAGTGGTCAAGCTTTATCATTGGCGGCCTGGCCGCATTTCTGCTGGCCATGTTTATTACCACCGTCAGGGCCCTGGTTGCATCAAAGGCCAATCCTGTCGAAACCATAAAGTATGAGTAACCTTGTAACATTAGAAACTTTTATACGTCTCAAACAATATAAATATTCAATATCATGATTAAATCAGTCGACTTAACCAGGATTTTTCTAACCGAAGAAGTAGAAACAACAGCACTTCGCCAGGTAAACTTCAATATCGAACAGGGCGAATTTGTGGCCATTATGGGGCCCAGCGGTTGTGGAAAATCTACCCTGCTCAATATTATCGGACTTCTTGACAATCCCACCAAGGGGAAATATATTTTCCTCGATCACGATGTAAGTAACTCCTCCGAACGGCAACGTGCCAAACTCAGGAAGCAAAATATTGGATTTGTTTTCCAGAATTTTAACCTGATTGATGAGCTCACCGTTTTCGAAAATGTGGAAATGCCCCTGATTTATCTTGGCATTCCGACCAAAGAACGCAAACAGAGGGTAGACGAAGTACTGGAACAAATGCAAATTTCACACAGAAAAAAACACTTTCCCGGGCAACTTTCAGGAGGTCAGCAACAGCGTGTGGCAGTTGCCAGAGCAGTGGTTTCAAATCCAAAATTAATTCTTGCCGACGAGCCCACCGGAAACCTGGATTCGGCCAATGGCGAAGAAGTGATGAACCTGCTAAGCGATTTAAACCGCAAGGGGACCACCATCATTATGGTTACCCACTCACAGCGCGATGCAGAGTTCAGCCACCGTATTATCCGCCTCTTCGACGGACAAATATTGACCGAAAATTTTCAGGGCAATTAGTTTTTTGAAAAAAAAATAAGACCATGTTAAAAAATTATATGCTTTCCGCCATCCGTAACATGGCAAAAATCAAATTCTATTCGGCACTGAATATCATAGGGTTAACGGTTGGCCTGGTTACTTTTATTTTGATTTTTTTATACGTCCGCGATGAAATTACGTATGACCGGCATCATAAAAATTATGAACGTATTTATAGGATTGAGTCAAGTTTCAGGATAGGCACCAAATACGATAATTTTGCCATTGTGCCTTTGCCCATGGCACCGGCCTTACAACTGGAATTTCCCGAAATTGAGCAGGTAGTTCGTTTTGCCGGCGAGGAAAACCTTTTGGTACGCATTGGCGATAAGGAGTATTATGAGGATCATTTTTATTATACCGATTCCACTGTTTTTGATGTTTTTAACCATCCTTTGTTGGCTGGTTCGATTGACAGATGTCTGGTTGAACCCAATAGCATTGTGTTGACGAATTCCTCTGCGAAAAAATATTTTGGCAATGAAAATCCCATTGGCCGGATAGTTTTAGTGGATAACGATATACAGTTCAAGGTAACTGCCGTGGTAGCCGACGTTCTGGAAAATTCGCACCTGAAATTTGATGCACTGATGTCGGCTTCCACTTTGGCGCACCGACCTGGTGGAGAGGATTTTAACAGCCTCGATCCTGAAAGGTTCTGGAATATTGGTTTGTATGCTTATGTGATGTTAAATCCAAATTCCAACATTGAATCCATTTTCGGAAAATTCCCCCAGTTCTACGAAAAGTACATGAAATCACTCGGCGATCAGCTGAATGCCTCCTTTGATTTAAAAGCCACACGACTCGATAAGGTGCACCTGACTTCTAAACTGGCGGCAGATCTTCCCACAGGAAACATCGCCTATATTAAAATATTTTCTATCGTAGCACTGTTTATATTGTTGCTTGCCACTATCAATTACATGAATATGGCCACGGCCCGGGCAACCAAGCGCGCCAAAGAAGTGGGCTTGCGAAAGGTGGTCGGTGCCGAAAGAAGACAGCTTATTGTACAGTTTATCAGCGAAGCCTTGTTGCTTACATTCATTGCTTATCTGCTTTCGCTGGCATTAACATCTGTTTTATTACCCGATTTTAATACCCTTTCGGGAAAGGCGTTTACTTTAAGCGGCATTGCTACTCCTGATTTTTTGTTGCTAATTTTTGGAATAAGTGTTGTTATTGGTATCATATCAGGAAGCTATCCGGCCTTTTATTTATCATCCTTTTCACCGCTTAAGGTGTTAAAGGGCAATGCCGGTAAATCGGGGAAGGCAAATCAATGGCTGCGGAGGGGTCTGGTTTTGGTTCAGTTTTTTATTGCCATCGTGATGATCATTGCGACGATTGTGGTAAGCGATCAGCTTGACTTTTTGAAAAATAAAGACCTGGGTTTCGATAAAAATCATGCCGTAGTATTGGAGATGCAGGATACTTCTTTCCGGAAACAGGCTGTTGCATTTAAGGATCATCTGTTGCAGAATCCTTCCATCGTTTCTGTATGTAATTCCTCAGGGGTACCATCCCGCAACCTTTGGATTCAGGTGATGCTGGTTGAACAAGAAAACGAAATGAAGGAGATGGCCGTTATTCTCACACAATGCGATTATGACTATCCAAAAACCATGAGATTTAAATTTTTGGAAGGCCGCGATTTTGACCGAAATATGGGAACTGACGATACGGCTGCCGTCATCATCAATCAAACTGCTGCCAAACAATTTGGGTGGGGAGAGGAGGCCATTGGAAAGAAAATCAATTATGGAATGGAACTCGACCGCTCGGGCGGAAGAATCATGAAAGTGATTGGAGTGGTGAAAGACTACAATTTTAACTCTCTTCACAATAAAATTGAACCCATCATCATGTTCATCTCACGTCAGCCCCGTTTTTTAACGACGGTGAGATATAAGGAAGGTGAGAAAAACCGGGTACTCGAATCTATTGAGCAGGCCTGGACCGAGTTTGGCAGCAAACGTCCTTTCGATTATAAAATGTTGAGCGAAATGCAGGAAGAAAGTTATGGTGCCGAGCAAAGGATCAGCACCCTGTTTTTGATTATCGCTTCCATCACCCTGTTTATTGCCTTGCTTGGGTTGTTGGGTCTTTCCAGTTTTACGGCGGAAAGCCGCACACGTGAAATAGGCATCCGCAAGGTGACTGGTGCCTTAACAGGCGACATCATGTTGTTGCTGTTCAGGGAATTCTTTTGGTTGATCCTGATTTCATTTGTGTTTGCCGTCCCCGTAGCCATTTGGCAGATTACCAATTGGTTGGAATCGGGTTTTGTGTATTACACCGAAATTCATTGGTATTCTGTGGTAATTTCAGGGTTGGCAGCATTGGTTATTGGTTTGGCTACCATCAGTTTCCATGTGGTGAGAGCGGCTTCAGCCAACCCGGTTGAATCGTTGAAATATGAGTAAACATTTTTTGCATAGGTAAGAAAATCCGGTAAGTGCCAAGGCTTACCGGATTTTTGTTTTATGGTCAGCAGCTCCTTTTACACCCAACCCCGGTCATGGCAGGCGCGTGTCCTCCACTCGTCCTCGTTTGAGTGCAGCGGTAACGAGGATGCAAGAAAATAAACTCCCCCAAACTAAGCTTAGTATAACAAAAAATACCGAGAATCTAAGCGTAGTTTCATGCCTACGGCAGACAAGTGGAACTACGCTTGTCTATCATTTTGTTTCCTGTCTTTGCTTTATGACAGCAATGGCGCAAACAGGAAAAATCTTTGTTGATGGCACTTTTGAAACGATAGAAGATGCCGACCATCACTTGCAACAATTACACTATATCAGTGGAGGGGATGGCCTGTTTGCCACTTACATAATCGATCAGCATAGCGAAGGAATCCACATCTAAATTCCGATAACGAATCCCAAATGTTTTCTGGATCGAGATCGGGATAGGCATGACCGACATAGTATCCCCGGATTTCAATCCAGGGCCAATCCAGAGCAAACTAAACTCCTTTTACACCCAACCCCGGTCATGGCAGGCGCGTGCCACCCGGTCCACCGAAATCACGTAGGCTGCATCACGCATCGACAGGTTGTTCGTTTGTGCAAAATCGCTGACGGCAATATAGGCTGAGGTCATTTTAACATCCAGCTTGCTCAGTACCTCTTCCTTTTCCCAATAATAATTCATGTTGCTCTGCACCTGCTCAAAATAACTACAGGTAACACCTCCGGCGTTCGCCAAAAAATCGGGAATGGTAAAAATATTGCGCGAATTGATCTGCATGATGGCTTCGGGCGTGGTAGGACCATTGGCACCTTCGGCCAGTATTTTTACAGAAGGATGAATCAAATGTACATTCTTTGATGTAATTTGGTTTTCCATTGCAGCAGGTATCAGGATGTCGACTTCCTGTTCAAGCCAGGCATCTGCATCCAGCACCTCGTAGCCCAGATCCAGGGCTTTTTCTTTGCTGATTCCTCCAAAAGAATCGGTTATCTCCAACAACTCTTCCAGTTGAACCCCATCTTTTTTCAAAAAAGAAAAGCTCTTGTTGTGTTTTTGGTTCCACGAGGACACACAGGTTACCGTGCCGCCAATCTGTTGAAACAATTCAATAGCATACCTGGATACATGACCGAATCCCTGGACGCTGGCAGTTGCTTTTTCAGGAGAAAGTGACAATTCTTTCAAAGCCTCCCGCACGGTGATAATAACGCCATAACCCGTGGATTCCAAACGTCCCAACGAACCTCCCATCCCAACCGGTTTTCCTGTAAAAGCGCCCGGATAGCGACCTCCGGCCAGTATTTCATATTCGTCCAGCATCCATAGCATATGTTGGGCGTTGGTCATTAAATCCGGGGCAGGAATGTCTACTTCAGGGCCTAAATCTCTGAAAATCTGACGCACCCACCCACGGCAAAGTCTTTCCTGCTCTCCCAGGCTCAGGTTGTGCGGATCGCAGATTACCCCGCCTTTTCCACCGCCAAGGGGCAAGTCGGCTACAGCAGTTTTCCAGGTTAGCCACATGGCCTGGGCACGTACCGCGTCAATGGTTTCCATGGGGTGGAACCTGACTCCCCCTTTCACAGGTCCACGTGCATCGTTGTGTTGAACACGAAATCCCCTGAAAATTTGTGAAGTCCCGTTGTCCATCCTGACAGGGATGCTGAAATGATGTTCGCGCATGGGGTTTCGGAGTAAATCACGTGTGGCTTTATCCAAATCAAGCAACGAAGCAGCATGATCGAATTGTTGCTGTGCGGAAATAAATGGGTTAAATGAATTGTCATTCATAATTTAAGGTTCAAAATCGGGTGGTTTTCATGGTTGTCGGATTCAACATTTGGACTTTAAAACAGAAACCTGCCACAATGATCGTTATTTTATAACAGCTGATTATCAAAACGATAACCATTAAACTCACCACATTAAATTTAGTTGTAAAGATAATGATTAAATGAAAATGATTTCACAAATTGTTAGTATCTGATAACAACCCGATGTCATCTACTAAAATGTGTTAAAATTAATTGAGACCATTGGAAGATTAAAAACGATTTTCGTACTTTCGCCTCACATCTATTTGCTATTAATAGCTCCACACATGAAGAACTTTAAAAAGGTCAATAACCTGCTGGGATGGCTTGTTTTTGCTATTGCCACAACAGTTTATTTTTTAACCCTCGAACCCACAGCAAGTTGGTGGGATTGTGGTGAGTACATTGCTACTGCGTTTAAATTACAAGTTGGTCATCCTCCGGGAGCGCCTCTGTTTCAGATGCTTGGCAGGTTTTTCTCCATGTTTGCAATGGGTAATACCGAGCATGTAGCTTTAATGGTAAATGCGATGTCCGCCTTGTCGAGTAGTTTTACCATCTTGTTTTTGTTTTGGACCATCACCATGCTGGCCCGTAAACTGATGGTTGCCAACAACGAAACTGAAATGACCAACGGACAGGCCTGGGCAGTGCTTGGTGCCGGATTGGTTGGCTCATTGGCCTATACTTTCAGCGATTCGTTTTGGTTTTCTGCCGTTGAGGGTGAAGTTTATGCCATGTCATCCTTCTTTACCGCACTGGTGTTTTGGGCCATTCTCCGTTGGGAGGAAGTTGCCGATCACCGGACAGGTTACCGGTGGTTATTGCTGATTTCGTTTGTCATGGGGCTCTCTATTGGAGTGCATTTGCTGAATCTGTTGGCCATCCCGGCCATCATATATGTTTTCTATTATAAACGGTATAAAACATCCACCAAAGGGTTTATCCTGACCGGCATCATTTCGCTACTCATTTTGTCGGTAATCATGTATATCATCATTCCCGGCATTGTGGATCTGGCAGGCGGATTTGAGTTGTTTTTTGTAAATACGCTTGGAATGCCATTTAACTCAGGAACAATTATTTACTTCCTGTTGATTATCGGAGCCATCGTTTTTGGATTGATGTATACCCGTGCCAAAGGCAAAACAGTACTTAATACGGCTATTTTAGCAGTGGTTTTTATTTTAATCGGATATTCCTCGTTTTTTATGCTGGTTATCAGGGCCAACGCAAGAACTCCTATCAATGAGAATGCACCTAAAGATGCCCTTAGCCTGCTTTCGTATCTCAATAGAGAGCAATATGGTACCTGGCCTATTTTTTATGGTCAGTATTACAACGCACCTGTAGTAGGAAGTGAGGATGGAAGCCCGGTTTATGTTAAAGATGCAGCCTCAGGAAAATACATTGTTAAGGAGGACCGAAAGGGTACAATTCGCGTTTATGATCCCCGTTTCAGCACCATATTCCCACGTATGTGGAGCGATCAGAAACCCGAGCATATCCGGTTATACAAACTTTTTGGCGAAGTAAAAGGAATCCCGATCAGGGTTACCAAGGAGAATGGGGAAAGCGAAGTACTTTATAAACCTACTTTTGGTGAGAACCTTCGATTTTTCTTTAATTATCAGGTAAGTCATATGTACCTGCGGTATTTCATGTGGAATTTCGCTGGCCGTCAGAATGATATCGAAAGCCAGGGTGAGTACAACCATGGTAACTGGATCAGCGGAATTGGATTTATTGATGCCTTGCGACTGGGTGATCAAAACGATCTGCCTCCCAGCATGAAAAATCCGGCCAGGGCCACTTTCTTCTTCCTGCCTTTGATTTTAGGACTTCTGGGATTTATTTTTCAGTTAAACAGGAGCAACAAAGATACCTGGGTGGTGGCGCTTTTATTTATTATGACGGGATTCGCCATCATTATATATCTCAACCAACAGCCGTTGCAACCCCGTGAAAGGGATTATGCCTATGCAGGCTCGTTTTATGCCTTTTCCATTTGGATTGGATTAGGAGTATTGGCCCTGTACAATGGGTTGCAAAAGGTGATGTCGAATAAAACCATGGCTGCCGGAATCGTTACGGTGGTTTCACTGGTGGCCGTTCCGGTGGTGATGGGAAGCCAGGGATGGGAAGGCCACAACCGCTCCGGAAAATATGCAGCCCGTGATTTTGCACGCATGTACCTGGAGTCGTGTGCTCCCAATGCCATCCTGTTTACCAATGGCGATAACGATACCTTCCCCCTTTGGTATGTCCAGGAGGTGGAAGGCGTACGAACCGACGTGCGTGTGGTAAATTATATGCTGTCTTCAGGCGATTGGTATGTGGACCAGATGGCTAGAAAAGTATATGAATCGGATAAACTGCCCCTGTCTATCGATCAGGAATTTTATAGCAAAAAAGGCAATTACGTTCCTCTTTTCGAACGTGTTGATACGGCTGAATTACGTGATGCCATTCAGTTTATAAAGGACCCAAGCAAAGGTTCAAAGGTGCCCTTGCAGAATGGTGAGTGGATTGATTACCTCCCGGCCAAACACCTTACCTATACAGTGGATAAGGCGGCTGCCCTGCAAAGTGGTACTGTTGACCCAAAAGATGCAGATAAAATTGTGGATGTAATCAGGTGGGATGTGTCTCAGGGCGGATTGTATAGAAACGACCTGATGCTGCTCGATTTAATTGCTAACAACAACTGGGAGCGACCCATCTATTTTGCCAGCCCGAATAGCGTGAGTAAAGTACTCAAAGTTGACAGGTTCTGTCGCCTGGAAGGTGTCGTGTACCGTTTTACTCCGGTACCTGTAGACGATTACATGAAGGGTGTTGGTGGCGTGGGTGCCGACAGGAGTTACGAAGTGCTGATGAACAAAGATGCACGCTGGGGACGATTAAATGAAAAGGATGTGGTAGTCGACCGCGAAAGTAGCCGCAATTCGATTATGGCCAAGCAAAATTATATCCGGTTGGCTGGTGCATTAATGAATGAGGGCAAGAAGGATTCCGTAGTAGCCGTTTTGGATAAGGGTCTCGAATTTTTCCCGGAAGATAAATTCCCATACGATTTCTATATGTTGCCCTGGATTGAATTGTATTATCAGGCGGGCAATACCGAAAAGGCCAACCAGACAGCAAGGGCTCTGGCCGATAGATATACCCAGGACTTGGCTTATTACAGTTCGTTGCCCGACCGATTTTTAACCTTCTATGACGATGAGGTGCAGGAATCGATGGCCGTATTGCAGCGCCTGACGCAATTGACGAAACAGTATAAACAGGCTGACTTGTCTGCTGAGATCGAAAAGACATTCTACGACAACATGTCGATACTGAAAATGCAGTAAGTGTTGCTTAAAGCAAAAAAACCCACCTCATCAAATTTGATGAGGTGGGTTTTTTTATGGCTTTCAAAAAAGCAGCTAACTTCTTTTGTCGGCCATTTCTCTCCCGGCACGCAAAGCATTCAGATTCATCTGAATGATACTTTCACCTTTTTTGGCAAATATATTTTCGATGGCTTTTTCGAGGCTTTCAAATTTGATTTCCAGATAAGGGGAAGCGGCTCCCAAAACAACAATGTTTGCTGCTTTTACCGAACCCATGTCTTTGGCTACCTTTTCAGCATCAATGGTTACATTGCGGGGTAGTTTCCAAATTTCGGCCAGCAATTCTTCCAGCGACGGGTATTCAGGAATATTGATAAATGGGTTCATCGAGGTAATCAACCATCCGGTTTCTTTATTCATCATGTTTACATACCTGAGCGATTCCATGGGCTCCACCGAAATCACCAGGTCGGCTTTTCCTTCGGGAATCAGATCCGAAGCAATCGATTTTGACGACAACCGCAAATGAGATTGCACATCACCGCCACGCTGGCTCATGCCATGTACTTCGGCCTGCTTTAGCTGTAGACCCTCTATTAAAGCGGCAGTTCCAATTACTGTGGCAATGGTTAAAATACCTTGTCCGCCAACTCCTGCCAATATGATATCTTTTTTCATCTTTTTACTATTTAATGAGCATTAGTTATTGGATTCCATTTTTTGCATGGATTTAAGTTTCATTCTCCTGCCCAAAGTCTGAATACATTCGCGCCGGGCGATAATAACTGAAACCCCCTGGTAGTTAAGCTCCTCTGTGATCACTTTTACATTTTCTTCATGGTTTCTCCGCAAAGGAGTAATTACCCTGATGTGATCAGGGTGAACACCCAATCCCAAACAGATATTGTCAATCTTTCCAAGCGCTGACGATTGCTGACCTCCGGTCATTCCGGTGGTTGAATTGTCGAGAATCATCACCACAATGGGAGAATTGTTGTTGACGGCGTCCAAAAGACCTGTCATCCCCGAATGGGTGAAAGTGGAATCGCCAATGGAGGCTACTGCCGGAACCAATCCTGCATCAGCAGCGCCTATGGCCATGGTGATGGAAGCGCCCATATCAACACAGCTGTTGATGGACTCCAGAGGTTTTAGCGCGCTGAGTGTGTAACATCCGATATCGGAAAATACACGTCCGGAAGAAAAATTGGTCAGGGCTTCATTTAATGAAAGAAAACTGTCGGTATGTGAGCATCCATCGCATAACGATGGTGGCCGCCCTTGAATGACGTCCGGTTTTTTGTGGCCTTCATTTACAGAGATTCCCAAAGCATGAGCTACAATATTGGGATTGAGTTCACCAGCCATGGGGATGGTGCCATCCAGTCGGCCCATGATTTTTTTGCCCTTGTTCAGGTAACCTTTCAGCAACTCTTCAAACATGGGATAACCGTCTTCCAGCACCAGCATTTCGTCCACTTGGTCGTATAACTTACCAACCAGATCGTGAGGAACCGGATATTGTCCCACTTTTAATACGGGGTAGGGTACTTCATGGTCTTCAAAATTTTCGATGAGATAATTGTAAGCCAGGCCACAGGCTACAATACCTAATTTATGGTTGTCTTTTTCAATCAATTGGTTATAACCCGAAGTGAGTGCGTCGGCTTCAAATTGTGATTGTTTCCCAAGCAATTGATTGTATTGCTTACGTGCAATAGCAGGTAATAATACAAATTGCTTCAGATTTGAAGGGAGGTGCAGGTCGTTTTGGTGGAGTACTTCCAGTCGTTGCACACCTGCACGCGAGTGGGCCAGCCGTGTGGTAACCCTGATCAATACCGGGGTGCCGAATTTTTCGGAAAGGGCAAAGGCGTAACGGGTCATGTCGTAAGCTTCCTGTTGATTGGAAGGTTCCATTACCGGAATCATGGCGAATTTCCCGTAGAACCTGGAATCCTGTTCGTTCTGCGATGAGTGCATACTTGGATCGTCGGCCGATAACACAACCAAACCCCCGTTGGCACCTGTAATGGCCGCATTTACAAATGCGTCGGCCGCGACGTTAAGACCCACATGTTTCATACAAACCAAGGCCTTTTTCCCGGCATACGACATACCAATGGCACTTTCCATGGCTGTTTTTTCATTTGCCGACCAATTGGACCTGATATTTCTTTCTTTGGCCTCTTTTGAAGCCTGAATGTATTCGGTTATTTCGGTTGAGGGAGTTCCCGGGTATGCATAAACACCTGATAATCCTGCGTCTATGGCTCCCTGAGCGATGGCCTCGTCTCCCAATAATAGTAATTTTTGCATTGCTATCGTTTAAATGAACAACTGTAATTCTGGTTGCAAAATTACCAAAAATAGCAGCCTGAATGGTTTTGGATTTTAATCTATATTGATTTTAAATTGTTCAAATTGCAAGGTTTCAAACGATTGTTGAATGTGGTTACAGTTGATTTTGGAGTCATCCAAAAGACGTTGTCCTGTGTTCAGTTTTTTAACTTTTTGCCTTTAAAATTCTTTGCACTTTTGCCAAAGTTTTCTATCCATGAATATTAATATTGTTGCAGATGAACTTTTTGGCTCATGCGCACCTTTCGGGGAATAATGATGAAATCCTCTTCGGCAATTTTATTGCTGATGGGGTGAAAGGCCGTCAGATGGAAAATTACAGACCGGACATTGTTGATGGGATCCGTTTGCACAGGGCGATTGATCAGTTTACCGATAGCCATTCCATTGTAAAAAACAGCATCCACCTGGTGAAACCATCTATGGGAAGGTATGCCGGTGTGGCGGTTGATATTTTTTACGACCATTTTCTGGCCTCCGGTTGGGCTGCCTATTCTGAAACAGACCTGGTTGATTTTTCGATGCACGTGTACAAGGTTCTGGCAAAGAGATATTTTCAATTGCCATCGCGTACCAAAAGAATAATTCCGTTTATGATCGCCCAGAACTGGCTTGCGGGGTATGCAGGTATTCTGGATTTACGCCGGGTGTTTCGGGGAATGGATCGCCGAACCCAATACAAAGCAGGGATGAGTAATGCTGTTTTGGCCTTAACCGATAATTATATGGCAATTGAAAATGATTTCAGGCAGTTTTATCCTGATTTACAGCAGTTCGCAAAAGCAAAACTCTCTGAAATACAAGCGAATACTAACGGATAAAGGTTTGTGTTCTATCGGGACCTACCGACACCATCTTGATTGGAGTTAAGGTCTTCAGCTCAATAAAATCAACATATTGATGCAGGTTGTCTGGTAGTTCCTCATAGGTCGTACCCTTGCCAAGTGAAGTGTTCCAGCCCTTTATTTCCTGATAAACAGGAATACTGTCGGTGTTGACCTGGTCGTACGGAACTTCATTGGTAAGCTGTCCGTCGATTTCGTATTGTGTAGCCACTTTAATGGTTTCAAACGCATCCAGCACATCGGCCTTCATCATCATCAATTCGGTAACGCCGTTGAGCATAATGGCATAATTCAGGGCGGGCAAATCGAGCCAACCGCAACGCCTTGGTCGGCCTGTGGTAGCGCCAAATTCATGTCCTGTATCACGTAGTTGATCTCCGGTGGTGTCTAAAAGTTCGGTTGGAAAAGGTCCGCTTCCCACACGGGTACAGTAAGCCTTGAAAATGCCGATCACTTTTCCGATTCTGGAAGGGGCAACTCCCAGACCGCTGCACACTCCTGCAGTAATGGTGTTGGAGGAGGTGACAAAAGGGTAGGAGCCAAAATCGACGTCAAGCATGGTGCCCTGAGCACCTTCGGCCAGCACTTTTTTCCCCAGGTTCAGTTGTTGGTTGATGTAATATTCGCTGTTTACCTTTTCGAAGGACCGCAAGGTGTCGCAGGCGCTTAACCACTGTTCCTCGTAAGCATCAAAACTCAATCCTTCGATGATAATATCTTTATAATCAGAATTATGTTGTTTGGCTATGTCGAAATGCAGCTTTTGCAGGGCTTTGTATTTTTCGAGGAAAAGGGGGCATTCAATATCACCTACCCGTAAGCCGTTGCGGCTGGTTTTATCAGTGTAGGCGGGTCCGATTCCTTTGAGGGTAGAGCCGATTTTCAGGGTTCCTCTGGAGGCTTCGTACACAGCATCCAGCAGCCGGTGCGAAGGCAGAATTAAATGGGCTTTTCGCGAAATAAGCAGGTTTTGCCTTACCAGAACACCTGAGGTTTCGAGTGATGCTACTTCTTTTTCAAAAACCAGTGGATCGATAATAACCCCATTGCCAATCAGGTTGACTGTTGACGAATTGAAAATCCCGGATGGAATTGTATGTAAAACAAATTTTTTCCCATCAAACTCAATGGTATGACCTGCGTTGGGACCTCCCTGAAAACGGGCGATTATATCGTATTTTGGAGTGAGTACATCCACAACTTTACCTTTACCCTCATCACCCCATTGAAGGCCCAGAAGAACATCTACTTTCATGATTTGTGCATTAAAAAACCCTGTAAAAACAGGGTTTAAGTCCGGTGCACAAAGATACAAAATTTGTAAAGCGTGCTATGTTTCGGGTAAGAAATTAAAGTTCCTCTGCTTTAACCTCTTGCGCAGCATGGGGTTTGCATTTCCCGTAGAAGGTGAGGCTGTGGTAGGCGACTTCAACGCCAAGTAGCTCTTCTACCGACTGTTGTATTTCCTGGATACGGGGATCGCAGAACTCAAGCACCTTGCCATCTTCGATGCAAACAAAATGATCGTGTTGTTTGTATTTGAACGAACGTTCAAATTGTGCACAGTTGTTCCCAAACTGGTGTTTTGTAACCAGATTACAGTCGAGTAGCAATTCGATCGTATTGTACAAAGTGGCGCGGCTCACCCTGTATTTATTGTTTTTCATGCGGATATATAGGGTTTCGATGTCGAAATGACCCTCGGTAGCATAAATTTCTTTTAAAATGGTATACCGTTCAGGTGTTTTGCGATGTCCTTTCGATTCAAGATAATCTGTAAATATCTTTTTGACAGATTCAAAGGTGTCTTTTTTACTATTAAACTTCATTACCAACTCAGTTAGGGGTGTAAAAATACTACTTTTATTTTTATGTGGTTTAATTATAAATAGAAAAATTTTTTCACAATGAGATTTTAAGTGATTTTTTCAAGTCGGATAATTTTAATAATTTCCTCGGTTTTTCTAAGTCGCTGAATGAGTTTTTTTAAAGTTTCGGTGTTGTCGATATATACCGTCAGGTTTAATTCGATGAGTCCCTCTGTACTCAGGAGATCAAATGAACGAATATTGATGTGAAATTCTTCGGTGATGATGGTGGATATTTTATGGATAAACCCGATGTTATCCACTGCTTTGATGTTAAGTCCGGCCAGAAACTTAATGCCTTCTTCCTGTTTCCACTTGGCTTTAACGATGTTGTTGCCGTACTGCGACATCAGTCGGATGGCCTTTGGGCAGTCGACTTTATGTACCTGAATGGGTTCGTTTGGGAAAAGCAAGCCCATCACATTGTCGCCGGGGATTGGATTGCAGCATGATGAGGCAACGTATTTGCTTGAGCTAAAATCAGACTTGTATTTGATGGGCTTTCCAGAAGTAGTAACTTCATCGGATTGTTCTGTCGGGTTTGTTGGGGGGGTTGGTTTTGTTCTGGAAAAGGGTGTTAAAAAATTTCGCATCCAGCTGATTCGGTTTTCCGGCGGGTTTAGCATTTCTTTCAACTCTTTCAAACCAATAACTTCCTTGGCCACAAAATAATAAAGGTCTACGGCGCCTTTTACCCGGCCACCATTTAAAATCTGCGCCACCGTAGCTTTGTTATGATCAATATGAAGCTGTTTGAGCAATTCATCCAGCTTTTTCATCCCTTGTACTTTGTAGGTTTTGCGGTCGTTGCGGATGGCTTCTTTAATCCTCGATTTGGCCCTGGCCGTTACCACATTTTTATACCAGTCATCACGTGGTTTTTGAATTTTTGAGGTAATTACTTCCACCTGGTCTCCGGATTTGAGCTTGTGATCGATGGATACCAATTTGTGGTTAATGTTGGCACCAATACAAGTGTTTCCCACATCCGTGTGAATGGAATAGGCAAAATCGAGTACAGTAGCATTTTGTGGCATATTGATCAGTTCACCCTTGGGGGTAAAGACAAAGATTTCTTCTGCAAACAGATTTTTCTTAAAATCGTTGATAAAATCAAGGGTATTGTCATCATTCTCAAGTAAGAGCAGCTGTGTACGTTTTAGCCAATTCTCCAGACTGGCATCAATGGTAGTGGTTTCTTTGTATTTCCAATAGGCTGCATATCCTTTGTTGGCAATTTCATCCATGCGTGTGCTGCGGATGTGGAGGTCCACCCAGTTTCCCTTCTGACCCATCACTGTGCAGTGTATGGCTTCGTAACCATTTGCTTTTGGAGTACTTATCCAGTCGCGGAGTCGTTTGTTATTTGGTTTGTAAATGCCTGTAATGATTGAATATACCACCCAACACCTTACTTTTTCATCCGCCGCATCTCCACCAACAATTACATCAACAGAATAGGTGTTGTAAATGTCATCAAACGAAACTTCCTGGTTTTTCATTTTTTGCCAAATGGAAGCGGCAGTTTTTTGATGAAGTTTAATTTGAAATTCATATCCCAGTTTTTGCAGCTCTTGTTCTATGGGATCCTTAAACGTTTGAAAAGAAGCATCGTTTTCTGCTTTTTTGGCCAGTATCCTTTTTGTAAGATCATGATAAATAGCAGGTTGGGAATATTTGAAAGCGAGTTCTTCCAGTTCGCTTTTTATGCTGTACAATCCAAGACGGAATGCCAATGGAGCATAAATGAACAATGTTTCGGAGGCTATCTTCAATTGTTTTTCGCGTGGCATGGAATCCAGTGTGCGCATATTGTGCAGCCTGTCTGCAAGCTTGATAAGGATTACCCGCACATCATCGGTCAGGGTAAGCAGAATCTTCTTGAGTGTTTCGGCCTGGGCAGTGGAGGATGAAACCGAGAGTTCATCAATTTTGGTGAGGCCATCAATAATTTTGGCAACTTCTTCGCCAAACATTCTCGAAATATCTTCCAGTGTAATCTCAGTATCTTCAACGGTATCATGCAACAGTGCTGCAATGATGGATGTTTTACCCAGCCCGATTTCCCCGGCTGCAATAATGGCCACGCTAATCGGATGAAGGATAAACGGTTCGCCCGATCTGCGTCGCATGTCTTTGTGTGCGTCTGCCGCCAGCCGAAAGGCTTTTCTCACCATCCACCTGTCGAGGGTATCCTTGCGGGTATACCATACTTCTATCAGCCGCCTGTAATAGCGAAGAATTTCTAGCCTTTCCGAATCTGATGATGATGTTGCCATTCTTCCTTTCACTAAAACCCGCAAAGTTAGTTAATTATTGGGATGGCCCGGATTTCCCAGGTTAAAAATTATCTCCTGATCTGGTCGTCTCATCCTTTTATCGGCAAGTGTTTTTTGGCACAGGGTTTGATTTTTTTAGTAGTTTTGAAGTACGCTAAACATTCAGATGAAAAGAATCTTTATTCTACTAACGATACTCTTGTTATTCAGCAATATACTGTTGGCAACTCACCAGCGGGCTGCAGAAATCACCTACACACATGTAACCGGGTTAACTTATAAATTCACCATTACCATGTATACCCGGACCTCTAGTCCGGCTGATAATGATCGGGATGTAATGCCAATCTATTGGGGCGACAACTCCGGCGATGAGTTGCTCAGAGAATATTTTGAGCCTATTCCTGATGTGGATGACATTACTCTAAACATTTACAAAGGAGAGCATACTTTTCCCGGACCATCAACCTACGTGGTTTCGGTAGAAGATCCCAACCGAAATTATGGGGTGATGAATATCCCAAATTCAGTGGATGTACCCATGTATGTAGAAACCACCGTTGTAATCAATCCATTTTTGGGCTATAACAATTCGGTTGAATTGCTAAATCCACCCATCGATCAGGGATGTGTGGGAAAAACCTATATCCACAATCCCGGTGCCTTCGACCGCGATGGCGACAGCCTGGCTTATCAATTGGTAGTATGTAAAGGTGCCGGTGGGTACGACATTCCGGGTTACAATTTTCCTCTGGCATCCGATTACTTTACTATCGATCCGATTACCGGTGATATGGTCTGGGAAACCCCCGTTTTACAAGGAGAATACAACGTGGCCTTTGTAATTGAGGAATGGCGCTATGGGGTAAAAATTTCCTCCGTCAGGCGCGATATGCAGATCAATATTGTGGCATGCGATCACGACCCACCTGAAATAGTTACCATCGAAGATACCTGTGTGGTGGCCAACACCACCCTTGAATTTGAGGTAACGGCCATCGACCCGGATGGAACCTATGTTGAGCTTACCGGATTTGGTGGCCCTTTTGAAGTGGCGCAAAATTGGGCTACCCTTCAACCCGACCCTGCCACAGGCAACGATACGGTAACAGCCTTGTTTAGCTGGTCGACAATATGTAATCATGTGCGACTTGAACCCTATGCGGTTACTTTTAAGGCCAAAGACAATGGTACGCCGGTAAATCTGGTGAATTTTAAAACTGTTTTAATTAAGGTAATTGCGCCGGCACCCGAAAACCTGATCGCAGAACCTCTTGGGGCCGGTGTCAATCTGAGTTGGGATCCATCGGTTTGTGAAAATGCCATAGGTTATAAAATTTACCGCAGAAGCGGAGCTTCAGAATGGGAGCCAGGTTATTGCGAAACAGGCGTTCCGGCCTATACGGGTTTTCGTCTCGTCAAGGAAATTACCGACGGGGCAGCCATCAGCTTCCGCGATGATAATGGTGGCACCGGACTGGTGGTGGGAGTGAATTATTGCTATCGGGTAACGGCAACCTTTTTCGATGGTGCCGAAAGTCTGGCTTCCAACGAAGCCTGTGCGTACCTTAAACGTGATGTACCCATAATTACCCACGTTACCAACGACAGCACCGATTTAACAGTGGGTCAGGTGTTTATCGATTGGGCCAAACCTGTCGATCTGGATACGATACAATATCCAGGACCTTATAAATACATACTTCAACGCAACGAAGGAGTGTTTTGGAGCAGCCCTGTGCAGGTGGCTGTTTTTACAGGATTGAACGATACTTCCTATATGGATTCATCTGTCAACCTCAATACTTTTACCGACGCCTATAGTTACCGTGTAGATATTGAAAGTGAAACCATTGGTTTTATTGGGAGCTCTCAACCGGCATCATCGATATATGTGGTGGCTGATCCGTCAGACCTACAAGTAACTCTTAGCTGGAACCCAATTGTTCCCTGGACAAATGAAACTTATTCGGTTTACCAAAAAGATCCGGGTGCTTCTGATTATCAATATATTGGATTTACCCATGAGCTCTCTTACAAAAGTAGTGGCTTAACCAATGAGCAGACCTACTGTTTCTATGTAGTAAGCAGTGGTTCCTATTCCATTCCCGGATTACCGGATCCACTTGTAAACTATAGTCAGTTAATTTGTTCCACACCTATTGACAATGTTCCGCCCTGTCAGCCATTGCTTTGGGTAGATACCGATTGCGAGGAGATTTCCAATGAGTTAAAAATGGTGTTGCCCTACGATTCGTGTAACGCGGATGCAGTAAAGTACGATGTTTATTATATTCCTCCGGGATCGGATGTGGTAGAAATGGTTGGTTCGGTTGAATCTGTTTATCGCGATACCACCTATTATTTACACACCAATCTGGACTATGTGGTGGGTTGTTATTATGTAACAGCCACTGATGGGCGTGGTAATACAAGTGAGCCAAGTTCCACAGTTTGTGTGGGTTACGATGCCTGCCCGGTGTATGAAATCCCCAATGTATTTACACCCAATAATGGAGATGATATCAATAATTTACTGGTACCCATGGGGGAAAAGACGGCCAATCCGAAGGCCAACGTTCACCGCATCGATATGACCATTTTTAACCGTTGGGGAAAAGTGATGTTTACAACCCAGGATCCGGAAATTAAATGGGATGGCAAAAATCAGAACAACAATCAGGATTGCCCTGTGGGCGTGTACTATTACGTATGTGATGTGTTTATTATGACACAACAGGGAGAACAGAAAATTGCCATGCAGGGCTCGGTTACGATTCTTCGGTAATCAGGGTTATATAATATATGTGCGGGGGTTTAAAGTGAAAGTTCCCGGAAATGAAGGAATAAGTCTGATTGTGCAGTCGGATAAATCCGGCTGCAATGGATGTCCTTTTAACATGTTCATTGTAGTTGAAAAAAGCTGAATAGAATCAAACCATTGCAGTCTGGCTTTAGCCGACTGCAACAAGAAAACCTTCTGATTAAGCAATGAACCTGTACCCCCGGGATTAAAATCCCGAACCTTTTCGGGAACGGGATTAGTATTGAATACCCGAAAATGAAGGAATAAGTCTGATTGTGCAGTCGGATAAATCCGGGCTGCAATGGATGCCCTTTTAACATGTTCATTGTATATGACTAAAACTGAATAGTATCAATCCATTGCAGTCTGGCTTTAGCCGACTGCCCCTCCCTTTTGTTTACACAACTGTAATATTGTAAAAATGGAATATTAAAAACCTGAGATTAACAATATAGTTTTCTTTTAATTGCTCTGGTTGTTCATTACGGATGAATATCCACCGCATCGGTGGTAAACGATAAACCTTGTTGTCCTGAGGTGCCAATCATCACCGCCTGGATTACCGGATGATTCAGGTTGTATTTACCACCATAATGTACCAGGAAATTCGCTCCGGCACCACCCATTTTTTCGTTTTCCTCCACAATAAATTCAAGCGATTCCATGGGCTTTACCTGTAGTGGATCCTGTAGATAATTTTTGATATGATCACCTTCAGAGTTGTAATAATCGATGCTGAACAAATATAAGGTCTCGTGTAAATCTGTATTGCGTATACTCAGGGTAGCTGTGAGCAGAATCCGTTTCGACCCATCCTTGTGATAGATATCCGAATAAATAGGAACATATACCAAATGGGTGGTGTCGGTGCTTTCCATGGACACATTTGCTGCCGTGTAGGCATGACTTGGAAAATGCACCGGTCTCGTTTCGCTATTGTTACAGGCCACCAGGCCAATCAGGACTATTATCAATAAAAATATATTTTTCATAACCATTTTTCTGTAAAGATAATGATTTCCATATATCCCGTTTTCACGGATTCGAACTTCAACAAAATCAAAACACCACAAATAGGATGCTGTTGCTTTCAGGGTAAATTGTAATTCAACGATCTGCGCATTAACAAAAAGAAGTTTAAAAAAACTTCACCTGACGCCTCATACCTTCTAAAGTCACCCTATCTTTGTTTGAAATTGCATGGCCATGTTTTATAAAAAATACCTTCACAACAAATATTTCTATACTGCCTTGCTATTTGCCTTGTGGGTGCTTTTTTTCGATCAGGAAAGCATGATTGAGCAATACAGGTTAAGTGATACTTTAAATGACCTGAACAACCAAAAGGAATACTATCAAAGTGAAATTGCCAAAACAGATGAGGCCATCAAAACGCTTGAAAACGACTCCGTTAGCCTGGAGAAATACGCACGCGAGAAATATTACATGAAGAAAAGCAATGAGGATGTTTATGTAATTGTGCGTGATAAGGATCAATAAGTTTTTTCCATTACCCCTTTTTTTTTTGACGATGCCTCCAGGAAAGCAGCTTTCTTAAGTCGTTTTCCGTGTGCCGGATAGAAAAATTCAACTTCCATCTCTGCCAAAATTTTCCAGCTTTTTAGCAATTCTGTTTCATCATTGGCAAAAGGCGGCCAAATCCAACCTGCAACGTTTACCATGCTATCGCCAACGAAGGCCTGTTTACCGAAAATCAATGTGGACGAACCCATTGTATGTCCCGGTGTATGTACAATGGTGGCTGGCGCACCCAACTCAATGGTAGAAAACTGACTATTATATAAAACATCTGGTTCTGCTGCTTCAAATCGGGCATGTGAAGGACTATATTTTCTTCCAAGCATGGAAATCATTTTAAACACAGGGTTGGTTCCATATGGAACTTCATGCCACCCATTTTTCAGGAACCCGGCTTCACTTTTATGGACTATCAATGGGGCACCACTCACTTCTTTCAAAAAGCGGGCATTACCGGCATGATCGTAATGGGTGTGGGTAAGAAAGATAAACTGTAATTCTTTAAAATTCAGTCCTCTGGAAGTAATGCTTTTAATGATTTTTTCCCCATAACCCGGACTTCCTGTATCCACCAAAAAGAATCCATCTGGATGAATTATCAGGTAGCAATTTCCAACTCCGGCTCTTAAAGGAATAATTTTAGCGGTCATCAAGGTGGTAAATGGTGTAGTTTTCATTCTCAAATACAACAGCTTCAGGGATTTCAATGGAGGTTCCAAAAGCCTGCTTCAGGATAACGATGTACTTTAATCCCTTCGATACCAGATCATCGCGGTAGGCCGATCGTACAATATTTTCATTGGGAGCTATCCATCCTTTTCGGTGAGCAAAGTACAAGGGAGTGGGGTAATCACCGCTGTTGATCAATATCAAGTCGCTGCGCTGTGAAAAAGTATCAAGCACCTGTTCCAGATCAACAATGGGTAGATCGCTCTCTCTTAGCCTAAAATCGTGTTGCTGATTGAGAATACCTTCTGCTCCGATTGCAATAAGAATGACAACAACGATCCATCGTTTTCTAATCAACGACAAGGCATAACCACTCACCAGCGCCATGACCGGAACAAAAGGGATGATGTAATAACTGTGAAGGGCAAAAGTGGCTCCAGACTTGAAAACAATAAGCAGAAACGGGAAGAAAGTGAAACAAAATACGGTCAGCAGTTTCTTGTTTCGTTGAAAAAATGCCAGAAAGAAACCGGCAAGAAATGCTCCAAATCCAATGAACATCAGGGCATTTTCATAAAATTTTTTTAAAGATTCATTCCAGTAAGCAACAACTTCACCAGCCCCTTCAAGCATTCCTTTTCCCATGAAGAAATGCCAAAATCCATATTCTTCCACCAAGAAGGGTACCCAGTAGAAATACCAAATGATAACCGGTACCATGACCAGCAGGAGCATGGAGGCCAGACTGATTTTTCGTTTGAATGTGATATCTTTTAAAAAAAATATTGGAATGAAAATGCCTAACAAACAGGCCGAAGGAAGTTTCGACATAGTTCCTGCCAGCAACAAACCAAACGCCGCCAATAAATTTGACAGTGACGATTTTCTGTCAAGGTAGTTGGTGCCATAATACAAACCAGCCAGGATCAGCGAGGTGGAAAATGTGTCGGGCATAATTTTTCTGGAATAGGCAAACCAGATTGATGAAAGCAGGATTATAGATGCGTTGAACGCCATCCGTTCATTAAAATACTTTCTTACCAGAAGAAAGAAATACCAAATTCCTGCACTCGAAATCATTAGGTTAATAAGTCTGCCATACCAATGATCGTAACCAAACAGCATCGAAAACAGATAGATCAGATAGTTCAATAAGGGAAATTCCATACCGGTAATCCCGGTTTTTTCGCCTGCAAAGTCAATGCGTGGATAAAAAATATTGGCTTCCGTTTCGACAAAATTACGCGCTACCATTGTTACCGTGGTTTGTCTCCAATTATGGCCTTTGTCGAGAGGAGGGAGCGTGATGCCGTACATCCTGATCAAAAAAAACAAGAATATCCAAATCCGAATGTCTTTTATTACTTTCAGCATACAGGAGTTTGTTTTAAATTCTGGCGACACATCAATTTGTCATTTGAACTTATTAAAAAAGCCCATTAATCAACTCGTCATCAACTAAATTGGGCAGAGTAACCTTTAAATTCGGATTCTCCAACATGGCCCGTGAAATGGCCTTTACTGCACCCTCATTGCGTGCCCAGCTGCGGCGCGAAATTCCATTGTTTACATCCCAAAACAACATGTTTTTCAAGCGTTTGTCGGCTTCTTTGGTACCGTCGAGCAACATACCAAATCCCCCGTTGATCACTTCGCCCCAGCCAACGCCGCCACCATTGTGAATGGAAACCCAGGTGGCACCCCGAAAGGAATCGCCTATCACATTCTGAATGGCCATGTCGGCTGTAAAACTCGATCCATCGTAAATATTGGAGGTTTCTCTGAAAGGTGAATCCGTACCACTCACATCGTGGTGATCGCGGCCCAATACAACAGGACCTGTAATTTTCCCGGCACCAATGGCCTTGTTGAAGGCTTCGGCTATGCGGATACGCCCAATGGAATCGGCATACAAAATCCTGGCCTGCGACCCTACCACCAGTTTATTCTGTTTGGCTCCTTTAATCCATTGCACGTTGTCGGCCATCTGGCTTTGGATGTCTTCGGGTGACGATTTAATCAGTTCTTCCAATACTTCACAGGCAATTTGATCCGTGGTTTCAAGGTCTTCCGGTTTCCCGGAGGTACAGACCCAGCGAAAGGGTCCGAACCCATAATCAAAAAACATGGGTCCCATAATGTCCTGAACATAAGAGGGATATTTAAAGGTAAGTCCATCTGCTGACATCACATCCGCTCCGGCACGCGATGCCTCCAGCAAAAAGGCATTTCCATAATCAAAGAAATACGTACCTCTGTCCGCATGTTTGTTGATGGCATCGGCCTGCCGGCGAAGCGACGCATGAACCTCTTCTTTGAATTGTGCCGGATTGTCAGCCATCATGCGATTGGCTTCCTCAAAAGTCAACCCAACAGGATAATAACCGCCTGCCCAAGGATTGTGCAGGGAGGTCTGATCTGAACCCAGATCAATTTTTATGTTTTCCTGGTTGAATTTCTCCCACACATCTACCACATTGCCTTCATAAGCAATGGAAACCACTTCTTTTTTCTCTTTTGCTTCATGTACCCGTATCACCAGTTTATCCAGGTCGCTGAAAAGTTCATCCACCCAACCTTGTTCGTGCCGTTTCCGGGACGCTTTGGGGTTGATTTCGGCGGCTACCGTTATCACACCTGAAATGTTGCCGGCTTTGGGCTGTGCACCCGACATCCCGCCAAGGCCGGAAGTAACGAAAAGCTTCCCTGCAAAAGGATTTTCTCCGGGAGCAGCCACTTTTCTGGCCGCATTCATCACGGTGATGGTGGTGCCATGAACAATTCCTTGTGGACCGATGTACATATACGACCCTGCCGTCATTTGGCCGTACTGTGAAACGCCCAGCGCATTCATTCGTTCCCAGTCGTCTGGTTTTGAGTAATTTGGAATTACCATGCCATTGGTTACCACCACGCGGGGTGCTTCCGTATGGGAAGGGAACAAGCCCATGGGATGGCCCGAATACATGGCCAGGGTTTGTTCGTTGGTCATGGTGGCGAGGTATTGCATGGTGAGCAGGTATTGCGCCCAATTTTGAAATACCGCACCATTTCCGCCATAGGTAATGAGTTCGTGGGGATGTTGTGCCACTGCCGGATCCAGGTTGTTTTGGATCATCAGCATGATGGCGGCAGCCTGTTTGCTTTGGTGCGGGTAGGCTTCCAGGTTGCGCGCAACCATCTTATAATCAGGTCGCAAGCGGTACATGTATATTCTCCCATAGGTATTTAATTCTTCCAAAAACTCCGGAGCCAGCAGGTCGTGGTTTTCTTTGGGAAAATACCTCAAAGCATTCATCAACGCCAGTTTTTTTTCGGCGGGAGTTAAAATATCCTTGCGTTTTGGTGCGTGACTTACATTGGGATCGAGTGGTTTTTTTGCGGGCAATTTGGTTGGAATCCCCTTTAAAATTGCTTCCTGAAATTCGTTCATGACCTGATAAGGTTTGATTTGAAAGTAGCAAAATTAGTATAAAACCCGATTGAGTGTTTAAAATGCGTAGCTGTACAGCAAAAGAAACGTCAGTACGATTCTTTTTTTTGTACTTTTGAAAAAACGAAATGATATGGGACACGATGCAATAAAACTTGAACTGATTGAGTGGTTAACACAGCTCGATGATGATGACACCCTTGATTTTCTGAAAATTGTAAAAGAATCACGTAAGAATAATCAAGATTGGTGGTTTGATTTGACAAATGAACAAAAAATGGGTATTGAAAGGGGACTTAGTGATATTGATTTAGGTAAGGTAACTCCTCATTCCGAAATAGCGCATAAATATGGCTTATCATTATAAATTATTCTGGTCAGATGAGCCATCAATAATCTCGAGTCGATATTAGATTATTTACAAAATCGGTGGACACAGCGAGAAGTGGACAAATTTAAAAACCAGCTGAGTAAACAACTTAAACTGATAACCAGTAACCCGAAATTATTTCCAAAATCAGATTATAACCCAAGACTAAGAAAAGCTGTATTAAGCAAACAGACTACCATTTTCTACGAAATATCAGAAACGAGAATAACCTTAGTTTATTTATTCAACAACCGACAGAATATTCATAATATGAAAAACACGACTGCCTGAACAAAATAGTTGTAATAGGCTGGCTAATCAGATTTTTGTATCTTACACAGTACAATACACTAATTCTGTCCTGTTTTTCTTTATCTCCACCAAATGCCGGCATTCTTTTACTCCCTGTCATGTTGACAAAATAAAGCCTCCTGCTCGCAACAGATTCATGGTAAGCCAGATTTATGTATCAGACTTCCCGCTTCCGACTTCCTAAATTCTCTCCTGATCGTTCTTCATCACATTAAATAAAAACTCACGCGACCGGAACAGTTGTGCCTTTACGGTTCCAAGCGGCAGGTCGAGTTCTTCCACAATCTCTTCATAGGAATATTCCTTGAAATACCTGAGTTCGATGAGTTTTTTGTAATGTGGTTTGAGTTTCTGAACCACTTCACGGATAAGGGTAATCTTCTGGCTGATAATAAGTTGTTCTTCAGGATCAGGGCCAAAGTCCGGTGCGGTATTTTGCATGGTTTCGGCTTCGGGTCCGATGGTGATGGTTTGTTCGTTTTTGCGCTTTTTACGCATAAAATCGATGCAGTTGTTGGTGGCGATTTTAAACAACCAGGTACTGAATGCAAAATCAGAAGTATATTGATTGAGGTTTTTAAATGCTTTTCCAAAAGCTTCGATGGTGAGATCCTCGGCATCGGTTGGGTCGTTGGTCATCTTTAACATCATGAAGTACAAACTATCGCGATAATGGTGCATCAAATCGGCATAGGCATACTGGTCATTGGCTTCCAATGCCCTTTTGATGAGTACGTAGTCGCGTTGACCCTTTTCGGTAAGTTGTGCAGTTACTTCCATGCTTTCGGCTGGTTAATCGAACTGAGCAATGTAATCGCCGGAATTAAAATCACATATACCGGTTCAATTGCCAGCGAAAATAGTAATAAATGAGGCTCGCCAAGACGGGAGGCTACTTTTTTTTGTATGATGAGGTTGGTAGTGAGCTTAAGCAAAAACAGCGACAAAACCAGGATGGGTTGAATGTTAAGACTTAACAACAAAATAAACATTACCCAAAAAAGTGTTTGCGTAAAACTAAATAGGCCAAGAAGCCATTTGAATTTGGCTTTGTAATATTTTCCGGTAGTCAGGTGACGTCGTTTTTGTCTGAAATAACCCGTGAAAGTGGTTTTCGGCTCAGAATATACAAAACTTTCAGGATAGATTTCGATGGTGGTATTGCGCCGGTTAGCCACCTTGTTGATAAACAAATCATCATCACCTGAACTGATTCTATAATGAGACGTAAACCCTTTGTTTTTGATAAACAACGACTTGCGATAGCTTAAATTTCTGCCGACACCCATATAAGGGATTCCGGCCAGGGCATACGAAAGGTATTGCATCGCCACGATAAAGGTTTCGTATCTAATGAGTAAATTCAACAGCCCCTTTTGTTTGTCGTACGGACCATATCCCAAAACGACTTCTGTTTTTGTATCATAATGTTGCACCACGTGTTTTATCCACTGGTTTGAAGCAGGTTTGCAATCGGCATCGGTCAGCAGCAACAAATCATTTTTAGCGGATTTGATGCCAATGGATAAGGGAAATTTTTTGCCCTTGAAGAAATTGAGCTCCTGTTCGATGTTCACCACTTTTAAATTCGGGTGAAAAGGTGCAAGCTCTTTGAGCAATGAAGCGGTTTCATCGGATGAAGTATGGTTTACCACCACCACTTCAAAATCCGGGTAATCCTGAGCAAGCAATGCAGGTAGATTTTTTACCAGGTGGTGATATTCGTCGCGTGCACTCATCACAATAGACACACCGGGTGGCTTTCCTCTATCACTTACGTTCGCCACCGATCGCTTATAGAAGGCCAGTCGTACAAAAACCAACCAGTAATAGATTAATTGAGTGAAAGTTGCAAAGGCCAGGATGGCAAGCAACACCAGAGAGGTGGTCGAAATTTCAGTTAATATGGACATAGTCGTTTAAAGGTCCAAATTTATTCAACTTAGGCGAATTCACCTATCTTTGCGCAAAATTTTATTGATGGAGTTTAAGTTATTATCCAAAGACCCTAAAAGTGCAGCCAGAGCAGGCGAATTAACCACTGATCACGGTACAATCCATACACCTATATTTATGCCCGTGGGGACAGCAGGTTCGGTAAAGGGACTCCACATTCAGGATGTGAAACAGGATGTGAAGGCAGAAATCATTCTGGGCAACACCTATCATCTGTATTTAAGGCCGGGTCTGGATGTCTTGAAAAAAGCCGGTGGATTGCATCAATTTAATGGATGGGATCGTCCCATATTGACCGATAGTGGCGGTTATCAGGTGTATTCACTGGCCGAACGGAGAAAACTTACCAGAGAAGGAGTTGTTTTTCAATCGCACATCGATGGGTCGAAGCATAATTTTACTCCCGAAAGGGTGATGGACATCGAAAGGACCATCGGTGCCGATATTATCATGGCTTTCGACGAATGTACGCCTTATCCTTGTGATTATCAGTATGCAGCCAATTCACTCGAAATTACCCACCACTGGCTCGATCGGTGTGTGGATCAGGTTAAAAATACCGAACCATTGTATGGTTACCATCAAAGTTTGTTTCCCATTGTACAGGGCAGTACCTTTAAGGATTTAAGGATAAAATCGGCCGAATATATTGCTTCTAAAGGGGCAGATGGCAATGCCATTGGAGGCTTATCAGTTGGAGAACCGGTGGACGACATGTACGAAATGACGGATTTGGTATGTCGCATACTGCCAGCCGATAAACCGCGTTATCTGATGGGAGTTGGAACACCGGCCAACATACTTAAAAGCATTGCCCTGGGCATTGATATGTTCGATTGTGTGATGCCCACCCGGAATGGAAGAAATGGTATGCTTTTTACAAGCGAAGGAATCATCAATATAAAAAATGAAAAGTGGCGTGATGATTTTAGTCCGCTTGATACAAATGGCGTTTCGATGGTTGATAGCCAATACACCAAAGCTTATTTGCGGCATCTGATTATTTCCAAAGAAATCCTGGGTGCCATGATAGCCAGCCAGCACAACCTGGCTTTTTATCTTTGGTTGGTTCGTCAGGCACGGGAGCATATTATTGCGGGAGACTTTGCTTCCTGGAAAAACACCATGGTAGCCAAGGTAACCACACGATTGTAATAAACTGAATTTAAACAGGATGCTTAAAATTATCGACAGGTACATCATCAAAAAGTTCATGGGGACCTTCTTCTATGCCATCTCTTTGCTGATTCTCATTGTTATTATTTTCGACGTAAGCGAAAACATCGATAGTTTTATTAAAAATGAAGCTCCTTTAAAAGCCATTTTAATAGATTATTATTTCAATTTTATTCCCTATTTCATCAATCTGTTTATCTACCTGTTCACCTTTATTTCGGTCATTTTTTTTACATCAAAGATGGCAGGAGATACAGAAATTATTGCCATTCTGAGCAGTGGAGTCAGTTTTAGGCGTTTGCTTTATCCTTATTTGTTGTCGGCATTTGTATTGGCGATATTTTCGTTTTATCTGGGTAATTTTCTTATCCCTAAAACGAACCAAACCAGAAGGGTATTTAAAAATACTTACATGGAAGAACTGGTGCGCGATCAGAGCAGGAACCTGCACCTACAGATTGAACCCAACACTTTTGCTTACGTCGAAACCTACAACCGCAGCCTGTTAACCGGTTATAAATTCTCGCTCGAAAAATTCGACAAGCAACAGTTAGTGTATAAATTGATGTCAGATAAAATCGTCCTCGACACAGTGAATGGTAAATGGACTCTCAAAGATTATTTCATCAGAACAATTGATTCGGCCGGGAATCAGCATATTGTAAAAGGTACCCTAATGGATACTGCCCTGGCTTTGAAACCTGCTGATTTATATAAGGTTAAAGAGGTGTACGAGGAAATGAACCTGTACGAATTGAATGCTTTTATTGCTTCCGAAAAGGAAAAAGGATCCATTGGTTACAAGAATTTCGAGATAGAAAAGCACAAACGACTGGCAGGTCCGGTTGCCATTATTATATTGACCATTATCGGTGTGGCGCTTTCGAGCCGTAAGGTGAGGGGAGGAATTGGCATGCATCTGGGGGCGGGTATTGCGCTAACGTTTTCGTACATCCTGCTCATGCAGGTAAGTACCGTGTTTTCTGCGTTTGGCAATCTTTCGCCTGCCATTGCCTCCTGGATTCCAAATATAATCTTCCTTTTTATCGGGCTCTATCTGCTTAAAAAAGCACCCAAATAGCCATGTGATTGCTGCAAAACAGTGAGCCGTGCTATGATGTCTTTCATGCCACATTCATTTGGCTAAAATATTACCTTTGCCTACGGAATTATTTTACATTATCATGAAGAAACAACTCAAATTATTATTAATAGCCCTGCTGTTGGTTGTCCTGCAACCCGCGATGAAGGCACAAACTTCCCCCGATATTACCGTAGCCGATTTAAAACAACATATTTACTTTCTGGCGTCCGATTCGTTAAAGGGAAGAAAACCAGGCACTCCAGAGGCAAAAGTGGCTGCTGATTACATTCGCAATCAATTTGTGGAGGATGGCTTACAATTGCTTGGAGACAATGGATTTCAATACTTTGATGTGACTGTGAGTGTAGAACCGGGATCGGCAAACGCCTTTTCGGTAGGTGAAACCTCCGGTATTTTTGATAGCACTTTTCAGTTGATGCCATTTACCTCGAACGGAACCCTCGACGCTCCGGTTGTTTTTGTTGGTTTTGGATTGGAAATAGATCAGGATTCTCTGAAATGGAACGACTACGATGGACTGGATGTAACCGGAAAATGGGTGCTTGTACTGCGTGGAGACCCGGAACCCGATAACGAACAAAGCACCTTTGCTAACTTTGGCAGCGACCGCGACAAAGCCCTTACCGCAAAAGACCACCATGCGGCTGGAATTTTATTTGTAAATGGACCACAATACGGCAGCGGCGACAAATTGATGTCGCAAACTTTTAACCGTGTAACTGCCGGTGCAGGAATCATGGCTGTCAACATCAGTAAATCGTTGGCTGATAAATTGTTGGAAGACCAACACCTCACCATCACCAAACTGGAAGACAGCATCAGGGCAACGATGAATCCCATCCATCTCCGGTTGGATAAAAACGTAACTGCCACCACCGATCTCAAACGGGTCGACGTTAAAACCTGCAATGTGGTGGCCATGCTTCCGGGTTCGGATTCTATTTTGAAAAATGAGTATATCGTTATTGGAGGTCATTACGATCATCTTGGTTTTGGTGGAGACGGTTCTGGTTCGCGTATGCCCGACACCATTGCCATTCACAATGGTGCCGACGACAATGCTTCTGGTGTGGCCGCCGTGCTTGAATTGGCTCAAATGATGTCGTCGCAGAAAAACCAATTTAAACGCAGTGTTGTTTTCATGGCTTTTGGGGCCGAGGAAATGGGATTGTTGGGTTCGCAGTTTTTTGCTTCCAACCCGTTGATGCGGATAAAACAAATAAAAATGATGTTTAATTTCGATATGATTGGCAGGTTAAATGCTGAAAAACCTTCCCTGATGATTGGGGGGACAGGTACGGCTGTTGAAACCGAAGATTTACTAAAAAAGTGGGAAGAAGGAATTCCCATGGCTTTTAACCATGCACCCGAAGGCTATGGTTCCTCGGATCACGCCAGTTTTTATGGTGCCGGTGTGCCGGTTTTGTTTTTCTTTACCGGGGCCCACCAGGATTACCACACCCCTTTTGACGACGCAGATAAATTGAATTTTGAGGGTGAGCAGACCATTCTTGATTTTGCAGTCCCATTGATATTTGAATTGGTCAACAGGACTGATGCTCTGGTTTACCAGGAAACTTCCGCTCCAAAACAAGAGGGTCGCAACAGCCGCACCTTGAAAGTGAAGTTGGGCATTATGCCCGATTTTACCAATACAGAAAATAACGGGCTGGGTGTAGGAGGCGTTACGGCCGGTGGCCCGGCTTCCGCAGCGGGCCTAAAGAAGGGCGATCGGATTACCGCTTTAGATGGGATGGAAGTAACCAACATTTATGATTATATGGCCAGACTTAAAAAACTGAAACCCGGGCAACGCATTACCGTGGATATCGTCAGGGAAGGCCAAAAACAGGTGTTGATAGTTGCTTTATAAGGGTTTAACTTTTAATTAATTGGCATGTCCGAATTTTTCAGCCCTGAGCTGGTACAAAAATTTATAAAGTTTGGTGTCGTCGGGTTTTCGGGCTTGTTTGTTGATTTTGGTATCACTTTCCTGACCAAGGAAAAACTCAGAATCCCCAAATATCTGGCCAACGCCATAGGTTTTATCTCTGCGGCTACCTCCAACTACTTCCTAAATCGGGTGTGGACCTTCGAAAGTCGCAACCCGGAAATGATGATGGAATATTCACAATTTATCCTAATTGCGCTGATTGGACTGGGTGTTAATACCCTGATATTGTGGTTTCTGGTAACTAAATTCAAGATGAACTTTTATGTAGCTAAGGTGTTTGCCATTGCAGTGGTGACAGTTTGGAACTTCTTTGCCAATTTGTTTATCACCTTTAATCCTAATTTTATTGGATTGTTTTCTTGATTTCTAGTTAGTTGGATATTCATTGTCCGCATTGCAATAAGGAGGCATTTTCGTTGCTCTATTATTCGTAAACCGTTACTACCAGCTTTCTTTGGCCACCGTTGTTTCCGAACTCGCAAAAATACAAACCCGGGCGGCTGATCAAAACAATTGACAATGAGGTGGTCAATATAATGAAAGCCCTTTGTGAAAGGGCCAACCAGAATTGATTTTTGTATTATCACCTGGCGAAATTCGGTTTATTTGAATCAAAAGTAATAAATCTGTCATTGGCTGCCAAATAAAGAACGACCTGATGTTTCTGTACAGGTTATGACTTCAATTTCTGTATTGCAAACGAGTGTAATACTTCAGTTTCCAAGTGTTTTTGCTTTAAGATATCAACAAAAGCGTAATAGTTTTCAACAATTAACATGTGCGTTAACGTGTGCGTTAACCTGTGCGGGTAAAAGTGCCTGAAAGCTCCCTTTTTTGACTTGATTTCGCATCTATTTTTGTTGAGCAAATTTATTTAACATATTTTTAACCAATTACTAATAGAATATGACTATGCGAAAATTTACACTTTTAGTGATTCTACTGATGGCAGCAGGGCTGTTGAGTTTTCAGTCTTCATTTGCCCAATCAGGCACAATCAAAGGAACCGTAACCGATGCCCGGTCCCATGAAACACTCGTTGGAGCCACACTTTTAATTGAGGGTACGCTTACCGGTGCCATAACCGACATGGATGGTAACTATGTTTTAACAGATTTGAACGAAGGCACTTTTCGGCTCAAAGCCTCTTTCGTTGGCTACTCGCCTAAAAGTGTTGAGGTTACTATTCATTCAGGAGAGGAAATTACATTAAATTTTGAACTTGATGCCGACCTGATGGGACTCGACGAAGTGGTAGTTACCGGTTTGGTAAACGAAAAATCAGCATTGCGTTCTGCTGATGCCCTCACTTCGCTCAAGCCTAAGTTTTTAAATGAGCTCGGTGCTCAAACCACAGCCGAAATCTTCAAAGCCATTCCTGGTATTCATGTGGAGTCGTCAGGTGGCGAAGGCAACGCCAATATTTCGGTGCGTGGAGTTCCGGTGGCCTCCGGAGGATCAAAGTTTTTGTTGTTACAAGAAGACGGACTTCCAATATTGCAGTTTGGTGATATTTCGTTTGGTAATTCCGACATTTTCCTCCGCTACGATAAAACCGTGAACAGGATCGAAGCCCTTAAAGGTGGTTCGGCCTCTACACTGGCCAGTAACTCTCCTGCCGGTATTATTAATTTTATCAGTAAAACGGGTGTGCAGGAAGGTGGTGTTATAGCTACTACTTTTGGTCTCGACTACCGCACACTCCGTACTGATTTTGATTTTGGTGGTTCACTTGGAAACGGTTTCAGGTATAATGTGGGCGGATTTTTCAGGTCAGGCCAGGGTCCCCGCAATCCGGGCTTTACAGCCAATTATGGTGGCCAGATTAAAGCCAATATAACCAAGCAATTTGAAAACGGATATGCCAGAATATATCTTAAATACCTGAACGATAAAGCGATTAGTTATATGCCCATGCCTGTAAAAGCTACGGGTACTGCGGATAATCCAACCTACGAATCAATCGAAGGCTACGACTTAACAAACAATACTTTGCAAAGCCCGGGGTTTTTATTGCTTCACGGGGTTGATCAAAATGGTAACAGAAGAACCAGCAATATCTCTGATGGAATGCATCCCAAAGTACTTGCCATAGGTGCTGAGTTTGATTTCGATATGGGAAATGGATGGAGGGTGAAGGATAAATCCAGAATGGCCTTCACAAGTGGCACATTCAACTCCCCCTTCCCTGCTCAGATAGCAACAGCTGATGACATTGCAAAAAGTCTGGCTGGAGATAATTATTCAATGAGCTATGCCAATGGTGAAAATGCTGGTGTGCCTTTAACGGCTTCCCAAATTCAAAACCTGAATGGAAATGGTTTGGCCATGCAGGTGATTACCTTTGATGTGGATATGAACAACCTGAACAATTTCACAAACGACCTGTTTTTGACGAAAGATTTGGGAAAAGCCAAACTAACCGTTGGCTATTACAATGCCTATCAAAAGATTGCCATGAGTTGGTTGTGGCAAACTTATTTAACTGATGTAAACGGAGATAACGGACCCAGGTTAATGAATGTTCAAAATGCCGACAGCTCGTTTTACACAGACAATGGCCTTGTAGCTCATGGAGTGCCAATGTGGGGCAACTGCTGTACGCGTGGATACGATATGGCTTATACCATTGATGCACCTTACGCCAATGTAGAAGTGGAACTAACCTCTCAGTTTAGCATGGATGCCAGCCTTCGCTACGACATGGGTAATGCCAACGGTTATTATTTAAGTAACTATCAGGCACCGGTAGATGTAGATGAAAATGGAACAATTTCTCCCACCGAGGAAAGTGTGACATTGCTTGACAATGCAAAGCCAAATATTGTTAACTATGATTTTGGTTACGTTTCGTACTCCGTAGGTGCCAATTACCTTTTGGATGAAACCAAAGCGGTTTATGCCAGATACAGCCAGGGTGGAAGAGCCAACGCCGACAGGTTGTTGTATTCCACATTTATCAATGCCGATGGTAATACCGTAAGTGGCCTGAGCGCCGACCAAATTAACCAGTCCGAACTGGGGTTTAAATTTAAATCTCCAAAAGTTGGGTTTACCGCTACAGCTTTTTTCGATAAAATATCTGAACAAAACGAAGAGTTTGGTAGAATCCTGAACAAAGACTATAACACTTATGGTGTTGAAGTAGATGCTGTAGCAACTGTTTCAAAGTTTTATGTGGCTGCCGGGGCTACCTATACAAAAGCTGAAATTTCAAAGAGCCTTAATACTGATGAAGAAGGCAATGTACCCCGAAGAGTGCCTGCGTTAATGTATAACATCAATCCTTCGTACAATTTTTACAAAGGAAAAGCCAATATCGGCTTTAGCCTGATTGGAACTACTAAAGTGTATGCCCAGGACGATAACAAGGTAGTACTGCCCGGATATGTTTATGTAAATGCTTTCGTGAGTTATAATATTACAAAAGGCCTGGATATCATGCTGAACTCGAATAACCTGACCAATACCCTGGGATTTACAGAGATGGAAGGTGATCCTTTTACCGATAACAGTATCAACTATATGAGGGCCCGCCCCATCACCGGACGTGCCTCAACAGCTACCTTAACCTACACGTTTTAATCCAACTGACGCTTATTGAATATTAAATAAAAACAACGGGAGTGTTTCCATCAAAGATTTCCATGATGGAAATACCCCGTTTTATAACTACCCTCTAATACATAATGATGGACAATAAAGCACAATTAATCACCTATGTAGATCGACTTGGCTGCAACAACATGACTGAACTAAACGCTCTTATGGGGGGTGAGTTAAAAGGTCTTTTTGGAGGAATTCATATATTACCGTTTTTTTTTCCCATCGATGGTGAAGATGCAGGTTTCGATCCCATCGACCACCTGTCCATCGATCCCAGGTTGGGCAACTGGTCGGATATGGTTGAATTGGGCCAACAAGTGGAAATTATTGCCGATTTGATTGTAAACCATGTTTCGGCTAAATCGAAACGATTTAAAGACTATTTGCAAAAAGGAGAAAAATCAGAATATGCGAATTTATTCCTGAGCTATGACAAGGTTTTTCCCGAAGGGGCAACAGAAAAAGAATTGCTAAGCATATACCGTCCCCGGCCCGGATTGCCTTTTACCGCTTTTAAGTTTGATGATGGGTTTTCAAAATTGATCTGGACGACCTTTACAGGAAATCAAATCGACATTGATGTAAATAGCAGTGAAGGAGTAGGCTATCTGGAAGAAATCCTGTCAACCTTTCAGCGTGTCGGCATTAAAATGATCAGGCTGGATGCAGCGGGATATGCCATTAAAAGAAAAGGAACGTCTTGTTTCATGATACCTGAAACCTTTGATTTTATTGATCAACTTACCGAAAAAGCACGTAATAGAGGAATTGAAGTCCTGGTCGAGATTCATTCCCATTACAAAACCCAGATCGAGATAGCTAAGAAAGTGGACTATATTTATGATTTCGCACTCCCTGTGTTGGTGCTCGACAGCATTTTCAACCAGGAGGCAGCAAACTTAAAAAGATGGCTCGAAATAGGTCCCCGCAACGCCTTCACAGTATTGGATACCCACGATGGCATTGGCATAGTGGATGTGGCCAGAGATGGTGAAAATGCAGGATTGATAGAAGGCGAAAGGCTGGATCGGATTGTTGAACAAATTCATATCAATACCCGAGGACAAAGCGAAAAAGCAACAGGAGCTGCCGCTTCCAATCTGGATTTGTATCAGGTGAATACTACGTACTACGATGCCCTGGGACGAAACGATCAGCATTATCTCCTGGCCCGTGCCATTCAGTTTTTCGCTCCCGGTATCCCACAAATTTATTATGTTGGACTGTTGGCTGGAGAAAATGACATGGATCTTTTGGCAAAAACCAATATAGGTCGCGATATAAACCGGCATTATTATACCAGAGAAGAGCTGAATCAAGCTCTTCAAAAAACTGTGGTGGTGAGGTTGAAGGAATTGATCCTCTTTAGAAACTTGCATCCGGCTTTTAATGGAAACATGGTTATCCATCCTTCCGACGCTCATACTTTGATAGTTTCATGGTATCATATAAACGCAAAAGCCACACTGTCTGCCGATTTCAAAACAGGCCGTTTCAACATAGTTCATACAGATGAGAGCGGACAAATATTAATGAAAGTCTTTTAGTTTTACAAAATTATAATCTTACCCGGATGTTAAAAAACGCAAAGCCCACAAGGCAAAATGGTTTAGTTGTTATTAAATGGCTCACCTACATGATGTTCCTGATGTTTGCCATGACTACCGATGCGGTAGGAGTGATCATACCTGAGGTGATGAAGCAGTTTAACTTGAGCATGACCGCAGCAGGCCTGTTGCATTATGGCCCCATGATTGCCATTGCCATAGCGGGTATCTCATTGGGGTTCCTGGCAGATAAATTAGGCAGAAAGGCAACCATTATCATAGGACTGATGCTGTTTGTACTTAGTTCTTATATGTTTCTGGTAGGGAAATCGTTTGGGTTTTTCCTGACCCTGTTGATGATTTCGGGCGTTGCCATCGGTATATTTAAAACGGGTGCTTTGTCGTTGATTGGTGATATTTCCAGATCTACCAAAGAGCATACCTCAACCATGAACAATGTGGAAGGTTTTTTTGGAGTGGGCGCCATTATCGGGCCGTTTATTGTTACCTACTTTTTATCGAAAGGGGTGGAGTGGCAATATTTGTATGTGGTGGCCGCCACCATGTCGGTTGTGTTGATCGTAATGGCCATGTTTGCCCGTTACCCGAAAACCATTAAAACGTCAGAAGAGCCCATTAATCTGAAACGGACTTTTACCATGATTAAAGATCCATTTGCGTTGGGCTTTTCTTTGGCGGCCTTTTTATATGTGTCGGTGGAAGCTGCCATTTATGTATGGATGCCAACGCTGATTTTTGGTTACGATGGCCCATTCTTATTAATGGCAACTTATGCACTGCCTATATTTTTTATTCTCCGTGCCGGAGGACGTTTTCTGGGTGCATGGATGATGCAGCGTTTTAACTGGGCTGGTGTACTGGCCGTTTTCAGCTTGTTGATATTCTTGTGTTTTAGTATCAGCGTGTTTACTGATGCCTCTGTCAGGGTAGTACTTTTGCCATTATCGGGGCTTTTTATGTCGGTGATTTATCCAACCATCAACTCAAAAGGAATCAGTTGTTTTCCAAAAGTACAAGGTGGTGCCGTGGCCGGGATCATTTTATTTTTTACAGCCGCAGGAGCTGCTTTGGGGCCATTGGCCATGGGAGTGGTAAGCGATGCCTTTGGTTCGCAGGCCATTTATGGATTTATGTTGGCCACAGTATTTGCCGCTATCTTATTCGTAGGTATGTTATATAATTGGATAAAAAAGCCAACTTTGATGAGGCTGGCCCAAATTGAAGCAAGCGAATATACTCACGAAAACTAAAAATTACCGTTCAAATGAGAAAACCAGTAGTCATTGGATTGGGCGAAGTACTCTGGGATTTGCTTCCCGGTGAGAAGAAACTTGGCGGAGCTCCGGCAAATGTGGCTTTTCATGCGCGGCAGTTGGGTGCTGACGCAGTGGTTGTTAGTGCTATAGGGAACGATGCTCTCGGGGAAGAAATGATCGATGTCCTTGTAAAAAAGCGATTGCGTTATCACCTGGCTAAAACTGACTGGCCCACAGGGTCTGTAGAAGTAAAATTACATCAGGGCAACCCTGAATACAACATTATTGAAAATGTTGCATGGGATCATATTCAATATACCACCGAAATTGAATTTTTGGCTGACGTTGCTTCGGCGATTTGTTTTGGATCGCTGGCCCAACGGTGTCTGTTGACACAACAAACTATTTATAAAGTATTGTCGCGGATGCCCGATCAGGCCATTAAACTTTTCGATATCAATATCCGGCAGCAATACTTCACAAGAGAGATACTTTTGCGTTCGCTAAATGCTTGCAACATGCTTAAAATTAACCATGAAGAGTTGGACTTGCTCACAGATTTGCTTCAATTGCCCTCTGATGAAACAGAAAAACTCCATGTTATTTTGCAAAAATTTGGCCTCAAACTCATCGCATTGACCAAGGGTGAAAAAGGCAGCTTGTTGTACACAGATAAGGAGGTCTCCAGGGTGGAAGCTACACACATTCAGGTTGTTGACACCATTGGTGCCGGTGATTCGTTTTCGGCAGCTTTGATTATGGGTTTGATCAATAAGAAACCGCTGCGCCAGATTCATCAACACGCTGCCCGGGTTTCATCATTTGTATGTACGCAGAAAGGCGCAACACCCCAACTGCCCGATGAACTTATCTTTTAAACCTTTTGAGAAGTAACAGGCTGTTGTAAAGTTACTGTTTTGTGCCTTGCCTTTTACGTGTCGATTCTCTGATAACCAATTCAGTTTCAAGAATCTGTACAATAGGGATAAGGGCCTGTTCAGGATTTTGAATGCGGTAAAAGAGCAGGCTGGCGGCTTTGTTGCCTATTTGGTAACCTGAATGTTTAATCGACGAAATGGATGGATTCATAATGGTTGTTAAGGGGCCGTCACTGAACGAAAGTATGGCAATATCATCTGGTATGGTCAGACCTGCTTTTTTAATGGCTTGTAAGGCGCCCGAAAGATTTTGGTCGCTAATGGTAAATATCGCGTCAGGGCGGTTTCTACGGCTTATCACTTGCTGTGTTACAAACTCTGCCTCGTCTAAATTATTTGCATACAGGATGTTCTCCTGTACCATGTCCATGCCATTTGCTTCCAGGGCTTGTTTGTAACCTTTTATGCGGTCGATCGAAATAGACATGTTAGGATTGCCCGCCAACAGGACAATATTCTTAAAACCTGATTCAATCAGGTGTGTTGTTCCTTCACGGGCTGCTTTAATTCCATCAATATCTACCTTGAAAATGTTTTTCTGTTCTACCACTTTATCAAAAAACACGATGGGGATACCTGCGTTTTCAATTTCATCAAAATGACTGTATTCTTTTGTTTCGTACGAAACAGAAACCAACAGGCCGGCAATTCTGTTTCCCAGCAATAAACTTACATTTTCTTTTTCACGCTGTAGCGATTCGTTCGATTGCATGATCATTACATTGTAACCCATGTTGTGGGCCACTTCTTCGATGCCTTTGAGTACAGAAGGGAAAAAATAAAATGATATTTCAGGAATGATAACGCCAATTGTGCTGGATTGATTTTTTCTTAAGTTAACGGCAAGGTTATTTGGATGATAGTTAAGCTCTTTGGCCAGTTGCTGGACTTGAATTTTCATTTCCTCACTGATGTCAGGATGGTCTTTGAGCGCTCTGGAAACGGTAGTGTGCGAAACACCAAGTATTTCTGCAATTCCTTTAAGTGTAGTTTGCTTTCTGCGCATCAGTAAATTATATTGAACATGACAAATATATGAAAATAAATAGATTATATTGAAACAGAAGAGTGATCAGATTTGAGTGTATGCAGGCTTGTTCTGCATTATTTGATAGGTTCCTATTTTGCGAAATTCATCATTCGTACAAAACAAAAAGCCCTTGTACCTTTCAGTGCAAGGGCTTTTAACCGATTCTTTGGTTATTTTTTTATCCCTACCATTTGCTCGAGCATGTCGGTGGTAATCGATTTTGGACGCTCGATCGGATATCCAAGTGCACGGTCCCAAATTATATTGGAAAGCACACCTAATGCACGTCCGATGGAGAATAATACTGTGTAGTAATCGTATTGAACCAAACCGTAATGCCACTGAATAACACCGGATTGGGCATCCACATTGGGCCATGGGTTTTTGGCTTTTCCCTGTTCAAGTAAAATATCAGGAACCACCTGATACAGGATATCGGCATATTTAAACAAATCGTCATCAGGTAAATGTTTGATGCAGAAATCGCGTTGGATAGAATACCGGGGATCGGTTTTTCTAAGAACAGCATGTCCGTAACCGGGAATTACCTGACCTGAATCCAGTGTTTCCATCACAAATTTCTGCATTTGGTCTTTGCTGGGGACTTTGTCGCCGAAACGTAATCTAACATCCTGAATCCACCTGAGTACTTCCTGGTTGGCCAATCCATGAAGCGGACCTGCTAAGCCATTGATCATCCCGGAAATAGAATAATATACATCGGATAATGAGCTGGCTATCAAGTGACCTGTGTGGGCACTTACGTTACCGCTTTCGTGGTCGGCATGCAGGATGAAGTACATGCGTGCCACATCATCGTAAGGTTTGTCGATGTCGATCATTGAGGCAAAGTTGCCGCCAAAATCGAGCGTTGGATCCTGATAAACGTACTTGGTCTTTCGGTAAAGTTTATTGTAGATGTAAGCACCGATCACCGGAATTTTTGAAACCAGGTTCATGGCATCTTCATAGGTGGGATCCCAGAAATCGATCTTATTCAATCCACGGGCATATTTCAGGTTGAACACCGATTCGCGTTGCATGGACATCACGGCTGCCGACAATATCACCATCGGGTGGCTTTGGTTTGGAAAGGCATCGATTACCTCATATACATAACGAGGTAACTGTCTGCGGTTTACCGAATCGTAGATTACTTCATCCACTTCTTCCTTGGTAGGAATATCGCCGGTTAACAACAAGTAAAACAATCCTTCTACATAGGGCATTTCTGCTCCCGGAGGTTTGGGCAACTTTTGAAATACTTCGTCAAGTGTATAACCACGGTACCTGATGCCTTCATAGGGATCAAGATAGGAAATGTCTGTAACCAGACTTTTTATACCGCGCATACCACCAATCACCTGCTGTACGGTGACCGAATTGATTACAGTTTCCCCATGTTCATCCAGAAGCCTTTTAATGCGGGGACGGTGGGCTTCAATTTTCTCGTACAGTTTTTGTTTTAAACCAGTCATGGCTACGTATTATTAAATGATTTCATTTTTAAGTCTGTTGTCAAGGGCATCGAGGAAACCTTCAGTGGTGAGGTAATCTTCTTTTTTCAGGTTCTTACCATGCACAATCAAAGCCAGGTCTTTGGTCATCGATCCTGATTCAACGGTGTCGATACATACTTTTTCAAGTTTCGAGGCGAAGTCAATCAGATCCTGATTGTTGTCGAGATGTCCACGGTGTGCCAACCCTCTGGTCCATGCAAAAATTGAAGCGATGGGGTTGGTGGAGGTAGGGTTGCCTTTTTGATGTTCACGGAAGTGACGGGTTACGGTTCCATGAGCCGCTTCGGCTTCCATGGTTTTGCCGTCAGGGGTCATTAAAACTGAGGTCATAAGTCCCAGAGATCCAAATCCTTGTGCTAAGGTATCGCTCTGCACGTCGCCATCGTAGTTTTTAGCTGCCCATACAAAACCACCTTCCCATTTCATGGCAGCGGCTACCATGTCGTCAATCAAACGGTGCTCGTAAGTAATTCCGGCAGTTTCGTAACGTGCCTTGAATTCGTTGTCGTAGATTTCCTGAAAGATGTCCTTAAACCGACCGTCATATTTCTTTAAAATGGTATTTTTTGTGCTGAGGTACAAGGGCCATTTTTTGTCGAGAGCCATGTTGAAACAGGAATAAGCAAACCCACGGATGCTTTCGTCGGTATTAAACATGGCCATGGCCACTCCGTCGCCATCGAACTGATGAACGGTATAGGTTTGTGCTTCGCCTTCATCGGGAGTGTAGGTGATGGTCAGTTTTCCCTTTCCTTTGGTGCGGAAATCGGTTGCCCGGTACTGATCGCCATAGGCATGACGTCCGATGACGATGGGTTTGGTCCAGCCCGGAACCAAGCGGGGTACATTTTTCATCAAAATAGGCTCACGAAAAACAGTACCTCCCAGAATATTCCGGATGGTTCCATTGGGCGATCTCCACATCTGTTTCAACCCAAACTCTTCCACACGAAGTTCGTCGGGAGTAATGGTGGCACATTTTATACCAACATGGTACTTTTTTATGGCCTCTGCGGCATCAATGGTAATTTGGTCGTTGGTTTCATCTCTCTTCTCAATACTCAGGTCGTAATATTTCAGATCGATGTCCAGATAAGGGAGTATCAATTTGTTTTTGATCATCTCCCAGATGACTCTGGTCATTTCATCACCGTCAAGTTCAACAACAGGATTGACCACGTGAATTTTCTTCATAATGTGTAATTTCGTCTTTGGTTATAGTTGGTTGTATGGATAATTATTCATATTTACATAGATGATTTCAAGGGAGCGTAAAAGTACATAATCCCCGCGATTTTACCAAGAAAAACAGCCACTTTACTCTAATTTATGTTAAATTTTAAATAATGTAACTGTTAATAAATTAACACAGTATGGTAATATGGATCAACTACTGACAAAAAGGTTCCGGTGAGTTAATTTTTTATCAATTTTTCATTTTGAACTATCAGTAATATAAACTGGCTTTTTAGAAATTTAAAAAAATCTGCACCGTATTCGTTCCTTGATTTTTTGCTGAAAACACCGTGATGATAGGGGTTCGGTATTATTTCTTAGTTGTAGTTGAGGCAGGTTTATTTTGATGATGAATACCTCAATTTAATGTCAATTAGTATTTTAACGAAATTCGTGAACCATTTTATATTTTTATAAGTATCTTTACAACGGTAATATGTTTTGGGTTGATTAAATATTAATGTGTTGTTAATCAATTATCAGAATACATATTTGTATTGATTTGGTATCGTTATGTTTGATTCTGAATTTAGTTGATCATGGTATTGAAGTCGAAGGAAAAGAAATGGTTACCCAAAAAGCACTATTAACTTAGAATGTAAATTGAAAATTCCGCCCATTAAACATTGAAAAGATAAATTAAGATTTGTACGTATGTTTCACCAAAGCAAATACTCATTTGACGGTAAATGATGAAAGATTTATACGAAAATACAATCCTCATTGTTGATGACTCACCTGTAAACATAAGCGTGCTGGCAGCTTTGCTTGAAGATTTTGATATGAAAACGGCTATCAGCGGTGAAGCTGCTCTGGAGGCTGTTTTTAATGAAACCCCACCCGATTTGGTTTTGCTCGACATCATGATGCCCAACATGGACGGCTATGAGGTGTGCCGGCGGCTACGTGCTGATGAAAGGGGTAAGGAAGTCCCGATTATTTTTCTGACTGCCAAGGTGCAAACTGAAGATATCCTGAAAGGTTTTGAGATTGGTGGTCAGGATTATATCACCAAACCTTTCAATGCCCGTGAATTAATTGAGCGGGTTAAAGTACAGCTCAAATTAAAAATGCAGCGTGAGTTTCTAAAATCCATGAGCGAATTAATGGAAGAAAAAGTTGCGGAACGTACAAAGGAGTTAATCATGTCCAGGCAAAAACTTGATCTTGCCAATAAAAAGCTAAAAGTCCTGGATGAGGCTAAAAATCAATTTCTTAAACTTATAAGCCATGAAATCCGGACACCGTTAAACGGGATTCTGGGGCCGGTTTATTTTCTAAACGACCTCATCGACAACCCGGAAGCCAAAGAAATGCTGGAGGTGGTACTGGATTCGGTTGAACGATTGCAGCGGGTGTCGAAACTGGCACTGGATATTACACAGATGCAAACCGCAGGACATGAAATGCCCAGAAAAGTGATCGATATCAGGTCGGTAATCGATAAAGTTACCAGTGCCGCATTGTCTGCCGCCCGTCAACGTAACCTTTCGTTTTCCACCTCGCTCAATACTACCGGAAGCCTCTTTGCCGTGGAATTGTATTTTACCCGTTGTTTGGAAGAATTGATTGATAATGCCATTCGTTTTTCACATGAAAATGAGGTTATTTATATTGAAACTTTCACCGATAGCGAACGATACATACTAAAAGTAAGAGAGAAGGGCGAAGTAATACCTGCCAATAAGATTGACGAAATCGTTCAGCCTTTCGGAAAAGGCCTCGAACCACATGACGAACATATTGGTCTGGGACTTCACTACGTTCAAACATTTTTAAACATTCATGAGGCAAGTATGGAGATTGAAAGCTGTGCAGAGAAAACGGAAATATCTCTTTACTTCAGACTTGAAAAATAGTAACCCCGCAAACCCAATTTCTACAGGTGAAATTCCAGGTAATCAGGACTTGACTTAACCGGATAATTTCCATCGTATACATTTCCCAAATAGCCATCGATGGAAATAAAATCACCACTGTGAAACACATGGCCATTGAGTTCGCAATTTTTTTCCAGATCGTGAACCTGTAAATTGGCACAGTTTACAACGGCTGTTTTGCCCAGGCGTACCGCCGTAACCGCGGCATGAGATGTGGCTCCACCTTTGCCGGTCAGCAATCCATCGGTAGCGAAAATCATCCCGATGTCATCGGGGACAGTATCCGGGCGCACCAGAATTACATGACTTCCCGGAAATTTCACCCTCAGGTGTTGGATTTCCTTGTCGTCGAAGGCCAACCTTCCACTCATGGCACCACCGCCAACGCCAATACCACGACCGGCCAGTTTCATCTGGTCGATGGGTGTTTCGAAAACGTCTGCTGCCCGGTTCGATGCCATGTCCTGATCCCTGATTTGCAGTATATACAAGTCTTCTGCCTTTTCCGATTCAAAGGTAAACTCGATTTCCTGCGGACTGTATCCGTGATTTTCAGTCAGGTCGATGGCCATCTGATTGAGCCTTTTATAGATGGCCGGAAATGTTTCCTGAAGCGAACGGCCCGGGTTTTGTCCTGCCGAAGGTTGGTTTTTGCTCACCGGCCTTGGGGTGACCAAACCAGCTACAATGTCCTCGCCTTGTCCGCTCAGGGTAAAATCGCCATAAAGACTTACGCCATGTTTTTCCTTGGTAGGATCTTGTGTAAATACAACCCCGGTGCCGGAATTTGCACTCAGGTTTCCAAAAATCATCTGTTGTACTACTACCGCAGTGCCCCAGTCATCAGCTATTTCCAGGTGTTCGCGGTACACTTTGGCCCTTTCCGACGACCAGGAAACAAACACCAGGTTAATTGTGGTAAGCAATTGATCGAAAATGTTTTCCTCGAAATGGAGGTTGTTTTTTACCAGGGCCTCTTTATAGGCCATGGCCACTTCGCGCATGGCAGTAGGGCTGAGGTCAATTTTCTGTTCCACCTGGTATTTGACTTTATAATTTTCGATGATTTTATCAAAATCATCCCGGGTGAGGCCATAGGCCATACCCCAACTTTGGAGCAACCTGCGGTACGAATCCCATGCACTCCATTCAAAACCAGGCGATTCGCTTAGTCGTTGGGTGATTTCATCGTTCATACCAACGTTGAGGAAGGTATCCATGGCACCGGGCATCGATATGGCCGTTCCGGAGCGTACCGATAATAGAAGGGGGTTTTGTGGATTACCAAACTGTTTCTTGCACACCCTTTCGACCAACTGTAGATGTTCACGGATTAAATCGTACATTTCCTTTTGAAGTTCAGGATGCCCGATAATGGCTTTATACCTCCTGAAAGCTTCTGTTGTGATTACAAATCCGGGAGGAATGGGAAACCCGGCCATCCGGAGGTTTTTCAGGTGATAGGCTTTCGAACCCAAAAAAGCCTGATTATCCACTTGTGGGTTGGGTTTCCCCAAACGGGCAATTACCAGATCGGAGTTGTACGACATGATTTCTGTAATCATCTGTCCGGGCAGGTTATCCGACATCTCCCGCAGCGACTCCAATATTCGTGAGATAAAATTATCCAGCGGCTGCATCAAAAAGGCATCCACAATAACCTCCCGGTAAAATTGTTCTGATTTTTTGTTGACAAGTTTTACCAGATCAGCCTCTGATATACCACGTTTGCCATCGAACAATTGCTGGGCAACAATCCGCAATGGAATTTCATAGGACTTTAAAAAGTACTTGATGATGGTGCGCTTGACATCTTCGGCCAAAAACTGAAAAATATTGATATACTGTTCAAAGCTGAAACTTTGCGATCGCAGACTGTATTTGAGCATGCGCAGGTTTGAGTTAAAACTCTGGTTGTTAATACCATCAAGTTCAAGTCCTTCACGGAAATAGTCGAGGATGGTATAGATGTTTTTGAGTGTTTTGCCCGAAATATAGTTCAGGTTGATTTGAGCAACCACTTTTTCCATGAGGCGGGTGGCCACATTTTCGAGCCGAAAGGTGAGCCCAAGCGCTTCAAATTTTGGCTCCCGGTAGGTGCCGTACATGGATGGTATTCCGATGGCAATATGGCGTTTATGGTAAATGTTTTCCCAACCCTGACTTGGCTTTGGGTTGAAAATGATTTGCTTTAAACGCGTCATAAAGCTGTAAATGAACTTTAGAGAAGTCTCAAAATCATCGCTTTCGAGTGCTTTTGAAAACTTTTCGATGTCGGTGTCCTGTATGTAGCTGTAGTGTTTCAGCAAAGAGATGATGTCCACCGTTTCGAACGAATATTTCTCTTTAAGGAAAGCATACAGTCGGCGGGTATCTTTAAGTCGTTCCGCATCGCGGGGGTTGCTTTCTGTGAGTTGGTCGAGAAGTTCTTCAAATCGTTTTTCTCCCACAGCCAGCAGATCTGATGGCGATTTCCCGCTGATTATGCACATTTCCTCCACCATGTGGTGAATGGGCGCAAAATATTCATTCTCCTTGTCGATGCCCTGATATACATTTTTTGGCAGCACTTCCCTGAGTGCTTCCAGATTGCCATCGTACCAAAAAATGAATATCCTTCGGGTAAGCCCGATGAGGGTGTTGTTGCTTTCGGTATGAACCTGCTTGCGCAGGAAGTGCACCAGTTGGTCCTTGCGGTGCGAAATCTCATCCATGGTGGTGGTTACTTTTCTGATTTCGCCTTCAGCACCAATTTCGTTAAAATACACCGGGAAGATGCGGGTGAGCTGTTTTACCTTTTTATAAAACGGGGCAATATTTGAGTTGAGAATTTTGGTGATTTCGCGTTGAAACAAATCCGTGTCGCTGAGAAAGATACCCCCCAATTTCAGGTTTACAATTAATGTCGACAGCAATTTCTCCATTTCCATCTGTGAATACTCGATCAGCTCAAGCCAGACACTGATGTTTTTTCTGTGATTCTCGTTCACTGAAAGCTGCCAGTCTTCGTTTACATAAACAATTCCGGGGGTTTCAAATCCGAATGTAATTAATTTTTCCTCAAAGTATCGTGAAATCTGAAGCTGCGTGGATTTATCAATATCGATGGTTTTTTTGCCAACGGTGAGGAAAATATCCAGCACTGAGCTGGCATGGGTTTGCTTTAAACCTGCTGCAAACGAAAAAAGTTGATCGATAAAGTGGCGAAGTTGATCCTGAGGAACTTCATCCATGGTGTGTTGTACCATTTTGTTTAACCCCCAAATAAGTCGTTCATGGAGGTTTTTCATGCCTGGCAGTTTCAGCAGGTAGAAACTGAAGTAGAATTTTTCGATGAATGTGGGGAAGAATTTCACTGCATCGGCCATGATGTCGGCAATCTGGTCGTATTCAGGGAGTTTGTTCACCAACTGATCCCAGGTATTGGCTTTGTTTAATTGGTGGAGCAAGCTATTGAACCAGGGGGTGCCGATGACGTTGACAATCATTTGTTTGTCGATGGTCACCAGGGCAGATTGTTCGTCGAGCCAGTTTTCAACCTGTGTGGTTTTTTTCCAATACACGATGTTTTCGCGGTTGATGTCTTTGGTAAGTGCCAAAACAGCCTCGCTGAATGTTTCGTGGTTGGCAATCACTTTCAGGTAACGATCGAAATACTTGGAGGATTTTATAAAACAAAGGGAGTCATTACCCATTCCCTCACGAAGAATGGAAAGGCAGTATGTAATGGTAGGTGAATAGTCGTTGGATTCTGTGGCCAGTTTACCGATAAATTCAAGCAAAGAGCGAATAATAAGCACATGATCGTCAGCATTTCCTGATTCCATCAACAGGGTTTGCATCATCTGAAGTGGTATTTTAAATGCTTCATCACCAGTACCAAGTCCCATATAATACCAGTAATCGGTCAACAAGATGTTCCTAAGCTCTTCGGTAACAAATTTTCTGTTGGAAAAAGGATGCTGAAATTCTATAACGCAATCGTTTGCGCGTTTGTTGATTCCAAAATAGGTTTTTGACAGATTTATAAAGTTTTGAAAATCAGGAGGTATCTTGATGTCTTTATAGCGCGTTTCAGCGAGGTTGGCTTCGAGGGCCTTTGATTCGAATTTTTCTTCCATAACACTTTGAAATCGGAAATCTCCTAGTACAATTTGATGTAATTTTGCTCGAAAGCAAGATTGGTAATACGACAAAAGTATGAAATTGTTCTTGTTTTTAACGTAATGCTCATTTTTTAATACACTATTGGCTATGACTAAAATTAAAGTTGGAATTAACGGATTTGGCCGGATCGGCCGCAATGTTTTTAAAATTGCACTCGAAAGAGACAACATGGAAGTAATTGGGATTAATGATCTTACCGATACTAAGACATTGGCACACCTGCTCAAATATGATTCTACTCAAGGTAAATTTATTGGACAGATTTCATATAATGAAAATTGTTTGATTGTAAACGGAAAAGAAATCCCTGTAACAGCAGAGCGTGCTCCTATCAACATTAAATGGGTACAGGCACCTGATGTAGTGGTAGAGGCTACAGGTATTTTCCGCTCAAAGGAAAGCAGTAAAGGAGGTTATGGCGATCACCTTAAAAATGGTGCCAAGAAAGTGGTGCTCACCGTTCCTTCAAAAGATGCCATCGACCGCATGATTGTACTTGGCGTAAACGACAGCGAACTGCGCGACGAAGATCAGTGTGTTTCAAACGCATCTTGTACCACCAACTGTCTGGCACCCATTGCCAAGGTACTAAACGATAAATTTGGTATCGAAAACGGACTGATGACTACCATCCATGCTTATACCAACGATCAGGTAATTCTGGATGCTCCTCATTCTGACCTTAGAAGAGCTCGTTCTGCTGCCCTCTCGCAAATTCCTACTACCACCGGGGCTGCAAAAGCGGTAGGCAAAGTGATTCCCGAACTGAATGGCAAACTCGATGGTATGGCCATCCGTATTCCCACCCCAACAGGCTCACTCGTTGACCTGGTGGTGAATCTGAAAACCGAAGCTTCCCGAGATGAAATCAACGCCGCCATGAAAGAAGCTGCCGAGGGCCCAATGAAAGGAATTCTGGAATATACTGAAGATCCCATTGTTTCGGTAGACATTATCCACAACACACATTCATCCATTTTTGATGCATTGAGTACCATGGTTCAGGGCAAAACTGTAAAGGTTCTTTCGTGGTACGATAACGAATGGGGCTACTCATGTCGCGTGGTTGATTTAATTGAGAAATTTAACTTCTAAAATTTTTGGTTTTTATATATTTCACTAAAAGGCTGCCTCACAAAGGCGGCTTTTTTTTTGGGGATAAAATTGGAGGAGGATATTGGTGATTCACCAAACTTTCGGGTTAATGTTAAATGTCTTGTTTATATGCTTGGTTAATTATTCCCTTATAGAATATAATGCCGCACAGGGGTCTGAATTCTAAAGTCAAAAAACAAACGGTTATTTTTGAATAACATGATCATTTTAAATCATAAAAATCATAACAATCTGCGTTCTATCCCCAATTTCTCTTTGTTGAATCAATACACCAACAAATTAAAAATTTCCATACCTTAGCCTATTATTCACCTAAACAATCAATCTTATGGAATTTGAACCTGTCCCTAAAAATGAAATCTTGATAAAAGAAATAGGTGCTCCCCTGTTTCAATCTAAAAGTTGGATTAGATTTCTCGGTATCCTGGGCATTGTCTATGGCGGATTTGTGGCCATTACCATCGTGGGAATCTTATTTGCCTGGCTCCCTATTTGGTTGGGTATTTTGCTTAATCAAACCGCCACGCGGCTCGAACAGGCCGAACGCACCGGAAACAAAGAAGCACTGATGGGGGCTCATAAAAGCCTGTCGGTTTTCTTTACTATTTATGGTGTTCTGGCTCTTGTCAGCATTTTACTCGGTATTTTGTTAATCGTAGTCCTGTTTGCCACCGGATGGATATGGGATTTGCAGCGCATGACCAATCAGAACTACTATTAAACATAACTTTACACTTTGTGCTATCCAGCCATTTCGCACTAAGCCTATTTATTACAATACCTTTTAATCACATTGTAAGATTCGGTAATTCCCAGCTCGCCGGCTTTACTCAGATCCTTGCAGGCGAGTTTTTCTTCATTGAGGAACAACAAAGTGAGTGCCCTATTGTAATAGGCTTCGGCCAGATCGGGTTCTAGCTTGATAGCCATGCTGTAGTCGTCGATGGCGCGTTGGAAGTCCTGAAGACTTAACTTAACGTTTGCCCGGTTGTAGTAAACAAAGGGCAGACCGGGATTGCGGTTGATCACTTCACCGTAGTCTTTTAAAGTGGACAGGTGATCGGGTTTTTTCGGTTTTTTGTTTTCTTTTTTTATAATCGCACTGCCACTGCTAATGGTCACTATATCTGAATATTGTTGCTCGTTGTACACGTATTCGTCCATGTCGTAACGTGTAGTTCCCCGGTTTAGATAGGCGAAGGATATCTCGGGGCTGTATTCAATGGCTTCATCGTAGGCATTGATGGCATTTGGGTAATCTGATAGCATGCTGAACAGGATTCCATTGATGAACAAAGCACTCACAGAGTCTCCCTGCGAAGTGATCATAGAATCAATTCGATGGAGTTCATCGAGAACTTGTTGATTGTTCACCATCCACAGTTTGGTTGAAAACAGTAATTTGATTCCCAGTGGATTGCCAGAGTTAAAGGCAGCCGTCTGTTCGCTGGTATAACTCTGTTTGGTACGCTGATTTTTTAGCGAATCAGAGAGAGTTAAGGCATATTGCAGGTAGAAGTTGTCCTTTGGTTTGATGTTGACCCTTTGAAACTGGATCTTGCCTTTTTCCCTGTTTCCATCCACAAAATCGGCTTCAAACTCAATAATCTTGTTAAAATATGCACTATCGGCATACCGACTGTACAACACTTCAGGATCTTTACCCTCGCCATTGGCAGCAGCGATGATGGCTGTAGCCCGCTCATGATCGTCAAAAGCACCTTTTTTGTCGCCCAACAACTGACGGACAGACGATCGGTTGATATAGGCTCCGGCAAAGTCAGGGAAAATATCGATGGCCGTAGAATAATCTTCTTCTGCATCCCGATATTTTTTAAGCTCGTAATGCAGGTTACCCCTGTTGTACCAAGCGTAAACGTTGTAAGGGTTGATGGCAATCACCTGTGCATAATCGTCCAATGCCTCCTGAAGATCCTTTTTCATCGAATATAAAAGCGCCCTATTATAATAGGTGAGTGCGTTGTTTTGATCCAGTTTTATCACCCGGTTGTAATCGTTGAGGGTGGCCAGGGTGTCGCCTTTTTTGAGATTAACAATGGCACGTTGGAAATAGGCGAACGACTGGTTGTCGTTTATCGACAGCGAATGGTTGATGTCGCTGAGTGATTTGTCGAGGCTATCCAGTTCACCATAAATCATCCCGCGTTTCAGCCATGCTTCACTGTTGAAATAATCGAGGCGGATGGCCTTGTTCACATCTTTCAGTGCCAGATCGTCATCTCCCAACAGGTGCCGGGCAATTCCCCGGTTGAGATAGGCAGCAGCAATATTTCGTTCCAGCTGAATGGCTGAAGTATAATCGTCGACGGCTTCCTTATAATTGTGAAGGTGCATCTTTGTGTCGCCACGTGCCTGGAAGAAGTCGGCATTAAAGGGATCTATTTCAAGGGCTTTGTTGAAATCCCTGATGGCATGAGGGTAATCCGAAAGCTGGTCGTACGAAATTCCCCGATAAAGAAAGGCCCGTGCATAAAGCGGATGAATCGACACAGTGGTGGTAAAATCGCTTACCGCACCACTATAATCGCTGAGCGAGAATTTAGCAATCCCGCGAAGGAAATAGGCTTCAAATCCCTTCTGCTCCGAAAAAATGGCCGTATTAAAATCGTTGATGGCTCCCAGATAGTTTTCTTTTTGCAACTCGCGCTGACCACTTCGAATAAAATGATCGTAGTTGATCTGAGCGTTCACATGGGTTGACACCAACAAAATAAACATTCCAACAAGCAAAAAGGAAGGCACATATCGTTTTAATGTGATATTATCGAATTCGGCAATCATTATTCAGTTTTTCCTTTGAGATAATTATAAATTTCAATCTGCGCCTGTACTTTTTCATGATTATCATCTGTTTTGTATTGATTTGAATTTGGCTGATTTATCCAGCGGGCTTTGGTATTGTCTTTCAGCTGAATTTGTAAAATATCCCACAATTCCTGCTGTAGCGTAAGATCGTAAACCGGACAAACCACTTCAAACCGGTGATCAAAGTTGCGAATCATCCAGTCGGCCGAAGAGAGGTAGTATTTGGGGTTGCCTCCATTGGCAAAAACCATCACCCGCGAGTGTTCCAAGTATTTATCCACAATGCCGATCACCCGGATATTTTCGCTTAGATCAGGAATGTTCGGTACCAGGATACAGATTCCTCTGCAAATCAAATCTATTTTTACTCCGGCCTGTGAAGCCTGGTAAAGTTTCTTTGTAATCCTGGTATCCACCAGGTTGTTGATTTTAATCACCATCCAGGCTTCTTTGCCGGCTCTGGCATTTTTTATTTCCTGATTTATGAGCTTTGACAGCCGTTTCCGCATATGATAGGGAGCTACCATCAGGTGATTGAAACGGGGTGGGGTATAGGGCGATTCAAACAGGTGAAACAACATGTTTACCTCATTGGCAATTTCCTGGTTGGCGGTGAGCAGACTGTCGTCGGAATACACTTTTGCAGTGGATTCGTTAAAGTTTCCGGTGCTGATATTGGCGTAATACACATTCTGCCCTTCTTCTTTTCGTCTGATCAGCAATAACTTGGCGTGAACCTTGTAACCTGGCAGGGTTTTTATGATGGTCACGCCTTCTTCCTTGAGTTTCCGTGTCCAATAGATATTGGCTTTTTCATCAAAACGGGCCTGTATTTCCAAAAATACGGTGACATCCTTGCCGTTTCTGGCCGCATTAATCAAGGCATTGATCACATTCGAATCGCGGGCAGCACGGTAGAATGTCATCTTGATGCCCCTGACTTTGGGGTCGATAGAGGCTTCGCGCAACAAATCAACGATGTACTGAAACGACTGATAAGGATAATGAAGCAGGATGTCTCTTCTGGCGATTGCATTCAGGATACTTTTTCGTGGTAACAGCAGTGGATGATTCAAAGGTTTTTGCCTTTCGTTCACCAGATTTTTCATGCCCAGCTTGGGGAAGTCCATGAAATCTTTAAAATTGTGGTACCTGCCCCCGCCCCGCATGTGATCGCCCATGGTGACATTCAGTCGGTTAAGCAATGCATTAAGCAGGTCGGGCGGGATATTTTTGTCGTATACGAACCTAACCGGAACGCCATGCTGCCGTTTTTTAACGCTATCGCTCATCTGTTCCATAAAACTTTTGGAGATATCGTTGTCGATGTCCAACTCTGCATCACGTGTAAATTTGATGGTATAAGCCTCAAACGAGTCGAATCCGAACGGACTAAAAATTTCGCCCATATTGTACCTGATAACGTCGTCCAGAAACATCATATATTTGTTGTTTCCTTTGGCAGGAAGGATTAAAAATCTGGAAATCATATCAGTAGGTACTCTGATAATGGCATAATCCTCCTTCATGATTCCGGTAGAATCCTTCAAAACAATGGCCAGGTAAATGGCATTGTCTTCGAGCCTGTCGGGGTTGTGAAGACTTTTTAGGATGATCGGAAATAGAAAAGGGCGTACGCTGTTCTGAAAAAACTGATGGACAAACTTCCCCTGATTTCTATCAAGTTGGGTTTCATTCAGAAAAAAGATATGGTGTTTTTCAAGTTCTTCTTTAATATCGAAATAAGTAGCCGTGTAGTCTTTTTCCTGTTTTTCCACCATTTTGAGTACTTCGGCCAACACTTTGCGAGGTGATTCGGTGTATTCTTCACCCATTTTTTCAATGTGGGCCATCCGCTTGAGCGTGGCCACCCGCACCCTGAAAAATTCATCCCTGTTACTGGAAAAAATACCCAGGAATTTCATCCGCTCGATGGTAGGGTTGGACTTGTCCATGGCTTCCTGCAGTACCCGTTCATTAAATTCGAGCCATGATATCTCCCTGTTTATTAAATGTTTCTTACGCTCCATAGGTGTTACGTTATTGCGTTTATTTTGTGGCTCTGACTCGCTATTTAAAGATTGATTCTGATGAACCAGCACCGAACCATTGTACCAATTTACACGTTCCCGGATTAATGCCGAACCATCTGTTTGATGAAAATTGTAATTTCACCATTGCCGAAGTCTCCATCGATGCAACCGGATAATCCAGAAACGGATTAACAAAATCGGTGAGTCCGGGATTGTGGCCTACCAGCACAACCTTTTCAATTATGTCTGGAAAGGCAAAGATCTCCGCGTAAATAGATTCCTCATCGGCCAGGTACAGGCTTTGCAGATGAACAATCTTATCCTCCGGATAGCCAATGGATTCAGCAACAATGGCGGCCGTTTCACAGGCTCGTCGAGCATCGCTGGTTACAATCAAATCCGCACTGAAATGTTCTGATTTCAGCTTCTCTGCTACCTTCATCGTTTCTTTCCTACCTGATTCCACCAGTTTTCTATCAGCATCATGTATGTTGATGTCACCCACTTCTGCTTTACCGTGCCTCACCAGGATCAGGTTCCTGATATGCTTTTTTCCAAACATCCCCTTCAATTCAAGATAAAGTGTAAAATTACAAAAGAATTGATTCCTCCGGTTTTAGGAATCTTAAGTTTAGTTAAAAGCCAAATGTGTAGTAAACCTGGAATAAATTCCAGGTTACAATATCGGTCAAAATCCCGAACCCTTTCGGGAACGGCATTTGGATGTTTCGCTGATATTTGATCTGGGTTGATTTAATTTGTTTTCAAATCATTCCCAATCATAAAAATCATAATAATCTGCGTTCTATTTTCCTCAAACATGAGTGGGACAGAAGATTCACAAGGAAGTGTAAAATTCCCCTGTGCAACCCCTGGAATAAATTCCAGGGATACAATGTCGGTCAAAATCCCGAACCCTTTCGGGAACGGCATTCGGGAGCCAAAAAAAAAGGACGCCGCTATGGCGTCCTTAGCGTTTTTAATTGTGTACGACCTACATTTCCTTCTGCAAGGTGGCATCTTCAATGATATACTCATAGGTATAGCCGGCGCCAAAATCCTTGTTCACGTTCAATGTGCCTTTAAACACCACAATATCGCCCACCTTGGCTTCGTCGTTGGTGGTGATGGTCATGTCGAAATATCCACCGGTTTCGGTTCCATCCTGGATGTGTAACCAGTTGCGGTTCATAATGCCGGCGTTGTATTTAGTAACAACACCTTTTACGGTAATTTCCTTACCGGCAAGGGCTGAGCGTTTGTTGATCACATCTGCCAGCGTCATGCCACCAGGGAGGGGATCTACTTCTATTTTTTTCTTTTCACCACCCGATTTATTCGAGGCGACTCTTTCTTCGGATGACATATTGGCTGGTTGACTGACTGCGGGAGTCATTTTCGCCATCTGGCCATCTCCGGCAGGATCATCGCTGATGACCTGTACGAACAAAACTTTGTCAAAAGTCCTTTTGAGTTCCTTGCTTTCGAAGTTTGTCATCGGCAGACCACTGTTATAATAAACTACCTTTCCGATAGCGATATCACTTTTTGGAATTGCCATCCAATACTTAGAACCGTTTTCAGCTACCTCCAGATAGGTGTAATTGGTGGTCTGGATAACGTCGGCAACTTTTACTGTATGTCCCCAGTTCGTCTGCGTGGCGGTGGAATCGGGGGCGTTGTTACAGCCACTTAACGCCAAGGCGATAACCAGTGCGAGGAAAAATATGTGTTTCATAGGATTATTAGTTAAATTACTTACAAGATTTATTGATTGCTAAAGTATACTTTTTTTAAATATACCATCCGATGACCATCTTGTCAAGTTGATATATTAAGGAAACACTAATAGTGTTTGTCAGAAAGTAAGCTAATATCCGAAAAGAGGAAATCCACTCATCATATCATTCACACGTTTTTTTACCGATTGCAATGCTTCGGGGTTGTCGATATTTGAGATTACTTCATCTACCAAATCAACAATAGGAGCCATATGCATTTCTTTTAATCCACGTGTGGTGATGGCAGGTGTGCCAACCCTAAGTCCGCTGGTTTGAAATGGTGAGCGGCTGTCGAAAGGTACCATGTTTTTGTTGATGGTAATATCGGCTTTCACCAACGTGTTCTCCACCACCTTACCGGTGATATTAGGGAATTTGCTTCTCAGGTCGATGAGCATCAGGTGGTTGTCGGTGCCATCTGAAATAACCTTGTATCCTTTGTCAACAAAGGATTTGGCCATAACAGTTGCATTTTTCTTCACCTGAAGTATATATTCAAAGTAGGAGTCGGTGAGTGCTTCGCCGAAAGCCACAGCCTTGGAGGCGATAACATGTTCCAGCGGACCACCCTGAATGCCCGGGAATACGGCTGAGTTAAGCAATGCCGACATCATTTTTAATTCGCCTTTGGGAGTTCTCAAATCCCATGGATTTTCAAAATCTTCTCCCATCAGGATCAGTCCGCCACGGGGACCACGCAAGGTTTTGTGGGTGGTAGTGGTTACAATATGACAAAATTCAATGGGGTCGTTCAGCAAGCCTTTGGCTATCAAACCCGACGGGTGAGAGATGTCGGCCATCAGAATGGCACCAATTTCGTCAGCAATGTCGCGCATGCGCTCATAATCCCAATCGCGTGAATACGCCGAAGCACCGGCGATAATCATTTTGGGCTGATGGAGTTTGGCCAGTTGTTCCATCTCATCATAATCCACAGTGCCGGTTTCTTCACTTACGTGATAGGCTACCGGTTTGTATAAAATGCCCGATGAGTTAACGGGAGAACCATGCGAGAGGTGCCCGCCATGCGATAAATCGAGACCCATAAAGGTGTCGCCAGGATTCAGACAGGTTAAGAACACAGCCATGTTGGCCTGCGCGCCGGAGTGCGGCTGCACGTTGGCATATTCGGCATCAAACAATTCACAAGCCCTGTCGATGGCCAGTTGTTCCGACTGATCTACAATTTCACATCCTCCATAATATCTTTTTCCTGGATATCCTTCGGCATATTTATTGGTCATCACCGAACCCATCGCTTCCAGCACCTGGTCGCTTACAAAGTTTTCGGATGCAATCAGCTCGATGCCATGCATCTGGCGTTCTTTTTCCTGTTTTATCAGTTCAAATATTTTATGGTCTCTTTCCATTATGTTGGTTTTTGAGCGTTTAATCTAAACAATTTGGCAAAATTAAATAACTTTTAACACACAATTCATAAAATAAAACTTCGTTTTACAATTATCCTTGTTAAGTTTGCGGATTATATCCCATACAATATCCTACGGGAAGGCATTTAACACCACAGGCAAAGCCATGTTATATGCGACTGTTGAGAACTAAAACTGAATAATGGTAACTTTTGAAAATATAAAACTGAATAATGGGCTCACCGTTCTGGTGCACCGCGATCGCCATACACCTATCGTGGCCATGAACTTGATTTATCAGGTGGGTTCGCGCAACGAAGATCCCGGACGGACAGGTTTTGCTCATTTGTTCGAACATTTGATGTTTGGAGGTTCGGTAAACATCCCCAAATACGACATCCCGCTTGAAAGAGCCGGAGGCGAAAACAATGCTTTTACCAATGCCGACTACACCAACTATTACCTTACTCTTCCCAAAAACAACCTCGAGACAGCTTTTTGGCTTGAATCGGACCGCATGCTGGGACTCGAATTTTCGCAGCGTAGCCTGGATGTGCAAAAGCAGGTGGTGATCGAAGAGTTTAAACAAAACTACCTTAACCAACCTTATGGTGATGTATATCTGTTGCTCAAACCTTTGGCATACAAAAAACATCCATATCGCTGGAACACCATCGGGCGCGAAATCAGCCATATCGAAGGTGCCACCCTGGATGATGTAAAGGCTTTTTATCACCAACATTATAATCCTGACAACGCCATTCTAAGCGTGGCTGGCGATGTAAAACCTGGCGATGTTTTTAAACTGGCTGAACAGTGGTTCGGTCCATTGCCTGCCGGAAATATCCCAGCTCAATCTTATCCCCGCGAGCCGGAACAACTGGAGCCACGCCGACTATCCGTTAGCCGGAATGTGCCGCAAAACGCCATTTATATGGCCTGGCACATGCCTACCCGCCGCGATCGGGCCTATTATACCACCGACCTGATCTCTGATGTACTTTCCAATGGACAATCAGCACGCCTGTATCAGCGTCTGGTAAAAGAAAGTAAACTGTTTACCGAACTCAATGCTTTTATCAGCGGGGATATCGACAGCGGACTTTTTATTATTGCCGGCAAACTGATGGATGGAATATCTATGGAGGAAGCCGAAGCCGCTATCTGGTCGGAACTCAACCGACTGTCTACCGATTTGATATCGGAGGAGGAGCTGAAAAAAATTAAAAATAGGATTGAAGCCAACCTGATTTTTGCCCGTATGCCGGTTTTAAACAAAGCCATGAACCTGGGATATTTCCATATGTTGGGTAATGCTGACGACTGGAACCGGGAAGCGGAGAAATATCAGCGTGTAACACGTGCCGATATTGTGGAACAAGCCCGTACCATGCTGGTTCCATCAAAACAAAATACTTTAACTTATTACGCCGATAACAAATAACTCATGAAGAAACAATCTGCACAGCTAAACCGATCTATCGCTCCTGTACCTGCCGTACACATGGCCATGCACCTGGACGAACCCGGGAGACTGGCCCTCGACAATGGAACAGAAGTTTGCCTGATAGAAGCAGGGCAGGAGGAAGTTACGCGTATCGACCTGATATTTAATGCCGGTTCGGCCTTCCAGAAAAAACACCTGGTTGCGGCAGCTGCCAACCGGCTGCTACGCGAAGGAACCCGGTCGCACTCTTCCTTTCAAATTGCTTCAACCCTCGATTACCATGGGGCCTATCTGGATACTTCGGTTACAAAAGATACCGCCATTCTAACCCTCTATTGCTTAAATAAATACCTGCCCCAACTGCTGCCTTTGTTGAGCGAAATGTTGTACGAGCCGGCTTATCCGGCCGACGAGCTACAAACCTATTTGCATAAACAAAAACAGGAATTTCTTACCAACAGTTCTAAGGTCAAATACAGAGCGATGTTGGGTTTTAACAGCCTGGTGTTTGGCGCAGATTCAGCTTACGGACAACAACTGAATGAACTTGATTTCGGTTTGGTGGATATTTCGGACATCAACAGTTTTTATCAACAGTATTACCTGCCCGAAAACGGGTGGATATTGGTAAGCGGAAATATCAGCAAAGAGTTGCCTTCGCAGCTCAATCGGTATTTTGGACAATATCCCGGAACCCATCCGGATTTTAAATTACCAATGGTACATTATGCTGATTCGGTGATCCACAGTGGCGACCATTTGGAGGAAAAAGTCGACGCATTGCAGTCTGCAATCCGAATTGGACGACCGATTGTAGGGAAAAGCCATCCGGATTTTAATACGTTACAACTGCTAAACATGGTGTTGGGTGGATATTTTGGATCACGGCTGATGACCAACCTGCGTGAAGAAAAGGGATTTACCTATGGCGTTAGTTCACACCTGGTAAACTACCGGTATGGCGGCTTTTTTAGTGTGGCCACCGAAGTAAATGCCATCCATACCGAAGCCGCACTTGCGGAAATTTGTGACGAGATAAAACTGCTCAGGGAGGTGCCGGTAGGAGAGGAAGAACTCTCGCTGGTAAAAAATTATCTTTATGGTACTTTCCTGCGTAGTTTCGATGGTCCGTTTGCCTTGTCGGACAGGTATATTTCTGCGCGTGACCATGATTTGGAGTTTAGTTACTACCAAAAAAGCCTGGCAACCATGATGCAAACCACTTCTGAGCAATTAATGGAAGCAGCCAACCGTTACCTGGTCCCCGAACAGATGATTCGCCTGGTGGTGGGCAAGAAAGAGAAAAATACCACGGTAAAATGAAACGATCTTTGTCCCATATCTCAGGACGCGTGATCTTTATTCTTTTTATTTGGATGATGATGGATGGCTTTGCAGCAAGAGCAGTTCGTCCGACTCCGGTTATTACTTGTTTGGCGGTGAACCCGGATGGAAGTGTCTTGATTTCATGGATAAATATAGACCCGGATGTACTAGAGCAAAACATTTATTATTCTACTGATGGTACTAATTATTTAAATTTAGGATTGGGATTTTCACCCTATCATGATGTTACAGCCGATGCAGCTCATGCCACACGATATTATTATATTAAAGCGGTCTATCCTGATACTACTATTGTGTCAGTGCCTGCTCAAACCATGTTGCTTACTGCATTTCAACCAACTGGTCCAGGGGGTAGGCTGCTTCCCTTTGCGTATCTTAGTTGGTACAAGATGTATGCTGATAGCTCTTTCCTTTTTGAAATTTGGCAGGAATATCCCATCGGAACCTGGACCATGATCCAGGATGGTGTTAGTAATACTTCTTATAACGACACATTGCAGGATAACATATGCAATGATTCTGTGAGCTATCGGGTAGAAGTGGAAAGTGCTTCGGGTTGCCGATCGGTTTCAACTATTGGAGGGGAATGGTTCACCGAATTAAATCAGCCACTTGTACCTGTTTTCGACTCTATTACGGTAAATGCCGCCGGTAATGTGGTTTTAACCTGGGTAGCCTCGGCAAGTGGAGATGTAAGAAGTACCATTGTTTATAGAAATGGTTTTGATATTGATACAATTCCTGTTTCATTTCCATCAGAAATTCAGATGTTTGTGGATACTGTGGCACTTCCATGTGATAGTGCTAATCTGGTGTATTCACTGGCTGCAGAGGATAATTGTGGAAATAAAGGAACGATGACCAACGATCAAGAGCTCTCGCCTGTTTTTCAGAAGGAAATTGTTACCCGAATATGTGAGGGCCAAAATGTGCTGAGTTGGAACCCCTTTATAAATGCAAACCCGCCATTGGACGGTTACCAGATTTTATACAGCCTTAACGGAGAACCTTTTAAACTGGCGGGTGAAGTGGATGCCGTTACCACCTCTTTTATCCATGAAAATATTCTTCAGGATACAACGTACACCTATGCAATACGGGCAAAGTTTGGTAATAGTACGTCCACCTCATGTCAAAAAATAATTACCACCGGAAAGTATATTGAACCTGCATTTTTATATCTGGCCAATTCAAGTGTGCTGCCAAATAACCAGGTGGAGGTAACTGTTGATGTCGATACGGCTCCTTTATCCTGTAAGTGGGAAGTATACCGTGCAGGCACATTGTCGCCTAATCCTTTACTGATTAAAACTTTTTTGCGAAGTGATGTTACCAATAACCTATTGGTTTTTATCGATGAAACTGCGGATGGGAGTTTGGAATCATATGATTATCAGATCGTGGTGAAGGATAGCTGCAACCTGCAGCGTTTTATATCCAACAGTATGACCACCATGTTGTTAAGTGGCGATGCCATTTCAAATGAAGAAAATCATCTTCAATGGAATGCTTTTACAGGCTTTGATGCCGGTGTAAAACAATACCGCATTTTCCGCATGTCAGATCCCAATGAACCTATACTGGTTGTCGACTCTGTTAATCCGGGCGCAGGTGTATTCCAATACACATATACCGATCAGCTGGCGGGTCAGTTCATTAAATCAGGTATGGTTACCTATTGGATTGAGGCTCAGGAAAATTCAGGCAACAGCTATGGTTTTCAGGAACAAAGTTTATCCAATCGGCTCACCTTTGCTCAGGAGACAGGCCTTTATATGCCGACTGGATTCAGGCCCGGTGGACTGACACCCGGGTTTAAGCCTGTATTTCTGTTTTTTAATGGGAAGTCATACCTGTTTCAAATCTATAACCGCTGGGGACAAATGATTTTTGAGACGCATTCATCAGATGAAGGATGGGATGGCACCAATCAGGGAAGTGTCGTACCCACAGGAACTTACCTCTATCATTTGGTTTATCAAAACTACAACGGCCAGCAAACGGAGCAAAGAGGGGCTTTTACTGTAGTCAACTAAAGGAAAATTCTTGTCTTTCCACTAATGGTGTCATTCCGAGACCCAACTCCCCCGGAAAAAAGGGAGCGCACATAGTAATATGACAAAAACCAAAGAAAAACCCTGTCATTTCGATAGCGCTTGCGCTGAGAAATCCCCCAGGAATTGATAACCTCCATTTTTACACTAACCTAATATACAGCATTTTACAAAAAGTTGTCATTGGTACCGAAGTAACGACTCCCTTTTTTTGTCACTCCGACCGGAGAAACGACTTCCTTTGTTTTGTCCTTCCGACCGAAGTAACGACTCCGGCAGGATGAGTTACGTAGCGGAGGAATCTGACCTTCCAACTACCCTTTTCTTACGCCATAATCTCTCCAATAAACCTATCTACGGTAATACCTTCCGCTTCGGCCTTGTAGTTACGAACAATGCGGTGGCGCAGAATGGGCAAAGCCACCGCCTTTACATCTTCAATATCGGGTGAATACTTTCCGCGTGAAGCGGCATGTGCCTTGGCCCCGATAATCAGGTATTGTGAAGCCCTGGGGCCGGCTCCCCAACTCAGATACTGCTCGGCCCATGGATGAGCGGCCGGGGTACCTTTGCGTGTTTTTGCTACCAGGCCCACCGCATATTCCAGCACATTGTCGGCCACGGGCAGTTTGCGTACAAGTTGCTGAAAAAAGGCAATCTCATCTGCATCCAGTATTTTTTTTGCTTCGGTGGTGATGCCGGTGGTCGTGCGGCGAACCACATCCATTTCTTCCTCAAACGAAGGATAATCCAATATCAGATTAAACATAAAGCGGTCCAACTGGGCTTCAGGAAGGGGATAGGTACCTTCCTGTTCGATGGGATTCTGGGTGGCCAGCACGAAGAAAGGCGTATCGAGCCGATATTTAATCCCGGCAACGGTAACCGACTTTTCCTGCATGGCTTCCAGGAGGGCAGCCTGTGTTTTTGGGGGTGTCCGGTTGATTTCGTCAGCCAAAATGATATTCGAAAACACAGGTCCTTTGATAAATTTAAACTTGCGGTGTTCATCCAGAATTTCTGTTCCAATGATGTCCGAAGGCATCAGGTCGGGAGTAAACTGGATGCGGTTGTAGCTCAACCCCAGCACTTCACCAATGGTGTTCACCAACAAGGTTTTGGCCAATCCCGGAACGCCTACCAACAAAACATGCCCCTGGCTAAAAATGGAGATCAGGGTGTTGGTAACCACCGCATCCTGACCCACGATTACACGGGCAATTTCCTTTTTTAACTCTTTAAATTTCTCAACAAAGGCATCAACAGCCTCCACATCGTTTTTATATTGTATCATAGTTCTGTTTCCAAAATCTGAGTTTACCTGATAATCCATTGGTGCACAAACGGACAGGTTTTATATTCTTCCACCACACGCACGTAGGTATGTTCGGCTTTGTTGTCGATCCATTTGTTGATGGCTTTCATCTGTTTATCCTGCAAGGCCCATTGTTGAATTCGTGCATAATCGTCCTGCATATTGGCAATGTGAGGCTGGGTCTTCGACTTCAGCATCAGAAGCCGGTAGGCATCTTTTTGCTTATCAATTTTCATGGGGACGGGGTTCGACAATTCGCCAACTTTCATTTTATCGATGGTAAACGACACCTGCGGATCAAGTTGTTCCGCCTCGAAGGTGGTACCCATGGAATATTCGTTTACCAGAATGCCTCCATTATTTTTGTTGTCGGCATCCGAAAATTTTTCAACTGCTTTGTCAAAAGTAATGGAATCGGATCTGATGAGTTGGGCGATGCTGTCCAGCGACTGTTTGGCTTTCATTAAATCTACAGGGCTTACCTTTGGAACCAGCAGGATATGTCGCACATTGATATAATCGCCTTTGCGCTCAATCATCTGGATAATATGATAACCAGCCTCGGTTTCGAGTACAGTTGAAATTTCGCCCTCCTTTAATTTAAATGCAACAGCCTCAAATTCAGGATATAGCTGTCCGCGACCGTAAAAGCCAAGCTCGCCGCCTTTTTTCGCCGACCCCGGATCCTCTGAATATAAAATGGCCAGCGTGGAGAAATTTTCTCCTTCGAGGATACGCTTGCGCAAATCCATTAACTGCTCTTTCACACGTACTTTTTCTTCGATACTGACGGGTGGATTTTTTACGATTTCAGCGATCTCATATTCCGTTTTGATCATCGGAATACTATCTGTCGGAATGCTTTTGTAGAAGACTTTAATTTCGGAAGGAGTAACGGTAACATTGTTAATAATGTCGTTTTGAACCTGTTGTGCCAACAACTGTTCTTTTACAATCACATGAAGTTCTTTCTTTATTTCCACGAGTGTTTTTCCGTAATACTGCTCCATTTTTTCCTGCGATCCAAATTGTTGGATGAACGAGGAAATTCGCCTCTCAAGGTCAGAATCTACCTGATCGTCAGTTACTATCACGCTGTCGGCTTCTGCCTGTGTTACCATGAGTTTTTGGTACATCAGGTCTTCCAGTATGCTGCACCTGACTTCGGTGGCTGAACCTACAATACCACCCTGGCTTCGGTAGTTAAGGTACTGGTTTTGGATATCCGATTCCAGGATAACGCTTTTTCCTACCACTGCCACTACCTGGTCGATTACCTGCGATTCCTGTGCCGTTGTCGTCAACGAGAGACCTGCCATCAGACAAACCAGCCCTATGAGATTAATGCCTGAAAACTTCTGTACCTTATTTTTTAAATTCATCTTTGAATGGTATAATATTGTTATTTTCGTCATCAGGTACACATATCAAGTTGTACCACCAATTAACTTTTATTTCATCCCCACTTAACTACTAAAGGGTAACCGTGGGAATTATGTATTTAAACGCCCCTAATATATCTCAAAATCGTTGTTGTACAGCGCTTTATTGTATATATCCTCGCGTACTTTTTTTATTAACCTCACCTTTCGTTGGTTGATGATGATGTGCCTGATATCCTGCCGTTCAACCTCAAGTGGGGAGATGTCGTCTTTAATTTTAAAATTGACCACTTTTACCAAAATGTCCATATTGTTTTCCACCAGATGTATTAGCCGGTTATTTTTTAAAAACAATTCCTGATTGTATGATTCAATGGGAATGATTTGCTGGAACTGATAGAAACTCATCCAGAAACTGGTATCTACCGATAACGAAAGCATGTCGTCGTGGTTCTCAAAATGCAACAAGGAATCCACTGCGATGGAATCGGGCAATTCGAATAAGGTTTGAACGGAGTCGAGTAGCGGGGTTTCGCTATTGACGATGGCATAGTAGGCGCGAAGGATATTTTCCTTCAACTCAAAATCGTTCAGATGCGATTGATAATAGCTCATGATTTGATCATCGGTGACGATGGTGTCGAGTTCCTGATTGATCAGCATGGTTTCGTAGTGATAGATTACCAACGAGTTGCGGTAGTCTTTCAATTGTTTTGAGAAATCCAGTTGTTCTTCAGTCAGGTTGCGCTCTGCCTGAGCAATCATCAGCCGGTTTTTAACCCAGTTGTTTATAAAGTTTTTGGCCAGGGCAATGCTGTCGGAATGTGAAATCCCCTGGGGGACAACCCCCGTCAGATCGCTCAAAAACAGGTATTCTCCTTCTACCTGAGCCAGCACCGGACTTTCGTTTTGTTTCATAGAAACCAGGTTGCATCCCGAAATAAACATCACCCCCACCATCAACAAAAGCACGCTGGTGGTTGAGAAATGCCGGAATACAAACTGGTTCATAGTCATAGCTTATATAAAAAATGATGATATATTAATTGGATTTATTGAGCAATAGCTCCAGTACTTCCTTGTTGACAACAACGGGATATTTTTCTTTTAATTGTTCGATCCAGGCCTTCTCAAGATAGGTCTGATAGTCGGCAGTAACCAATCCACGGGCTTCTTTGAGTTCTTTAGCCTGGGGTGGGATTACCTCTCTGATCTTGACAAAAACCACCAGGTCTTCCACGTCCGATTTTATGGGACCTGTGACGCCGGGTTTCCATTCAACGGCATCAATGTAGTTGTCGGTACCCTGTTCAAATTTGCCAGGGGTCATACGTACACTCTTAATGCTGTCGCGGTCGAGGGCTTTGGCCAGATCGCCATCGTTGTCGCTTTCGGCAATCAGGGTGGCTACCTTGTCGGCGTCCTTTTTGTTACGGATTTTGTAAACGGTAGCATCCACACGCTCTCCAAAACGATAGTTGTCGTGGTGGTTGTCAAAAAATTGTTGAAGCCCTAAAGTATCTTTTACCGCTTTCGACCATACTTCTTCATCAGTTAGGTTGAACAACAGGATGCCGTCGTGGTATTCTTTCATCAAATCCTTGAAATCAGGATACATGGTTTCGAGTCGTTGATCCATATAATCCAGGCAGCTGGCATTCACAAACTGATCGAACAACTGGTTTGCATAGATGTCTTTGTCCACCTTTTCGGTTTTCTTCTGGTTTTTTTCTGCATAGTGAGCGAAATCGGCCTGGGTGTATTCCGTTTTGCCCAGTTTCATCACAGGATTGGTCATTGCCTTAAATGCCTTTGAATCAAATGTCCCAGCCAGAATAGTGGTGTCCATGGCGGCTATTACGGCATCCTTGTTTTTAGGATAGGTCTTAAATTTATTGTCTTTTTTTATAGAGGCAATCACAGCATCTTCGCTTTTGTGGCTGCGCTGATCCTTGGTCACACGCTCTTTAAGCTGGGCAGATTCATCTGCAAAAGTGCCGGGGGTTTCGCGGCTGATCAGCTTGATAATGTGGTATCCGTAAAGAGTGCGTACCGGAGGAGCCACTTCACCAACTTTAAGGCTGTCGACCACCAAAACAAACTCAGGAACCACACGGCTGGAGGTAAATTTGCTGAGTTTGCCTTCGTTTTGTAACGATCCTTTGTCTTCTGAATATTCTTTTACCGCCTCTTCAAAGGTCATGCCTTCCTGTATTTTCTGGTATATGTTGTTGATTTTCTCTGTCTTGCGAGCTGCATCTTCTTCGGTGGCTTCAGGACGAACGGCTACAAAAATGTGAGCTACTTCGGCCACGCCCATGGCATCACGTTTATCGGTCACCTTCACCAAATGATAGCCAAAACGGCTACGCACCGGCATCGAAATTTCACCCGCAGGGGTGTTATAAGCTGCCGACTCAAAAGGGTACACCATATTAAATACGGTGAAATATCCCAGGTCGCCTTTGTTGCCTGGTCTGAAACCTGATTGGCCCTGAACGGCTTCCCGATCGTTGGCACTCTGGTCGTCGCTGTATTCCATGGCTGCTTCGGCAAATGTTTTTTTTCCAGAAAGTATTTCCTCCCTGATATTCATCACCTTTTTATATGCTGTCAAGGTATCTTCAGGTCTGGAATTTTCATCCACCATAATCAGGATGTGGCTTGCGCGAATGTCATTCAATTCGCGGTTATAAGCTTCCTGTAAAAGGGCTTCATTCACGCTTTCATCAACAAAATACGGCTTGGCCAATTGGGTGCGATAGCCTTCCAACTCTTTAACAAATGTCGACGCAGTATCCATTTTCAGCGCTTCGGCCTCCATCACCTTTAACTTAAAGTTGATAAACAGATCCAGATACTCCTTTACCGATTCGCGGTAGGTGGTGTCAGAAAGGGCATTGTTTTTTTGATAAACCTTCATAAACTCACCCACGGTTACGGATTCGTTGCCAATGGCGACCAGTGTTTTTTTATCAAGAGAACTTTGGGCTGTTATCGTGTTGGCATAAATCGCCACCAGGATCACAAGAATAGTTTTGGCAATATTTTTCATTCTTCTGTTTTATGATTAATTTGTTTATATTAACTATTTCTACTGTAGTTGGGTGCTTCGCGTGTGATTGTGATGTCGTGGGGATGGCTTTCTGTTACGCCGGCAGCGGTAATTTTAATGAATTTGGCATGATGCAGTTCTTCGATGGTGTGCGATCCGGTGTAACCCATGCCTGCGCGCAATCCACCTACCATCTGGGTAATGACTTCATTGAGTGAACCCTTGAATGGCACACGGCCCACAATACCTTCAGGCACCAGTTTTTTGATGTCGTCTTCTGCATCCTGAAAATACCTGTCTTTCGATCCCTGGTTCATGGCTTCCACAGATCCCATGCCACGGTACGATTTGTATTTCCTCCCATCGAAAATAATGGCTTCTCCGGGGGCTTCATCCACGCCGGCAAAAAGTGATCCTGCCATAATGGTATCGGCACCTGCTGCCAGGGCTTTCACGATGTCGCCTGTATAGCGGATGCCTCCATCGGCAATTACAGGAACTTTACTGCCACGCAGGGCTTTGGCCACATCATAAACGGCTGTCAGCTGTGGAACGCCTACGCCGGCTATCACGCGGGTGGTACAGATTGATCCGGGCCCAATACCCACCTTAATGGCGTCGGCACCGGCTCCTACCAGGTCGATGGCGGCATCGGCCGTGGCAATGTTTCCGGCTACCAAGTCGATCTGCGGATAATGTTTTTTGATGTTGCGTACCATTTCGATCACTCCCTGAGAATGACCGTGTGCCGTATCTACCACCACTGCATCCACACCGGCCGCCACCAGCGCTTCAACGCGGGCCAGGGTATCAGAGGCAATGCCTACGGCTGCGGCAACACGCAATCGACCGCTGGCATCCTTGCAACTGCTGGGGTGTGCGGTAATCTTGATAATATCTTTATAGGTGATCAATCCCACCAGCTTGTTATCTTTGTCTACAACAGGCAGTTTCTCTATACGGAACTTCTGGAGAATATCTGCTGCCACCTCAAAGTTGGTGAATTCGGTGGTGGTGATCAGGTTTTCCGAAGTCATGGCTTCTGAAATGGGTTTGCTGTGGTTGCGTTCGAAACGCAGGTCGCGGTTGGTTACAATGCCCACCAGTTTGTGGTCCTTATCTACTACCGGGATGCCTCCAATGCCAAATTCCGACATGATATTCAGGGCGTCCTGCACAAGGGCTTCCTTGTTCAGGGTGATGGGGTCGATGATCATCCCATTCTCGGCTCTTTTTACCTTGCGAACTTCAATGGCTTGTTTCTCGATACTCATATTCTTGTGTATCACACCAATACCACCTTCCTGCGCCATTGCGATGGCCATCTTGGCATCTGTCACTGTATCCATCGCAGCCGACACCACCGGTATTTTTAAGGTGATATTCCGTGAAAAACGTGTCGTCAGGTCCGTTTCGCGTGGCAAAACAGTGGAATGTGCCGGCACCAGAAGAACATCATCGTAGGTAAGTCCTTCTCCAACAAATTTATCAGTATCAAATGACATATAGCTTCGGTTAAAATTGCACAAAAGTACCAAATTTCTCGCTAAAGCCCTCCCAAATTTTCGGGGAGGGCCACTTTTAACAGATATTAAGATAGTAGGAAGCAGAATGATTGGAATTGCCCGGTCTGTTCTGTTGCCTATTTACCTGAAATCCGAAGGTGTGATGTAACATATGGTCTCCCGTAGATTTCCCACAACAATCTTCCCCAAAACACGTTGTAAATCCCAAACACATGTTTACCTTTACCAGCTTATTTTTAGGTATGCCAATGAAACGTAAAAACACACTTATCCTGGTGGGTCTGGCGATAGCCGCTCTTGCACTCATCTGGTACTTTTCAACAAGTAATGTAGTCGCCGATAACACCATCAGTGTCAAGGCAAAGCGTGGGGAATTTGTGATTGAAGTCACCACTACAGGTGAACTTGAAGCCCGCAGCAGCGAAAATATCATGGGACCCAATGCCAACGGGCTCCGCAATGCGCGTATCCACCGTTACACCATCGAAGACATCGTTCCCGATGGTACCGTCGTCGATTCGGGTCAGTGGGTGGCCACCATCGACCGTAGCGACCTTGAAAACCAAATTCGTGATCAAGAGCTGGAAGTGGAGAAACTCGAAACACAGTTCATCAAAACACAACTCGACACCACCCTCACCCTGCGCAGTGCACGCGATGAACTCGTGAATCTTCAGTATCAGAAAGAAGAAAAACAAATTATTGTCGATCAATCGCTTTACGAGCCACCGGCCACACAGCGCCAGGTAAAAATCGACCTCGAACAAACCGAACGCAGTTATAATCAAACCCTCGAAAACTACGACATCAAACAGCAACAGTCGGTCGCCAATATGAGGGAGGTGGCCACCAATCTGGAGAAAGCACGCCGTGTGCTCAACGAGTTTGTGGAGCTGAAAAGCGAATTTATCATCAATGCCCCAAAATCAGGGATGGTAAATTATAAACGCGACTGGAACGGACAAAAACTGGGTATCGGCGACCAGATCAGCAGTTGGGAGAATGTTGTTGCCACATTGCCGAACCTGAGTGCGATGAACTCACGTACCTATGTGAACGAAATTGATATCAGCAAGGTAAAAGCCGGGCAGGAAGCCATTGTGGCCATCGATGCATTCCCGGATAAAAGCTTTACCGGGCAGATCCGCGATGTGGCCAATATGGGCGAGCAAATGCGCAACTCCAATGCCAAAGTCTTTGAGGTGATGATCACCATTGATGGTTACGACTCCATTCTGCGACCTTCTATGACAACCAAAAACTCCATTATAACCGAGGTAATCGATTCTGCACTTTACATCCCTATCGAAGCACTCAACACCATCGATTCGGTATCATTTGTCTATTCCCATTCGGGGAAACGGCAACAAGTAATTTCAGGTAAAAGCAGTGAGACTGATATCATTATTTTAGCCGGACTTGACGAAGGGGATGAAGTTTATCTTATTCCACCCGAAAATGCTGACAAATGGTCCCTGAAAAGACTCGATCGGGATATGCTCGACAAGTTTAAGGTTGAAAAAAAAGAGAAAGATACGGTTGATTACCGGAAAGTGCGACAAGGCAAACGACCCGGTGGTCCCGGTGGAAAAAAGGGTAAAGGTGGTGGACAGGGCCCTCAGAAAAGAACCAGTTAAAAAAACAAGCTTTGGAAAGATATCTGCAAATACTTACGCTATCGCTGGACGCCGTTTTTGCCAATAAATTCAGGTCCATCCTCACCGCTCTAGGGATTATCTTCGGGGTGGCGGCGGTAATCGCCATGATGGCCATCGGGAATGGCGCACGGCAGGAAATTCTCGACCAGATAAAGCTGGTGGGCCTCAACAACATTGTGGTTACACCCAAATTGCTCGATGACCCAAACTCCACCGATGAAGAGAGTGATGAGAAATCAATGAGCAAGAAATATTCACCTGGTCTTACCCTCAAAGATGCCGAAAACATTGAGCGTTCGTTGCCCACAGTGGCGGTAGTAAGTCCCGAAGTCATTTATCCCACCATGGCCATCCGCAGCGGGAAAAAACTTAATGTCGATCTTTCCGGCGTTACAGCCGACTATTTTGCGGTATTTAATCAGGAAATGAGGATAGGTATTGGTTTTAGCGACCGGCAACAGGATATGGGTGCACCTGTTTGTGTAATTGGCCCTGAAGTAGCAGGGAAATTATTTCCCAATGAAGATCCTGTCGGGAAAAGCATCAAATGCGGTAGTATCTGGCTGGAGGTGGTTGGCGTTCTAAAGGGTGTTCAGGTGGACGAAAAAGCCGAATCCATGGGCGTGAGCAACTACAGCAAGAGTGTTTTCGCCCCCATCAAAACACTGCTTTTGCGTTTCAAGGACCGATCCCTCATCAATCAGTCAAGTTTGATGGGCGGTAACGAAATTATCTTTTTTGGGGGAGGAGCCATTTCCTTTAATTCGGGTGGCACTACGGATTCTGAAAACCAGTTGGACAAAATCGTAGTGCAGGTAAAAGAAAGCAGTCAGCTTTCGTCTACGGCTACTGCCATCAAAGCGATGCTTACCCGCCGCCATCAGGGTGTGGACGATTTTGATATTACCATACCGGAGTTGCTGTTAAAACAGGAACAAAAGACCAAGGATATTTTTAATATCGTACTGGGAGCCATTGCGGGTATCTCTTTGGTGGTAGGAGGTATTGGGATTATGAATATCATGCTGGCCTCGGTTATGGAACGTATCCGTGAGATCGGTGTGCGTCGTGCTACCGGGGCTACCCGCCGTGATATTGTATTTCAGTTTCTCTCGGAAGCCACCTTTATCAGCATTACAGGAGGTGTTATCGGTGTGGTGCTGGGGGTTATCATGGCCAAAGTCATCACTTTGTCAACGGATATTCTCACTATTGTGTCGTTTTGGTCCATCGTACTTTCGTTTGGCGTGGCTGCCTCGGTAGGTATCATCTTTGGTTATTTGCCTGCCCGCAAAGCTGCTGAACAAGATCCGGTGGAGAGTTTACGACACGATTAGTATTTCACTGATCCAGTTACTCTGCGATGCTTCTCTAAGCATTTTTCCCACCATACTTTCGCCTCTACAAGACTTGATATCCATTGGTAGAACATTATCCTAAATCATTCCCAATCATAAATATCATAATAATCAGCGTTCTATAATTCGTTACCTGGATAATCGTCCTAGAACTTATATAGCAGCCCAATACCTCCATCCGGCCCAACCGCCATCGATATTTTAGAGTTTGGCTGCATGGTCCTGAATACCAGTTTTCCGATGGCATAGCCCAGTGCTGCCCCGATAAATACATCACTCGCCCAATGCTGATCATCGTAAACGCGCGACAGGCCAACACCGGTGGCCAGGCCATAAGATACCACAGCCACCCAGGGCCGGTCCTTGTACACAGAGCTTAAGAAAGCAGCCAGTGAGAAGGCGGTAATGGTATGCCCCGAAGGAAATGAGGTGTATTTAAGACTCTTAAACGGGCCTTTCCACAAACGGGGATTTCCGGGAACATCCTGATAGGGGCGGTGACGCTGTGTTAATAATTTGATTACCTGAGCAGTAACAGCACCCATCATCCATGCCTGGGTGCCTCCGAGTGCAATCTGACGGGCTGTTGAGTTGTGAGCCGCAAGTCCGTATACGTAGGTGCCACCCAGCAATATTGCCGGATAAACCCCACTTCCCAAGGGTTCAAGTCCAAATTTGGAGATACTGGATAACCCGTTGCTTTGGTTACGCTGGAAGAAATCCCTGATCTCATCATCGTAAATGTACAATACCACCCCGGCGGTAACAACCCCTCCGGTGGCAACCCAATGCTTTTTATCCCATTTTAGGGGTGAGGTTACGACGGCTTTCGAGATGCCCCAATACGACTTAAAATAGCTGCCATTGGGCTGATCGGGGAAATCGTACTTTCCGGCCGGATACTCCTGGGAATACAATGAACCGGATAGTAGCCAGATCAAATAAAGAATCGCAATTATGGATTTTGATTTGTTTCTATAAGGTTGCTGCATTGTATATTTTGGTGGTGAAGAGCGTTTACTCAAGTTTTTTGGCCTCATTCCAATAGTGGTCCATTTCTTCAAGGCTCATCTTACCCACCGTCTTGCCATCGCGTGCCGATTCGGTTTCGATATATTGAAAACGCCGGATGAATTTTCGATTGGTCCTTTCCAGTGCATCTTCGGGATTAACGCCAATGTAGCGGGCATAGTTTACCAGTGTAAAAAGCAGATCGCCAAACTCATCTTCCACTTTGCTGATCTCCGACTTGTTGTCAACCTCGTATTTAAGTTCGTTGAGTTCTTCAAGTACCTTATCCCATACCTGTTCGGGTGCTTTCCATTCAAAGCCCACACCTTTCACCTTCTCCTGCATGCGGTAGGCTTTTACCAACGGTGGCAGCGACGATGGAACTCCTTCGAGTACAGAGGTCTTGCCCTCTTTGAGCTTCAGTTTCTCCCAGTTATTTTTTACCTCTCCTGCACCGGTTACTTTTACATCGCTATAAATGTGTGGGTGACGGTGGATAAGTTTTTTATTGATCGCGTCCAGAACGTCTTTGATGTCGAATTGATTGGTTTCGGAGGCTATTTTTGAGTAAAAAACCAGGTGCAGCATCAAATCGCCAAGTTCGCCTTTGATGGCGGGGTAATCCTTATCAAGAATGGCATCCGAGAGTTCATACATTTCTTCGATGGTAAGATGGCGCAGGCTTTCGAGCGTTTGTTCCTGGTCCCAGGGACAACCTGCCCTCAATTCGTCCATAATGGTAAGTAGTTGTTCAAAAGCCTTGAGCTTTTGTTGGATAGTATTCATAGATTATTGTTGGATAAAGGCAATCAGATCGTCGCCTTTGTAAGGTTTAGCAATATATAAGTCGATGCCGGCCTGCTTAAAACGTTCTTCATCGCCAGGCATGGCATAAGCTGTAACGGCAATAATTTTTATACGTGGCCACTGATTTTTTTGTTCCATGGCCCTGATTTGTTTGGTGGCGTCAATCCCGTTCATAATGGGCATTTGTATGTCCATCAGGATGGCATCGTATTCGTTTTTGGCGAACAGTTCTACTCCTATTTGACCGTTATCGGCCAAATCAGCGGTATATCCTTTCAATTTTAGTACCGCCATGGCAAACTTTTGGTTGAGCAGGTTATCCTCCACCAATAGAACGTGTTTTTTTATTTCTTTAGATTTCATCTCAGGTTCAATTATTTTGTTCGTGTGAAGGGAGGGTAAAGTAAAACTTTGAACCTACATTTTTTTTGCTCTCTGCCCATATTTTTCCTCCATGTTTAGTTATGAATTCTTTGCTTAAGATCAATCCCAAACCAGTTCCTTTTTCGTATTCTGTACCTTCGGCCAGATATTGTTCGTCAAGTCTGAATAGCTTCTCCAGTCCATCGTCGGGTATCCCCACACCTTTGTCGGCAATGCAAACCTCCGTAGAGTTATCCCCCTGCCGGGCCGAAATCCTTACTTCGCCCGAAGCGGAAAACTTTACAGCATTTGAAAACAAATTACGTAATACGGTCCTTACCATATTTTTATCGGCAAACACCATGGTATTGAAGGGTACCTCAGAGATGAGTTTAATTCCTTTTCGCGATGCCTGGGTTTGATGAAGACTCATGATTTCGTTGATAACGGCATTTAAATCGAAGATTGCGGGTACAAATTTAATCTTTCCTGTTTGAGTACGCGACCATTCCAACAAGTTTTCGAGTAAACGATAGGTTGAGTTGGCTGCCATGGTGATATTTTCGATGTAACTGCGCTTTTCTGCATCGGTGATATTATCATATTCGGCCATTAACAGACTCGAAAAACCAAGGATTGCATTAAAGGGGTTTTTCAGGTCGTGGGCGATGATGCTAAAAAATTTATCCTTAGTAACATTGGCCTGATGCAGGGCTTCCTCGCGCTGATGAAGGGCGTCCTCAATGATTTTGCGTTGGGAGATATCCTCCATAATCGCCACAAAATGGGTGATGCGGTTTTTCTCATCCAGGATGGGTGAAATTACCAGCGATTCCCAGTACATTTCACCATTCTTTTTCTTGTTTGGCAACTCACCCCGCCAGATTTGTCCACTCAGGATGGTCTGCCAAAGCTCACGGTATATATGCACATTAACTTCGCCCGAAGAGAGTATATTTGGATAATTACCCACAGCTTCATCAAAAGGATAACCGGTAATCTGACTGAATGCCGGGTTTACGTATTCAATGGTACCTTCTTTATTGGCAATCAGTATCATGATAGGACTTTGTTCGATGGCAGCAGTAAGTTTTTTGATGGTTTCCAGGTTTGCCTTTCGGGCAGAAATATCATTTCCAATCCCCAAAATGGCCGTTTGGTTGTTGTAGGTAATTCTGTTAAACGACATATTGAGATAAATCACCTCTTTGTTTTTGTTGAGCGCCTTTAACTCGTAACTATCCTGTTGTCGTTTGCCCTTCAGACGCTCACGTGCCATGGAGATAATTTTTTCCTTCTCATCCTCCGAAATCAGCTCGAATACCGAAAGCGTTTCCAATTCTTGAGCATTGTAGCCAGTTATTTCGTAAAAATGCTGGTTGGCAAACAACAGTTTACCGTTCTGATGGATGAACATAATTTCCGGGCTTTGTTCAACAACCGCTTTGTATTTTTCTTCACTCTCACTGAGTTTAAGGTTGAGTTGGTGCAGAATGTAGTGGTCTTTTCGTTTTTGCCTGATATAATAAAGGATCACCAGTAAAAGAAACATTAGAATGGCTGAAGCTGAAATCATCACATTGATCAACTTTAGGCTGTAATCAATTTGTTGCGATTGCAGGATATTTTTGCTTTCAAGCAATTGCCTATCGTGATTTGCCTGAACCACTTTTTCGTTTAGCGTGATCAGCATCAGGCTCGAAGTCAGGTTTTTGCTGTGGATTGAGTCGTTGAAAGTATTCGATCTAATCAGGTAGTCGAGTGCAATGTCGAATTTCTTTTTCTGCTGATAGATATCGGCCAGTAATTTAAACAGATCGCCTTTAATTTCTTTAAAATCATGGTCATCCGAAAGCTTTAGAGCTTCCAGAGCCATCTGCAAAGCCTTATCGTATGAACCCCGGGCATTTAAAAAACCGGCATAACTAACCAGTGTATTGGACTTTTCATAATCGCTTACACCCAAATCAAAAAGACTTGTGGCCCGCTGAAAATACAACCTGGCTTTGTCGTTTTGGTTTAATCCTTCATAAGCCAAAGCCAGGCTTGTGTTGAGGGCACATTGTTCGTTATACCGATTTATCGGTAGTACAATAAGTGCCTTTTGAGCGTGATCGATGGAAAGTCTATACTGATTCAAACTCAGTGCTAACAGTGCTAAATCCTGATAAGTCAGACTGGTAAGGGTGCTGTCGTTATGCGTTAGCGACAACTCCAGGGCCTCATTCAGAAAATTAGTGCCCTCTTCATACAAACCTACTTTGTTGTATAAAATGGCAATATTGTTAAGCGTGGTGATCAGGCTTCCCACGTCTCCCACCTGTCGTTTCAGGTGGATGGCATCGGCAAAATAATCTGCCGATAGCTTATAAAATCCTAAAACCTGATAAATTAATCCCAGGTTATTAAGGGTTTTCACCAGATTGGCTGTATCCTTTGTTTCTGTGAAGATAAGCCTGGCATTGCTGAAAAAAAAATGCCCCTGACTAAAGTCAGAAAGTCCGTAATAGTCGGAACCCAGGTTGTTTAAAAAGATGCCTTCTTCCTGTCGTGCTTTGTTTTGTTGGGCAAGGATCAAGCCAAGCGAATCGTATTCAATAGCCTGATGAATATCCAGGTTGTAATAAATTTCGCTGAGTTGGCTGTAGAGTTCAAGTTTCGTGCTGTCGTTGGCCTGAATTAAGGCTTGTTGCAGGCTGTCGATAACGGAGGCGGAAAATGCAGTCAGGTTATTTGATAACAACCCCAATAACAGCATACCCATGTACAGATGTCTCCGCAATTTCATGAATTTAATTTTGTGCAATATACACTAAAAATATGATTCAACAGCACACTTTCATGGAAATCAGAAAGAGGTTCATCGACAAATGGTAACCTATAGATGGCTGCCACAATCGCACCGAATCGCCTTATTTTCCTAACATGCCAACCATGTCTTTCGGTAGATTTTCTACCTTTGCCTGCTTAAATGATACACAATTGGAATTGAAGCCATTTATACCTGTTTTCATTATGGTCTTCTTGTTGATGGCTTCACCCTCCATGGCTCAGCCGTCAGGACCACCAGGCAAAAACAACTTTTCGCTTGAAGCAAAATATGAATATGGTTTTCTGTTAAGCCACCACCTCGAATTGGATGTTTTCAATGCTCATTTTCCGGCCATCGAAATATCCCTGCAAAAGGAAACATGGGGAAGCAAGCGGTGGGAAGGGGAATATGCTTATCCTTCGTTGGGAGTGAGCCTTTGGATGTCGAACCTGGGTGGATTTAAGGAAATAGGAAATGCTTTTGCATTGTATCCGTTCATCAACTTTCCGCTCAAGCGCCACCGTGAAAACTCGTTGCATTTTAAGATTGGAATAGGTGCAGCCTATCTGACCAATCATTTCGACCGCATCGAAAACTACAAGAATTTCGCCATCGGTTCGGCCTTTAACCTGGCTGCCAGCCTATACTTTGATTATAAACGGAAGGTCAGCAAGCGATTGGCGTTTTCGGCTGGCTTTGGACTGACCCATTTTTCGAATGGATCTACAAAAACCCCCAATTACGGATTGAATGTATTTACGGCTACCACCGGAATAACCTACCATCTCAATAAGCCACACCCATACATGAAAAAGAAACTGCTGCCCCGTCATTATCCTTTTGAATTTGACGGAAGTAAATTTCTCGAAATGCAGGTGGCAACGGCCGTGGCCACAAAAGACATGACCGAGCAACTGGGCGAGCGCTTCATGGTATATGCTGTTTTCACCAATATTATGGCCAGGGTGGGTTATAAAAGTAAGTTTGGATTAGGCGTAGATTATACCTACGATGAATCGGATAGTTATTTAATAAAAAGAGATAAAGGTTTTGAACCAAATATGCGTGATGCAACCAAGGTAGGGATTAATTTTGCTTACGAACTGGTGCTCGACCGGGCCTCGTTCCTGTTTAATGCAGGTGTGTATGTGGCTGGAAAAGAAAGAAGTGAAGGTGATTTTTTTCAGCGGCTCACCTTAAAATATCACATCACCGATTATTGGTTTGCCAACATGGCCCTGAGTGCCCACTTGGGGAAGGCTGAATATATCGGGCTGGGCATCGGACGCTGTATTCCGATAAAATACCGTCAACGAATACACCATGATTAAAAAACTATAGATTATCGGGTTGTTGCTCACGTTTTTACCCTTACCTGATTAAATCCTCAAAAGGAACCTGGATGGGCCGATCGTGTTCAAAATCGTAGAGGGTCATTTTACGGATTTGATAGTAACTTTTCCAATAGGTCATCAACGAACGGTAGTAGCCTATTTTGGCATTGTCGTTGTCGATTTGCGCTTTGTTTAAATCGATAACATCGTTTATCTTTCCGATTTTGTAACGTTTCTCTGTAACATCATAGCGCTTCTGGGCTACGGTATCCGACTTGGCAGCAATTCGCAACTGGTTTTTTTGCATGTTGAATTGCATCACGTTTACAAAAATATTCTGGATATAATCTACCCGTTCCTGTTCAACAGATTCAACTTCCAGATCCTGATTCGATTCTGCTAATTTTATTCGTCCACGTGCATATCCCCAGTCCAGTATTGGTACGGTGATTCCAATTTTAACTCTTTCTTCATCTTTAGGGTTTTTATAAACATCGGATAAGAAATCAGCTCGTTGCGTCAAACCTAAAACCGCATAAACATTTGCATCAAAACGGCCATCCATCCTTGCTTCGTTCACCTTACTTTCGGCTACAATTAGCCTGCGTTGAAATGCGATGCCATCAGAGGAATTGTTTTGGGCCTGTTCGATCGCCTCGTTAGCTGGTACAATAAAATGATTGGTTTCACCAGGCGGGATCAGCATGATCGGATTGTCGTTTTTAAGCCGAAGATAGGATTTGAATTCTGATAATTTGGTTTCATATGAAAGTTCAGCATCTTCAACAGAAGCATCTGCCTGTAACAGATTGAGTTCCAGTTGTAGCAGGTCGTTCTCGGCAATTTTCCCCAGTTGATAGCGACCTTTGGCGATGCGGTAAAGGGTATCGTAATTTGATCTGTTTTTTAAACTGATATCCTTGTCCACCTGGGCAACCAACAACGAAAAAAAACAATCCACAGCTACCGAAGCCACCTCTTCATTGGCTTCAATCAACACCCGTTTAGCTTCTTCGTATTGCATGGGTTCAATTTGTTTATCCCATTTGTATTTGTTGTATTTAAAAATGGGTTGATTAAAACCAATATTAATTATGCTGGCCCTGAATTCACTAGAACTAGAGCTGGTGCTGTCAGAGTAATAGTTGGTCATCTGCCCCAGTCCTGATGAAATAAAAACGTCCCCACCAGTTAATCCCACCTTTTGCGTTAATGATAAGGTCGCATCATAATTGATTCCATCCGAATAGGTATAAAAAGTCCCGGTCTTCAATTGAATCGTTCCAAAACTTCGATTTATATCGGGTAGTTGTCCCTCAAAACTAAGATTTGGTAAATATTCTGCTTTGAAATTGCGATATCTCCAATAACTACTTTTAAACCGATGACGTGCAATCTGTGCATCGGGTGATTGGTCCTGAGCCAGGCGTATAACCTCCTTAAGGGTATACTGGCTTATTTCCTGTGCCTGAACGGGTTGCCATACCAACAGGAACAAAATAGCAAACCATACACATGTAAAAACAGGTTGTTTCAGAAAGTAATTTTTATTCATTTTCCATGGATTAATCAATTTTGACTGTAGCTTACCCAGGCAAGCCAACAGGCTACCAAAACACAAAAATAAAACTAATGATTGATTGGTTTATTGTTGAAATCAAATAAAATCGATAAACTTCCGTGTTTGCCCAATTGTGGATTTTAACCCGTGCCCACTAAACAAAAAAAGCTGCCCCAAAAGGACAGCTTTAAATAAGAAATTAATCTTTTAGTGTTTGCTCAGGTAGCTGGCAACGCCTGCTGCTGTAGCTTCCATGGCTTCTTCGCCCGGTTCCCAGTTGGCGGGGCAAACTTCACCGTATTCTTCATGAAATTGCCATGCATCAACAATGCGTAAGGCTTCCTTAATGCTGCGGCCCAAAGGCAAATCGTTTACCACCTGGTGACGAACTACTCCTTGTTTGTCGATCAGGAACAAACCGCGATAGGCAACAGGTTCACCATTAAATTCGGCTTCACCATCTTCGTTGTACTCATAAGTACCGGCTAAAACGTCAAAGTTCTCTGAAATGGTTTTCGAGAAATCGGACACCAATGGGTATTTTACACCTTTGATTCCACCGTTTTCTTTTTCGGTGTTGAGCCATGCCAGGTGCGAAAATTGTGAGTCCACTGAACAACCGACAACAGCTACATTGCGTTTTTCAAATTCAGCTATTTTTTCCTGAAAAGCCAGAATTTCTGTGGGGCACACAAAGGTGAAGTCCATGGGATAGAAAAAGAAAATCACATGTTTCTTTCCAATGTATTGTTCCAACGAGAATTTTTCTACAAAATCGCTGCCGTTCACCACCGCAGTGGCTTCAAAAAGCGGGGCTTTTTTTCCTACTAAAACTGCCATAATCTATTAATATTTAATTATTAGTAACTTTCTAAGCCGCAAAATTAAGAATAATTTTAAATAAGAAGTTAGTGGCCATCATATTAATCATAAAATAATACTTCAAACCCCTATGTTTGTGAGGGTGTTCAAAATAAAACAGACGGAAAAACCCGTCTGTTTTTAAGCTGATTTCTGTATTTTAATAAACAAAGGTGTCAGAGCTATTTTGGTAGATTAAAACGGCCCTTTCCCTGCTAATACGATTTGGCAAATACAACCCTTTGCGGGGATGGTTTCCCTGTATAAATACATTTTCCTGTTTCGGGTTTGGCAGTGGGTTGGATCACCCGGATGGTAGCCTTGGTTTCTTCTTTGATTTTTTGTTCTGTTTCGGGGGTGCCATCCCAGTGTGCCAGTACAAATCCACCCTTTTCGATCCGATCTTGAAATGCCTCCCAGGTGTCGACAATAAAGGTGTTATCATCACGGAAGACCAACGCTTTCTGGTAAATGTTTTTTTGGATTCTTTCCAACAGGTTTTCAATTTTATCAGCGATGTCGATAAATTGCAGCACTTCTTTTTCCAGGGTATCCCGGCGGGCTACTTCCACTGTGCCTTTCTCCAGGTCGCGAGGCCCGATGGCCAGTCGAACAGGCACCCCCTTCATCTCCCATTCGGCAAATTTATAGCCGGGTTTGTGGGTATCGCGGTTATCGAATTTTACGGATATACCTTTCTTTTTCAAGTCTTTTATCAATCCGTCAACTTTTTCGGTAATAGCGATGAGTTCCTCTTCTTTGCGGAAAATAGGTACAATCACTACCTGAATAGGAGCCAGTTTAGGTGGGAGAACGAGTCCGTTGTCATCAGAGTGCGACATAATCAAGGCGCCAATCAGACGGGTGCTCACTCCCCAGGAGGTGGCCCATACATATTCTTGTTTGTTTTCTTTGTTAACAAATTTTACATCGAAGGCTTTGGCAAAATTCTGACCCAGAAAATGCGAAGTTCCGGCCTGTAGGGCTTTCCCATCCTGCATCAGCGCTTCTATACAATAGGTTTCAACAGCACCGGCAAAGCGTTCGTTGGGCGACTTTACACCTGTAAGCACCGGCATGGCCATGAAGTTCTCGGCAAAATCAGCATATACCCGCAGCATTTGTTCTGCTTCGGCCACAGCCTCCTGACGGGTGGCATGGGCCGTATGGCCTTCCTGCCAAAGAAATTCAGACGTGCGTAAAAACAACCGGGTACGCATTTCCCACCTGACCACATTGGCCCACTGGTTAATCAAAATAGGTAGGTCGCGGTACGACTGAACCCACTTGCGGTAGGTATCCCAGATAATGGTTTCGGAGGTGGGCCGTACAATCAGCTCTTCTTCCAGCTTGGCATCGGGATCGACAATAATTCCTTTTTCAGGATCGTTTTTTAGACGATAGTGGGTTACAATAGCGCATTCTTTTGCAAAACCTTCAACGTGCGAAGCTTCCTTGCTAAAAAATGATTTTGGAATAAAAAGCGGAAAATAGGCGTTTTCATGACCGGTTTCCTTAAACATGCCATCCAGAATGGCCTGCATTTTTTCCCAAATGGCATAACCATAGGGTTTTATTACCATCGAACCACGTACAGCCGAGTTCTCAGCCATATCAGCCTTTATCACCAGGTCGTTGTACCATTGTGCATAATTCTCGGCCTGAGGTGTTAATTCTTTTGCCATTTTAATAGTTTGGTATAGTCTTTGTATTTTTAAAAGAAAGTACAAAATTACACAATGTTTAATAACGCTCAACACATATATATCATGGAAACGCCAAAAAACACACTCAGAATGATAACAGCGCTGGCACTGATCGCCATGTTCACAGCCTGTTCGTCTTACAACAGCCTTCCTGGCGATGACGTATATTACTCTTCGAAAACCAGATCAACCGAAGCTACTCCTCCTTCAAATACAGCGGTTGTAAACCAGGCGGCACCTGCTACATCGGATGGTCAGTTTGATTATTCCACTCAATATGAGTCGAATGTAGCAGCCTCACCAGCTCAATCAACCAAACAGGCTGAGGACACCAATTACCAGTTTATTGATGATTATTACGAAGGTGACTACGCCGCCCGGATCAAAAGGTTTAACGGTACCGGTTCAAGCAATGACTACTACGACGAAGAATATACCAGCGATTGTAATGGTTGCGGCAATTCAGATTGGTCGTTTAGCATGGGTGTTGGTGTAGGCATGGGAATGGGATATTCCATGAACTATGGTTATGGATGGCCCTCCTATGGCTATTGGGGTTATCCGTATTATGGCTGGCGTTCCCCTTATTATAGCTGGGGATATCCATACTACGGTTGGGGATATCCTTACTATGGAGGCAGTTACTGGGCAGGATATAACAATGGTTACTGGAATGGCTATTATGATGGATACTATGGTGGAGGCTATTACGGTGGTGGCTATTACGGTGGCGGAAGCTACGATTATGGTCGTGTTAATCATTATGGTTCGAGGGGCAGAGGTACAGGTGGAACTACCATTCCACGACGCGATGGAAGTCGTTCGTCGGATGGGTCTTCCCAACGGGCACAAAGATCCCCTGAAACAGTGGTTGGAGGCAGCGGAGCTACACTTACTCCCCGCACCAATACGGTAGATGCAGGTACTGGTACCAGAAATCCTGCAGGACGCAGGAACGATCAATCGGTGAATACTTCCACAAAAACAACGGGCGAAACAACAGCCCGCAGATCACAAGAATTGCAAAAACCGGCTTCTGCCAACAGAAGGGCTGTCAACACGCAGAATACAAGTACTTCACAGGAAAAGTACCGCAAACCCAAGTCTTATGAAAGCCTGCCATCGCGTCAACCACGTTCGAGCCAGGAATATGTGAGGACAGCACCTGTAACCAATACTTCGCGTGAAAACAGCCGCTCTAATGTAAATACCCGACAGGTAGTTCAGCCCGGAGCTACTAATCAGAGAAGTACAAATACCCGTGAAACTTCTACATACAACAGGTCGCGTTCAACCCAAAATTATTCGCAACCACGATCAACCTCAACCAACAGAAACAGTAATCCGGCTAGGACAGTTACTCCTTCAACGAGTACGCCTTCAAAAAGCTATTCGTCACCAACCCGCAGTCAGGGAAGTTCATCGCGAAGCTACAGTGCACCCACTACGCCCAGCAGAAGTTCATCGGGAAGCAGCAGTTCAGGAAGTAGCAGTTCAGGAAGCAGTAGTTCCGGCGGATCGCGCGGAGGCAGAAGATAGTTTGGTTATAAGTTGAATCTGTAGAAACATTTTGCCCTCATTTTATTATTGATTTAAAAATTGTCATCATGAAAAAATATTTCATAGCAACCTTGTTGGTGGCCTTTACCTTGGTATTAAATGCCCAGTTGGCCGAGGATGCCCTCCGTTATTCACAATCGTTCAATCAGGGAACTGCCCGCAGTATGGGCGCAGGTGGTGCTTTTAGTGCTGTTGGTGCCGACTTTTCCGTTGCCAGCACCAACCCTGCTGGTTTAGGACTTTTCCGGTCTTTTGATATGACCATCACACCCGAAGTGTTTTCGCGTAAAGCAGCGTCCACGTATAATGGCAGATTAACCGAAGACTTCAGGACCATCTTCGACCTGAGCAACCTGGGCTATGTAATGACCTCCCCTGTTAGAAATGGTATGGGTTGGAAATTTACACAGTTTGCCATTGGGATGAACCGGCTGAATAATTACAACTCAGTGACCAATATGCAAGGCACCAACAATGAAAACACAAAACTGGATGTTTATTGGCAACAAGCCGACTGGGTTCCTTATTATGACCTGGAGTATGTGGATCCGTATTATCTTGAACCTGCATGGGCTGCTTTTTTGCTTGATACGGTTCCCGGATATGATGATTTCTACAGTATCCCCGAACCTGATGGCGGGGTATATCAAACGCAGATTACAACATCGAAAGGATCGACCAATGAATGGCTCTTTGCTTTTGCTGCCAACTATAACGACAAGCTGTTTCTGGGAGCCACCCTGGGATTGCCCTATATCCGCTTCGATCGTAAGACCTATTATTCTGAACGGTTTAATTCGAGTAACGTACCCGATTTTAACAGTTGGAGTGTTACCGAAAACCTCACCACCACCGGATGGGGCATCAACCTGAAAGTAGGTGCTATTTATAAACCCACCGACTGGGTGAGAGTAGGAGCATCCATACACACACCTTCTTATTATTGGAATATGACCGATACCTGGAACACAGTAACTACAGCCACTTTTGGAGGATTTACTGAATCCTATCCATCGCTTGTTACCGGAGAATATTCGTATCGCTTTAATACCCCCATGAAAGCCATAGGAAGCGTAGCCTTCTTTATCAACCAAATGGGTTGGGTTTCGGCCGAATATGAGTATGCCGATTATTCAAATGCCCGTTTTGGATTTACCGATAACAGCACAAGCACTGTAAACGATGATATTAGAAACTACTATCAGTCGACAAATAACTTGCGGTTTGGTACTGAATGGCGACTGGGAATGATTATGTTACGGGGAGGCTACGGGTTCTCCACAAGTCCTTATGCCGATAACCTGAACGATGGAAAACGCACTTCCTATTCCGGGGGAATTGGTTACAAAAAAGATGACTTTGCCATGGATTTTGCCTACGTTTATTCGATGATGAACGAAGACTATTATTTATATGATTATGAAGGCATCTTCACCAATGCTGTAAAAACCAAATATACTGCCCAGCAATTCGCTCTGACCTTCAGGTTTAATTTTTAGCTGAGTAGATACCTCAATCCTGGTTTTGTTAAACAAATAAAGGTTTGAGAAATAGAGAAATCTGGTTCAAATACAATTTGAACCAGATTTTTTTTACTACCGCACTGTTAAAAACCGAAGAACACTATTCCGGGGCGATAATTACATCACCTCAAGAAACAATCCAGCCAGTTTAAGCAATTCCAGTTCAGCTACTTTTGCGTTGTATTTGGCTGTATTGTACCGGTCGATGGCATTTTGAAGCTCTAACTGTGCATTTCTGAAATCAAGGGACGAAATTTGGCCCAGACGGAATTGTTCTACCGATCGATCGAAGTTCAATTGGTTGGTATTCATATTGCGCTTTTCAACCTGCATGATAAAAAATAAATCATGGTAATTGGTGTAGGCATTGTTAAACTGGCGGTTGAGTTCGATGCGCGACTGTTCTGCTAAAAAATCAGCATTTTCGTTGGAAATCTGTGCGTTGAGTTCCCGGGTGCGTGTTTTGCCACTGTCGAAAATATTCCACGAAAGCGACAATCCTGTACTGAACCCTTTGTTGTTGGAATGCAATAAATAGCCCACGTCGTTATCGGTTGTCGACATTGCATAACTCCCATTTAAATCGAGGGTTGGCAGATAACCGCTTTTACTCTGTTTTAAAGATAATACAGATATTTCCTTATTCTGCAGGCTCATCAAATAACTGGCATTGTTGCTGATGGCTTCATTATAAAGCGAATCGAGTTGAGTTACATGGTTGAAAACCACCAATGTGTCCACCGGAAAATTTATGTTGGGTTGTTGCCCCAGCAGTACATTCATGTTGTTTTGCGCAATGCGCAATTCACGTTGTGTGTTAATCAGGTTCACACTGTCGTTGTTGCGGTCCACTTCAGAATTCAGCAGGTCGAGTTCGGTACTCTGACCATAGTCATATTTGTCTTTGATATAGCCGTAGCGGGTGTTTGAGATGGCCAGAGTTCGTCTGATATTCTCAATTTTTGAGGTAAGCCGGGCCACATCATAGTAGGATCGGCTAAGCAGGATAAGCACATTTTCGATTACCGCCCTGGATTGCAACTCTGCATAGGTGTAGTCGGCTTTCAGAATTTTGTGGTTATAATACCGGTTCATGCCATCGAAAAGCCTGTAGTTGATTCCCAGCGACCCGTTATAGGAAGTAGATACAGCACCATCCTGGGTTACTTTGTCACCACTCGCGTACGTTACCGAGGTGTTGTTGTTGGAGTAATTGCCACCTGCACTTCCGGTGAGTTGTGGTAAATACCCGGAGTTGAGAATCCCGGCATTGTTTTCTGCAATACGCAGGTTATTGCGGGCCATCAGGATCTCCTGGTTTTGATTCATGGCAATGGCCACCGCTTTGCTTAAACTAAATGTTGTGGTATCAGTGGTTTGCGAAGTGCCTGTAAAAGATATTGTTATGGATAAGATAATACTTATCAGAATATTAATTTTCAAATTCATCGTTTTCAGATTTAAGTTCTTTTACTGCAGGCTCCACCTCTTCGGGAGTTGGCTTAATCCCTTCCCAAACGAGGAAGATGAATCTGCGGAAATTGTTAAGTGTAACGAGCAGGACAGGTAACAACACCAACGTGAGTATGGTAGCTGCTGATATACCGTATGCAATGGAGATGGCCATGGGCACCAGAAACTGTGCCTGAAAACTTTTTTCCAGAATGAGTGGTCCCAACCCGGCAACAGTGGTCACTGTGGTGAGAAAAATGGCTCTGAAACGCGATACGCCCGCATGGATTACGGCCTCGGTAAAGGGCATGCCTTCCTTCAGGTTGGTGTTCAGTTTACTTACCAGGACCAGTCCGTCGTTAACGATGATTCCAATCAGTGCTACCACGCCCATCATGCTCAGCATGCTGATGGCATGACCGTGAAAATAATGTCCCCAGGCCACACCAATCAGGCTAAAGGGAATAAGTACAAAAAGCAACATGGTTTGTCCAAACGACCGAAAGGTAAAGGTGATCATGGCAATAATCAGGAATAAAATTACCGGTAGGGCTTTGGCGGCAGATTTCTGGGTTTTTTCGGCTTCCCGGTTTTGTCCTTCATACAGTACATTTACCGATGGATACCTGGCCAGAATGCCAGGAACAAGAGCCTCTTTTACATAACTCAAAATCTCGGTTACCGATGAAGTTTCGTCCATCATATCGGCTTCCACATTGATCTGGCGTTTACCGTCGAGGTGGTTGATGGAAACCACTCCCCGCTTGATGGTGTAGGTGGCCAGCTCATCGAAGGGTACTTTTTCACCTGAAGGTGTGGTGATAAACATCGCACTTAAGTTGTTGATTGACGATCGGTCTTTTTCGTTGTATCTCACCCATATTTTTACCTCATCACGGCCACGTTGCAGGCGTTGTACCTCTTTGCCAAAAAATCCCGACCGCACCTGACCGAGCATATCCTGTAAGCTCAACCCCAGCATATAGGCCTTAGGTTTGAGTTGCACATTGATTTCTTTGATTCCCAACAGGTCGTTGTCGTTTACATCTTTAAGAGCATTCAGTTTCCTGAGTTCTACCTTAAGTTCGTCCTTGGCCATTTCCAGTTCCTTTAGGTTATTGCCCAGAAAAGCTACCGAAATAGGTTTCCCGAACGATCCGCCTCCACCATACGAAAGCGATTCAGCACCGATCACCGGTCCGGCTTCTTTGGCAATGGCATTGGCGATTTCGTAACTCACCACATTTCTTACTTCACCTTTTAACAGGATAATGTTCAAACTGGCATCGGAAGTGGTTGGGCCTATTTTCTTGGTGATATGATCGATAATATTCAATCCGTCAGGACGTTTGGTTTTGTATTGCTCATTCACCCGCCAGGCTGCCTCTTCAATTTTGTCGATCCAGGCATTGGAGATGCTTTCGTTGGTGCCCTCGGGCATTTTTAAAGTAACGGCAATGTTATCGCGTTCGATAAAGGGGAAAAACGTACCTTTTATAATGCCCCCCTTGAAAGCTGCAATGGTGAGGGCCAGAAAAACCGTAGCAATGGCAAACGTAAGCACTTTGTTCTTTAACACAAACCTCAGGGTAGGAGCGTAGGTGGTGTCGCGCATCCAAACCATGACTTTGTCCATAAACCGGCTCACCATGTTGGAGGCTTTTTTTCCTCTGAGCGCTTTACTGTGTGCCAGATGCGCAGGCAAAATAATGACGGCTTCAATCAGTGAGATGAATAGTGTGGCGATAACCACAAAAGCCAGTTCATTGAAAAAATCACCAACCCGGCCATCAAGAAAGTAAAAAACGGAAAAGGCCATGATGGTGGTGAGAACAGCCGAAAAAATCGCCGGCAACACTTCCATCGTTCCATCTATGGCAGCTCTGATAGGGTTCTTGCCCTTTTCGTACTGGTTATATATGTTCTCGGCAATCACAATACCATCGTCTACCAGGATTCCGATGACAACGATCATCCCGAAAAGCGATATTACATTGATGGTAATACCAAAAATCTGTGCCAGCACAAACATGCCCAGAAACGAAATGGGAATGCCGATCGCAACCCAGAAGGCCATCCGCGGGTTCAGAAAAAGCGATAACAGTAGCAGTACCAGCACCATCCCGAAAATTCCATTGCGCATAAGTAAACTCCTACGTTCAATCAGATTTACGGAACGGTCGCTAACAATGGTCAGTTGTACACCATCGCTTTTACTGTTGTAGTTTGCGATGTATTCGTTTACCTTGTCGGCGGCTTCCAGAAAGTCTTCACTGTTGGTGGTTTGCACGTTCACCTCAATGGTAGTTTGGTTATCCAGCTCAATCCTGTTGGGATTTTCTGACCAACGATCGCTGATTTCCGCTACATCCGATAACCGGATGGTCTTTCCGTTTACATCTGATTTCACAACGATATTGTCCAGACCCGCACCATAATATTCTTTAAACCTGCCCCGGATAAGGTATTCTTCGGTTTCGGTTTTTATTTTGCCACCTGTGATGTCAATGTTGGCCTTTTTGATGGCATTGGCCACCTGGTCGAAGGTCAGGTTGTAGGTGCGCAACGAATTTTCATTTACGGCAACTTCAATTTCCTCATCAGGAAAACCGCTCAGATCCACTTTTGATATCCCATCAATGGAACGTAATTCGTCTTCAATCTTTCGGGCACTTTCCTTTAACGATCGCAGCGACATATTCGTTCCGCTAATGGCAAAAGTGACTGTTGGATTGAGGTTCTCGTTCTTAAAAATGACGGCCGGTTCCATATCTACCGGAAAAGAGTTGATTTTGTTAACGGCGTTTTTAACATCTTCAAGGGCCACTTCTGTTCTGTAATCTTTTTCAACTTCAATGGTGATAACGGCTGAGTTTTCGGAACTTACAGAAGTAAACCGCTCAACACCAGTGATACCACGCAGGTTATCTTCAATTTTCAGGACAATGCCTTCCTCCACTTCCTGCGGTGACGCCCCAGGGTAAACTACCTGGATGTTGATGATTTTGCTTTCGGTAAGTGGAAAAAACGATGACCTTAAATTAAACAAAGCAATGCTCCCGAAAAGGGCGAATGCGATAATAAACACATTGGCTGAAACGGGGTATTTTATAAAATAGGCGATGATTTTTTTCATCTGTTTCTTTTTTATTTAAGTGGAATATTTTGCCTGATTACTTCTCTTTTTGGGGAAGTACTTTCATGCCAATAAACGATCCCGGAATATTTTTAGCCAGTATTTTAGTGTTATCCTTTAAGAGGTTGGTAATGACAGTTTTTTCCTGAAAGCGGGTAGGTTTAAGGTCGACACGTTGCAAAGTGCTGTCGCGATCGATAAAATAAACCCATTCATTTTCGATAAGCAGGTTGCGTGGAATTTCAATGGATTGATCGATACTGCCACAATTGATGGAAGCCGTAGGGAACATGCCCTCGCGCAACCCTGCATCGGTACTTTCGATATATACTGAAATGGTTTGTGTATTTAAATCTATCGCCGGGTTGATGCGAACCACCTTTCCATGCCACTCATCTGATTGACCTGCCATGTTGAGTGTTGCCGTATTGCCCACCGAAAGCAATCCTGCGTCTGCCGCAGAAATGGCCACGTTGATTTCAAAAAGATCCGGGTTGCTGAAGGTTCCCAGTTTTTGCCCTGAACGAACCAATCCTCCCGGATTGATCAGCGACTCGGTGACCACTCCCCGGTATGGGGCCTTTAAAATAAACTTGTTGAAATGAGCCTCCAGGTTTTTAAGGTTATAATAGGAGGCGAACATTTTTCGTCCTGTGATGAAAAACTTTTCTTTTTCGCTGTTGGTTTCAGGAACTTGCGGAATTGGTTTTTCAATTTCAATGCTGTTCAGATATTGTTTCCACTTTTCGGTTTCAACGGGGAACTCAAGTTTTATATCCGGTATCAGTGATGTAATCAGATTCTGATATTCGCTACGCTGGGCATATAAATTAGCTCTTTGTTCACTGTTGTCGATGCTGATGAGCGTTGCTCCCTTGTTGAACTCCATACCGGTGCGGAAGTCATTTTTTTGTGGAAGCAACATCCCGTTTACTTCGGCATATAAATCGATCCTGTTTTTTGCTCTTACCTGGCCCGAACCTGTTACGGTGAGTGGGATAGAGCCGTTTTTTACTGTGAAATAGGGGGCAATGACCACTGCCGGTTTGATGCCTTGTTTAGGGGGTTGTTTTAAGCTGCTGATATACATAAAAGCCACCACACCAATCAGTATGACGATCAGGGCTAATATCCAGGATTTTCGTGCGTTCATAGGGATATTTTATATAATTGTTGTTGATTATTGTTGTGTATGCAACTGAATTTCTATGTTGTTAATATTTTGTATTATTTTTTGAAGCGAGCATTGCAAAGCTTTGGTTTCTTCATGGGTAAAGTCCTTGGTAAGTTCTGCGGTTAACTGGTTAAACAATGGGTGAATATCTTCCATTAGCTGATGTCCGTCTTTCGTGAGGTAAAGGTTGTTAACGCGCTTGTCGCCAGCCACATTAATCCTGACAACCTTGTGGTTTTTCTCCAGTGTATCTATCGAACGGGCGATGGATGTTTTATCACGGTCGAGCTTGATTGCCAGGTCTTTCTGACTAATACCTTCGAAGCATGAAATCACTTTAAGCAAAATTAGCTGCTCGTGGGTGAGTCCAAATCCATGGATATGAAGCATGCGGGTAATGAGGTTACCCATTCTGTGCGCACTGATTCCTATCCATTTACCAATATAATCAGTTTCTGAAAAGTTCATTTAATTAGTTGTATATGCATCTAAAAGAGGGCAAAGATAGTCTTATTCTTTTATCAGGAAATGAATTGTTGGTTGTTTTATTTCAGAAGTAATAAGTTGGTCGGGCATAGCCCGTAGACTGTTACATTCACTTGCTTCACCAAAGTGCCGCCCGGGCAGATTGTCAGGCTGTTGTACGGTCGCTTTCAATCAACCCATTTTGCCCGATGCGATAACCTTTCGAGTTTCGTCCGGTCAGGATAATGTTGATTCCCGAACAGGCACTGATGCCCTTCCACTTACAGTTGATGCGGTTGCAATGGATCAATCCATTGATTTGAATTCCCATGCACTCGTCAGACGAAAGCAGGGAAGTGTTGACCATTTTCATGATATTGTTATTTCAGATTTTCAATATTTATCGTCTCCAGGAGGTCATTTTGTGCCACCTAATGGCATAAAGGTAAATGACCAAATAGCATGGAATAAGCACCCAATAGGCTTGTTGCGGAGAAAACATATCCGATAATTGTCCCCAAAGTAAAGGAAGCATGGCACCACCGGCAATGGCCATAATCAACATGGCCGACCCGGTTTTGATAAACTTGCCCAAGCCATGAATGGCCAGGGGCCAGATGGCAGGCCATACCAGCGCATTGGCCAATCCAAGCAAAGCCACTGAGGTGACTGAAATCAGGGGAGAACCGAATAAAACACTCAGACTCAAAATGATCCCCAAAACCGCAGACACAGCCAGTGCTTTTTGCTGGCTGACATATTTTGGAATCAAAGCAATCCCCAGCAGGTAACCAATAATCATCCCGGCAAGGGTAAATGAAGTAAACATCTTAGCCTGATCGATGGGGAAACCCAGCGACATACCATAGCGAATGATTGTATCCCCGGCAATTACTTCTACACCAACATACAGGAACAAAGCCAGAACTCCCAGAACCAGGTTGGGAAACTGAAAAATGTTGGTTTTGGTTTTTGTATCTGATTCAATAACTTCTTCTTGTTCGTTTTCAATTTCGGGAAGGGGTGAAAAACGGATGCCTATGCCTAAAAGCACCAAAACGACTGTCATCACCAAATAGGGCATGATCACACGCTGTGAGAGGATGTCAAGTTGCAGATTTTTTGCTGTTTCATCCAGTCCAGAGAGGCTGGCCACAAATTCATCGCCATCGTTGAGGATAAAGTAAGCCAGTATTAGCGGTGCCAGCATGCCGGCAACTTTGTTGGCAATTCCCATAATGCTGATGCGTTTGGCAGCCGATTCGACGGGGCCGATAATGATAATGTATGGATTGGAGGCCGTTTGCAACACCGCCAAACCAGTACCCATGATAAACAAGCCCAATAAAAAGAGGCCGTACAACCTGGTATAAGCTGCCGGAATAAAAAGAATGGTTCCTACAGCCATCACCAATAACCCTACCATCATACCATTTTTAAAACCTGTTTTTTTCAACACCCATGCAGAAGGAAGTGCCATCACCGTATAGGAGATATAAAAGGCAAAAGCCACAAACATAGCCTGAAAATTTGTGAGTTCACAGGCAATTTTTAAGTAGGGGATAAGGATGCCGTTAAGCCAGGTTACAAATCCGAAAATAAAAAATAACAAGCCAATAATGGCAATGGATAGCCCGCTTCCTTTTTTCTGGTTTTGGTTCATTTGATTTGGTTTTGGTGCTTTTTGATTGAGCAAACAATTTAATTTAAAAGATAAACAAAGATAAAATTCTTTGGTTACAGAAGCTTGTCCATGGCGGATTTTGTACTTATTTTCCCAATAAAAAAAATCCGGGCCATTGGTTACCCGGATTTTTGATATAGTTTGGCTGAAAGATATAGTTTACTCACAGATCTTCTTCCTTTAATTGATTTCGGGTAGTCTGGCAATTATTGTAGTATTGGTTTTTTAATGCTTTTATCTATTAATAGCAGGTAGCTGTTTGAAATTGCATCATTGATTCCTCTTGTTTAAACAGAAGATCAATTCGCTTCCTGAGTGAACTTTTTGCCCTTGAAAGTTGCGATTTGGAGGTGTTTACCGAGATATGCATCATCTCACCGATTTCTTTATGCGAGTATCCTTCGATGGTGTTGAGGTTAAAAACCGTTCTGTATCCGTCGGGCAATTCAAAAATAAAGCGCAGTAATTCCTGGTGCGACATGGCCGATACAATCTCATGGTCGTTGTGTACCGGAATGCGGATGGTTTCGGGTTCAACGTCTTTGCTCACCAGGTTTTTCTTCTTGTAATAGTTCATGGCTGTAGTCACCATAATCTTTCTTAACCACCCTTCAAAAGAACCTTCGCCGCGGTAATCACCCAAATAGCGAAATACCTTGATAAACCCATCCTGTAGAATATCTTCGGCATCGATGACGGTTTTTGCATATCTCAAACAAATGCCATATAGTTTAGGTGCGTATTTTTCGTAAAACTCGTACTGAGCCTTGCGGTCTTTTTTAAGGCATCTTTCTATCAGGCCAAAATCCAGGGGTGTTTCAGTTATTACCATTTGATTGTCTCAAATTTTAAATAATTTTGGCCAAAAATAGGGTAATAACTTTGTCTTTTCTGATTTGTCTTTTCTACATGGCTTCTACAATACGATTATTGGTAATTTATATAAATAAGCACACTACTACATCAATAAAATTAAAAAACATGTAATCAGAGTGATATGTAATCAGGCGCATCTACAAATGGAGATTTAAATATTCCGCAAGTACTCAGGAAGACCTTCACTGTTATCCAATTCACATTTTTTCCTGAGTCGGTATCGGCTCATTTCTACGGCCTTTACAGAGGTGCTGTTTAAGGTGGCAATTTCTTTGGTGCTGAGGTTGAGACGCAGCAATGCACACAGACGTTCCTCATTTTTCGTAAGCGATGGAAACCTGTTTTTTAATTTTTTAAAGAAGTCATCATAGGTTTGATCAACTTTTGCCTGAAACTCATCGATTTCTTGTTGTATTTGAAGGTTTTGTTGAATGTGGATGGATAAATCCCTGACCTTTTTATTGGTTTCCTGGTCATGGGTGGATGAAATACCTTTGAGTTCGGTTTTAATTTGCTTGAGCACTTCATTTTTCTGTACCAGATGAAGCGCAAAGTTCATCAAATCGTTGTCTTTGCTTTTCAACTCAATACGCATCAATTCCTGCTGGGTTTTGTGCAGCAGCGTATCTTTTTCACGAACCAATCTCTCTTTTTTTATTTTACCACTGGTACGCATAATGGTAATTACCGTGATAATGACAATAGCAATTATGCTTATAATCAGCAAATTAAACTTGAGGTTGTCTATTTCTTTTTCGTTATTTAAAAGTAAAATTTCTGTGTCTTTTAATTTTATCTCTTTGTCTTTGATGTTATTAAGAAACCTGGATTGCAACTCCATGGCCATATCTGATTTTTGTTTCAAATTGATGGAGTCGGTATACCGGGCATACGTCTTAAAATAAAACAAGGCTTTGGCCGGTTGTCCGGTAGCCTCATACACTTCACTAAGCCCCTCGGCCGCATTGCAGATTTGAATCCATTTACTTTTTACACTGGCCTGTTTGTAGGCAGAGGTCAGGGTTTCTTTTGCCTGGTCGAACATTCCCGAAATCAGGTATTCGCGGCCCATAAGTACTTGTAGTTTTATTTTTGCTTCGGCATTGTTGGTGTGATTGTAGATGTCAAGACTTTTCTCATAATAGTCGAACGACTTTTTTACATCACCTTGTTTACTATAAATAAGGCCAATATTTTGATAATTGGTCGCAACTCTGTCGGATAATCCGAGTTCCTGGTTGATAGTCAAACTTTTTTCGTAATAATCAAGGGCCTTTTTGTTTTCATTTTTTATCCGATGAATTTCTCCCAGGTTATTTAGTGCTTTTGCAATGCCGGCCTGATGGTTCACCGATTTAAATATGTCGAGTGCTTTCACGAAATACTGATACGATTCTTCCAGATTTCCCTGATCGAAAAAAATACTTCCAATGCGGTTATAGGCTTCGCCAATCAGCTCTTTATCTTTACTCAAGATAGCAAAATCCAGTGATTTCCTGAAATATTCGAGTGTTTGTTCCAGATCGTAGTTGTTTCGGTAATAAAGCATGCCCAATTTTCCGTAAATGGAACTGAGCTTGTCGGGCTGGTTTCGACCTTCAAAAATCTTGGCACTAATCAAATAATAATTGATGGATGGCTGAATATTATTTTTTATATCAAATAATTCACCCATCAATTCGTTGGTTACCCCACAGGCATCGGGCGATTTAACCTGATTGGCCAGTTTCAATGCTTTTTTGTTGAAATACAACGCCTTATCAATATCGGTGAGCTTAAGTTCGTTGGCCATTTGATTCAGCAGGTAAACCTTTTGTAAACTATCGGTTACCCGTGCTAATTGGGTGTTTAATTCAGCTAAAGTAGAATCCTGCGCCCAGGTAACAATATCTGAACACATCATTGAAATAAGCAGTAATAAAATCTTTCGACCCTTTCGACACATTGTTTTTTCTTGCTTACAAAGAGGCAAATGTAGCGAAATCTAATTGAATTCACCTATCCGTATGGATACTACTAAAGAGATAAATGGGAAATGTTTAAAAATAAGCGTGCGGTTGGTTTCTTGTTGATCGCGTACCAGCATTTATTGGTAAGGATCAGTTACCGGAATCACATAATATTCTCCGGTGCGCGGATCTTTGTAAAATTTTGAGTAGCCATTGATGCTTTCGATGTTGGCATCTACTGATCCTTTGATAAATACTGTGTTGAGCACGTCCACCTCACCAGTAACCAGAATCGCTGTATCAGCTACCATTCGTTGAGGAAAAGCCTGTGGGATAATTCCCGCATTTTGAAAAACAATAACCCAAATTCCAACTGCAATGGCAATGAGGATAGGTTTAAAAAATCGAATATGTATTTCCATGCTGACAGATAGTTTAGCCGATTAGTAAACGAGGTCAAAGGTATCCAATTTCATTTTAATAATCAATAGCGGTGTTTTTACCTATGAATTGATTTTTATTTTCATTGAATATCTTTAAACCTCTTTTTATTTTTGAACCGGAATGTTTATTAACACCTCAATCAATAGATTCCAAAATTTCACAGTACTTTCAATATCAAGTCGTTCGTCGGGTGAATGTGCCCCTTTGATGGTGGGACCAAACGAAATCATATCCATTTGAGGGTATTTATCTCCAATCAAACCACATTCGAGACCGGCGTGGATAGCCAGCACTTCGGGTTCGGTGTTAAACAATTTTTTGTACGATTTTGCCGACAAGGCCACAATGGGCGAATCCGGGTTTGGTTTCCAACCAGGATAACCTTCGGAGGTTTTAATGCGGGCGCCTGCCATTTTAAATACGGCCGTTACCATGTTGGTGGCATCCATTTTTTCCGACTCCACCGAACTGCGTTGACTTGTGGTGATTTGGATCTCCCCATCCTGAAATTTAACCGAAGCCAGGTTGGTGGAGGTTTCAACAAAATTCTCCAGGCTGGGCGACATGGCCAGTACGCCGTGAGGACAGCCATAAATGGCATTGGTAAGGTAGAAAAACGATTCATCGTCAATCACTTTTTCAGGAACGTCCACTTCATGAATTTGGATATCCAATCCGGGTTCGGTAACCGAAAACTCAGCTTTGACGGTATTTTTAAATTCGGTTAATTTTTGAGTGAATTCTGTGTTTTTTTCTTCCGGTATCACCACAACAGCAAAGGCTTCACGTGCAATGGCATTCCGAAGGTTACCTCCATCAAATTCACTCAGTTTCAGATCAAACTGCATCAGGTTTTCCCACAGAAATCTGTTCAGGATTTTGTTGGCGTTGCCTCGTCCTTTATTGATGTCATCTCCCGAATGACCTCCGGTTAATCCGGAAACCATTATTTTAAAGGCGGTGGCGTTTTCGGGTTCCGGCTCGTAGTCATAGGGCAGCCAGGCCAGGGTATCCTGTCCTCCGGCACAACCGATAAAAAGCTGGCCTTCATCTTCAGAATCGAGGTTGAGCAGGATGGAGCTTTTCAAAAATCCGGATTGCAGGCCAAAAGCACCTGTTAAACCGGTTTCTTCATCCACTGTAAAAAGACATTCCAGCGGCCCATGCTCTATTTCATTGGAAGCCAACACTGCCAGTTGGGCTGCAATGCCGATGCCATCGTCGGCACCCAAAGTTGTACCGTTTGCCTTTACCCAGTTTCCTTCGATGTGGGCTTCAATGGGATCGTTGTCGAAGTCGTGTACTTTGTCGCTGTTTTTTTCACAAACCATGTCGATATGACTTTGTAAAACCACCCATTTTCGGTTTTCCATACCTGGCGTAGCCGGTTTGCGAATGAGGATATTACCTGTTTCATCCTGAAGCGTTTCAAGTTGATACTTCTGACCAAAATCAAGCAGATAAGCCCTGATTTTTTCTTCCTTTTTCGAGGGTCGCGGAATATTTAATATGTCGTTAAAATAGTACCAGACCGATGCCGGTTCCAGATTTAAGATGGGATTTTTCATTGAATGAGGTTTCTCAGGCAAAAATATGGAATTGATTTGGATGGTGACAGTTGAAATACATAAAATACATTTGTTTGTTGTTTTTCCGTATTTTTGCAGATCAAATTATTAAATAAAAAACTATGCCTAAAGCCAGTGCACGACACATCTTGGTGTCGACCGAAGAAAAATGTTTGGAGTTGAAATCTCAAATCGAAAATGGATCAGATTTTGCCGAAGTCGCAAAAAAATATTCCAGCTGCCCATCAGGACGTAATGGTGGTGACCTGGGAAGTTTTTCACCCGGGATGATGGTAAAAGAATTTGACGCTGTTGTTTTTAGTGCCCCGGTAAATACTGTTCAAGGTCCGGTAAAAACACAATTTGGCTACCATTTGGTGGAAGTTACTTCACGCAGTTAATAATAAATATTCATTTATGGCCCGTAAGCTG
>JAUYGX010000019.1 GCA_030690365.1 Bacteroidales bacterium | reverse complement strand
TTTATGAAATAACCATCTCAATGCACCATAAAACCTAATAGCGAAAAAATATCTTTGAAAGTTATAATCTCATCTTAAAAAAGAATAATCCAGAAAATGCACCCAAAATTAAATTTTCACACAGCCTGTTTATTCCGGGTTGGTAAAAAAAGCCAATTTTTTCAGGAAATCCGGAGGATTTTAAATGGCCTTTCTGCAAATAACTTTTTCACTCAGAAAGCTGGTCTGAAAATATGAAAGAAGTAATAATCCAAATCCTGCTATTTCCAATCATCCGGCACAGTAACCAACACGCTGGCATAAGAGGAAGAATAGGCCGCGAAGTATCCCACGGCATCGTTGTCGATATTGCTGATGACATTGGCGGGCGGACCACTAAACAATGGGTTTTTTGGTTGGATTTCCTCCTGTACATTGAGGATGAAATCATAATAACTCTTGGTGATGTTCGATAACGACAAGGTGAAGGTGTCTCCCGGAGAAATCTCGTCTTTGTAAAGTACCATCACCGTGATGCCACCGGTATAATTCCCGTTATAGAGCTTGTCGTCTGTTACACTCTTGCGCGAAACACTGTCGGTGATCATTTCTCCGTTCACATATCCGTTGAATAGGTAATAATTAACGGCCGGTGGTTCCCAGGCATATAAATGTACCAGCCAACGTTCCCATTGTGCATTGTATTCCAACTCAATGGAATCGATCACGGCGGGTTGATGTGGCATGGTTTCGGTAGATTGGTAATAAACCGAATTGTTGATGGCGTCCTTTAGTTGAATTTCAAGCGAATAGGCCTGTTCCGGAATTCCCCTGAAATCAACCGGAGCCATGTAATATCCCGGATTTTCAAGGTCTTCAACAAAAAGGACAGCCGAATCGCCCGTTGTTACCTTCACTTGGGCCTGCGTTACACCTTGCGGCGGATTGTTGTAGAAATAATTAGCTGTTTTGGTGAGTTTTACATGTTGTTCCCCTTCTTCTGGCGTAATATACCCTTCAACGGCAAGTCGTGCGTAACTTTCATCGAGGTCGATATTGATGCGTTCGGTACACGAACTAATGGCCAAAACCAACATAACCAGAGAGATATAAATTTGGAATTTCTTTTTCATGATCAGAATTTAAAGTTGTAGGTAAAGGATGGAATGATGCCAAACAGATAGGTAGATTCGGCATAAGTTACATTTGGGTTGTCGGGTTCGCTCTGGAAATTGATCACGTATGGGTTCTTGCGGTTGTAGGCATTGTACACGGAAACGTTAAACTCGCTGTGCCATTTTTTTTCGGGTTTGAACTTTTCGCGCCAGGTAATGCTCAGGTCCAGCCGATGATAATCGGGCATGCGGTAGCTGTTGCGTTTTGAATAAACCGGCACAGTGGTATTGTCGTAATCGAACCGGCCTACCGGGAAGGTGACCGGATTCCCTGAAGAATAAACCCATGTAAATCCGAAGCTTACACGTGTATTCAAATCGTAATTCATCACCAGAGAGATGTCGTTGGGTCGGTCGTAGGGCGATGGATATTCGTTTCCATCGTTAATGCCGTTGATTTTACGAAGCGACTTCGACAAGGTATAACTCAACCATCCCGTGAGCTTCCCGCTGTTTTTTTTCACCATCAGCTCAGCGCCATAGCCCCGGCTTTTGCCAAAAAGGAGTTCTCCTTCAAAATATTTATTCAGCAGTAAGTCGGCATGATCGCGGTAGTCGATGGCACTGTTTGAATATTTGTAATACACCTCGATGGAGGTTTCAAATACATTTTCCCTGAAATTCCTGAAGTATCCCAACGCAAACTGATGCCCGATTTGGGGTTTTACGTTCGGACTGCTCGGAAACCAAATGTGCAGCGGTGATCCGGCCGTAGAGTTTTGAGCCTGTTGAATATACTGGTGGTTCTTGCTGTAACTGGCTTTCACCGAACTGGATTCGTTCACCAAAAAAACGATGCCCAGGCGTGGCTCAAAACCGGTATAACTGTTATAAAAATCTCCTGATCCATGCGAAGTGGAATCGGTAACATTTCCCTGACTGTCAAATTGATAGTTGGTAGCTGACCCAATATTGTTGAACATACTGACCCTAAACCCATATTTCAGGATAAACAGGGCACCCAGCTTTTGTTCATTGCTGATAAACACGGCGCTTTCGAGGGCATGCTGGTTGTTAAGCTGGTATTTGGTGATAAACGAATCCTTGTTGGTTCCCTGAATTACACCGGGAAAGAAATTGTGATATAAGGTTGAATATCCAAAGGTCACCAGGTTATTTGGATTGGCAAACCATTGAAAGTCCTGCCTCAGGTTGTAATCGTCCAGTGATGATTGCCAGTCGAACCCATTGGCAGAATTTTCCGACACCCCCAATTGGTAATTAAACCGGCTGGCCACAAAGGTTAAATTGGAAAAGAGTTTCTTGTTGAAAATGTGGTTCCACCGCGCTGTTCCGGTGGCGTTACCCCAATTCATACCAAACAATCCGCTTTTAAACACATCTTTCCCAAAATAACCCGACAAATACAGGTGGTTGTTTGTGTTGATGTTGTAGTTGACCTTCATGTTTAAATCGTAGAAATACAGGATGTTGCTGTTGATGTCTTCGTCCGGCGACAAACGGAGGAATAAATCGGCATACGATCGCCTTCCCGCCACCATAAAAGCGACCTTGTCCTTTACAACCGGCCCTTCGAGCAACAACCTGCTGCTGATGAGTCCGATACCGCCATTTCCATGGAAACCTTTTGTGTTGCCGTCTTTCATCCGCACATCTATCATCGAAGCCAACCGACCACCATATTTGGCAGGCAGATCGCCTTTGTACAGGTCAACACTTCTTACGGCATCGTTATTAAAAACGGAGAAAAACCCCATCAGGTGACCTGCATTGTAGATGGTGGCTTCATCCAGCAGAATCAGGTTCTGGTCCGGCCCACCGCCGCGAACACTCAATCCCGACGATCCTTCGGCCACAAATTTTACACCCGGCAGCAGTTGAAGTGCTTTTATCAGGTCTACCTCACCCATCAACGATGGGATGGATGCAATTGTTTTGGCCGAAATGCTGTTGACACTCATCTGGGCATTCACCACGTTTTCGTTTTTGGCAAATCCTGTTACTTCAACCTCTTTTAAATCATGACTGGTTGAAACCATTTCGATGGTGAGTGTTGTATCGTTATGTAATTCAATATCAATTATGTAATCGTTGTATCCCAAAAAAGAATAAACCACATGGTAAGAGCCAACGGGTAAGGTCATGCTGTAAAATCCATAGTTATTTGAAGTGGTACCTGATTTAGTGTTGGAAACATACACCGTGGCACCAGGAAGCGATTCCCCGTTTTCTTTGTCGTAAAGATGTCCGCTCAGGGTAACTCCCTTTGAGATGTTTTCAGCAAAGGATCGGGCTGGAAATGTGTAGCAAATTAAAAACAGGACAAGGGTAATCCAAAAAAGTTTATTCATATTTTCAGGTTATTTTAAACTGAGGGTCAGTTCAATGATGTCGGAGCTGCCATCATCATTGTCGCCGACTCCAATCACCTCATAAACACCTTCTGAGAGGGTATTTTTTAGGGTGATGCTTTCAAGTTTTTTTGTGAATTGTTTATCTTTATAAGTGAGGTTGCAAATGGAGAAAATTCCTTTTTCGATCCCGCAAAACGGGATATAACCGATGTAACTGCCTAATACTTCACCATCGGCAGAAGCTGTTGTTGTGTTTTCCAACGAAGCTGTAAACAACAGCCCGGCTTGGTCAGGTGAACTACAAGCACCTGAAAATCCGGCGGAAACGCCTTCGAATTGGGGAAGCTCAAACCGGTAAATCATAATCTCAGGTACGGATTTATTGTTTAAAAAGTAATCAAAAAAGGCTTCGTGCGATATGCTAACGACAAAGTTGGATGTAACATTGCCACGTTGCAATAAATAAACGTGCTCATTGGCAACAGCCAGGCCCTCGATATTGAGCTCACCCGCCTTAATTCCAGATTGTGCACTAATTGTATCAAAAAGGTCGCGGACATTTTTTTGATAAATCGGGGCTTTTGCTGCCAGTGGGAAAAGATAAGCTGTATCGCGGGTAACCTTTTTCGAACCACTCGAAACCACCATCATCATTTCACGGCCGTGCAATTCAAAAACATCCATCGATTCAAAATCGGCTTTGATGCTTCCCGGAGTTCGCCCGTTTACGAGGCTGTCAACATGACTTAACTGCGTTTTGTTTATAATGTTGTAACTGTTGTCAAGTTGAAAAAGACATGGTACATCATCGCCGGCAATATAGGTGATGCCATCCTGATACCAGGCAGCTGAGGCTGAAGACAGATGTTCGAGGTGAGTGTTTTGATTCACGGTAGCCACGATTTTTTTTACTTCACAGGTGTTGCAACCTGCAATAAGTATTAATGACAAGCTAATGACCAAAAGGTTTAAAGGTTTCATGAAATTGTATATTTTTTTTGCAAATGTAAGTGGTAAATGTCACTTTGTGGTTAATTTCGAATAAAGGGCATGTTATTTGAGGATTGAAATGCCAGCCTTAAAATGAATGGGCAACAAAGTATGAAAATTGAAAGAAAAAGATTCGTGGCCACCCTGTTACCTCCGGTATATCTGCTTGTTATCATGTGGTTGGTGAAAATCTTTGAAATCCTTTTCAAAACCGATGTAGGATTTTTGGGAGTTCACCCGCTGTCGTTGGACGGATTACCGGGCATATTCCTGATGCCATTTATTCACGGAGGTTGGAGTCACTTGATGGCCAATACAGTTCCATTTCTGGTTTTGTCCACTGCTTTGTTTTATTTCTATCGTGAAATTTCATGGAAAGTACTGCTTGGAATTTGGTTGCTTTCGGGCATGTGGGTTTGGTTTGGCGGTCGTCCTTCGTGGCACATCGGGGCCAGCGGGGTGATTTATGGCTTGTCGGCCTTTTTGTTTTTAAGCGGAATTATCCGCGATGTAAAAGGACTTGCGGCGCTTTCGCTGATCGTGGCATTTTTGTACGGGAGTATGATTTGGGGGGTTTTCCCCGATTTCTTTCCAAAGGAAAAAAACATCAGTTGGGAAGGACACCTGGGTGGATTGGTTGCAGGAGTGATTATGGCCCTGTATTATCGCACACAAGGCCCGCAACGCCGTAAATACAGCTGGGAACTGGAAGATGAAGAGGAGGAAGATCCAAATCCTTATTGGCGATCGACCCATACCTGAACTTTACTTTTGCCTTTGGTGATATTCACCCGCAGCCTTTACAAACCCTACAAAAAGCGGATGAGGTTGTTTTACAGTACTCTTGTATTCAGGATGAAACTGAACGCCAATAAACCAGGGATGATCCTTTAATTCTATGATTTCAACCAAATCTTTCTGTGGATTTATTCCCGTTATCGACATGCCGTTTTCTTCAAACCTGATGCGGTATTCGTTGTTGAATTCGTAACGGTGACGGTGACGTTCTTTTATCATATTGGTTCCGTACAATCCATACGCCAGGCTATCTTTTTTTAGTTCGCAGTCGTACGATCCCAAACGCATGCTGCCTCCCATATCCTTTACGCTTTTCTGATCTTCCATCAGATCAATTACCGGATACGGAGTATTGGGGTCGATTTCTGTAGAATGGGCCTCTTCGAGTTTCAACACATTTCGGGTAAATTCAATGGCTGCACATTGCATTCCCAAACAGATTCCAAGGAAGGGAATCTTGTTTTCACGCACATATCTTACCGCCTCTATTTTACCTTCAATGCCACGGCCACCAAATCCGGGGGCTACCAGTATGCCATCCAGTCCGGCCAGTTTTTCGTTTACATTTTCTTTGGTAATCCGTTCTGAGTGGATGGATTTAACATGAACCTTGGTTTCGTTGGCCGAACCACCGTGTACAAACGACTCATGAATGGACTTGTAGGCATCTTTTAATTCAACATATTTACCTACCAATCCAATGGTGATTTCTTGTTTTGGGTTCTTCAAACGGCGGATAAAATTTTCCCAGTTTTTTAAGTCCAGCTGTTCCGGAACAGGAGTTTGTGTTTTTCTTAAAACGGCAATATCCAGTTGCTCGTCTTTCATGAGCAAGGGCACATCGTAGATGGTTTCTGCATCAATGGATTCGATTACATTGTTGTGCGAAACATTACAAAACTGGGCTATTTTTCGTTTAATACCATCATTTAAAGGATGTTCGGTACGGCATACGATGATGTCGGGCTGCACTCCCTGTTCCAGCATGGTTTTTACCGAATGCTGGGTGGGTTTGGTTTTCAACTCCCCGGCAGCCTTTAAATAAGGTACCAGCGTGAGATGAATTACGGCACAGTCATTTTCCAACTCCCATTTCATCTGACGGACAGTCTCGATAAACGGAAACGATTCAATGTCGCCAACTGTTCCGCCAATCTCGGTGATTACAAAGTCGTATTTGCCCGTTTCACCTAAAATTTTAATGCATCTTTTAATCTCATCCGTAATGTGAGGAACCACCTGGACCGTGGTACCCAGATATTCACCTCGGCGTTCTTTCTCAATCACGTTCTGATAAATTCGTCCGGTGGTAACGTTGTTTGCCTGCGAAGTGGGTGTGTTCGAAAACCTTTCGTAATGGCCAAGGTCGAGGTCGGTTTCGGCACCATCTTCCGTTACGTAACATTCACCATGTTCGTAAGGATTGAGTGTTCCCGGATCGATATTGATGTAGGGATCAAGCTTTTGAATGGTGACAGAAAAACCCCTGCCCTGGAGCAATTTTGCCAATGATGACGAAATGATTCCTTTACCTAAAGAAGAGGAAACACCTCCGGTTACGAAAATGTACTTAACGTGTTTATTCATGTGGTGGATAAAAAAATTGATGCCCTAAGAAAGTGCAAATATAGTAATCAGGAGGATAGTGGCTATTGAAATTTTTATTAATTCTTTTTTCGGCTTGTTAGGATGTTTATTGTTGGTTAATAGATAGATAGTTATGCGGTTCACAGGTGTCCATAAAAAAACCGGTATCCCCAAAAAGAAATACCGGCCAAATAACCTGTCTGATTTTTTAATAGTAAGTGGGTCGTTTAACTCCGGCCATATTTTTAGCAACACGAATCACCTGCAATGCATATCCAAACTCGTTGTCGTACCAAATATACAGCACTACATTTTTCTTGTCTTCCGACACAATGGTTGCCAAACTATCGAAAACGCTGGTTGCATACTCTCCAATATAATCTGATGAAACGGCGTCGGCTGAGGTGGAATATTTAATCTGGGCCACCAAATCTCCCGTAAGGGAAGCCTGGCGCATCATCTCGTTGATTTCTTCCTTGGTGGTTTCACGGTTCAGACTTAAGTTAAGCACCACCAACGAAACATTTGGAGTGGGAACGCGAATGGCATTTCCGGTAAGTTTACCCTTGAGGCTGGGGATGATTTTGGTAACAGCCGAGGCAGCCCCGGTTTCGGTAATAACCAGATTGAGGGGTGCAGAACGACCTCTGCGTGATTTTTTGTGCATGTTGTCCAAAAGGTTCTGGTCGTTGGTGTATGAATGAACCGTTTCCAGATGTCCTTTTTCGATGCCGATTTCACGCTCCAAAACCGATAAAATGGGTGCTGATGCATTGGTAGTACAAGAAGCTGCCGAAAAAATGGTTTCCTCTTTGAAGTTCACCGACTTTTCGTTAACGCCAAACACAATGTTTGGAATATCACCCTTACCAGGAGCTGTTAACAAAACTTTGGCAATTCCTTTGGCACTCAGGTGTCGGCTCAAGGCATCACGATCGCGGAAAATACCGGTATTGTCGATCAGCACGGCGTTGTTGATGCCATACTCGGTATAGTCGATGTCCTCCGGATTTGAAGCATTAAGCATCAATACCTTATGGCCATTGATATAGATGGTTTTGTCGTCGAGATCTTCGATGGCCACGCCCCTGAATGGCCCGTGAACCGAGTCGTGACGGAACAGGGAGGCGCGTTTTGTAATTTGTTCATCATCGTTGCCACGGGTAACAATGGCACGTACACGAAGTTGATGTCCGTTGCCTTGGATAATCAGTTCGCGGGCCAATAAACGGCCGATGCGTCCAAAACCATAAAGCACTACATCCACCGGATTTTCAAAATTCGGTTTGTTGCCGATATAGTCTTTAAGTTTGAAATTAATAAAATCTTCTGCATTAACAAATTGACCCTTTTCTTTGAGCCATTCTCCATTGAGTCTGCCAATATCGAGTTTAGAAGGTCCTACACCACAATGGAGGATCGCCTTGGCCAGCATGAGAGAATCCTCTATTTCGAGCTGTTTGTCGATGATGTTTTCGACGTAGGAGTGCCGGTACAGAATTAAACTGGCACTTCTGTCGATAAGTTGGCTTCTGAACAGAACAAGTTCAATGGATTTTTCATAAAAAAGTTTGGTGAGTACGGAGATAAATTCATTGGCAATCATTTCCTTGTGAGCCCACTCACTCAGCGATTCTTCGTAATGGCCATTCATGTTTTTTTTTGGTACCATGTTCATCTTTTTTTTTGTAATCAAATATTGTAATAGCTGTAAAGCAAATGTATAAAAAAAGGTGGTTTTGCAACAAAACCACCTTTTTATTCTTAAAATTTAATTATTGTCCTAAATAAGCTTTTAGGAGTCTGCTGCGTGCGGTATGACGCAGTCGCCGTATGGCTTTTTCTTTAATTTGTCGTACCCGTTCGCGGGTGAGGTCGAATTTGTCGCCAATTTCTTCCAGTGTAAATCCATGGTTCATGCCGATGCCATAATACATGTTGATGACATCGCGTTCTTTGTCGCTTAACGAGGCCAGCGATCGCTGGATTTCGCTTCCCAGACTTTCCCTCATCAGCGACTCATCTGTTTCTTCTGCATCGCGTGGAATGTACATATCCAGAAAGCTTGTGTCGTCTTCTTCTCCCAGAGGGGCATCCATCGAAACATATTTGGTCGCGATTTTCATGGCCGAATTAATCTTGTGATCAGCCACTTCCATTTCCTGGGCTATTTCCGATTCAGAAGGCATGCGCTCATACTTCTGCTCCAGTCTTGAGGTGGTTTTCTTAATTTTGTTCAACGAACCCACCTGGTTTAACGGTAATCTGACAATACGCGATTGTTCGGCAAGGGCCTGTAAAATGGATTGGCGAATCCACCAAACGGCATATGAGATAAATTTAAAACCACGGGTTTCATCAAAACGTTGCGCTGCTTTAATCAGTCCGAGGTTTCCTTCATTGATCATATCCTGTAAACTTAACCCTTGATTTTGATATTGTTTAGATACCGATACAACAAAACGCAGGTTGGCTTTGGTGAGTTTTTCCAAAGCAACCTGATCGCCTGCCTTGATCTTGCGGGCTAGGTCTACTTCTTCTTCAGCCGTTATAAGCTCCTCTTTTCCAATGTCCTGAAGGTATTTATCCAGTGAAGCTGTATTGCGATTGGTAATCGATTTTGATATTTTAAGTTGTCTCATAGTTCGGAATTGAAATTATCAGTTAGTCTCAAAATTGGGGACGCAATTTATTAAAAATAATTCTAAATAACAAAACTTATTTCATAAATTCGTAAGAAATTCTCGATCCATTAGGATAAACTCCTTTTAGCACGATTATATTGTTTCGTGACGAATGAAGTGCTTCCTCCAGATTTTGTTGATTTTTTACCTTTACTCCATTGATTTCATACAAAATAAGTCCTTTATTGATTCCACCCTGTTTCAGAATGCCATCGTCCATCCTGACTACTTTTAAACCACCAGGTATCTGCAAATTGGCGGTTTCATCATGGTTAACGGGTTGTAATTCAGCAGCCAGCATTTCATTGAAAAACGAATCACCGGCCCTGACAATGGCAGTAGTTCCGTTTTGATTTTTAAGTACCACTTTTACCGTTTTTAGTTCATTGTCGCGGTTTATCCGGACTTCAATTTTGGTTCCGGGGCTGTACTGCGCAATGGTACCCATCAGGGCAGAAGTGGTGTTTGTGGGCCTGTTGTCAATGGATAAAATAATATCTCCTTTTTGAAGTCCCGCATCAGAAGCACCACTGTTTTCGACTACTCCGTTGATATACACGCCTTTTACCTCCTTCAGGCCCAGGTTTTCGGCCAGTTCGGCATCTACATCCTGAATTTGTACACCGATATAAGCACGTTGAATTTCGCCATATTCCATTAAATCGTCCACCACTTTGCTGACAATATTTACCGGTATGGCAAAAGAATAACCTTCGTATACACCTGTGTGCGAGGCAATGGCTGCATTTATGCCAACGAGCTCGCCCTCAGTGTTTACCAATGCACCACCACTATTTCCGCGGTTTACCACGGCATCGGTTTGAATAAAGGATTCAATGGCCGACCGGGAACCAAGAATATTAATATTTCGAGCCTTGGCACTCACAATACCGGCAGTTACAGTTGAATTGAGGTTAAACGGGTTTCCAACAGCCAGTACCCAGTCTCCAACTTGTAGGGCATCTGAATCGCCATAGGCTAAACTGGGTAAATTATTCATGTCAACTTTTACTAAAGCCAGGTCGGTGGATGGATCTACACCCACAATTTTGGCCTTGGCTTCATGGCCATCGTTAAATTTAACAGATACCTTGTCGGCTCCTTCAACCACATGGTTATTGGTAACAATGTACCCGTCAGACGAAATAATAACTCCCGACCCAAAGGCAGTATATGCCTTTTGCCTATGCGGATGTTGATTAAAATAATCCTTAAAGGGACCAAAAAAATCGTTATAAGCTGAATTATCGGTTAATATTTCTGTTTTTATATGCACCACGGCATCCAACGACTTTACTGCGGCTTTTCTAAAGTCAGTGGTTGTTTCGGGTAAATATGACGACTGATGTACCGGTATCGGTTGGGAGGCATTGATCTCCTGATTTGTCAGGGGAGTTGTTCCGGTTGTTGATTTATGACCTGTTTGGGTAAAAAATACCAGTGACAAAACCAAAGCAGCTCCTGCTGCCCCTCCTAAAAAACTTTTTGTAAACGAACTTAGTTTCATTTTCTCTTGTATTTTTGCTTTGATTAACGCAATTAATCTGCCTGAAATTATTTTCTAAAGGTTAATAAATGTTAAGCTGCAACAGATTATCCCTGAATGCTTAATAATGAGATATGATACTACCATTTTATAAATTTCATGGCAACGGCAACGATTTTATTTTGGTTGACAATATGTCGGCGTCGGTCAATTTGACAGAAGATCAGATTAGAAGGGTTTGTCACCGCCGGTTTGGTGTTGGAGCAGATGGTTTAATCGAAATTTCACCATCTGATAAACAAGACTTTACCATGAAATACTACAATGCCGATGGACTGGAAGGAACTATGTGTGGCAATGGTGGACGATCGGTTTCGGCTTTTGCTTTTATGAAACAATATGCATCTCAATCGTTGACATTTGATGCCGTGGATGGGGTTCATCGGGCTGTAATTGATCGCGAAATTCAGCCTGGTAAGGAATGGTTTGTTTCGCTGCAAATGCAGGACGTTAAAACGATTGAGCAGGATGGAAACGATTTTTTTATTGATACCGGTTCGCCCCATTTGGTGAAATTTGTGGAAAATGTTCACAGTTTGGATGTGTTTTCAAAAGGAAGAAAATTAAGAAACAACACCCGGTTGGAATGGGGCGGAGTGAATGTAAATTTTGTTGAAACTACTCAGGATGAATTATTTGTGCGAACCTACGAGCGGGGGGTGGAGGACGAAACTTTAAGCTGTGGTACAGGGGTTACCGCATCGGCCATCGCTGCAGGAATCAGGTTTGGAAAAAGCAACTGGGCAATTGAAACCCCTGGCGGACGTTTTAAGGTAGATTACCACATGGAAGAGTGGGGGAGAAGCAGGGTGTGGCTTCGTGGTCCTGCAGAGTTAATTTGCACAGGTGAGGTGAATTTGATTGGATAACTGCTTGTTGAAGCAGAAAAGGAAGATGATATGAAAAATATGTTGCAGTTTAATGGTATTAAACTTCGGGCACCTGAACCCGATGATGTGGATTTTTTATTCGATCTGGAAAACGACAGTCGGCTATGGCACTTGAGTAATACCCAATCTCCTTTTTCACGTTTCGACCTGGAACAGTACGTGTTAATGGCAGATAAGGACATCTATTCGTCGCGCCAGATTCGCTTTATTATCGAAAAAATAGAAGGAAAAAAAAGCAAAACCATAGGCACAGTTGATATTTTTGACTTTGAACCGAAACATAAACGGGCCGGTGTAGGTATAACACTACTCGAAGATGAAAGAGGGAAGGGTTTTGCAGCAATTGCATTGAAAATTCTGATCAGGTATGCCTTTGGGTATTTAAAGCTTTGTCAGCTTTATTGCGAAATAGAACAGGATAATACAGCCAGTATCAACTTGTTCGAGAAAGCGGGTTTCAAGCTTTCGGGGGTAAAAAAACAGTGGCTGATCAGGGGTTTCGAGAGAATCGATGTCCTTTTTTATCAATTGATAGAAATAGTTAAACCTGAATAGATGTCGTATTATCATTCACAATATAGAGGCAAGAAAAAGAAGAAAAATAGGTTCGTTCGTATTGTTTTATGGATTGTTTTGTTTCTTGCTATGGTAGTTGCAGGTGCTTCCTGGTTTTTGTATGGAATTGTTTTAAAGCCCAATGTTTGGACTTCTGACGGAAAACCTGTTTCGGTGTATATCCCAACCGCGGCCACCTTCGATCAGGTAAAATCGATTTTATATAAAAAAGGCCTCATTATTCACCGCGAGAATTTTGAATGGTGGGCACTGCAAAAAAAATATCCTGAACTGGTAAAACCTGGCCGTTTTATCATCAACAACGATATGAGCAACAATGAGTTGGTTAAGTTATTGAGATCGGGAAATCAAACTCCCGTCAAGGTGGTTTTTAACAACCTCCGCGATATTTATCAGTTGGCAGGTCGGGTGGCTGAGCAAATTGAAGCAGATTCGGCTTCTATTGTGGCCAACCTCACCAATCCGACAACAATGCAGGAATACAATCTGGCTCCTGAAACAATTTCCTGTTTGTTTATCCCAAATACCTATGAGTTTTACTGGAATACGGATGCCAAAGGTTTTGTTAAAAGAATGGGTGAGGAATATTTGTCCTTTTGGAACGACAACAGGAAAATGCAGGCACAAAACATGAACATGACTATCCCACAGGTGATTACATTGGCCAGTATTGTGGAACGCGAAACTAATCAAAACGATGAAAAGGCACTGATAGCAGGAGTTTATGTGAACAGACTGGAGGCCGGATGGCTTTTGCAGGCCGATCCCACCTTGGTTTATGCCCTGAACGATAAGAATCTTCATCGGGTGTTGAATGTTCATAAAGACATCGAATCGCCTTATAATACTTACAAACATGCTGGTTTGCCACCAGGCCCGATTTGCATTCCATCCATTGCTTCCATCGAAGCCGTGCTAAACCACAGCAACGAAAATTACCTGTTTTTTTGTGCCAACGACGACCTTTCTGGAACCCATGTTTTTGCCAAAAGCTACGCCCAACATAACCGCAATGCAAAAAAATACCAAAAAGCCCTCGACGATCTGAAAGTGTATAGGTAGAATTTGCTTAAAAACCCTGATTTGAAGGCCGTTAAAAAACTTCTGCTACTTCGATTTCATCCTGTAGGTAAACCAACAATGCCTTTACATTTGTATATCCCAATTGTATCATAGCCTGCTTGTAATCTTGTATTTGTTTTGTATGTTCGGGCTTTCGTTCACCTGTTTTATAGTCAATTACAACGATCGAATCGCCTGTTTTTACAATGCGGTCGGGCCGGATGATTTCACCTGAGTTAAGTAAAACCTCAGTTTCGTTTCTACTCCATACCCCGGGCATAAAATAAGCACTCAGTTTTGGGTGTCGGGTGAGCTGAACGAGAATTGAAGTTAAAAATGTAGATTCTTCCTCAGTAAATACCCCCGACAAAAGCTGATGTTCCATCAAATAGTCAATGTCGCGATAGTCGGTAATGCACGACAACAGCCGATGTAACATGATGCCGTAATCTCTGCCGGAAGCAGTTACTTCATCAAAAAACAGCGATTCATCAGGTTTGGTAACCCACCGCTCATCGTTCCATGGATATGATACCCAGGACGAAAGTTGCTCTGATCCAACATCCACAGTAACAGGGATGCTTTGTGTAGGAAGTTCACCAAACTGATAACTAAACAAACCTGCTTCAAACAGACCTTCACTGTTTAGAAAATCAAACAGGTAGGTCGCCAGCTTCCCTCTTTTGATTTCATCGTGGTTATTGGCCAAAATAAAAAGTGCTTTACGCGGTCGTGTGAAAGCCACATACAGCACATTCAGATAATCAAGCAGCGAGCGATTTTGTTCGCGTAAAAATATTTCTTCCTTGTTGATGAGCGAGAGTGCCCGCGATAAAGGTAACAAGCCTACCTGAAGTTCATCCGGATCATCTGATGGCATATCCATCCAAAATTCCCGTTTAGTGGCTTTGATCATATCCTGATCGGCATCCACAATCACCGTGTTAAATGCCAATCCTTTGGACTTGTGCACTGTCATCACCTGAATGGCATCTGTGTTTTCGGGCGAAGCAATAAAATAGCTTTTTTTCTTATCTTCCCACAAACGATTGAGGTCTTCGATGGATTGAGGAGCCTGGTGAAGCAACTCGAAATAGTATTGCACAAAAACATTTGCCTTACTTGTTTTAAGCAGGTTTCTGCACACAAAATCGGCTATTTCGGTCAATGGCTTTTGAGCCAGGTTGTAATCGCCTTTTTGGATGTTAAAATAGTCGAAAATGCAATCTAAGGTGTTGCATTTTAGTGAGATAAGAATTCTTAAAAAGGCATCTGTTTCCTTTTCGGCATGGTGAAGCAATCGTAGGTTTTCGGCCAGGGTAGTTTGAGCAATGCTGTCGGAGGGATTAGCCAGAAGTTGAAAAAAAGCTGCCATTACCTGCACTTCGGGCGCATTGGCCACCAACAGCGATTCTTCCGAAAGCACCGGATAACCCAAATTCATCAGGAAAGCCGCATGCAATCGGACGGCTTCACCGGTACGGCAAAGGATACCAATGTCGTTTAGCTGGTAGCCGTTTTCAAGTAATTGTTCAACAATTTCCCTGATTTTTTCCTGTTTCCTGAGCCAAAGATCTTCCTTGTTGGCATCGTTTATCAGGTGGAGGCTCACCAAACCTCCTGTTTTATTGCCGGATACTTTTTGTTCGTGAATGGAATAAATTTTTTCGATATATTCTCCTGATTGGTTTTTTAAAAAACCGAAAAACCTGTTGTTAAACCTGATGATTTCTTCGTGTGAGCGCCAGTTGGTGTCGAGGGGAATTTCCTGATAGGCGTTTATCAATTGATTTTCACGCTGTAGCGAGATGGCTGATCCATCATTTTCAAATAACATTGGCAAGTTGGCAAACAACTCCACTTCTCCGTTCCGAAACCGGTAAATGGCCTGTTTGGCATCTCCAACCAACATGTTAAACCGGTTGTATGCCAGCGACTCATCAATAAGCGGGAGCAGGTTATTCCATTGCAACAGCGAAGTATCCTGAAACTCATCAATTAAAAAGTATTGGTACTTTTTGCCAAGGCGTTCGTAAATAAAAGGAACTGGTTGTCCGGCTACCTGGTTGTAGACAAGTTTGTTGAAGTCTGATATATGCACCTTCCCGGTTTCTTCGGTGTAACCGTCCATCACCAGGCGAAGCTCATGAATGAGTGCCAGTGTGTATATCTTCCGGCTGAGGAGGTACAGCATAAAATAGGGTTCAAACAGATGAACCAGGTGTTCAAAATGGTCAAGAAGTTGTGTTTTGATTAATTCAATTTCTTTTTTTACATCAGGTCTCACTTTGGATGAAGTCCATTTATCTTCGGCAATATATTTTAAAACAGTTGCTGTGGCAGGTAATTTGTCTACAGCCGTATTCTTTACCTGGGCCGCTTTACTAAAGAAACTATAAATTCCCCGTGTACCTCCGGCCAGATCGCCTGACACGATGCCATGGTCGTTGATTAATTTCAGGGCTTCTACGGCCACTTTCTCGATGGAAACCTTCTGGTTTTCAAGATTATTCAACAATTTCTTAATCACAATCCACAATTGATGTGAAGATAAATCTGCGAGTTTCTTCACCTGTAGGAAACTCTCTTCACTCATCTGGCTGACAATAAAGCTGTTGAGCATGTAGGTAGGGTCGGGACTTTTTTCATCCTCAGTTTGGGTGAGGACAAATCGCACCAAAATCTCCGTGAGGTTGGCATCTGTACCCACTTTGTCATAAAGTCGCTGAACAATTTCAGGAATCATGTCCTGATGGTTGAGTACCACCTCAAAATTGGGTGGCAGGTTCACTTCATTTGAGAATGTCCTGATGACTTTATGAATAAATGAGTCGATGGTGCTAACCGAAAAATCTTCATACCGGTGAAGAATCAGGGTGAGCACTTTTTTTGCCCGGTCGGCAAATTCAATTTCTGATAAGTTTACTTTGTCAAATAACAGTTGAATCGCGGAATCGCTGTGCCATTGGTTTTTTGCAATTATTTTCAAAGTCCCGATGATTCGATCCTTCATTTCATGCGCCGCCTTGTTGGTAAAAGTAATGGCCAGGATGTGTCTGAAATCTTCGGGACGTTGCAAACAAATTTTTAGGTATTCGTTTACGAGTGTGGTTGTTTTACCCGATCCTGCTGAAGATTTATAAACTACAAGTGGCATATTAACATGGGTTGTTAAAAACAAGTGGTTAATCGGCTAAGGTACGGGATTTTCGGCTGCCTTATTTTCCCGGGCTTCTTTTTGCTTTAGTCGTTCACGCTTTCGCGAATTGGCAAACAGTTCGGCAATATTGTTAAATTCCTTTCTAAAGGCAATGCCCACACCTTGCGTATAGGGTGAAATTTGATCGTAAGCACTGGAGTTGTACCAGGGGTTAACATTTGAATGATTAAAAACTTTAAGCACCCATCTTCCATCCTGCGTAAGTTTATAACCAATGTTGATGTCGCCAACCAGGTTGGATGCACTTTGCTGACTTTTGTCGTAGGTCATGCCAAAGTTACCGTCGATGGTTAGCCGGTCGTCGAATAGTTGCGTTGAAAGTGCGACTTCAAATTCTTCCTGCGAAACGGCATCGCCAGGTTTGTAATTTACCCCCACATCAAAAGCATCGCTTATCTGCGAAAGCATGTTACTTAATTGATTTGAAAGAATGCCGTAATAAGAGTTGGAAAGACTGATGTTGGATGCGTTGTTGAAACTAAACGTTCCCAAAACCAGCAGTGAAATCATCTGCTGATTCATCATGGCCACATTGGAGGTGTCGAGTGCTGCAAACACCATCCGTTGCAAATCCGGATCTAAATTAGGAGTGGTAATGCGGAATCGTATTTCGGGGTTTAACAGCTCGTGGGTCAGCATAATGTAGCAATTAACCGTTACATTATTTTTATATCCGGCAGTAGAGTCAATCTGTATCCCAAGACTTTTTAAGTTTGTTTTTACCTTATATAAACCCTGAATGTTGACGTTGGCAGTATAGGGACTTCCGGTCCACGAAATTCTGCCACCATTTACCAGGGTAAATTTTTTGCTTACTACGTTGCCCAGGTTGAACTGAAAAGTCCCGTTGTCAACAACATAATCGCCATACAGGTCGAATTCACCATCAGAATTTACATTCATGAATAAATCTCCATTTCCCCAGGCTTCGATATTTCCCATGTCGGAAGGTAAAGAAATGGAAACACCTGCTTCGGTGTTTATCGACATGTTAATGCCAATGTCGAATTTCGACTTCATATCTTGTTCGCTATTCATTTTTTTGATGGCATCAGTTTCGGCAATGCTATCGGAGGATTTTACAAATACGATGTAGTCTTTATCAGAAATCTCTACAGAATAGCTCAAAGGCAGATAAACAAAAGTTCCTCTTTTGGTCTGCGTGTTGATTTTGAGATGAATGTTATTCGGACTTCCTGTTAAATAGATTTTCCCGGAGGCGATGGCTGTTCCATAATACAGCTCATTCATGCGCATGGTGGTATTGAAGAATAGCAGTTTGTCGGTACTTACCACCACATCAAATCGTGAGTCCTTAAAATGATTGTGCTCCAGTTTTCCTGAAATCTCAGCCTTGTTGCCCAGGGTGTCGTATAAAACCAGGTTGTTAAAATTGAGTGCATTTTCTTCAAAATCAATGCTGTTTGAAAATGAATATCTGGTGTTCAGGTAGTTAACAATCAGGCTGGTGCGTTGCAACTTGGCCGATCCTTTAATCACAGGTTTGTTGAGACTTCCGGTAATATCCAGTGTTCCGGAGGTGGTTCCTTCTATCTGTCGGATAAAATCGCTCAGAAACGGCTCGAATGCTTTTAGTTTTATGCGGTTAAATCCAATTTTAATGCTCAGATTATCGTCTTTTTTAAATGGATAATAATAGCCATCAGCTGAAAACACTTCGCCAACACCCGAATTGCCTTCGCGGATTATTTGCGATTTAATAAAAATGGCGTTGGTGGTATTGTCCCAGGTGTTTAAAAGCCGGGCTTTCCCCAGGTATTCGTTGTTGAACCAAAAATCAGTAATCGTCAGATTTGAAACCAATGTCGGGTTTTCTTTGATCATCGTTAACTGCAAATCCCCATCGATATATCCATTTAAATCCACCCGAAAATTACGTGTCAGCATGTCGAAATTCGATAAATTCCAGTGCACAAATTTCGCTACCAGTGAATCGCTTTCTACCTTTGGAATGGTTCCTGAAAGTTGCAATTCGGATGCTCCACTCAGGATATTGAAGTGCTCAAACCCTACCCGGCTATCGGCTATCACAATGAGATTTGAAGTATCGATCCGCCACAGCGAATCGTTGATCACGACATCCGATTTGCCAATGTTGATGTAGGTGGTATCGTTGTAGGTGGCAATATATCCTTCAATAGTTCCGGTGTTTATTGGCAAGGTATCCTGGTTATTCCAATAAACTCCGTAAATGATGGAGTCTGTCGCCAGTTTTGCCGACAGGCTCAGGTCATCGATTCCAAAAACTGTTTTATCGTCGCTGGTACTGTCTTTCAAAATGACATGTAAAGCACTGTAATCCACCACCAATTTTTTATTTTTGCTGCTGACAATCACCAAATTGCTATCGAGCCGGATGCCCTGAATAAAGATTCTGGATGAAAAACCGGTTAAGTCGACATTTTTGGAATTCAGGTCGATTTTTCCGTTAATGGCCGTTTGTGGCGAAAAGGTAATTCCATTAAGAATCAGATTTTCAAATATTTCAGGCTTTTTTATTAAGGCGGTGACCTCAATATTTTTATCCTGGTTAAATGTCACCGAATCGGTTGTTCCTGAAAAATCATAATAGTGATTGATAAATTGGCTCAAACTGCTCCCTATAGTTGTGAGTTTAAATTGACCGGATGCAGTAAAATCAGCTATTTCAGACAAAAGCGATAATTCGGTTTTACCGTCAGTAAATTGGGCCTTGTGCAACTCCATGCTGTCGATGGTATATTCATCTTTTTGATGAATTATCAGTGTGTTTTTCAAGCTGATATCGGCAATCAAACTATCCAGATCCATGCCTAGCGATTGCGAAGTTATATCGGAAGACACAATCAACTGTGGGACGTCGACAAAACCAAGACTTTTCAGGTTGGCATTTTCGATGTGTGCCACCAGGCTTACATCGGTTTTGGCAATAGATTTAATGTCAGCTTTTGCTTCAAGCACCAGGTTTGGATCGTCTACTTTCACCTCCACAAAGGCAGAATCCCCCTGATAGCGCACGTTATATTTGATGCCTTGGTAGTTATAATCCAGAAGTTTGGTACTGGTAAGTTCACCCTGCGATTGTAATCTTAGCCGATCGAAATCCTTGCCCGAGCCGGTCGCATTCACATCAAAGGTGGCCAGCCCGAGTACATCTTGGAGATTCAACAAGTTACCAACATTTACTTCTTCACCCTGAGCCGATAAGGTAAATCCTGCCGTATCGGCTTCTTTGTAAACAAAGCTCACCTTGGTCCCGATGGTTCCCTGTGTGGTGGCCAGACGAAGGTTGGCATTAAAATCTTCGTAATATCCATCAAAAGTACCCGATACAACCAGGGGATCTTTGGCAGGATAATAGGATGTAAAATCAACAAATTGTTCCTCGATAGGTAAATGGAAGGTTTTTAAATCACCGGTTGAGAGGTGAATGTCCAGGCTGTCGCCATGCATTTCTGTGGTGAAGAAATCAGGTAGGCCTTTCATGGAAATATTACCCGAAACCCGTGTGCTTTGCCCATATTTTATTCTCAGATGCCTGCCTTTTAAATGGGTTACCGTACCTTCTACCTGTCCGGTGATGCCAACTATATTGGGCATTTGGTACATAATATCGGCAAAATACCCAATATCAGCCATATTGAGGGTTGATGGCCTGAAGGTGCCGGTCATAAAAACAGAATCAAGGTATTCGCTATAGGTTTCCCAGTTTTCAGTATGCAATCCAAAATCTGCATTGATCCTCGATTGTCCCAATTTAATCATGGTTTCGTTTGAAATCAATCCTTTTGAACTGATAAAAAAATCGCTGCTGAAATCGTCTACCTTCAATCCGCACTGCTCTTTGGCGTTAAGCGAATTGATTTTAAAATGCAGTGAATCGTCTACGATGGAAAAATGACTGATACTCAGGTTAATGCTGTCGACCACGATGTTGGCATAATCCATTGTGGCGGAAGGTTCCCGCATATAGTCCTCATCGAATAACCTGAAATGCGAATTGGTTAGATTCAGGTTTACTATCAGAAGTTTAAAACCGGAAGAGGTGCTGATGCTAATGGTGTCGTTTTGGCTGCTGCCGGAAAGGCTGGCAATAAACCTGTTCAGGTTTAATGTGCTGTCGCCTTTGTATTTGCCCATTTCGAACACAGCACCATCCAGGCTTACTGTGCTAAAAATAAGTTTGTTGTGAAGGATGTCGGCAAATACAGGTATGGTGGTTAATTTTTTTACACCAATCAGGATATTTCCGTTACTATCGTTCACCTTTAGCCCATTGATGGAGATACCACTGATCAGGCTTAATTGAATTCTTTCGATTTCGATTCTATGATTTAGTTTTTTGCTCAGGATGTGGGTAGCCAGTTTTGCTGAAATGGTTTGCACCATCGGACTCACAAACAACAATGTCAGCGAAGGTGGAATAGCAACCGTCACCAGCAACAGGTTTAAAATAAAGCGCCAGAACTTTTTTTTAATACTTTTGCTCACTTCTAACTTATTCAAATGACATATATTTTAGGCATCGAATCATCCTGCGACGACACATCTGCTGCAGTAATTAATAACACCCGGGTATTATCGAATGTAATTGCAAATCAACATGTTCATAGCGCTTACGGTGGTGTAGTCCCTGAATTAGCTTCGCGGGCACACCAGCAAAATATTATTCCTGTTGTTGATGTGGCCTTGAAGGAGGCAAAGATAAGCAAAAATCAATTGGATGCCATTGCATTTACAAGGGGTCCGGGCTTGTTGGGATCACTGCTTGTGGGAACTTCTTTTGCCAAATCATTTGCCCTGGCACTGGGTATTCCAATCATCGAGGTCGACCACCTGAAGGCACATATTCTAAGCCATTTTCTGGAAGATGTGTCCGGCGAAAAACAGCCACGCTTTCCCTATTTGTGTTTAACAGTTTCGGGTGGGCATACCCAGATTGTAAAAGTACGGGATGCTTCAAATATGGAAATTATTGGCTCCACCATTGATGATGCAGCAGGTGAAGCTTTCGACAAGGCAGCAAAAATTATGGGATTGCCTTACCCCGGTGGTCCCGAAATCGATCGGTTGGCAAAGCTTGGAAATCCGATGGCCTTTACTTTCACACAACCGCGTATTCCTGGTCTGGATTATAGTTTTAGCGGATTAAAGACTGCTTTCCTGTACTTTTTGCGCGACAACTTAAGAATCGATTCCGAATTTATTGATAAAAACAAGGCCGATTTAGCGGCCTCCATCCAGTATACCATCATCGAAATTTTATTGAAGAAACTAAAGCTGGCGGCCGATGAAACCGGAATTAAGGAAATCGCCATTGCCGGCGGGGTGAGTGCCAATTCAGGGTTACGCAATGCCATTACCCAAATGGCCGCTTCCGAAGGCTGGGAAATACATATCCCGGCCATGAGATACACTACCGACAATGCCGCCATGATTGCCGTTGCCGGATATTTTAAATTCCTCGATGGCGATTTTGCCTCCCAGGACCTCACACCTTACGCCCGCAGTAAATTTTAACCGATGATGGATTGGAATACTTTACTTAGCCCTTACAGGCTGGGCTCGAAACACAGGGAAACCCTGAGCAATGCTGTGGCGCGGTCTAATTTTCAGCGCGATTACGACCGACTCATATTTTCTGCACCCTTTCGCAGATTACAGGATAAAACACAGGTGTTTCCGTTGCCGGGAAGTATATTTGTACACAACCGACTGACGCACAGTTTGGAAGTTGCCAGTATCGGTCGATCGCTGGGCGACATGGCCAGCCGCGAATTGCAAAAGAACAATTCCATCACCAACCCGCTGATTTATGAACTGGGAGCGGTGGTTTCTGCCGCCTGCCTGGCACACGACATTGGAAATCCGCCCTTTGGTCATTCGGGTGAACAGGCCATATCGCATTTTTTTACAGAAGGAAAAGGAGTGCAATTTCGCGATCGTATGTCTGATGAGGAATGGAACGATCTTATTCATTTTGAAGGAAATGCAAATGCCTTTCGGTTGTTAGCACATCCATTTAACGGACGGCGAACGGGCGGTTTTTCACTCACCTATACCACGCTGGCCAGTCTGGTGAAATATCCCTGGCCTTCGACTTCCATGGGGAAAAAGAAAAAATATGGTTTCTTTAAGTCCGAAGAATCTACTTACGACGAAGTGGCCAATGTATTGAATATTCCCTTGTTGGATACCGAAAAGAAAATTTATGCCCGACATCCGCTGGTATACCTTGTAGAAGCGGCCGATGACATTGCCTATCAGCTCATGGATTTGGAAGACGCCCTCAAACTGGGAATTCTTGATTTAAAAACCGTTGAGGAATTGTTTATGAACTTCTTCGATGTTGGTGAAGATACCCGGTTTTACGAAATTAAATCCAGTGTTTATGAGGAGGTGTCTGATGTAAACGAGCGGATTGCCTTTCTCCGGGCCACCGTGATCAGTAAACTCATCAACCAGGTATTAAAGGTATTTCTCGAAAATCAATCACAAATTCTGGAGGGCAATTTTGAAGGTAATTTGGTGAAACACCTACCGGAACAGAGCCTGGTCGCATTTAAAAAGGTTTCTGCCATCAGCCTGGATAAAATTTATCGCCAACCGGATGTAATTGCCATTGAATTAAGCGGATACCATGTGTTGGATTCGTTGCTGGATGCTTTTACAACGGCCGTTCTCAATCCGGCTACCGACTATAACTCCAAATTGATTTCGATCATGCCTGATCAATTTAAACCACAAAGTGTCCTTCCTAACGAACAAATCAGGAGCGTTCTCGACTTTGTAAGCAGCATGACCGATTTGTATGCCGTAAAACTGCACCGGATGATTAAAGGAATTTAACCAGAGGTGGATGCTTTCTTTTTTATTGGTCTAAGGGAGTAAATCGATCTTCTCCCGCCAGGAAAAATGAACGGTTATAAGGGTTGTACCTCCAATATTTACCAGAACGTTCGTCGGGTGGTAAAGTTTTGTCGAGCTCTTTATTCAAAAGATAGTCGAAAGTGTAACCGGCATAAACACGCCCCAGATCATAAGCAAAATCGGTTAACATCTTGGTGTCCAAGGGTTCGAGATTAAACAGATATCTTACCTGATTGGCAAAAACATCATACTCAAAGGTGCCATTCACCTGGTCGACCAGCATGTCGGTGGAAAAATAAACGGAAGGCTTGTCGGTGGGATGGTCGACATCGGCAATGTCGAACCAGGAATTTACATAAACAGCATTCAATTCATGCTGGTGATAGTAGGTTTCACCGTAAATCTCCCCTTCATCCCGAAAAGGATAAATGGTTTCTTCCAGTTCAAGTTGGGCAACAGAAACCTGAATGGCATTTGAATCGGTATTGAAAAACTGTTCCATATTCGATTCATCGTAAACCCTGAACCCGAATTTTACCAATTCAGATTTATATCCCGACATGTATTGGGCAATAAACAAAGAATCGTCTAAATATCTTAAAAACAAGCTGCTGTCGAGCAGTAATTGGGCCTCCTGATCTTTGGGTACAGGTTCCAGCGAATCCAGTAAATATAATTTCTGATTGATTTTAAACAGATGTTCAGGTTTTAAAACCAGAAGGCTTATCGTATTGGCTTTTTTTGTGTAGGCTACCGCAGTTTTTCTTTCAGTACTGCAAGCCTGAAACGACAAAGCCAATACGGCAGTCACCACAAGTATGGGAAAAACATTCAGGTTTGCTTTAACAATTTTCATAGAGCAAAAATAGCAAGTTATTCAATGTTGTTCTATCAAACGCGTGCAAATCAAAGTTATTTTATGCTTTTTTTAAGAAATGATCAGCTTAAAAACATCATAAAGGCGGTCACGCTTTTCAAAATGCATCCATATCCTGCTTCACGGTTGAAAAGAATGAATTACTTTTGCCAATCATAATCTGCAAAAAATGAGGAAGTTCAAATTGCTTGTGATGGTATTTTTGGTGTTGACGTTGACAAATTCATGTGATGTGTTGGAGCAAATAGGTGAAACTGAGCGTTTCGCACAGTGTGAATTTGATTTAACAGGGGTCAGGGTGGTGAAGGTAGGGGGTGTTGACTTTCAGCATATCCGCAGCGCTTCTGATTTGAATTTGGGCGATATGATGACCCTTACCCAACGCCTTTTCAACGGAAATATGCCGGCTACCCTCGAAGTGGATGTCAACGCGCGCAATCACAATCAAAAAACGGCGCGTATCAGTGGGATGGCCTGGAAAGTCTATCTAAAGGAACTTGAATTTGTGGGCGGCAGGATGGACCGCGGTGTAGAGGTTAATCCGAACAGCGCTGTCAACTTCCCGATTCAGGTACAGGTTGATTTGGTGGAGATGCTTCATCAGGAATCATTACCCGAGATGTTGAATATTGTATTTGGAATGCATGATAATTCCAAACTTAAAGCACTAGGACTTTCCGTAAAAATTAAACCTGCTTACCGAACAGCAGCAGGAAACACCAATGAACTTCCTTTCTGGATTACCATCAATCCTTAAAACGGGAAAATACCACCATCATCAGCAGAAATCGCCCTTATTTAGTGTACATTTTAATGAGGTGTAAGGCGTTGTAAATCAAGATTAAGAATTTATTTTTTTGCAAGCGTTCGGTTTTTAATCACAAAGTTTAAGGTTCGGATGTTTTATTGTTAACTTTGTGGCAATTGTTTTCAAGTATTATCATGAGTGTAAAAGAAAAACCCCTGAATTCTCCTGAAACTGTTTCAAAAGAGCAGGACATTCATAAGTTAGTTTTATACAACGATGAGGTAAATTCGTTTGATTATGTAATTGAGTCGCTGATCGAAGTATGCGGACATGATTTCGCTCAGGCTGAGAATTGTACCATGATAGCACATTACAACGGAAAATGTGCGGTTAAAAATGGTACAGTCGATCAGCTAAAACCAATGAAACGTGAGTTGGATTTCAGAGATCTGACTGTTGAAATAAATTAACAAATAGATTATCAGATAAATAAAGCTATGTGGTCGGTTATCATCATCTTGATTTTGGTTGGGTATTTGTTGCTTCTTCTTGAAATTCTTGTCATCCCCGGTACCGGTTTACCCGGAATCGTGGGGTTTGGTTTAATGGTTGCCGGCATTTGGATTGCCTACCGCGACCAGGGAATGATGGAAGGTCACATCACCTTAACGGCAACTCTCGCCATGAGTATGGTTGGAGTCGTATTGGCGTTGCGTTCAAAAACCTGGAAAAGTGCCACCCTCACCGCCGAAATTGATGGCAAAGCCGGGCAAAATACTGAGGCAATGGTTAAGGTGGGCGATTACGGGATTACCATTTCAAGGTGTACGCCCGGAGGAACAGCCGAATTTAACAACCAGTTGGTAGAGGTGACAACACTATCAGAATTCATTGATCCTCAACGACAAATAGAAATAGTGAAGATTTCAGGAAATAAAATCATTGTTAAACAAATTACTTAATTTAAGGTTATGGAAGGAATGTATGTATATATTGCCATGGGAGTAGGCGCAATCTTTGTATTGTGGTTTTTACTTTACCTCATCCCTGTACAGTTGTGGTTTACCGCACTGGTGTCCGATGTAAGGATATCGCTGATTCAATTAATTCTGATGCGTTGGCGGAAGGTGCCACCCAGTGTGATCGTTAATAGCCTGATTACTTCAAAAAAAGCCGGGTTAAGTCTTAAAAGAGATGAGTTGGAAGCTCATTATCTGGCAGGCGGACGGGTGCAAAAAGTAGTTATGGCACTTATATCGGCTGAAAAAGCGAACATCAAACTGGATTTTAAAACCGCCACCGCCATTGATTTGGCGGGTCGTGATGTGTTGGAAGCCGTTCAGATGTCGGTAAACCCTAAAGTAATTGATACCAAGCGTGTTGCAGCCGTAGCTAAGGATGGTATCCAGTTGATTGCCATTGCCAGGGTAACTGTACGTGCAAATATTCAACAACTTGTCGGAGGTGCAGGCGAAGAAACTGTTCTGGCCCGTGTTGGAGAGGGTATTGTATCGTCGATTGGTTCTGCCGATTCGCATAAATCGGTACTCGAAAATCCCGACAGCATTTCCAAAGTGGTGTTAAATAAAGGACTGGATAGCGGAACAGCGTTCGAGATATTATCCATCGATATTGCCGATATTGATATTGGAAAAAACATTGGTGCCGAGCTTCAAATGGATCAGGCCAATGCAGACAAAAATATTGCCCAGGCCAAAGCAGAGGAAAGAAGGGCTATGGCCGTTGCCAATGAGCAGGAAATGAAAGCCAAAGCACAGGAAGCACGGGCCATTGTTATTCTGGCTGAGGCCGAAATCCCCAAAGCCATTGCAGAATCATTCCGCTCTGGTAACCTCGGTATCATGGATTACTACAAATTTAAAAACATCCAGGCCGATACCAGCATGCGTGAATCTATTGCACAAAATCCTTCTCTTGAAGGAGAATCTATTAAGTAGCCGCATATTTTAAGCCAGGGATTATTCAATAGTCCCCGGCATTATTACATGATTTTCAACTGTTTGTGCCAATCGTTATATTTGTATGCACATAGTTAAGCTTTATTTTTCATGAATTCTGGAATGCCTAACGATCCACTCAAATACCTGGAGATGCTGATCTCCAAATCGTCTGTCAGGTTTTCTGAACAGGATATTGAGCTTGTTCGGAAGGCTTATGATATTGCGAATGAATATTATAAGGGTAAAAAAACCCCCGACGGCTTTCCTTATGTACTCAGAAACCTGGATATAGCTGAAATTGCTGTAAAGGAAATTGGTTTGGGGCCAACTTCAGCCATCTGTTCGTTGCTTCACAGTCTTGACTTACAGAATGATTACCCCATTCAGTTGGTGCGCAACGATTTCGGCGATCATGTAGCCGACATTCTGGAAGGATTTAACCGCATTTCGAACCTGGCCACCGAACGCATATCACTTCAATCCGAAACTTTTCGCACACTTTTTCTCTCCATCGTGGATGATATGCGTGTGATTCTTATCCGGTTGGCGCACCGTTTAAGTGATGTACGCCATCCGGAATGGGTACACGAAAAGCATCAATCGGTGATGGATGAAATCAAACACCTTTATACGCCTATTGCCCATCGGTTGGGTTTATATCACGTAAAAACAGAGTTTGAAGAGCGCATTATGCTCTATGAGCATCCTGAGATCTACCGGGAGATTGAAGAAAAAATTCAACATACCAAATCAAAACGCGAGGTTTACATACAGGATTTTTTGCGCCCCATTGAGCGTGAAATGCACAGCGGCGGGTTGGATTTCAGCATCAAATGGAGAACCAAATCCATTCCTTCGATCTGGGCCAAGATGAAAAATCAACAGGTGGATTTTGAAGAAGTGTATGATTTGTTTGCCATCAGGATCATTGTGGCGAGTACGTCAAAAAAGGAAATTGAGGATTGCTGGCGGGTTTATTCGTTGGTGACAAATATCTATCAGCCTAATCCACAACGGTTAAGAGACTGGGTATCCGCCCCAAAGTCTACCGGATACGAATCGCTTCACACCACTGTTCTGGGCCCCGACAACCGCTGGGTGGAAGTACAAATCCGTACCAAACGCATGGATGAGATTGCCGAAAAAGGGCAGGCTGCCCACTGGCAGTATAAGGGAGTGATGGACCGTAAAAATACCGAAGATTGGTTGTCGCAGGTGCGTGAGATCCTTGAAAATCCACAAATCCCAATCCGGGATAATTCATACCGGAGTAATACAGCCAATAAACAGCAGAGTGTTTTTGTTTTTACTCCCAAAGGCGACTTGAAACAATTCCCTTCAGGGGCCACCATACTTGATTTTGCTTTTGGCATTCATTCGGATGTGGGGGCATCGTGTAAAGGCGCGCGCGTAAACGAAAAAGTAGTCCCCATCAGGTACGTCCTGAAAAACGGCGACCGTATCGACATTATAAAGGCCAGGAACCAAAAGCCTAAACTCGACTGGCTTACGTTTGTAGCCACCGAAAAAGCCAGAACACGCATCAAACGGTGCCTGAAAGAAGAAAAGTACAAAGAGGCTGATCTGGGTAAAGAAATTCTAACCCGGAAGTTGAAAAACTGGAAGATAAAAAATTCAGATCTGCTTATCAATCATTTGGTTAAATCTTATAAAGTCGACACGAGCATCGATTTGTATTATTTGTTTGCCACCCAGAAAATCGATTTGGCACAGGTTAAATTGAGTATTCAGCGATATTTGGAAGCCCATCAGGAAGAGAGACCTGCTGAAGCAGCTCCTGTACCGGAAGTAAAGGCCGAAACCCGAACAGGATCTGAGGATGATGCCAACGAGGTGCTTTACATTGGAGAGAACCTAAAAAATGTGGAATATCGCTTCGCCAAATGCTGCACCCCCATTCCGGGAGACAAGGTTTTTGGGTTTATCACCATTCAGGGCGGGATTACCATACACCGGAAAAATTGTCCAAATGCCGCACGCCTGACCGGACGATATCAGTACCGTGTACTGGATGTAAAGTGGATCAGTTCGTCGCAGGCCAAATATTGGCTGGCCAACCTGCGCATTACAGGCAAGGACGAACTGGGTGTGGTGGGTGCCATCACCAAGGTAGTTACAGACGATTTGCGTGTCAACATGCGGGCAGTCAATTTCCAGACCAAGGGTAAACTCTTCGATGGCAGAATTACCGTGATGGTAAAGGACAACGACCACCTGGACCAGCTAATATACAAGCTCGGCAAGGTAGCCGGGGTTGACAAAGTGCTGAGGATGAAGTAATTTCTCCCTTTCACAGCTTTATTTGGATTGAGGACGGGGGTTTTATGCCCCTGTTTTCCAAAAATAGATTATATTTCCCGATTGGTTATCAATCAATTTGAAGTAGATGGAACACAATTACGATTTTATTATCATTGGAAGTGGTTTTGGCGGTTCGGTAAGTGCTTTGAGGCTTTCAGAAAAGGGTTACAAGGTACTTGTGGTTGAAAAAGGGAAGTGGTTTCAACAGGATGATTTTGCCAAAACCAACTGGAATTTACCAAAATGGCTGTGGATGCCCAAATTACGTTTGTTCGGGATTATGAAAATCAGCCTCTTCCGACATGCAGCCATCCTCTCCGGAACGGGCGTTGGCGGTGGATCTCTGGTGTATGCCAACACCTTACCCATGCCCAAATCAGCTTTTTATCATACCGGTAGTTGGAGTCATCTGGCGGATTGGGAGTCGGAATTGGGTCCTTTTTATAAAAAAGCGTTAATTATGCTGGGTGCTACAAAAAATCCCAGCTTGTTTGATGGCGATCTGGCCTTAAAAAAACTGGCCGTTGAAATAGGGAGGGAAAAGTATTTCGAAGCTCCACAGGTTGCCGTTTTCTTTGGTAAGGAAGGTGAGGAAGTCAGTGATCCTTATTTTGCCGGAAAGGGTCCTACACGCGCAGGATGTACCTTTTGTGGGGGCTGCATGACCGGTTGCCGGCACAATGCAAAAAATACACTGGATAAAAACTACCTGTATTTTGCTCAAAAATCAGGGGCTAAAATATGGGCGGAAAGCGAAGTTGTTGATGTGGTTGCGATAAATGGGCTGGATGGCTCAACCGGTTATCAGGTTGCGGTACGATCGAGTACCCGATATTTCAAAAAAAACTCCACCGTTACTTCAAAAAGTGTGGTTTTTGCAGGTGGCGTGCTGGGGACAGTAAAACTGTTGTTGAAACTGAAGAAAAAATCGTTGCCCGAAATATCTAATAAACTCGGTGACGATATCCGCACCAACAGCGAAACCCTGATCAGCGTTACCACCCTGAATACAAACCTGGACATGTCGAAAGGTGTTGCCATAGGCAGTATGGTTCAAACCGACGAAAATAGCCACCTGGAAGTGGTTCGGTATTCAGAGGGCTCCGGTTTTTGGAAATTGCTTCATTTACCGCTGAGTACGGGCTCAAATACCATCATGCGCCTGATCAACATGATGGGGGCTTTCTTTAAATCTGCGGTCAGCTATTTCAACATCTATTGGGTAAACAGTTGGTCGAAACATACGGTAGTGCTGCTGTTTATGCAACATTTGGATAGCAAATTAAGGTTCAAAAGAAATGGTCTGGGATGGATGGTTTCTTCTGTGAGTTCCGGTAAAAAACCCAGTCCCAATATCCCCGAATCGGTGGAGCTTACCAAAAAGTATGCCTCCATTGTCAATGGAAAAGCTACTTCCTTTGCCGTGGAGACTTTTGCAGGGATTCCATCTACCGCCCACATTCTGGGTGGAGCTGTTATGGGAAAGGACTTCTCAACAGGCGTGATCGACCAGGATAACCGGGTATTTGGCTATCAGAATATGTGGGTGGTGGATGGTTCCATGATTTCTGCCAATCCGGGGGTCAACCCGTCGCTTTCTATCACCGCTATCGCCGAAAGGGCCATGGATAAGATTCCTGTAAAGAAATAAATCAACTAGTATCTTTTATAGGAGGTTGTTTAAAATGCTGTTTTGCAACATAGAAGGACAAAAAGAAAATAATGCATTGATAATGTAGAATTACAAACTCCTCTGCGCCTTAGCGCCTTAGCGGTGAAATAAACCACAAATGCACAGAGTTACACAAAGAAGCCACAAAGATTCACAAAAAAATAGTTATTGCTTTATACATGTGTTTGTTAAACAGGTAGTTCGGATATCTGAAGGAGACTCTACTGAACCATCATTTGCTTTCGGTTACCAACCGGTAGCCATCCCCATGAATGGTGATGATTTGAATGGAAGCGTCTGAAGATAAGTGTTTTCGGAGTTTGGTGATGTACACATCCATGCTGCGCGTGGTGAAATAATTGGCATCGCCCCAGATTTTGTTGAGTGCCACCACCTTCGATAGCAGTTCGCCTTGTTGCATGATCAGTAGATAGAGCAGTTCGCTTTCCTTGGGTGTGAGCGAGGTGCTGTGGTTGTTCTGTTGATTGGTGAGTTTCCTCGAACGATAGTCAAACAAAAAATGGCCCGGGTGCAGGATTCCTGTTAAGGAGCCTGTTTTAGACTTATTTTGATGCCTGCTGAGCACGGCTTTGATTTTGTAGAGCAGGATTTCCGAATCGAAGGGTTTGGTAATGTAATCGTCGGCACCGGTTTTATAGCCGGCTACCACATCTTCACGCAGGGTTTTGGCAGTGATAAAAATAAAGGGGATGTTGCGACCCGATGCCTTGATTTGTTTTGCGATGGAGAACCCATCCAGGTTGGGAAGCATCACGTCAAGCAATATCAACTGATAATTCCCCTGGATGAATTTTTCGTGGGCATCCTTTCCATCCGAAACCCAATCTACCTTAAAATCATTTAGTTCGAGGTAGCTCTTGAGTACAGAACCAAAATTAACATCGTCTTCAACAAGGAGCAGGTAAGGTTCGTTGGTCATGATTTGGTGCAATTAAAAGTAAGGGTAAAGATACTGCCATTTCCGGGTTCGCTGTGTACCTGGATGGTTCCGCCATGAGCGGTCACAATGGCTTTTACATAACTCAATCCAAGTCCGAAACCTTTTACATTGTGTATGTTGCCGCTTGGCCGGCGGTAAAACTGATCGAAAATGTGCTGCTGAACTTCTTTGGTCATGCCCACGCCATTATCGGCTACCCTGATAATCAGTGAGTTTTGCTGATTGTAGGTTTCAACCACAATCTCAGGTGGTTTCTCGGTGTATTTGATGGCATTGTCCAGCAGGTTATTCATGAGGTTGGCGAAATGAACTTCATCGGCCAGCAGTTGGTCGCAGGAAGCACGCAGGACAGAAATGATACGCCCTTTTTTTTGCTGTGCCGAAAGCTGTAGCACTTCAATGGTATGCTCAATGACTTCGTGTGCACTCATGGGTTGTGGTTCGATGTGGATATTTCCTCTTTCAATCAAGGCCATTTGAAGTACTTTCTCAACCTGACTGTTCATGCGTTTATTTTCCTGCCGGATGATGCCCAGATAATACTGGGTGGGATCAATTTGACCGAAGACCTTGGGCGAAGAAAGGGCATCCGCAGCCAGGCCGATGGTGGCAATGGGCGTTTTAAACTCATGAGTCATGTTGTTGATAAAATCGGTTTTTATCTGCGACATTTTTTTCTGCTTTAGCATATAAAAAATGGTAAACCAGAAGGTGGTGAGGATAATGAGGGTAAAGACCACACTTCCGGTGATGAGTAAGGTGAGCGATTTGAAGATGTAGCTGTTTTTGGAAGGAAAACTTAACAGCAGGTACATGTTTTTACGGAAGAAGTCGTCGGGAAACAGGTTGACTTTGAAGGCCGTTTTCATCTCTGTCGGTGCGTCTTTGGTGGAGGAAATTACATTTACAGAATCACCTGCTTCCTGCACAACCTGATAGTAAAAAGGCAGGTCGATGCCTCTTGAAAACAGGGCATTTCGAAGTAATGTGTCCAGGTTGGAAACAGGGAAGTTGCCCAGCATTTTATTGGGATCGAAGCTGTATTCCACCACCCATTCTTCCATGTTTTTGTTGAATAGCTGCAGTTTTTCCTCAATCACCCTGGCTTTTTCTTCTTCCGCCCAGGTGGTGTGTTCATCCATTTTTTGCCGGATACTGTCATGTATTCTCTGCAGTTCAAAAAATTGCGGATCGTTATCCGTAACCATTACAACATCTGGTTCAGAGTCAGATACCCATTCCAGATCATAATCGAATTGAAAATTGTCACGAACAGAATCCATATTGACAGTTGCCTGTGCGCTCACTTTATTTTTGGAAGTGATGCTGATGACATGGTTCGTCCTCGTATGACGGCTTACAACTGTATCCACTTCCACCGACACACGACTGTTGGCTCCGGGAGCAACCCTGTAGTATGTTCTGGCAGGTCGTACCGGCCTCACTGGTGGAGGAGGAGGAGGCAGGTTCATCTTATCGTTAATAAACGAAAACCTGTCGAAACGGTTCCAGTTGTCGATGCTTTCCAACATGGCTTCATGGGCCGATTTCTCAAATCTGGATGCCTCCATCTTCATGGCATGCCTGATCCACAATGCCTGGGTGAAAATAATTCCTGCCAGGCTGACAGACATAAAAAGGACAATCAGGTTAAAACGCTTTTTCAACTACCGTTAATTTATGATTTTGAGCAAAGCTAATGAAACAATGTATATTGTGAAGATACTTTAACCTGATGTTAACCTTTTTTAACCCCTGTTAACCTTTATCAAAAAGGGCGTAACCTAGTTTTGTGAAGTATTTAAAACTTTAAAAAATGAAAAAAGTAAACCTATTTTATTTGTTGATTTTCCTGCTTGTTGTTCCGGCATTCATTTATGCCCAGGTGGATGAAAAAAAGGAGGTAAAAGTTAAGTTGGTCAAGGTGGTGGATGGAAAAACGACCACTTTTGACACCGTTTTCACCTCAAAGGGTGACATGGAGCAAGATATCAGGTTGTTGATCGATAAGGTGGCGGACGTTGATTCGGCCCAAAGTAAAACGATTTCTATTGAGCTGTCTGCCAATGGTTCCGATTCAACCGGACGACCCTATAAGGTGATGGTATTTACGGGAGATGAGGATGATATTTCCATGATGTCTCCACCAGCATTTAACCATAAATTAAGGCATTGGGAAGATAAAGATGGCCGCAGAATGGAATTTGAATTTAACCTGGATAAGGAAAATATGGAAGGCTTAAGAGTAGATATCGAACGACAGGTGGAGGAAGCCATGCGTCATCGTGAAGATGTGGAAAGAGAAATGGAAATGGTGAATGGAGAGAGAATGAATTGGGTTAGTATGCCTCCACGACCTCCAAAACCACCGCGTCCCATGCATCCTGAACATCCGGGAAACAGGTACTTTTTTCACGGCGGATTTGACGATGGCGGAGTGGCTTCTCAGGAAGAGTTGCGTGATGCCGGAATTAAAAGTCAACCCGATCAGTTGGTACTCACTACCCTGGATATTGACAACCGCGGTGGTGTGATCACCCTTCGGTTTATGCCAAAAGAGGACAATCGTTCCACAAAGGTGGCTGTTTATAATTACTTTGGCGACAAGGTTTACACAGGAAAGCCTGAGATGGTTGGTGATGTATATCAGCTCACCATCGACCTGAGTGCCAAGCAGCCCGGAACATACTTTATCCAGATGGTTCAGAAAAATGCTTCAGTCACTCAACGCGTTGAGCTGTAATCAATATCATGTTTTTTTCATTGTAGGAATCGTCGGACTGTTTCAGGTCGGCGATTTTTTTTGTCGATTAATTCTCCAAAAGGCAATTTCTCTATCGGATGATGAGTTTTTCTCGATGGCTTACTAAGGTTTCCGTTCAGTAATTTATTTCTCATGAATTTTTATCATATTGATTAATTGTTCTTTACTAAAAGGTTTAGAAAGGTAGCCGTCAAAACCTGCATCACGGTCAAATTTTATATGCTCGTTTTCTGTAAAAGCTGTTTGGGCAATGATGATCATTTCAGGAAACTCCTTTTTAATCAGTTTGGTAGCTTCGAGTCCATTCATCACCGGTAGCTTGATGTCCATCAGGACCATCTTGATTTTCCTGTGTTTAAAACAGAGTTCCACGGCTTCTTTTCCATTAACGGCTCGATAAATGGGATATCCCTGGTCTGTTAATATCTCCTCAAGATATTGATAGGTGGTTTGATCGTCTTCCACCACCAAAATGTGGTTGATTGGATTAACTTCGTGTGAATTTGATTCACTTAATTCCTGAATATCTGTTCGTTTTGAAAGCAGATACGGTATGGTAAAATAAAACGTAGACCCTTTAGTCAAAACCGATTCAACCCATATCCGGCCACCCAGTAAATTTACATTTCCCTTGCAGATAGCCAATCCCAGACCAATGCCTTCGTACAACCTTGTTATTTCAAGCTCGGCTTTATGGAAGCGGTTAAATATTTTATCGTGCAAATCGGTAGCAATTCCAATCCCACTGTCGTGGACAAAAAATTCCAGCTCATTGTTTTTTTGCTGATATCCGAAATTGATGAATCCTTCATCGGTAAATTTAATGGCATTGTTCAAAAGATTGTTCATTATCTGTCTGACCTTCCGTTCGTCCGACATGATCATGCTTTGTGCCTCAGACAATCCTTTGGATAGTGTAAGGGAAACCCCTTCTTTCATAAGCGGATTACTTGCAAAGTAAAGTTCATCCAACAGTTGGTTAAGCGAAAAACTCTCGTTATATGCTTGTATATTACCTGTTTCGATAAGTGAAATATCGAGTACATCGTTAATGATACTGAGCAATTGGTCGGAGCTTCGGGTAATAATTTGCAGATAGTGTTTCTTTTGGTTATCAGATAGTAGATCGTTGTTGAGCAGGGTTGAAAATCCAATGATGCCGTTCATAGGTGTGCGGATTTCATGCGAGATATTCTGAAGAAAGGCACTTTGAAGCCGGTCGCTTTCCTTGGCTTTCATTTCGGCAAGCCGCAGTTTCTCGAGGTGTTTTTTCAGGAAAGAGTAAAGCAATGCGGCAGTAATGATCACATAAAACCATCCTTTGTACGTTTGGACTTCCGAAAGCAAATCAGAATCCTGAATAAAGTAAAAGAGCAGTTCATCCGAAAATAAGATCCACAATCCGCCAACAATCAGGTAAGCGGCAGTGATTTTATATTCGAATTTTAGTTGGTTCATTACGAGGTGGATAAATCAGGCTTCACTCCAAATGCTCTATACTATCAACGTGTAAATATAGATAAATTGTCAATGTGTATTAGCGACAAGGCACAATTGAAGTTTTTTAGGTTACAATGGTAATAAGTATCAAAGTTAAAGAAAGTGATTAATCTCCATTTCATAATCATACCTTAAATCCTCATGCATCGAAAGCAATGATTTCCGGATCAGCTGTACCTGACGTTCCAAAAGATTCGTTAAAACAGCATTGTTTTTGATGGAAGGTTTCATGTTCTTTAATTGCGTACAAAAGTGGATGAGTAATTCTACTTCGGTCCGCTTGTTTTTGGAATACCGGATATAGGTTTTGGCAGTACGCAAAATCTTGCGAACGCTTTTCTTAATTAAATACCAATTCTGGTTGTTAATCTGTTCAAATTGTTGATCTATTTCAAATTTAACACCTTGTATATAAGCTTCTTCATCGTTTGATTCGTACAGTAGGTAGGTCAGTAGCTCCTTGTTCTCTTTTTTAAATTTTGATAGCCGAAGACATATTTCCAACAGATCTTTGGGCGATCGGGTGCTTAATTCGAGTTTTAATTCTTTTACGGTAGCGGTCTTCATAACGCAAATCTAAACGTTTTTACCGATCAGGAAATCATCCCGAACTCGATTTTTTAACTCGTATCCAATCCTTTGTGTAGCTCTGTGTCTTCTTTGTGCACCTTTGTGGAATAGCTCCCCCCTGTTTTTCGCAAACATATCCTCTTTCAGGTCAGGAAAAAAAACACAGCCCATGGCATCAGGAGATACAGAGTGCAATATGGTCCCCGATTAGTCCGCTACCCGTTTCAAATCCAAGTCCTGAAAATCAAAACTAAAATCGATGTTAGGCGAAATCCCTTTCATTTTAATGCCCTGTGCTTTGCCGTTTTCATCCAGGCAAAAAATAGCAAAAGCATCCGCGTTCATGTCCCGGTATTCCCATTTAATGACAAAGGTGTTGGCTTTGTAAAAGTACATGGGACCGTTGAGTTTGGGCGAGCGCACAGACTTAACCCAAAGTTGACCTTCCTTGTTCCAAATCTCCACCTTCCCGAACCAGTCATCCTGATAAATTCCCGTGTAATCTTCGGCGTTGATGACGGCACTGTTGGCTTTAGCAACGGTTTCCCAGGCCTGGATGGTGACCGTATCGGCCTCTTCGCGCTGTTGCAAGCGCTTGTAATTTTTCTCAATCCATTGAAAATCATCCAGACCAAGGTAACTGTCCGTCACGGTTTGACTGATGGAAGAAAACAGGGCAGCACCTCCGGGTTCGGTGTTGGTAAGTACCACAATCCCAAAGTTGATATCAGGAATCAGCATGGTGATGGACAACATTCCGGGCAAACCGCCGGTATGCGAAGCCAACAGCTTGCCTTGCACATCGCGCAATCCCCAGCCAAGTCCGTAACCTGAGAAATGTGAGTTGTACCTTGGATTTTTGTTGACATCCAAAGAAGTATGAATCTTCCACATTTCGTTCTGATCGGCCTCAGTAAACAGTTGTTTGTCGAGGCTGTCGCCATATTTGCCATGGTTGAGCTGCACCAGCATCCATTTGCTCAGGTCTTCTGCATTTGAATATATACCACCCGCAGCACCATTGACCATATCCTCGTATGTTGGCAGTGCTGTCAGCTTTCCATCCACCGTATTGTGCGGTGAAGCCAGGTTGCTTTTGTCATGCATATAAGCCACCGAAGGTGATGAATGGATCATTCTCAATGGATTCATGATGCGGGTTTTGATAAATTCTTCCCAGGTAGTGCCGCTGGTGCGTGCGATGATCTCGCCGGCCACCAGGTACAGCAGGTTGTCGTAATCGAATTTTGTCCTAAAGGCCGATTGTGGCTCAAAATGCTGAAAGCAGGTCATGATATCGTGGATGGTAAAATCCGATCCATCCGGGAAAATCATCAAATCGCCGGCACCCAGGCCCAGGCCGCTGCGGTGGGTGAGCAAATCAAGGATGATGAAATTTTGGGTGACGTAGTCGTTGTACATTTTGAATTCGGGCAGGTGATCCACCACCTTGTCAGTCCAGTTGAGCTTACCTTCTTCAACCAACATGGCCAGTGCAGCCGTGGTAAATGCTTTGCTGTTGGAAGCAATGGCAAATTGGGTTTGATTATCCACTTTTTCGCCGGTGACAATGGATTTTACCCCGTAACCCCGGCTATGAACCACTTTTCCATCTTTCACAATGGCCACCGAAGCCCCGGCCACATTGAATTTTGACATGGCTACTTCAACCAGAGAATCTATCTGGTGCGAGGTGATTTGGGCGTGCATGCTGATGCCGGAGAAAAACAGGAAAATAGTAAGCAATAGGAGGGAGCTGATTTTTCGTGTCATTTGAATGGTTGTTTGATGATGGATATTCTTTGACAAATTTATTAAAATATGGAGGAGGTGGGTTAAAAATTTTGGTTACTGCCCTGCATTTAGTCATTGAAAACGGAATGGTTACCGGGGATTGCGCAGGTGGGGAAGAATTGTTTTAAAGCTGTAATCTTGTATTAATTCTTAACCCTTCAACTAGTTTATCAAAACTATTCCCGTATTTTTTTTCGTCTTTCCAATTTTCAAAGTCTAGGACGTAAAACTCTCTTATTTCCTTTGCTAAATCCTTACCAAGATCTGAATCAAATTGCTCCCATTCTAACAGATTATCAAATGATGTTATGCTGATGGGGAATAAAACTTTTTTGCCTATTTGCTTACTCTTTTTGTATGCTTTTGATATTTCTGTTTTTACCCAATCACTACCAATACTATTCTTGGATAAGACAAGGAGAAGTTTGTCAGTAACTTTTATACCTATATCTATTTGGTCAATCATCTTTTTACCAGCTTTCATGTCATGAGGAGCAAACCATACCCTTATGCCCCTGCTTTGGAGATCAGTAAAGAGTCTGTCAGCAAATTCATGGTCTTTAGTCGAATAAGATATAAAACAATAATAAAACTGTATAGGAATCTCAAAAAGAGATGGGACATAATCAATATAGGTATCTGATAAGCCACAGCCTCTTAAAAAAACAACAGGCAAGTTTTTTGATCTTTGAAGCGTATGATAATCAATAATACTTTTACTCATGTGATAACACTCTTCCAATCCTTTGCACTCAGTGAGATCTAGGTTTCCAAACTGGGTATTCCCAAATTTTGCTTGCTTAAAAGAAGTTCCAATAACAACTGTTTCATTTAGGATTGTTTTATATAGAAATGTCTTTGATAAATTAGCATCTGTAAGGTTTGCACCTGTAAGATCTGCTCCGGTAAGATTTGCACCTGTAAGATCTGCTCCTTTTAGAAAGGCACTACTGAGATCAGTATCTTTAAGCTTTGCACCTGAAAGCTTTGCACCTGAAAGCCTTGCCGCCGATAGGTTTGCACTGCAAAGATCCGAATTTGTTAAGTAAACACTACTTAAGTCCTCCCCACCCAGATTTAGACCTCTAAGATTCGCTCCACTTAGGTTTGCATTTTTCAACCTTCTTCCATTTAAAATTGTATTTCTAAGATCTGATTTCATGAGGTTTGTCTCTGTAAGGTTAGCTTCATAAAGAATCGCACCTCTGAGGTCTGCACTTGAAAGATTAGCTCCAGTTAGATTAGCTCTAGTGAAATCAATCCCTTTAAGATCACTTCCTGAAAGGTTTGTTGATCTAAGGTCAGCACTTTTAAAATTGGTGTATATTGTTGGATTATTTGCTCTCCATAAGTTCCATTTATCAGCCCCACTAAGTAATAAATTGAGATGTTTATAATTTGTCATATTTTTTTTTGAGTATATTAAATATAAGAAATGTCAATTATCAGTTGACTTCTTTTGCTATATTATTCAACCAACCGTAAACCTTCGGCCTCCTACATCTTGACCAGGCTTCAAGATCAATCTATCTTGCGCTCAAAAAAATCATGCACAAGAGCGACAAATATTTTGAACTTATCAGACAGCAAGAGGCATCTGGTTTCAGCGTAAAAGAATTTT
>JAUYGX010000005.1 GCA_030690365.1 Bacteroidales bacterium | reverse complement strand
TTCAGGTAGGAGTTTCAGTTTCATTATTTTTCTTGATAAATGTTGATTTTTCTACTCGCTTTGGCACAAAAATCGCTTTACCCGCTTAGCTGCCTAATTTATGTAGCGGAAGCGCGAAATGCAAGGGCGGCGGAAATTGGGAAGGCTTTTTGCGGGTAAGCCCTGACGCCGTTTATATACCCTTGCATTTTGCGCTGGAGCGAATAGTTTTGCTGAGCGGGTGAAGGGATGGCTATAGGAGAACAAATGTGCTTATAACAGGCAAATGAAAGAGGATCCACGGCAAACAAATGGAGTGATTATTTTCTAAAGGAAATCTTCCAATAAATACCAACATACATATCATGTGATATCACGTCGTAGGTAAATGAATAGACATGATCTTTTTTGGATTTAAACATGGCTGTAGGCGCCAGGCCAAACTTGGTTGGATTCCGGCCAATGGACATGCCTAAATACAATGTATTTTTTAAAGGTTGAGGAACCTCAACCCAAGTTGTTTGCCTGATAGTTTGGGGATAAAGTGTAATTTGGGGATAGCGATACACAATGCGGTTTTGTGAAACGGTATCCGTTAACACAATAAGTGCATTGGAATCGTTCTGCAAGGTGTCTTGGTAAAGATGCCGGGAAAAATAATCAGAAAGGATTTGCAGGGTGTCTACTGGATAAGAACGCCATTTTGTACTGCCTGTATCGGTGTAAATGGGTTTGGGGATGTAATGGACAGTTGGTTTGATAATTGTGTCGCGGATGGTGTCTGTGGTGGTTTGAGGGCATTCCGGACAAACAACTTCAGGAGTGCATTCACGTTGGAGGAAGATTACGACAAGCAATAAGATGATGAGGAGCCAGGGGATTGTTTTCATGGGATTTTGTTTTAGCAAGATATGAGGAGCCACCTCTTGTGGAGGCTGTACTATGGGATATGTCTTTCAAAATGGGGTGCATCATAGAAGCCCTTGAAATGGCCACCCCAACGGTTGAGTGGATCCAGGGATTCCCAGTATGTACCTAATTCATCAATTAATGGGTGCTTGTAAAGCAGCTGATGTTGAATAAAAAAATTGAAGTCGATAGCCAGGCGTTTGAGGTGGTTGCTGGCCATGGTCTGGGTACGTTTTTGAGCTGAAATGAGTTCAAGTTCGTGGTCTTCTACCCTGATGGATTTGCGATAGAAATAAAGTTCTTGTTGCTCTATGGTGCGGTAAGCTTCGCCCAGGGTGAGGTTGATGCCGAGACAGTTTGCCTTTAAGATGAGGAGAGCCAGGTTTTGAGTGAAGATTTGTTGATGACGGGAGAGTTTCATGATTTTTAGGATTTAAGATTTAGGATTTGGGAGCCTCTTTGTGAGGGAGCCACTTCATGAAGTGGCTTTATTATCTGATTTCTTTGAGGATTTGTTTGATGTCGGACATGATGACTTTTTGGTCTGATTTGATTTCTTTGATGCTGGAACGGATGAGTTCGACATCTTTGTCGTGAAAGGTTTGCACCTCTACAATTTTCTTTTCGTTGGACTTGACTTTTTCTGACACTATTCCGGAAGTGTGGTACATGCCTACTAAGCCAATAACGGAGGCAATGATCAGGGTTCCGGCTATACCGCCAAACCATTTGATGAACCTGGATTCCGTTTTACTCATGATTTGAATTTTTTGTTCTTGACTCAAGAAAGCTTTGATAGGATTTTTCACCTGAGGAAAAAGCCAGCAGGGCGAAGATTATAGGGAGGCTTTCGCCTACGGTTACCACTTCAAAGAACACACTGACCAGTGCAACTATCATGGCTGTAATAGCTGCCAGAAAGGTTTTTAAGCGTGTACTACTTTTGTTGCCTGCGGCATCTTCGAAATAACCCGATTTTATATTTGATGACTTACTTTCCATCACATCCTAAAATTTTAACAAGTCCCCGGGAAAACTCCCGGAGACTTGAAAAGAAAAAAGCGAACCTATTTCACGATGCTACTCAAATCAGCACCGGCTTTGAATTTCACATCCTTCCTGGGCTTGCCGGCTAAAAGAACTGCCGACTCAGAAGTAAGCACATGCAGCGCTGTCTGGGCACCGACCCAATCGGATGGAACGGTTACCGAAGCAGTACCGGCACTACGCAAAGCTGCATCCCGAAAGATGACAGCCTGGTTGGTATCGCAGTTAAATAACACGAAGGACAATGAACTGGCCAGGTCGTCCGCGTTGGTTGTACCCGGATCCCAGGTGATATCCATCACCTGGTCATCCTGACCGGTTAATGTCACATTTACAACAGAAGGAGAAACGAAATCACACAACACCACTTTGGTGTGATCAAGCACCGGTGGTTCACCCACGAAAGCATTTTTCACGTTGATGCTGGTGATTTTGTTGAATGGTGACATGGTGGTCAGGCTTCCGGCATACACTTCATTGATCAGCGGAAGCACCTGTCTGACCAACTCAACCGTGATGGAGAATTTATTGCGCTGGCGCATCTGACCCTCAGTTCTTGGATTTCTTACATCCATCGCCTTGGAGCGCATAGTATTGTTTCCATATGACTTGGAAAATACCGCAGTCCCGAACGATTTCCGGGTCCGACCTGTAATAGGATTTTGAACAATTGCCATAACAAATGGTTTTTAAGAGTGAATAATCAGTTTAAGCGGCCTTGGTACGGACCTGGTACGGAATTAATGCGGAGAAAAAGCCATTAAAAAACATCAAAAAACCGGCATATTTAGCATGAGAAAACTGAAGAGGAACATCCTCTTTATGATTGCTGGTTTTTATGGAATTTGAGAACAAACTTTGCCCTGCATTCAGTTCGAATAATCCGGATTTGGCCTTAAACCTTGGTTTGTATTTCGCCATGGTGAAATAATTTGTTAACAATTCAAATTTAGGGGCCCTTATTTATTTAAAGCAGATTTATCATAGATAATTGATTGTTAGTGTTGTAATATTTCCAAATGATATGTAATTTTGTAAGAAAACAGTATGAAAACGGTAGAAATCAGTCAATCCGGGGAAATGCTGACCGCTGCGTACGAAGAATTGATGGAGAAAATCAGCGAGCATGTGACGGTATTGGCCATGCATGATGAGCCTATTGACGGAATCATGACAGCAAAACGAGGTCTGTACAGACTTAAGGAGCAACTGGAAAGTCCAAAAAAATTGCAAACTAGCGAGATGAACGGAGAAATTGCCTGTAAAATAGGGATCAGTCAATCATTGATGTGGTTGATTGAGGAAACCCAACGAAAGCTGGGAATTGATGTACTTGAATCAGTAAAAATTGGAATGGTTGGTGAAGATGATCTAAAGCGAGTTCTCATTCAATATGAATATTTGGAACTGGCGAAGGAAGGGTATAAATACAAAGACATCAAACAATTGTTAAGTTGCCGGTATGATTGGAGTGTGAGCCGGATTGAGAAGCTGGTTTATAGGGGGTAG
>JAUYGX010000152.1 GCA_030690365.1 Bacteroidales bacterium | reverse complement strand
CCATCAACTGGCCCCTGTCCGACAAGAAGTCCAAAAGCGGAATCAGGGTTAAAATCAGCGGCACAAACACCATAATGACGGCGGTAATAATCCACTTTAATTGAGTAAACCAATGTTGGTGCAGTAACAGGATAATTTTTTCGTGTTTCTCCTGGGTTTCAAAACGCACCTTGCCGGGGAGCAGGCAAAAGGCGCTGAAAGCATGGCCTCCCCGCTTTTTTCCTTTACCCCACCTTGCAGCCACGGTTTCGTATCTTGACCCTAAGCCTGCCTGTTTCGGTTTACTTGGCGCCACAAAAATATCGGTCATTTATTTTCTCTCTATATTATAGAATGCAAATCCACTCTGAGGGATAGAAAGATAACCTGGGGCTCTCGTATTAAATACCTTTTTAAATTCTCCACCCGGAACATTGATTTCTCCCCTGTTCGTTACAAATCTAACATTAGTTGTAGAACCACTATTGTTATTCGTCACCACGGGTTTTCCGGATATCCAAGTAACCGGGCTACTTAACTTACTCCTCAATTCATCAATGCTATAAGGATCTCCCGACTGACCGCCAATGAGACACTGGTTTATCGTTACCGGCACCACTCTTCCCGTATCTACACCGTTACCTTCCCCCTTGTTTAACACCAACCAGGCATTCAAAATATCAGCCATTTCGGCCTCACTCATCCACGGTTTTCTACCACAATCATTGGATTCATTTGTATAGCTCTGTCTATACCAAGATTTATAAAACCACGGTGATCCAGCCTGACTTTCCCAGGCCCTTGTCGTCCAATCTCCAGAATTGGATTTATCGGTAGTATCCCAACCAATAGTATTACTGTATCCACCCGCTGTCGAAGAATATTGAGAAGAAACATCGCCATCGATTATTTCTTTATCGGTTTCATCGACAGCCTTTTTCCATTCTGACGGAGGATTATCAGACTTACTCTTTAAAAATACCTGGCATGACTGTGTAGTACAAATCGGCTTACCGGCACGCTTAGCATAACTTCTGGCAGCAACCGCCTGCGCCTTTAATGCTTCAATATGCCAATCAGAGGGCATTTCGGCAATACCATAAAGATACTTTTGCATATCCATTGTTCCAACTCCCTGAACGTCAATTGTCGTGGGCATTCCATCATCTTTCTTAACACCGTAACCATAATACCATTGAATAATGTCTCTATAATTTTTCGTTTCAGCCTGTTTTTTTGCCCCGTATTGACTCATTCCATTACGATGGGTGTAGGCGCCAAAACTAAAAACAGCAAAATATCCTGAGGGGGCATCTTGATTAAAACCGGCTATCGAACCGGCAAAGTCGCTACCAATAGGCACTGCTCCCACACTAGTAATCACCGATCCTGATCTTGCTGCCAAAATGGCCTGTTGTTTCGCCGTTAAAGTGGCAATTTTCCCGGATAATTGTTGCTGATAGGCTTTGGCCCCGGCAATCTCCCCTTCAAAAAACTCGGCTTCTTTATCCACCTTGGCCTGCAGGTCAGCTAGGCTGATCCTGTCGGCCTCGACTTTTTGCTTATCTTTATCCAGCTGAATCAGCTCCAGGCTGATTTGGGCAATAAT
>JAUYGX010000143.1 GCA_030690365.1 Bacteroidales bacterium | reverse complement strand
ACCATAACACAACATCCGGCAAAGGTTGCCTGAAAAACAACCCCTTTTCAAATTACTTTTCAAAGATAGGTTAGAAATAGTGATTGAATCATGGATGAAAAATAGCTTCAAACCTCTGGCTGCTTTGAATGGTGTATTTTGAAGAGCATAAACATTCCATACCAAACACATCTTACATAAATGGTGATCGAGTCCATACAGTTTACTTTTCCCCTAAAAATTGGTACTTTTGCAGAAACTAATTTTTTCTGCCATGCGTCTTGTCACCTTTAAAACACCCAAGCCGAAGTCGTTTACCTACCGGCCACGTTATTACGACCCCGACAAAACTGCTCTTGAACAGAAAAAAGCAGCTTTGGGGCTTGATAATACCTTAACACACCACGAGGAAATCCGACTGCAAATGAACAGAAGGTGGCGACGGGGAAGTACCGAAAAAGAGGCTACTACCATGTCGAAGGTAATTACCTACGCCATATATGCCACATTTATTCTGGGTACCATTTACCTGATTATGTTCACTAATTTTGTCGAAAGGCTACTCTCATCATTTGGGGTAACACATTAATTATATATGCTGAACATCATCAAACTTCTTCCCGATTCGGTGGCCAACCAAATTGCTGCCGGAGAGGTGATCCAACGTCCGGCATCAGCAGTTAAAGAATTGCTTGAAAACGCCATTGATGCAGGAGGAACTATGATCAACCTGATCATTAAAGAGGCTGGCAAAATCCTGATTCAGGTAACAGACAACGGAAGCGGTCTTTCGGTGGTGGACGCGCGCATGAGTTTTGAACGCCATGCTACTTCAAAAATCATGAAAGCCGACGATTTATTTTCCATCAAAACTATGGGATTCAGGGGAGAAGCCCTGGCGTCTGTAGCGGCCATTGCACAGGTTGAAATGAAAACAAAACCGCATGACGATGAAGTAGGTACCTGTCTTAGGATTGAAGGCTCTAAGGTAATTGAGCAAAATCCATGTCAGTGTCAGTCTGGCACCAGCATTTCAGTTAAAAACCTGTTCTTTAATGTACCGGCCCGACGAAATTTCCTAAAATCGGTAAACGTCGAGAACAGGCATATACTCGAAGAATTCATACGCGTTGCCGTGATTCAGCATGAAATTGGTTTTTCTTACTTTAACAACGATTAGCTGGTGTACAAGCTAACGCCCGGTTCGTTTAAATCGCGCATCGTAGGTTTGTTTGGACAACCTTACAACGAACGGTTGTTAAATGTAGATCAGAAAACTGAACTGGTGACCATTTCGGGATTTATCGGCAAACCTGAATTTGCCAAAAAAACCCGTGGAGAACAATACTTTTTTGTCAACAACCGATACATCAAACATCCATACTTACATCACGCCGTTGCCAATGCCTTTACAGAATTAATTCCTTCTGATGCCCACCCAACGTATTTTATCAATCTGGAAATCGATCCGGCCGAAATCGACATCAATATCCATCCTACCAAAACCGAAATCAATTTTAAAGATGCCCGTTTGGTGTATGCCATGTTGCATGCGGCTATCAGGCAATCCATTGGCAAGCATGCGCACACGCCAACCATTGATTTTAATGTAGATCCAAGCATCGAAGCTGCCTTCAGCCAACGCCCGGCTTTCGATTTGAAACAACCGGAGGTGCGTGTAAACCCGGACTACAACCCATTTAAATCGTCCAATGAAATCAGCCGGGGTTTTAAATCCAACGACCGGCCTTCCGATATGGAATGGGAATCGCTTTTTGAAACGGTGAAAAACAAGGAAGAATCCCATACTGAAACGCTTGAAACTACCAATATCAACGAACTGGTCCCTGAAAGTGACGCCAGTTTTTTACAGGTTAAGCAAACCTACCTGATGTGCAATGTGCGTAATGGATTGATGTTAATCCACCAGCAACGTGCCCACGAACGTATTCTTTACGAGTACTTTATGCACCAACTTAAAAATCACAAGCACCTATCGCAACAGCAGTTGTTCCCTGAACACCTGCACTTTTCGCCCGAAGACGCCAACATCATTAAACAACTGAATGATGACCTGAAAACGCTTGGTTTTATGCTTGAGCCACTGGGATCCAACACCTTTGTTGTGAATGGCACACCACCCGATGCAGGTGATACACTTTCTTTGCTGGAGCAGATCATCGAAAACCATAAAAAGGAAGCCAACAGCTTGAATTACGATCAAAATGCCATGCTGGCCAAATCCATGGCCATGAGCATGTCGGTAAAAGCAGGCTTTAAACTTTCGGTAAAAGAAATGTCGGAGCTTTTCAACAACCTGTTTACCTGTCAGGTACCTTCTGTTTCGCCTTCCGGCAAAAAGGTACTGGCCATAATCAATACCAGCGATCTCGAAAACTACCTGAAATAGACGGGTATATTATTGGGTATCCATTTTGCACAGGAATCACTTTTTTTAACATGACAAGTTGCAGGTTTTATTTCATAATGGCACAATGATTGCGCAGGTGTTGCCTGTAAATAATACTAATTTTGCCCCACAGGGTTGCCTGCTTAAATTTTCTCGCTTATAGCCAGAGAATTGTAAGCACGACCGTAGAAATTAGATATAAAAAGTGACTATGCAACAATACCGACCTTCAGGCTTTGGTCTTCTACCTCCGGTGGTAAAAAACCTATTGATTATCAACGGGTTATTTTTCCTGGCCACCATCTCCCTTTCAAAAGTTTTACACATCGATTTAACCGAATATCTCGGACTTCATTTTCCCGGAAGTCAGCACTTTGGAGTATGGCAGCTGGTAAGTTACATGTTTATGCATGCCGGGTTTGAGCATATCCTGTTTAACATGTTTGCACTCTGGATGTTTGGTAATGTATTGGAAAATGTTTGGGGCCCAAAAAGGTTTTTAAATTACTATTTGATAACCGGTATCGGTGCAGGATTGATGCAGTGGCTGGTTGCTTATATCAGGATGCAGCCTTTATTGCCCTTGCTTACGGCCGATGAAATACACATGGTATTTACCCAGGGTGCTGACGTGCTGAAACAAGGCATGAATTATCGGGATGAAGCCATGGGCAGTCTTAACGGAATCGTCAATTCCTCTACCATCGGAGCCTCTGGTGCCGTGTTCGGGATTCTGCTGGCATTCGGAATGATGTTTCCTAACAGCCTGATTTACCTATATTTTGCCATTCCGGTAAAAGCCAAATACTTTGTCATGGGATACGGAGCAGTTGAATTGTATTTGGGCGTTAGCGGTAGCTCAGACGGTGTGGCACATTTTGCCCATCTCGGCGGGATGATTTTCGGGTTCTTCGTCATCATGTATTGGAAGAAAAAAGGTAAGTTATTTTGATTAATCACAGTTTAGAAGTTTACCTATGATGCAATACCAACAACCATTCAATACCGGAGCTTTTTTTAAAAACCTGTTGTTGGGAAGGAGTATGCTTTCAAGGTTGATCCTTATCAACACAGTTGTTTTTTTGGCCATCAATTTTGTCAGCCTGATCATGTATCTCTCTGGCATGGGAACAACAGGAATCACCGGGCTAAGTGCGGTGGGCCGGTACCTGGCACTTCCTTCAAATATCGATTTACTGGGAAGTATGCCCTGGACCATCTTTACTTATATGTTCACGCAGGAAGGGTTCTTCCACCTGCTGTTTAACCTGGTAATGCTGTATTTTGGTGGAATGATTTTTCTGGAATACCTCAGCGAGAAGAAGTTATTATCAACTTATTTAATGGGAGGAATTGTAGGGGCAGTCTTTTTTATTGCAGCATTTAACCTGTTTCCGGTCTTTCAAAATGTAGCCTCCGAAGCAGTGGCTATCGGGGCATCTGCATCGGTACTGGCCATATTTATTGCCATAGCCACCTATGTACCCGATTATACGGTTCATTTGTTTTTGTTCGGGCGCATCAAGATGAAATACATTGCCATCGCCTTTATAGCTATCGATTTATTGAGTATCCAGGACGGCAATCCGGGAGGTCATATTGCGCACCTGGGTGGGGCATTGTGGGGATTTGTGTACGCTTTGCAGCTGAAAAAAGGAACCGATATTTACAAGATTTTCGATTGGTTTAGAAAACCCCTGACCGAAACACGTAAATCTTCCATGAAATTCTCCACCAACCGTCCCAAAAATAGCAAACCAATGTCAGATGTTGAATACAACACCAAACGGGTGGCCACCCAGGAAGAAATTGATAAGATACTCGATAAAATTGGCAAATCCGGGTACGCCAGCCTGTCAGCTAACGAAAAAGAACTGCTGTTTAAATCAAGTAACAAAAAATAATTATTTCTTTATCACCTTTCAGATCAATAGGTTATTTGCGTCTTTTACGACCACAGAATAAATATACCTGAACTAAAGTGATGAACATCCTGTGCAATCGTAAATTTGAATTAATTTAGTGCCTGAATTAATCCGGATTCCCAGCTTGATAAAATCCAAAATACATAGTGCCACCAAAAAAAGTTTCCTTTTGAGGTATATTCTTTATTTGATAGCCTCAGTAAACATTGTGCTTTTGATTGCGCTGTTGTTTGGATTGTTCGCCGGCCAACTGCCCCCCTCCTCATATGGAATTCTTCCATTCTTTGGATTGTTTTACCCGCTTATTTTGATTACCAACATTCTATTTGCTTTGTTTTGGATCATTAAAAAAAGCTGGTTTGCACTGATACCTGTTGTCATTTTGTTGTTCGGAGTCAACAACTTCTTCGATAATTTTCAGGTATCTTTAGGCTCAGATTCAAATGAAGCCGATAGCGGAGCCATAAAGGTATTAACCTACAATGTGCAACAATTCAGAAATGGAAATAAGGTGTCGCAGCCGGAGATTCAAAGCGATATTTTAACTTTTATCAACAATCAAAAGGCCGATATTATTTGTCTTCAGGAGTATCAAACCACGGGACATCAGATTTACGAAACCCTGAAACAAACACGGGATGAGCTCAATACAGGTGTATATTATTATGAAAGTTACTTCAATCCGAAATACGATCTCCTTTCGGGGATGGTCATTTTTTCCAAATTCCAGGCCATCGACAAGGGAAAATTAAAAATAGAAGATTCCAGGACTTTCGGTATTTATACCGATCTATTGATCGATGGCGATACGGTCCGGGTTTTCAATATTCACCTGGCCAGCATAAAATTAGGAAAAGAAGATTTGGGTTTTGTATCCAGTCCTGGTAAAGAAACACAAGAGCAACTTAAAATCAAGTCGCTGGCCATCTATCAAAAACTAAACAGGGCCTTCCTGCTGCGCGAAAGACAGGTTTCGTTGCTAATGAAAATGCTTGCGACCACCCCGTACCCTATTTTATTGTGTGGCGACTTTAACGATACTCCTTCTTCGTGGATTTACCACCAACTTCAAGCAAAATTAAACGACAGTTTTGTTGAACGGGGAAGTGGGATTAGCATTACATTTGCTGGACCGATTCCTTTGTTGCGCATAGATTACGTCCTGCATTCAGGATTTAATACGATTCAATACACAAGGCATCGAATTGCACGATCGGATCATTTTCCGGTATCGGCTACACTACAACTAACTAAATAATCACTATACCATGAAATCACTCTTGTTATCTATTTTTCTAAGCACTTTACTCACATTTACTATGTCAGCACAAACTTCATTTTACGATTATACCGTTACCGATATCGATGGTAATCCATTTGCCTTAAGCCAGTTAAAAGGAAAAAAAGTAATGGTGGTAAATGTAGCATCTAAATGTGGCTTCACACCACAATACGAACAACTTGAAGCCCTTTATCAAAAATACAAAGACCAGAATTTTGTTATTATCGGGTTCCCGGCCAACAATTTCAAGGAACAGGAACCGGGTACCGAAGAGGAGATCAAGTCGTTTTGCACCTTAAATTACGGAGTTACTTTTCCTTTGATGTCAAAAATTTCTGTTAAAGGCGACGATATGGCTCCACTGTATCATTGGCTCACCGAACGCGATCTGAACGGTTCATCCAATTCTTCTGTAAAATGGAATTTCCAGAAATACCTGGTCGATGAAAATGGACAACTTGTGGAGGTACTCAATCCCTGGATTAGTCCCGACAAAAAGAAAATCGCCAAATGGATTGAGGGGAAGTAGGAGGAAGTTTAAAGTGAGCTAAAGTTGAAAATACTTTTCTTCTGGCTTGAATCATTCATGAACAACTGCAATGGATTGATTCTAAGGAGTTTTATTCATCTGCAATGAAAGTATTAATTGGTCATCCATTGCAGTCGGATAAATCCGACTGCACGGTCAAATTTATTCCTTAATTTCCAGGTATAAATTACTAATATTTCCAGGTTACATTGAGAAACTGTCTAAATTTTGTTTTCCCTACGGTAAAAATTTAGACAGTTTCTGATATTATTTGAGTAAAAGGAGTTTATGAATAAATAAGGCTGGATATTTAACCAAATATCCCTGATACCAAACCTCCGTCATGGGTCATGGTTTGTCCGGTTACGTAGCGCGACAAGGGTGACAACAACCACAAGCCCAGTGTAGCCATTTCATCGGGCGTACCCATGGCACCAACAGGGATTTCCTTTTCAAAGGCAGCTGTAGCTTCCTCCACCGAAACACCATCTAACTCGCTCTTTTTTGCAAAAAGCCGGTCCATGGCGGCAGTGCTGTGATAACCAGGTGCCAGCATATTAGCCGTAATTCCCTGATGAGCAACCTCCTGCGACAGCGTTTTTACAGCACCAACCACAGCCGCCCGCATGGCATTGCTTAAAACCAGGTTTTTTATTGGCTGCTTTACCGAAACACTTTCAATAAAAAGCAACCTGCCATAACCCTTCTCCTGGAAATAGGGCAACACCTTCTTCGCCAGAGCCACCTTCCAACGAAATACCGAAAGATAAGCCTCGTCCCATTGCTTCATGTCGATATGCTGAAATCCACCCGCCGGTGGCCCTCCGGCATTAAACACAATTCCTGAGGCATGGTTTGCCACCATCCAGTCCAAAATCTGATCGTGTATATTATCCTGCGTGATATCGCCCGACAGGCACTCCATCAGATGAGGAAATTCGAGTGCCAGGGTTTCAAGTTTTGAGGATGTACGACTTACCGCCAACACTTTGGCGCCTTCTTTGGCCAGCATGGTTGCGATGGATTTGCCAAAACCACTACCAGCTCCCCCGACAACAAATGCCGAATCCTTTATTTGAAAGTTCATTGCTAATCTTTTTTTCAAAAATACTAAGAAACTGTCTAAACTGTAATATTTATCTACATAATAAAGGAATATCAAATTCAGTTATCGTCCAGAATTGTCTACTTTTGCCCCTTCATAAAAAAGAGATGACGTTTCGGAACAACCAACTATTAAGAGGAACCATTGCCATTAGTTTTTCGGCTATTTTGTGGGGATTTGATGGCGTTGTGCTAACTCCAAGGTTACACAACCTCGATGTAAGCTGGGTAGTTTTTGTCCTTCACGCCTTCCCGTTTTTATTGATGAACCTTTTCCTCTTCAGCGAATACAAAAATCTGAAGTCCTTTGTAAAGCAGGATTATATTATGCTCCTGCTGATTGGTCTTTTTGGGGGCGCCATTGGTACTGTATCCATTGTGAAAGCGTTGTTTCTGGTGAATTTCGAACAACTCTCTGTGGTGGTCTTGCTACAAAAACTTCAACCCATCTTTGCCATCATTCTGGCAGCCATTCTACTGAAAGAAAAAATAGGCAAACATTTCCTTCTATGGGCTTCACTGGCCATTGTAGCGAGCTATTTTCTGGCATTCGGTATCAGCATTCCTCATTTGAGTTCCGATGAAAACATCATCCAGGCGGCGCTGTATGCTGTATTAGCTGCATTTTCGTTCGGGAGTTCGACCGTATTCTCTAAAAAACTGCTTCAAAACCACAATTTTGTAACAGCTACCTTTTTCAGGTACGGATTTACATCCATCATATTGTTGATATTCGTTTTGTTATCAGGCAGTTATTCTGATTTTTTTAATACTACGCAATTCAACTGGATTTTCTTTGTGATCATAGGAATTACCACCGGTTCAGGGGCTATTTTCATCTATTATTACGGTTTGCGGCGTGTAAAAGCCATTGTAGCAACCATCAGCGAGTTATTATTTCCCATTTCCGCCATCCTGTTCGACTACATTTTTAACGATAGTCTCCTGTCGCCCATTCAAATTGTCAGTGCTTTAGTGATGGTTTTCAGCATCATCCGGTTGAGTAATTTGAAAAATTAGTTTCAATACATTTTTTATTTAAATACCCGAAACAGCTGCGCTTTCACGTAAAAATGATGTATCTTTAACCAGGTATTTTTTTTAATCTAAAACTTTACGATTATGTCAGACGATCTCAGATTGGTTTACACAGGTTCGCGTGTTGAAAGCCTGCTTTTGGAAGAAATTCTGGAAGAGAACGGCATTGGAGTTATTCGCCGCGATACATTAAGCGAAAGTTTGCAGGCAGGATGGGTTGATGGCGCTCCCGAAGATGCGGTCAGGTTGTTTGTTGAAACCGAATTTAAGGACGAAGCCCTCAATATTTTGAATGAATACTTCGATTCGCTGAAAAACAAATAATTACCAAAAAAAAACTGGCTTGTCGGGCATGTAGTTTTTTGGTATTAATCCTCAATATGATTAGCTGTCAGCTTATTACCTTTATTGATAATGGTGATCTGAAAAGCACCTGCGATTTCAATGCGGATAAAATCATGGCAGGTGAAGTGATTTATGAGGTTCTGCGGGTAGTTGAAGGAGTGCCTTTGTTCTTAAATGAACACCTGGTTCGGTTTCAGCATTCCGCCTCCATGAGTCACTTCCAAATACCCGATTCTGAATTCTTAAAGAAGGGAATTCGCTTGCTGATTGAAACCAATGGCCTCAAAAATGGAAATATCAGGTTACAGACCACATCGGCACCCGATCAGCCAAACCGCTGGTACTGCTGGGTTGCACCCCATTATTATCCCACAAAAAGTCAATATGCAGAAGGTGTGCGGACCGGGCTCTTCCAGGCAAAGCGGAATCATCCAAACATTAAAAGGTGGAACGGGAAGCTAAAGCAAGAAGAAGCGGAAAAGCTTGCCACATCAGGTTACTACGAACTGCTTTTGACTTCTGATGACAAAATTACAGAAGGTAGCAGGTCGAATGTTTTCTTTATCAACGAAAATGAGCTGTTTACGGCTAAGGTAAACTCGGTATTGCCGGGAGTTACCAGGGCCATCGTCATCCAAATAATTCGGGCACTCAGGTTTCAACTTCATGAAACAGATATAGATGTAAGGGATTTGCCAAAATTTCAATCTGCTTTTCTTACCGGTACTTCGCCGGGAATATTGCCCATCCAATCAATTGATGATTATTTACTGAGGGTTGATCATCCCCTGTTGCAAATGCTTCAAGTATCCTATCAGCAAGCATGTGAGAAGGCACTAAAAAACTTCGTCTGGTAAATTTCGGGAGTATATCCAACCAATTTTTGTATTTTTACTTCCAAAATAACGATTCATGCCAGGAAGAACTCTAATAATGTTGCTTTTAATCATGTGTATTTCAAACTGTCTGCCAATATGGGGTCAAACGGAAATACCCAGGGATTTTTGCCTTAATTCGGATGAAATGTTATTGTTGACAGAGATAAATCAGCTTCGCGCTGATTATGGAAAAGACAAGCTTCAGCTATCGGCTTCATTGTCCTTTGTTGCAAAAACCCATGTAGCAGATTTGCTTTCGCACCATCCCGACACATCGATATGCAACCTGTCGAGCTGGTCGGATCAGGGAAGCTGGAAAGCCTGTTGTTTCAACTCATATATACCCAATCCGGAATGTATGTGGGGCAAACCAAAGGAACTTACCCCCTACCCCTATCGCGGTTATGAGTTGGTTACCTATTTTGATGATATTGTACAAATCGACTCGGTAATAGCCATGTTTTCCGACACCAAAGAAGTACTCAACATGATTCTGAACCAGGAAGACCAGGGCAAGAAAAAGTGGGTTTGTTGTGGCATTGGCATCAACGATCATTATGTATCGGTATGGTTCGGTCAGCGCCGGGATGCATTGGCGGCACCAAAAACCTGTGATGGCAACGAAAATTCAACCTCACTGTCTTCTTCAAATTCAACCGGGCCGAGTGCTTTTTATTTGATTTTCGGAAGTTACAACTCTCTTCAGGATGCAAAAATGGCACTTAAAAAGCTGAAGAAAAATGATTTTTCGGATGCCGGTATATTGAACAAAAACGGGAAAGTAAGGGTGTATTTAAGCAAATACGATTCATTAAAAGAAGCTACTTTTGCCGTGCAGAAATTACCGCTGATATACCGTGAAGCGTGGATACTAAAGGATTAACATGGAATTATACCAACTTAAAGTAGTGAACACTCCCCGGTTGGAGAAAATATTTTTGGATGTAGTTGACGATTTGTATCAGCATGAACCCAACTGGGTTCGACCCCTGGATGGTGAAATAAACAAGGTTTTTAACAGTGCCAAAAACAAACGATTCCAGCATGGAAGAGCCATACGATGGATTCTCTTCGATGATCGGATGAAACCCATTGGCCGAATTGCGGCCTTTTACGATCTCTTAACCGCATCCAGCCATCAGCAACCCACCGGAGGAGTGGGGTTTTTTGAGTGTGTAAACCATCAGAATGCAGCCAATACACTCTTCGATGCAGCCAAAAACTGGCTCATCATGCAAGGAATGAAGGCCATGGATGGCCCCGTAAATTTTGGAAACCGGGATTTCTTTTGGGGATGCCTTATCGGTGGGTTTCATGAGCCATTATTTAACATGCCATATAATCCCATGTATTACAACGACTTATTTACAGGATACGGATTCAGAAACTATTTTAACCAATATACCTACCATGTTCTTATTTCCGGTGAATCGCTGAGCCCGGTATTGCGGTATAAGGCCGAAAGACTGAAACGCGACAACAAATTCATATTCACCAACTTCGACATGAATACCGGCGACCGGATTGCCTACGAATTTAGTGAAGTCTTTAACAAAGCCTGGGCACATTTCCCCGGAGTAAGACCCATTTCTGAGGAAGATGCAAAATCCTTATTTCACACCTTAAAGTTCATCATCGACCCCCGACTCATCATCCTGGCCCACGACCACAACCAACAACCCATCGGTTTTTTCATCATGATCCCCGATTTAAATCAACTGATCAAAACATTCAATGGCAAGATGAACTTAATCAACAAGTTAAAGATGTATTACGGATTGAAAGTAAAAAAAAGCTGCACCCGGGTGATTGGGTTGATATTTGGCGTTATCCCTGAGTATCAGGGAAAAGGAATTGAATCGGGATTGGTTTTAAAATTTGAAGAAAATGCAAATAAAAAAGGGTTCCCCTACCGCGATTTGGAAATGAATTGGATTGGCGATTTTAATCCAACCATGATGAAACTGGTGGAGTTGATAGGTGGGAAAATCCACAAAACACATGTCACCTACCGTTATCTGTTCGATCGCAATGCCCCGTTTGAAAGGGCTGCCGCGTTAAACTCAACCAATTAAAGTCATATGGAATCCATCTACGCTTATCTGTTTATTGGTCTTGTCCTGGCTTTATCCTTAATCACCTATAGGTACAAAAGGATTAAAGTCAGGACCTACCTATTGTCGGAACAACAATATCCCAGGCTGGTTTTGAGTCTTCACATAGAAAAACACATGGGGAAAATCTCTGCCAATATTCTGCGGGTGAAAGTGTTGGAAGATATGACCATTGAGCATATTTCACTGGAACTGATCAACAAGAAAAGAGAATTAAATTATTATAATTTAGTTAATTTAAAACTGGTTACCGGAATTCCTACCGATTTGAAATCGAAAAATGAATTTGATTATCGTATAGAATACAGTCAGCTTACTGAACTGCTCGAAAACGGGGAATTGCCTTTTCGCACCTTTCGGTATGTGGTAACGGATCAGATAGGCCGAAAATACAAAACCCATGAGCTGGGATTGAACAAAAAGTGGCAACTATTGCGGCCCGACAGTGGCAATTACAATTAAAATTCAAACCGCTTGGCCGCATCAGGTATTCCGGTGCAAATGTCAATTGTGCTACATCCTCCGTTCTAAAAAGCTAAAAGGCTTACTAATTGTACTTTAAAAGAACATCCAGCAACTTGCTAATAACGATTGGTTTTGAGATGATCTCATCACAACCGGACTCTCTGGCTTTTCTGACATCATCAGTAATTGTATAGGCAGTTTGGACAATAACAGGTAATTGCGGGAACATCTTTTTTATAATCCTGGTGGCTTCCAATCCATTCATCAATGGCATATTCAAGTCCATCAGCACGATCCACGGAAGCCCATTTTCAACACAATAGTCCACTGCTTCTTTGCCGTTATGAGTCCATACCGGCACCGCTCCAAACTTAAGCAATACCAGCTCGAGCAGATGATAGCTGTCGATGTCATCTTCAACCACCAATACTTTTTTATTGTTAAAAAAAATCTCTCCTTTAAGCGCATTTTTCGTCGACATAACCTCTTCCTGCTCAGAGAACGGGACGGTAAAAGCAAAGGTAGAACCTGAGCCTGCCTTCGATTCCAGAGTTAAATTCCCACCCAGAAGTTCAGTCAGTTTTTTCGCGACTGACAATCCCAGACCAACGCCATCATATTTGCGTGTATGACTATCATCCGCCTGTCGGAAGGCATCAAAGATGAACCCAATTTTCTCATCTGCAATTCCAATTCCGGTATCTGATACATAGAATCTGATGTAATGTTTTCCTCTCACGGTAACGCGTTCATATCCACATTCAATGTGTCCTTCCTCGGTAAATTTGAGTGCATTTTTTAACAAATTGAGCAAAATCTGCTGAACCCTTCTTTTATCGCTGTGGAGCCAGGTTTTTATCGATGTGTCGATCCTGAATATCACTTTAAGGTTTTCACGGTGTAGAATTGCCCTTTCGGAAAGAGTAATCTCTTCTATGTTCTTTAATAGGTTAACTACATCAAAACTATCCTTATTTATCTTTATCTGACCGGCCTCGATGAGTGTGATATCGAAAATTTGCTCAACCAATGAAAGCAGATGCTGGCCGCTTTCGTTGATGATGTGTGCAAATTTCCCTATATCATCGGGATCCGGGTTTTCATACATCAAACTCGAAAAACCGATGATTGCATTGAGTGGAGTGCGCAGCTCATGCGACATGGTAGCTAAAAATGCTGATTTCAACCTATCGGCTTCTTTTGCCTTGCCCAAAGCTGTTTTCACTTCTTCCATGGCATGCCGGTAGTCCGAAACATCTCGCGCAAAGGTAACCACTCCTACGACTTTTTCTTCTTCATATACCGGAGCCATATTCATCCACAATACATGCTCTACACCTCCGGCGAAATATACCATAATCTCAAACTGCCGCTTTTCACCAGCCAGCACCTTAGCATATTCCCGGGATACCCGGGGCTTATCGGAATCGGCCAGCAGGATACTGTATGATTTACCCATGAATTCCTTAAAATTATACCCGGTAACGTCTTCAACATGGTTGTTATAAAAAGTAAAACAACCGTTCAAATCGCTTACCCACACCAGATCGTTTGAATTTTCGACCATCGTGCGATATCTTTCTTCGGAATGTTTAAGATCCATTTCCATTTTCATGCGGTTGGTAACATCATTACTCACCCCGATAATTTTGGTGGCGTTTCCATGTTCGTCCCTGTTGATCACTGCTTTGGAAACGAAATACCGAATGCCTTTTTCCGGGTTTTTAACCTTGTGCTCAAAAACAATCTTTTCACCTGATTTAATCAGCCCCCTTATACGCTCTATAATCTGGTTAAAATCTTCATAGAATACCGCATTGCGCAACACTGTGATGGGGCTATCCGAATCGGACTGGTCGATGCCATACAGGTGATTAAACTCTTCATTCCACTTTAAGTGATTGGATTTTAAATCCCACTCCCAGATGCCCAATTCAACAGCCTTTACCGCCAATTCGAGCCGTGTTGTAAGATTGTCGATTTCAAGTTCGGCTTTCTTTTGTTTCGAAATATCACGGTTAAGAGCCACAATACCAATGTTTATCCCATTTTTATCAATAACATTAGATACTGAGGTAAGTATATCCAACCGGCTTCCATCTTTATGTTCATGAGTTACTTCACTTTGATACTTACCATTTTTCCTTAGATTTTCAACTGCCTGGTCGAACGATATCTCTTTATAATCGGGTTTTAGCACTTCAGTATAACTGCGGTTAAGCACTTCTGATTCCTTCCAGCCATATGTACGCTCAGCGGCTTCGTTCCAACTTCTAATTCTTAAATCATCATCAGATGAAACAACCGCATCCGATACATTTTCGAGCACAGTGGCCTGGTAAACAATCTGGGCTACTTTCTCATTTACCAATTCATCAAGCTTTATATTTTCCTCCTTAAGTTTATCTTCAGCCTTTTTGATGCGCAGCATCACATTGATTTGCGAGGCCAGCTCACCCGGGTCGAATGGTTTCGACATAACGGCATCGGCACCTATCTCCAGGCCCTTTATTCTGTTATCGGTTTTATTGCCGATGGCTGATAATAAAATGATGGGAATGTGTCGTAAAACCAAATCGGATTTAATCCTGCGGCAGGTTTCAAACCCATCCATACCAGGCATCATAATGTCCAACAATATAATATCCGGCTGTAGGTTTCTTGCTTTGGAAATTCCTTCCTCTCCCGATAAAGCAAAATGAAACTCAACACCTTTTAATATTGAAGCGAGGGCACCACGTATGGTAATCTGATTGTCACGCTGATCATCGATAGAAAGTAGCTTTGTCATGTATTTTTATTTAGTTGGGGAAATAGTGTTAAGGTTGTAATTGAAGTCATGTAACCGAAAGCGGGAAGGGTTTTTTTGAATCTCAGGTACCATATCCTGCATAAAATGTGAGCTAAACTCCTGCCATTTTACACTATCTGCAATAAAGTGATATTGTTGAAGAAATCGAAATTCATTGGCAATAAAACCGGTTGTATCCAAAAGGTTGTCGTTTAACGAAGGCAAATCGGAATTGGTTAGTATATCTTTTCTTGCAATGGTAGAAATCTGATAATTTGTAAGTTGCATTTTACCATTTGGATAAAACTTTTGTGATTCATCCAGTGCCCACTCCACTCCTTTAAGCAAGTTGCCCCTACTGGCCTGAAGCCAGTTAAAAGCCCTTATTTCAGCGGCTACAATCAACATAACCGATTCACGGTTCAGACGCAAAAATTCCTGGGTAAAAAACATAAATCCAATAGAATAAGTGCGGGTAATGCTAACCTGGTCGCTATATTTATGAACGGCAATACCCGGAAAAGGCTCCCAGGCCGAATAAGCATCGATATTGTTATCATGCAGTGCATCAATCATGTGATAAATATTCATGGGGACCAGTTCCACATCATCGGGTTGCAGCCCATATGAATTCAAATTCGAAAGCAGTGCATAATGTGCATTTGTACCATAAGTATATCCGATTCGTTTATGTTTCAATTCAGAAACCAGCTTAAAACGGGAAGAAACCAGTGAGGTAAAGCCCTCCTGAATTGGAGAAACCACATCTATCTGATACTTGTTAATTCCAAGTAGTACGGGCATATCACCTGCCACACCCCCTTCCAGCATCCCACCGCCCATCCTGGTAAATATATCAGTACCATTATAGAAAGGATAATACCGGATTTCCTGGTTACGCAGAGCCAGCATTTCTTTCAACACCTGATCGTGTTTCATAACCTGTATAATAATGGCTACAGGCATCCAAAGGGGCTGAACCCCCATTTCGATGACTTGGGTAGAATCGGTGAATGCATACTGGTAATTATTCGGAATATTAACTGATGAATCGATGGATCCGTAGCTTAACCTTTCCTCACCGATGATGCGGCTGAACACCCACCACAATCCCACCACAAAAACCAGCAGGAGCCATGGCTGAAGCCAAATGATAGATTTTATTTTATTAAACTTCATTATAGGGAGCATTGGTTGATTCCAGATTAACTTCAGTTTCATGTCCAAGAGGCAAATAGCTAGCCGGGATATAAATAAAAAAGGTACTGCCATTTCCGGGTTTACTCTTTACTTTGATGTATCCTCCCAGCAATTCAATTGTTTTTCGAGCTATGGTCAATCCCAGTCCGGTACCCTGAAATCCCCTGGAAGTGGAGCCATCAATTTGTCTGAATTCTTCAAAAATCAAATATTGCTGATTTTCTTCCATACCTATACCCGAATCGATTACCTTCACCACAATCCATTCGTTTTCTTTAAGTACCACTACACGTACAAAACCTTTATTGGTAAACTTTATGGCATTTCCGATAATATTTTGAAAAACCTGATAGAGCTTTTCGTCATCAGAAAGAATCATGGGAATTTCTTCCTCGCTTGATAGCGTAAAATCCAACTCTTTTTCCACAGCAAGTGCCTGAATATTGGCCATCACATTTTCGAGTAAAACGACAAGTGGAACAGGTCGCAACACAGGATCCAGTTTACCGGCTTCAATTCGGCTTAAGTCGAGAATATCGTTAATTAATTTAAGCAACAATTTACCATTTCGTTCTATAACATCCAGATATTCTGACTCTTCCATAGACAATCTATCGGCTAACCCACTCCGTATCACTCCTGTTAATGTAAGTATAACATGAAGCGGGGTGCGGAGTTCATGGCTCATATTCGACAAAAACTCAATTTTAAGCAGACTCACGCTTTCGACCTGCTCGCGTTGAAATTCAAGCTGAGCATTTCTTTTCTCCAGCTCACTGGCTGTTTTCTTGAGTTGCACTGATTGCTCCTTCAATTCATCTGTTTGGAATTCCAGCCGCTGATTAATTTCGTAAAGGTTGCTGGCCATGATGGATAATCGTTCGGTAGCCCGTGCATTTGAATAGCCAATGATCATGGTGTCACGGGTTTGTTCGATGGTCTCCACTACTTCATGTTTAAATTTCTCATTTGAAATCAGCATGATGATGGCCTGTAGATTATTATCCACCTTTATGGGAATTAGTATCAGGTCAACTACAGGGAAAATTTCATTATTAATTCCCAAATCAGATAAACGAGCACCCGTTACAAGCCCGACATGAGTAGTTGCACCATTCAGTTTTTCCTTTACAACCGTTCCATTTATGATTGATTTGTTAAACCAGCGATTACTTTCTTCGGGCCATTTTTGCATCAGCGTTAACCATTTTCCGTCACTGCCATCCGCATCTTTTAAAATGGCGGCAGATTTTGCCCCGGAAACCTGAACCAGCGATGAAAGCAGATTTATAGTAAATAAATTCATCGAAACTGATCCTACCAGTGAACCTGAGATCACCGACATGCCTTCTTGCATGTATAGTTTTTGTTGGATATGCTCACCCATTTCGTTGAAGGACTTGGCCAACAGGCCTATTTCATCCTTTGAAGAAACAGAAATTTTTTCAAAGTCTTCTTTCTTAATTTTCGTTGCCTGATTGGCAAGGCCGATGATTGGCCGCGAAATGGATTCGGCAACCATTGAAGCCATCGCTACCAAAATAACCACCGAAAATATAAGCAACAAAATAAAATCAAGTAGCAGGTGCATCAAAGGCTGGTTAATTTCATATAAGTCCTGTTTCACCACTAAACCCCAATGTATAATTGGAATAAAAGTAAAAGCAGCCAAAACGCCTTTCTTTTTATAATCGTGTGTGTTTATCAGGCCTTCTCCACCATTTTTAGCCATCACTGCCGGTTTCGATAATAACTGGAAATAAAAAGTGGTCTCTGGTTCCTTCAACAAACTGCTGACGGCCATTCCGTCTGCATTTACGAGATAGATCTCTCCGGTCTTACCCAATTCAGTCTCCGGTTTTAGAATGGGTTTGAGTGATTTATCTACATCCACGATGGCTTGCAACACGCCTGCAATCTGATTTGAGTCGGTGCCTGTATTCGAAAACACCGGAATTGAAAAAGCCATAAAACGCCTTTCTGATTCAATGAAAACCCTGCTCACAGTCAACACGCCCGAAGTCATCGCCCTTTCAAATGAATCGCTGCGGCTTTTAGAAATTTTCAACAAACTGTCTCCTGTTGAAACCCGCATTCGACCTACGTTGTAAACCACTAACTGCAAATCGATAAATTCCTGAAATTCCAACAAATACCTTTCTCTGAGTTGAGCTAATTTGCTATGAAGAGATGTTTTATCCGTCAACAGGTGTGGAGCTTGTAGTGAAGTCAATAGGTCGCACAATAGTGTATCCTTCGATATTTTTTTTACCTCCATGGATCTGTTGCTCAGCCAGTATCCTATTTGTTCGGCTTTCATATCGCGGATAGCCATTAATTTTTCATAACCTGACTCCCGCATCGATCTTAACCGATGGATATAATTTGCGGTGATACCCATGATGAGGGGAACCAGGCCCAAAATTAAAAACCAGAAAATTAAACGTGTGCGTATCCTTTTAAATTGGAACATAGCCGCCAAATTACGAAAATGAATGCTGCAATATAATCCTTTTAATCAACAAACGCATGAAGGATCAGTATTTTAATTTTAACTAATTCCATCGACCTATTGCTAAATTGTGGCATGGCCCAGAACTGAAATCATCGGTATTTGGTTGGTGGCCTTTTCTATTCAGGCTTTACACTTAAACCACACAAATCGGAACTAATTTGCCACAGCCGATCCTGAACATGTTCATCATATGAAATAGCCGCCGATTTGGCAGGCATATTGTTCACCAGATACATGCCAGAAAAGTTCAGCACTTCATCGGAGAACGCCGCAAACAGTTCACGCTCGGCACCCACTTCAACAGAAGCACCCCCTATACCCCAACCTTTTCTGAGGATTTTGGTATTAATGCCACCAGGATGCAGACAAACCGCTAACAACCCTGAATGTTGATACAAACGATGTAACTTATAGGTGAACAATACATTACATAATTTTGAAAGTGCATAGGCCTCGTAACCATCAAACCGTTTGTTCCCATTTAGGTTGTTGAAATCAATGCTCCCTGATTGAGCCATGGAGCTGATATTCACAATTCTGGGATGATTGGATTTAAGCAGTACAGGCAACAATTTCCTGGTGAGATAAAAAGAAGACAGGTAGTTTACCATAAAGGTCTTCTCAAGACCGTTGGCCAAAAGTTCACGATCAAAATTAATCAGGCCGGCATTGTTCAACAAAACATCCGGTTTTAATCCGCGACTTTCCAACTCGCCAACCATCCGGTCGACATTATGGAGGTCTTCAAAATCGGCCACCACTGATTCTACCCTGGCTTTGGGGTTCTTGGATTTAATTTCGGTCATTGTTTCATGTACCCGCTTCGCATTACGACCGTGAACGATAACCATGTGTCCCAACCCGGCAGACTGACTAGCCACCTGTTTTCCAATACCATCCGTTGCACCGGTAACCAAAATTGTTTTCATCATTTATTGTGATCTTGCAAAACAAAGATAGCCACGATTTGGCAAAAAGGCTCAATTTGGAGGCCGGGATTTCGAATTATTCCGAATTATAGATAAAATACTATATTTGGCACCTGAATCTAAACGCAAAAAACATGAAGTTATTAGCAGGTAAAACTGCACTGATCACAGGTGCAGCCAGAGGGATTGGAAAAGCCATTGCCTTGAAATTCGCCAGTGAAGGTGCCAATGTTGCATTTTCCGATTTAAACCGGGATGAAAATATGGAAACAACGGAAGCGCAAATTGAGGCCCTTGGCGTAAAAGCAAAAGGATATGCATCGAATGCAGCGCTCTATGATGATGGTGAAAAACTAATCGATCAGGTGGTGGCCGACTTTGGCACCATCGACATCCTGATCAATAATGCAGGAATAACACGCGATAACCTGCTCATGCGGATGCAGGAAAAAGATTGGGACATGGTACTAAACGTCAACCTCAAATCAGCTTTTAATCTAACCAAAGCCGTGCAGCGCGTTATGATGAAGCAGCGTAGCGGTTCCATCATTAACATGAGTTCGGTGGTGGGGGTAAGTGGCAATGCCGGTCAGTCGAATTATGCTGCTTCAAAAGCCGGATTGATTGGTTTTACCAAGTCGATTGCCCAGGAGCTTGGTTCCCGGAATATCAGGTGCAACGCCATTGCCCCGGGTTTTATTGAGACCGAAATGACCCACAAACTCTCAGACGAAGTGCGGGTTGAATGGATAAAAAACATCCCCTTACGGCGTGCAGGTCAACCTGACGACGTTGCCAATGTGGCTGTATTTCTGGCTTCCGATCTTTCCACTTATGTATCGGGTCAGGTGATCAACGTCTGCGGAGGAATGGACACCTAACGGAAAGGCATTTAAATTTTAAAAAAGCGCAGGCAGTTCGTTTGCGCTTTTTTTAGTTAGCGAAACGGGCATTTCTTTACTTTTGCAACAAATCACACCTATGTGGCCAACCGATTTGATTATTTCGTATTCCTGGTGGAGCATTATTCCAGTTCTGGCAACAGGATTGATTTTTGCCGGCATCCTTTATTTCTTTAATAAGAAAAACAAATTAAGCCGTTTTTTAACGGTTGTTCTTTTTATAACCAGGTTTGTAGTTGTAAGCACAATTGCGTTTTTATTGCTTTCACCCTACTTAAAATCAAGGATTTCACATATTGAAAAGCCTGTTATCATCGTCGGAATCGACAATTCGGCATCGATTCTGCAATCAGACGATTCGGCATACTACAACAACGAATTTCAATCGAAGCTGAAGAATGTTCTGAACAAGTTGGGAGAAACGGTTGAGGTAGTACCATATCTGTTTGGTGGAGAGATCAAATCAGGTGACTCTCCGGATTTTTTGGATGGCAAATCGGATTATGGAGCTTTTTTCGATTTTGTGAAATCTGCCTGGTCGGGCGAAAACACCGGTTTAATATTGTTGATTGGCGATGGTAATTACAACACCGGTTTCGACCCTGTGTATACTACTCAAAACCTTCAGGTACCCATTATGGCTGTAGCACTGGGCGACACCACCGAAAAAACGGATGCCAACATCAAAGAAATCCGCCTGAATAGCACCGCCTTTCTGGATGACATGGTACCGATGGAAGTCACCATTGAGGCTAGCCAATTAATAGGGCAACAACTACATCTAACGGCTGTTGGTTTTGGAAAAACACTTTTCTCACAAATTTTTACCATACGATCAGAGCATTTCACCCAGTCAATTACAATACCTGTTGAGGCTGTAAAACCAGGAAAACAGCGGATTCATATTGAAATCAGTCCTTTGCAGGGAGAAAAAAACATCCGCAACAATGCACGCAATGTATTTTTGAATGTGGTGGAAGACAAACAAAAGATACTGCTGTTGGCGTTTTCGCCACACCCTGACATTGCGGCACTCAACCAAAGTTTAAAAACCAACAAAAATTTAGAGGTAACCACGGCATATATTCAGGATTTTAAGGAAAATCCCACAAACTACAACTTGATTATTTTGCATCAGTTACCCGCCAAAAACAAACCAGTAAAGGCATTACTCGATCAAATCGCCAACGCCAATATTCCAACGCTGTTTATTCTGGGAAATCAAAGCGACATCGCCGGATTTAACAGCTCCTTTGGCGGGTTGAGTATTTTAAGCACTGCCGACAAAACTGAAGATGCTTTTGCCAGTGTTGATCCTGCTTTTAGCCTGTTTACTTTTTCAAGCGAAGATCAAAAAGAATTCAATCAGTTCCCTCCGCTTACAGTTCCATTGGGAAGTTATCAGGTAAATCCTTCCTCATACCTCTTTAGCACCCAGAACATCAAGGGATTTGCGAGTGAAATCCCGTTGGTTCTCTTTTATCAAAACCCGGAAAGAAAAACAGGAGCCATTGTTGGTGAAGGAATCTGGAGATGGCGAATGTACAATTTTCTAAAAACCGGTGATTTTTCCACTTTCAACACCTTTATCAATAAGAGTGTTCAGTATTTAATCGCCAAAACCGACCGGCGACCTTTCCGGGTTGTTGCACAGGATGAATTCAGCATATTCGACCGGGTCGTTTTACGGGCCACCTGTTTCAACGCCAGTTTTGAGCCTGTTACCACAGAAGAAATTCCACTTACGCTCACCAATGAATCGGGTGAACGATTCCAATATCTTTTTTCACCCAACGAAACGGGATATACACTAGATTTAGGGATTCTGCCCGAAGGAATCTACCGATATAGTTCCACCGCCCATTGTCAGGGAAAACAATTTACTGAAACCGGGGAGTTTGTGGTTTCGGGAATTTCAGCTGAAGCCATGAATAACCAGGCTAATCACCGGACGCTATATCAGCTGGCCACAGCTACCAATGGAAGCATGATATACCCTGACCAAATTGACAGCATTCCGATGTGGGTTGACCAAAGAAACCTGAAAAGCAGCATCAGCTACGAGGAAAAACTGGTTGAGCTGGAATCGTTGCCTTTGCTGTTTCTGTTGATCGTTTTACTGCTTTCGTTTGAGTGGTTTATGAGAAAATATTTTGGCACATACTAATTTCTTTTTATGGCAACAATCATTTTCATTGCAACCCTGACCATTCTCACTGTTCAATTTATGTTAGAGCATGTGTTAGATTGCTTCACACTCCGATTGGTGAGAATTTGGCCATCAATACTTTGTTTTATACCAAAACAAGCGCGGAATTGTCTTCAGGATAATGGTAAGATCAGTCCAGGGACCAGAGACCATTGAATATTGATTGTCGTTTCGGATGCGTTCCTCTGCTTCCAGTTTTTCAGAACTACTCACCTGCCAGAGTCCTGTAATACCAGCCGGGGCTAAAAAACGGTACGACCATTCATCGGTAGTCAGTTTTTCGGCTTCATACAAAGGTAGCGGTCGATTCCCAACAATCGACATGTCACCTTTCAATACATTGTAAAACTGAGGAAACTCATCCAAATGGACCGACCTCATAAACTTCCCCATACGGGTAATTCTCGGGTCGTTTTCCACTTTAAAAAAAGCCGAATTAAGCAATTTCTCCCGTTTGTTTCTCAAATACTGATTTTCACATATCTCCACACCATCGATAAATAAAATGGGAGAGCAGGCCATCCCCTTTGCTTCACAATCGGGACACACCGAAAAAGATGAAAATCCACCGCCTGTTTTTTTATGCGAAAGTAAATACTGGTTCATTTCCGAAAGTTGCGACAACTGCTTATCAGCATTTTTCACCATGGTCCGGAATTTATAAAAATTGAACAAATCGTACCCTGTTCCCACCCTTTGTGTTACATAAAAAACAGGGCCTTTTGAATCCAACTTGATGGCTAAGGCAAACAAAAGCCCGAAAGGGAAAAATACAATCAGGGCAAAAAGCGAAAACACAATATCAAAAAAACGCTTACCTAATCCAATGCGGCAAGTCTCAAAAGTGATCTCTAAGGGGATGTTTCTTTTACTCAATTCTTCAAACTTAATTACTTGAAATACATTTCGAAATCGAAACCAAGACTCTTTAGCAGGGTTTGATTTTTGCGGATAAAAATAGCTATTTCTTCAATAGAGATAGAATAAGTAACTCCATAGTTGATTAATTTCACCTTTTCCAGAAATAGATTTCCCCGATATGGCTGATTTCCTGCTTGTAATACCTCTGCATCCTTTTCAGGTTTAACCACCACCAGATTGCTGGCTGCTGTCGCAGAAGCCATGCCCACCCATTCCAAATTAGGAACGCCGTCCTTTATTGCAAACACCGGGCTTCCGCTGATGCCAGGGTTATAAAGTGCATCCGTTAAAAACGAGCCTTTTTTGCTTCTTCCCGGATTACTTACCAACGCCCTGGTTACCATCAGGTTCCCGAGCGGATAGCCAACAATATAAACCACCGATCCCCATTCAAACAACGCCGTTTTGCCAACCGGGTAATTAAGCACATTTACAGATTCATTATCGCTGTTTATCCGTTTCGATAACAAGGCAATGTCTTTTATTTTGTCCATCGCCACCACCTTAACTGCATCGCCATCGGGCAAACCGGTAACAAACATTTGTTGTTTTACAATAAACGAAACTGCAATCAATGCTTTGATACTGTCGTCGCTGTAGGTAAATACAGTATCCGGAAAATCGATCACATGGGCACAGGTGACCATCCCAACCAGGTTATTCAAATTGTAAATAATGGTAGCCGTTCCGCTCACCGATTCGTTGGATATCGTTTTTCCTTTGGATTTATGACTGATAAGTTCTTCAGTAAGCTGATTTCTTTGGATATGTTCTGCCGGATCAAAATGATAGGTTGCATAAAAAGCCAGACAATCGAGCCTTTTTACCGACTCAGAGATTTTATCCAGACTTTCAGAAATGGAGGAAGATGGAAACTCACTATCGTAACGCCCATCACCAGGTTGTGTATTAATCACCTGCTTATGTTGCACTTCACAACCGCAAAGGAATACAACCACAGCAATGATCCATACAACATATTTAACTACAAATTTCATTCTTGACAAGGCACAAGGTTAATTTCAGACCATAAATCCAGTACAATATTAGATAAAAAAAGCGGTATTTTATATATTTTGTACCTTTGTCGCGCAACTATTTATATCACTGGTTGAAAACACTAGCTGAATCGTTCATGGTTTTTTCATGGCGAAACCTTTCCTGAGTAGTGAATTCAGTCATAAAACATTAAAATATGAAGATTAGTAACGACAAAGTAGTTACATTGACTTATGTACTTAAATCGGATGACGAGCATGGTGAAATCATCCAACAGGTTGATATCGACAGACCTTTTGTACACCTGTTTGGAAACGGAACCTTGCTGCCGGCGTTCGAAAAAAACCTGAGTGGCTTACAGGCAGGCGACACCTTCGCTTTCCCGCTTACACCAGCCGAGGGCTACGGGGTTGAATCCAAAGAAGCCATCCTTGATCTGGACAAATCGATTTTTATGGTTGACGGAAAATTCGACAGCGAGATGGTTGCTGTGGGTAAAGCCCTCACCATGCAGGATCAGGATGGAAATCCGCTTGAAGGTCTTGTTATTGAAGTGAGTGACGACAAAGTCATTATGGATTTTAATCATCCCCTGGCAGGAAAACACCTGCACTTTTCAGGTAAAGTATTAGATGTACGCGATGCCAACGCTGAAGAATTAAACCATGGACATGTACATGGTGCCAATGGCCATCACCATTAATAAGCATCATTTATTTATACAGAAGAAAAACCGTTGGCTTCTTATGTAAGTCCGGTTTTTCTTTTTTCCACGAGCCAATGGTTTTGGTGATAATCGATTCCGTTGGCAAGGTAAGATTTGTAGCAACGCAGAGTTTAGTTGCTGGTTGGCAACCTGTTACAAGCATATCAAACATGGAATCATTTCTAAATGGTGTTTCAATAAACATTTGAGTTTGGCTCCTTTTAAGAATATTTCCTTCCATTTCGCGAATCTTTTTGATGAGATCACTCTTATCAATAGGCAGATAGCCATGAAAAACAAAGTTTTGCCCGTTAAAACCCGATCCCATTAATGCCAGCAACAAGCTGTTGGGACCTACCAAAGGCACAACAGTGTAACCCCTTTCCTGAGCCATCTCAACTACCTTTGATCCCGGATCGGCTACACAGGGAGTGCCTGCTTCCGAAAGCAAACCTATCGATTTTCCTTCATGAAGAGAGGTAAGATATTGGCTGATATCTTTGTTTAAAGTAGTTTTATTCAGTTCATAAAAAACCATCTGATCGATGGGTACAGGATGCTTGAGATAACTTAAAAACCTGCGTGAGGTGCGAACCTGCTCAACTACAAATTCGGTGAGTGTGTGTATTATTTGGACGTTATACGACGGAAACACCTGTTCGGAGGTATCGAAACTTCCTAAGGTGGTGGGAATTAAATATAGTTTACCTTTTGGTGGTTTTTGTGTCATGAAATTCTGATTTACTGCTTATTACAAAATGGTAGTGTTGCCAGATCCACATTTCCTCCGGAAAGAATTACTCCGATTTTTTTACCTTTAACCGCGACTTTTCCTTCAATTAAAGCCGCCAGAGGAACTGCGGAAGAAGGTTCTATCACGATTTTTGCCCGTTCATACAAAAGGCGCATGGCTTCCACAATCGATGCCTCACTTACAGTAACCACACCTTCTACATACTTTAAAATAATAGGAAAATTCCTGGTTCCCAGAGAGGTAAGCAAGCCATCAGCAATGGTTCGGGGTTGCACGCTGGGCACTATTTCACCCGAATAAAACGACCGAAAAGCATCATCGGCACCGGCAGGTTCACAAGCAATTACACTGGTACCTTCTGAAAAATACGCAGTTGAAAGCGCCGTACCACTCAACAGTCCACCGCCACCCACCGGACACAGGAGATAATTCAATTTTGGTGTTTGTTCAAACAATTCAGCAGCAGCTGTGGCCTGGCCTGTTATGATGGTATAGTTGTTATATGGATGTATTTCAACAGCTCCGGTTTTCTCAATCACTTTCCTGAGCGTCGATTCCCGCGCTTCCAGTGTAGGTTCACAAAAGGTGATGATTCCGCCATAATCCTTTACTGCTGCTATTTTGACCAAAGGTGCATTTTTTGGCATCACAATATAAGCCGGCAAACCAAACAATTGAGCCGCTCTGGCCAGGGCTTGAGCATGATTTCCAGAAGAATGGGTTGCAACTCCTTTAGTTTGTTGATCGGGGCGAAGGCTCAGGATGGCATTTACCGCACCCCTGCTTTTAAACGCCCCGGCCTTTTGAAAGTTTTCGCATTTAAAAAAAACTTCATTCTCAACAAGGCTGTTTATATACGAATTGGTGATTACCTGAGTTTTGTGGATATAGCTTTGAATGCGGGTTCTGGCATCAAGTATATCCGATGAAGTTGGAAAATGATTTTGCACGTTACTTTAATTCTTCAATCAACTTATCCGTTATTTTATCAAACAACTTGAAAACCGATTCACAGTCTTCAATTCCACTATGAATGGGATCGGCAACAATCAGGTTTTTACCCGGATAGATCACATTCATCACATAGTCAACTTTTTTCTGCTTTCGTCGCGAAGTGGCCAGTTCAACAACTTCATCATAACTGAGTGCATCCATCACATAAATCCGGTCGAAGCGAATAAAATCATCCTTGATAAACAACCGGGCTTTGCCTTTAACTTCTATACCGTGCTTTTTTCCAATTTCAACCGCCTTGGCATGAGGAGGTTCGTTTACATTAAATGTCTCGAAACCGGCCGAAGCAACTTCGCCGTTTATGCGGTGATCAGCAAATTTCTTTTTTAGTATGGCCTCGGCAAGTGGCGAACGGCAAACATTTCCAGTGCATACAAATAGAATATTCATGGTAGTATATATTTAATGTGGTGCAACGTTAAAATACTCTATTCAATCAGTAATAAGCCCGGGAATGTGATGAAGACAGGATTCTACAACTTCAGTTTCTTGTCGATATCGTCCACGTACACCCTGAATTGCTTATCGGTTTCGGTTAGATTATGTACTGTGCGGCAAGCATGCAACACGGTAGCATGATCTTTATTTCCACAGTGTAGCCCGATGGTAGCCAATGAATTTTTGGTATGTTTTTTTGAAAAATACATGGCCAATTGCCTGGCTTGCACAATTTCTCTTTTCCGTGTTTTTGAGTTGATGGTTTCGAGTGCAATGCTAAAATAGTCGCAAACAACCTTTTGGATAAAGTCGATGGAAATTTCCCGGTTGGCACTTTTAACAAAAGTATCTATCATTTGTTTGGCCAGTTCGAGAGTAATGGCCTTTTTGTTGAGTGTTGATTGTGCCAGAATTGAAATCAACGCGCCTTCCATTTCGCGGATGCTGGTGGTTATGCTGTACGCGATATATTCAATTACCTCATAAGGCATCTGAATTCCGTCCTTATACAGTTTCTTCTGTAAAATGGCGATCCGGGTTTCCAGGTCGGGCATTTGTAAATCGGCTGCCAGTCCCCATTTAAACCTTGATAACAATCTGGGTTCCATCCCTTTTAACTCAACCGGAGGCTTGTCGGATGTTAGAACCAGTTGTTTATTGTTTTGATGGAGGTGGTTAAAAATATGAAAGAAAACATCCTGTGTTTTTTCTTTATTGGCCAGAAATTCAATATCATCCATAATTAGCACATCAATCATTTGGTAGAAATGAACAAAATCATTTTGATTGTTATTTCTAACCGAATCGATAAACTGATTGATAAACTGATCAGTTTTAACGTACAACACAATCTTGTTGGGATCGTTTTGTTTTACCTGCAATCCAATGGCATGCGCCAGATGGGTTTTTCCCAAGCCTACCTGACTATATATAAGGAGTGGGTTAAAAGCAGTTTTACCGGGGTTTTCGGCAATGGCCCAACCTGCCGAACGGGCAAGCCGGTTACAATCGCCTTCAATATAATTATCGAACGAAAGGCTGTCAACCAGTTGAGATTCAACTTTAATTTTTTTGAGTCCCGGGATGATGAATGGATTAGGAATATCGCGCGACTTCCCTTTGTTAAGATCAAGTGGCATCGAAACAGATTTGTTAATAGTGTCTTTTTTATTCGCCGTAGGGTAATTTACCGAATAAGGAATTGAGTTATCGTAGTTGCTATCCATGATGACACTGTATTCCAGCCTTCCGGCCGGTCCAAGTTCCTTTTTGATGGTTTTTCGGAGCAAAACAATGTAATGTTCTTCAAGCCATTCATAAAAAAACTGGCTTGGCACCTGAATAGTCAAAATCTCATTTTCTAACTTAACAGGAACGATGGGTTCAAACCATGTTTTAAAATTCTGCATTGGAACATTGTCTTTGATCACAGTCAAACACCGGGACCACAACTCATCACCTTTTTTTCTCATAATGTCGTAAAACTATTACAATAATTATCTGATTAATTATTCAATTCGACTTAAACTCCTACGTACCAAGTAACCAATTAAAGAAAGAATACTTATAATTGAATTAACAAAATTCAGTTAAAAAAAGTGAAAAAAAAATAGGTCCGGCTATTGACATTTTAGAATTATTGTCGTATAACGTAGATCATTTCTAAAATTACTGTATATCACTGGCTCACAACTCCTTTAACTCAACTTCATGCCATAAGGCAAAGCGTGAAAGTACATATTTTTTTTGACTTAGATTTACTTCCAGAATTAATTTACATCTAAGTCCAAAATCCTGCTCTACGATGGTTAGCTTTTCATCCCTGATAAAGCGTAAAATCTGATCAACAAGTGGATAATCCAAATCCAGTTGGATGTGTGCCGTTAAATACCGAACTTCTTTATCGGCGCTTTCCAGCGCCTCTCGTGCCGCCGATTTGTAGGCAGTTACCAACCCGCTGACGCCCAATTTGGTCCCGCCAAAATACCGGACTACCACCACCAACGTATGATACATTTCATAAGAATAAATTTGGTTCAGAATGGGTTTGCCGGCCGTACCAGAGGGTTCACCATCGTCACTGCTTCTAAACAGCTCTTCACCCAACCCAAGCCGATAGGCAAAACAATGGTGGCGTGCATCGTGAAACTGCTTTTTTATTTGCAAAAGGCTCTCCTTAACATCGTCTTCTGTCTCCACATGCACCGCCAGAGAAATAAACTTACTCCCCTTTTCTTTGTACAGGCCTTCTCCCTGTTTTTTTACCGTTAGATATTGATCTGTTACTTCCATCTGCATAACAAAGAAACAAAATTATTGCACGAGGGAAGGTGGTGTGAACTAAAATATTTTGTTGGTTTTCGATTAAAAACACCATGTTTTTTCACCCATGATGCGATTATACCTAACTTTGCGGAAAAAGAACTTCCTCATTCAAAATTAACTATCCACATGAATATCAGAATACTATTTGCATTACCGGCTCTATTCCTTAGCATTACCTTACAGTCCCAGGTTCAACTTTCACCTGAGCTATTTTATGGACGTTATGAAGGCAGTGTTGGCGAAAATGCCACGGGATATGCCAATTTATTACACAGCTTCAATCAGGTTTCAGGAAATATCCAATACGCAGTAAAAAACGAGGGAGCAGGTCAAAATGAGCAGGATATTTTCATGATCTCCGGTTCTGCCAACAACGACTCCGTTAATATGAAAGCATTTAGCCAAAAAAAAGCTTCATTTAAAGGATTGCTCACCCCGGATCAGTTCTCCGGAATATGGACAAATAACGAAAACCAAGCCATTGATTTCGTTTTGAACGTCAACTATCCTTTGGGAAGTATGGCCCTGGACGTGAGCTACCTTCGCTCTGAAAATGTACTGGCACCTAAGATAAAGGACTCACCATCGGCCAGCATTGAACTCACTTTGTTATTCCCAAAAAAAGGATATGACAATCAGGCTGTTGCCGATTCGGTACTAAAAACCATAAAAACTTCTTTTTTTGGTGAGGGTTTAGTCTCTTCGGTACCCGACTCCATGCTGATGGCCTTTGAAAAAGAATTTTACAAAAACTACCGCGAACAAAATGCACAATGGCTTGAAACAGGAGGGCACTCTTTTAGCTGGGAAAAACAAATCGGTATGGGGGTTACCTACAATTCAAACAATGTGTTATGCCTCGAATTTGAGCGTTATGCCTATACCGGAGGCGCCCATGGCATGAGCAATACTTCGTACCGGATTGTCAACCTGAACGATGGAACACCCATCACCTATCAGGATGTATTTACCGAAGGTGCCGACACCCTGCTTTCGCAATTACTAACAAAAAAGCTCAGAAACAACTTCGAAATTCCTGACGACACCTTGCTTAAACAAGCTGGCTTCTTCGTCGATCGCATCCTGCCAAATCACAACCTCTACATCAACGGTAATGGAATTGGATTTGTGTACAACAGCTACGAAATAGCCCCTTACAGTTTTGGAGCCACCCATATTTTTCTGGAATTCAAACAGGTTGATCAGCTTATAAAACCAACTTCACCAGTATACAAACTGGTACATCCTGTTTTATAGCGCATCAGGTTTGTTGGCCATCCCCTGGTTTAGAAATTGGTTGAATGGATTCATGGCCTCAAACACAACAACGGCTTTCTCAAGAAAATCAGGAGCATAAAATTCTTCATCCTGAATACGATGTATTAGTGTATAATCTTTAAATTTTAGGTAGTCGATTCCCACAAAATCCTTTGGAAAACCAACCGGAGGTTTCTTTAATTTGTCGCCTTGTATTTCCCCGAAAAGCTGAACGAACTCCGGAGCCTTTACTATTTTTTCAAACCCTGGCAGGTTGAAATAAATTTCCGAGCGCAAGGCTTTCAGGTTTTCGGGTGTGGGACAATACACTCCTCCTGCCAGAAAACAATTCCCGGGTTCCAAATGTAAATAATGACCTCCCAAAGGAGATTTCCTTCCTCCGGCAGCCAGGTAAGAACCAAACTGTGTTTTGTAGGGTGATTTATCTTTGCTGAACCGTATGTCGCGGTTGATGCGAAAAACCGTGTCCTTGGCTTTCAATTGAGCATAGGCAGGATTCGATCTCGCCAACAACAAAATCAACTGATCGACAGTCAACAAAAACTCAGCTCTCACTTCATCGTATGCAGTTTTATGGTCCAAAAACCAGTCTCTGTTGTTATTTTCTTTCAATTCGGAAAGAAAATGTATAATTTGTTCTCTCATTTTTTCAGGATATAGAATTTTTTGTACTTTTAAGGTGCTAAAGTAAAAAGAAAAATTGCTTCCCGATTTTTTCTCCAAAATATTGACCCATGAAACACGATACTCAAAAATGGCTTTACTTCATCCTGCTTCCATTCATTTTTCACCTAAACCTCTATGCTACTGGTGACCTACAGGCAGTTGGTGCCCGTCAGGCGGGAATGGGACGAACCTCTGTTGCCATGAACGATTTTTGGGGCCTTTTGAACAACCAGGCCGGCATTGCACTTTTCGACCGGATTTCTGTCGGGATTTCCTACGAAAACAGGTTTTCGCTTAAAGAACTCAGTTCCAAAAGTGTTGGTTTAATTCTGCCTACCAGGATGGGTGTTTTGGGTCTATCGTACCAACACCACGGATTCGATCTCTACAATGAGCAAAAGGTTGGATTGGTATATGCCCGTAGTTTTGCTGATTATCTTCGGATAGGATTACAGCTCGACTATCTGCAAACCACCCTGGGTGACAACTATGGAAAAAAAGGAAGCGTAACCTTCGAGCTGGGGATTCAAAGCGATGTGAATGAACAGCTTACCATCGGCGTATGGGCGTTTAATCCCATCCGGGTAAAGCTGGCTGATTACGACAGCGAAAAAATCCAGGCCATCTACCGTTTTGGGATTAAGTGGAAACTATCGCCTCAATTTGTGGCAACAGCCGAAGTAGAGAAGAACACCTCGGTCAAGCCTGTTATCGTCAGAGGAGGGATGGAATATGCCATCAAGGAACGGTTTTTTATCCGGGCCGGAACCAGTACTAAAATTGAAATTTTCACCCTCGGGTTTGGATTTAAGTCAAAGTCTTTTGTCTTCGACATTGCAGCCACCATGCACGAATCACTTGGATTTTCACCGCAGGCTTCTGTACTATTTCAGTTTTAATCCATGAAACAGATTCACACATATCTCCGTGGTTTTCCACTTTGGATTTTGCTGATCTCGCTGACGTTGTTCATTTCACAACGAGGTACAGCTCAACAACCCGACACTTCCAATGTGGTGAACATCGAATTTATTACCGACCAACTCGAAAATCTGGCCGAAAAGTCAGATTTAGAGCTCGACTACAGCGACTTGCTTGAAGATTATCTGTATTACGCTCAAAACCCCATCAACCTCAATGGCAACGAAATACAAGAACTTCGCACACTTTACCTGATAAACGACATCCAGTTGAACAACCTCAGGTTAACCATCAGGGAATTTGGTCCGTTGGTCAGTATTTATGAGCTGCAAAACATACCGGGCTTCGATGAAGAAACCATTAATAACATATTGCCTTTTGTGGTGGTTGGCTCATCGGAAGCCAAAAAAGTACTCGACTTAAAAAACGTTTTCCGATTTGGGAGCCATCAACTTTTGATGCGCTACGAACAGGTATTGGAAGATCGGGCCGGTTATAAAATCCCCATCGATTCGGCGATCGATCATCCGGGATCAGCCTATTTGGGATCGCCACAAAAATATTTTGCCCGTTATGCCTTTAATTTCAAAAACCAGATCAGATTTGGTTTTACGCTCGACAAAGACCCCGGAGAATTGATGTCGAAAGGGCCACTTCCCGACACACTAAAGCGATTGATTGGAGATAAGATCACCCCGGGTTTCGACTTTATCAGTGCCTTTATATATGCAGAAACACCCGGATTAATTAAACAGGTAGCTCTTGGTGACTATCACCTCGAATTCGGTCAGGGGCTTACGCTCTGGAGTGGACTTTCGTTTGGGAAATCAGCCGATGGTGTCCAGTTGAAGAAATTCGGGCGGGGCATCCGTGCCAACAGCTCCTCCAACGAGAACCGGTTTTTTCGGGGGGCGGCCATCACACTTGGGCATAAAAATATCCGCTTTACTACCTTTTATTCATCAAACAAAGTTGACAGCAACATCGAACGCGATGTGATGGACCAGGATGAGGGCGTTACCTCCATCATCGAAACGGGCCTGCACCGCACCATCAACGAATTAATCGACAAACGATCGCTAAAAATTACGGCTTACGGAGCACATGCAAGCTATCAAAGCAGTATAATGCAAATCGGCCTGACTTCCTATCAAACCACTTTGGGGACATCCATTGCCCCAGCAACAGAAGTCTACAAAACCTTTAATTTCACGGGCAATTCACTGACCAATTATGGTGTTGATGCAAGCATCAACCTCAACAAATTCAATGTTTTTGGTGAGTTCTCCATGTCATCGAATGGTGGAAAAGCAGGATTGGCCGGTGTAAACACCTTTCTTTCTGATCGGTTGATTGTCACCATGTTGTACCATAATTACGGAATCGACTATCAAAATCTGTACTCAAATCCATTCTACGAAAGTAGTTCACTCGTCAACGAACAGGGCTTCTACATTGGGTTTAAAGCTTTAATTTCAAAATCGCTCAACCTAACGGGGTATATCGACCACTTTCAGTTTCCATGGATCAAATACCGGGTGGATGGCCCTTCTACTGGGCATGATTATCTGATGCAGCTAACCTTCTCACCAGCCCAAAAGTACAATGCATATTTCAAAATGCGCTTTAAAGACAAGCAGGAAAATTTTCAGTTTCCATATGACTATACAAAGACGCTTGCACGTGTAAGAAGAAATGATTTCAGGTTTTTTATCTCCTATGAGGTTTGGCCTTCGGTCACCTTCAAAAACCGACTGGATGTGGTATTTTTTGAAAAGGAAAACAGTCCTTCGGAAAATGGATATATGCTTTACCAGGATATTTTGTTCCGCCCCGAAAAATTTCCGGTAGAGTTCACTTTTCGCTATGCCTTATTTGGAACAGATGGTTACAATTCGCGCATCTACACCTATGAAAACGATGTACTCTACGCCTTTAGCATCCCCTCTTTTTATGATAACGGGCAGCGCATTTACCTGATGGCAAAATGGAAATTTAACGACCGCATCAATTTCTGGCTACGTTTTGCCCGAACCACGTATTTTAACAAAACCACCATCGGTTCGGGAGCCGACGAGATCGATGGAAATCACAAAACGGAAGTAAAAGCGGAGGTGAAAATTAAGATTTGAGGAGGTAAGGACATAATAAAAAGAGTCCCGGAGAGGTGATAAATATCCCAAAATTAACAATCTTCCAGCATTTGGCTAAAGCCGAAATGCAATGCATAAACCAACAACTGTTTATGTGTTAATAACGAAGCACCCCCGGAAATAGACTGTTTTAATACAACTTCTGCCTTTTGAAAAAATAGGGTAGCAAAACACCTTCAAATCCCTGGTTTACATCCGCCTCCACATAATCGATGCCATAACGGCCACAACGCTGTTCCAGCTCTGTACGCGCATTGAAAGCTGACTTCTGAAAATTCTCCCTGATCTCAACAGGATTGAGTTTTACAACCTCACCCGATTCCATGTCGACAAACCGATAGGGCCGGTTTTCATAATCCAGGTTCTCCTCCAGGTTTTTATCTTTTACGTGAAACAAAATCACCTCATGCTTGGCATGTTTAAGGTGCTGAAGGGCCGAAAAATTCAGGTCCTGGTTTTCCGAATTATCCATCATATCGCTAAAAATAACCACCAACGACCGTTGGTGAATCATCTCAGCCAAATGATGCAGCGACCCGGCAATATCAGTGGCAGCGTCTGTTTCGGGACGCTCAAATTTCATCAGTTTTTCCAACTCAGTCAGCAAATACTGGTAGTGAACCATACTTGACCGAACCTGCGTATGAAGCTCAAGCTGATCGGAGAAACACGTGAGCCCAACCGCATCGCGCTGTTTTTTCATCAGCGTTGCCAGTGCCGCTGCGGCATACACCGAAAACAAGATCTTATTGGGATGCTCGGGAGTTGGATGATTCAGCACCGGAAAATACATGGAGGAAGACCTGTCGATTACAATATGACAACGCAGGTTGGTTTCTTCCTCAAAACGTTTTACATATAGCTTATCCGTTTTGCCATACAATTTCCAATCGACAAACCGGGTCGATTCACCTGCATTGTATTGACGATGTTCGGCAAACTCAACCGAAAAACCATGAAACGGGCTTTTGTGCAGACCGGTTACAAAACCCTCCACCGCCTGCCGTGCAATTAACTCAAGCGAGTTAAAGACTTCAATTTTAGTATGTTGAATTTGATTATCCAAAAATCAGACGTGTTTATACATCAAAAGGCCGTTAAATAACAGCCTTTTGAACAGTCATTTTTATTCTGTTAAAGCAATGCTTCAAGCTTGGAAACCAGCACCTGTTTAGGAACAGCACCCACTTGTTTATCGACTACTTCACCATTTTTAAAGAACAAAATGGTTGGAATATTCCGGATACCATATTTACGGGCTACCTCAGGATTGTGGTCTACATCCAGTTTACCAACCACTGCGGTGTCGGAGAATTCTTCTCCAATTTCTTCAACCACCGGACCTACGATGCGGCAGGGTCCACACCAAACTGCCCAGAAATCAACAATAACGGGCTTTTCAGATTTTATCACAAGCTCCTCAAAAGTAGCGTCGGTTAATTGCAATGCCATGATTTTAATATTTTATGAGTAATTTAAAAGTGCAAAAATACAGAGAATTCCTATGAACGACCCGAAACTTCATTAAAAAATCACTGTATGGTGTATGCGAAAGATCCATCTGCCGTCAGTGCAGCGATAAACGCTTCGGCATCTATTTTTACGGTAGTGGATTTTAGTACCAGGTGGATATTCTCCTCTTCTTCAGAAAGCCCGATCTTTAACGAACATTTCCCTTTGTTTTCGCTGGCAATAGTCAATAACTGACCAATATTTTCTGTAGACACTTCTGTGGCGGGAAGAAAAACCGTGATCGATTCAGCCAATTTCTCCATCACTTCGGCCAACAAAGTCATATCCGACAGACGCACTTCGATCACTCCGGGCTGATGATGCCGTTCCTCCACCTTAGCGGTGATAAACACGTTATTGCCCACCTCCAGCATATGTTTGCGTTTTAGGTAGTCCTCGCTAAAAAGCGTAAGCGACAGTTCACCCGAAAAATCTTCAATGGTAAAATGTCCGTAAAGAGAACCTTTTTTAGAGGTCCGCTGTGTAACCGAAGTAATAAGTCCTGCAAATGTAACCTGCTGTCCGACTAGTTTTAACATATTATTTCTCAAATTGTCGATGGTCACATTGCAAAACCGTTCCATGGTGATGGCAAACGGATCAAGCGGATGGCCCGAAATATAAAAACCAGTAACTTCTTTTTCGAAAAACAACTGCTGCGGTATCGACCACGGTACACAAACCGGCAGTTCCGGATCTTGTATGGCCAGATCTTCCATGTCGCCAAACAAGCTTACCTGCTGCGATTGTTTCTGTTCCTGATAGGTGGCGCCGTGCCGGGTTATCTTTTCGATAAAAACACCCGCGTTTTCATTTTCCTGGAAAAAATACTGAGCCCGATGCGTACCTTCAAAACCATCAAAGGCACCTGCCTTGGCTAATGCTTCAAAACTGCGCTTGTTCACCGATTTCAGGTTGACCCGTTTGGCAAAATCAAACACATTTAAATAAGATCCGTTTTTCAGGCGCTCTTCGATAAGCTGCTCGGCAGCCGAAGTACCCACACCTTTGATGGCACCCAATCCAAAGCGGATAATCCCCTCTTTGGTCACTGTAAAATCGATGGAGCTTTCGTTGACATCAGGTCGTAGCACATCGATGCCCATGCGCTTGGTTTCGCTGATCAGGTGGGTAATTTTCTTGATGTCGCTCAGGTTGCGGCTTAAGTTGGCTGCCATAAATTCGGCCCTGAAATTGGCTTTCAGATAGGCTGTTTGATAGGCCAGGTAGGCATAACAGGTGGCATGCGATTTATTGAAAGCATATTTGGCAAAGGCTTCCCAGTCCTTCCATACTTTTTCCACTTTATCAAGTGGTAAGTTGTTTGCTTTACACCCATCCATGAAGAGCGTTTTCAGCTTCTCCATCTCCTCTATCTTCTTCTTCCCCATGGCTTTGCGCAGGCTATCCGATTCTCCACGTGTGAAGCCCCCAAGCTTTCGCGAAAGCAACATCACCTGCTCCTGATACACCGTGATACCATAGGTTTCTTCGAGGTATTCTGCCATTTCGGGCACATCATATTCTATTTTTTCACGGCCGTGCTTGCGATCGATGAAATTAGGAATATACTCCATGGGACCGGGACGATACAGTGCCACCATGGCGATCAAATCTTCAAAACGACTGGGTTTCAGATTCTTCAAATGCTTGCGCATGCCATCCGACTCAAACTGAAACAGAGCCACCGTATCTCCCCTGCTAAACAGTTTGTAGGTTTTTTCATCCTCAAACGAAATGGTCTCGATATCCAAATCGATGCCTCGGGATTTTTTGATGTTCTTGAGCGTATCCGTAATGATGGAAAGGGTTTTCAGACCCAGAAAGTCCATCTTGAGCAATCCCACCGACTCAATAAATTTGCCATCGTATTGGGTGGCATATTCCAAAACAGAATCCTTAACGGTGGTCACCGGGATATAATTCTCCAGATCCTCACGACTGATAATGATTCCACAAGCGTGTGTACCTGTATTACGGACCGATCCTTCCAGTTTGATGGCGTTGAGCAAAACGGAAGAAACCTCAGGTTTTCCCTTGTCCAGTTCAAACTTCAGCTCAGGGACTTGTTTCATGGCTAAATCGAGGGTAATCCCCGGCACTTCCGGAACCATTTTCGACAATCTATCTGCCTCGGAGAGTGGAAGTTGCTGCACCCTGGCCACATCTCTGATGGCCATCTTGGCCGCCATGGTGCCAAAGGTGATGAGGTGAGCAACGCGCTTTGAACCATATTTATCGCGTACCCAATGCAGGATTTTATCACGCCCGTCGTCATCAAAATCGATGTCGATATCGGGCATGGAGATGCGATCGGGATTGAGGAACCGTTCGAAAAGCAGGTCGTATTTTAACGGATCAATGTCTGTGATGCGCAGACAATACGACACCACTGAACCGGCGGCACTGCCCCTTCCGGGACCAACCGAAACGCCCATATCGCGGGCTGCTTTCAGGAAATCCCAAACAATGAGAAAATAATCGGGGAAACCCATTTTTTTGATGGTTGCCAACTCAAAATCAATGCGTTCGACGATCTCAGGCTTCAGGTCGGTATAGCGCCAGTTGGCACCTTCATAGGAAATATGTTTTAAATAAGCATCGGCATCTTTAAAGGGTTCGGGGATTTTAAACTCCGGCATAATGGGTGCCTGGTCCAATTTATACACCTCCACTTTATCAACAATTTCGCGCGTATTTGTCAGTGCTTCAGGTATATCCTGAAACAGGGCTGCCATCTCGCTTCTGGTTTTAAACCATTCCTGCCGGGTATACCTAAGCCGCTTTGGATCGTCCAGATCTTTGGCAGTTCCGATGCAAATAAGGCGATCGTGCGCATCGGCATCGTCGGCTTTTATAAAATGGACATCGTTGGTGGCCACCAGTTTTATCTGATGTTTTTGAGAGAAGTTCTTCAGGACTTTTATCACATATTGCTGATCATCAAAAACCTTTCTGTCCATTTCCGGATCACCGGTGGGATGGCGCATGATTTCGAGATACAAATCCTCCCCAAAAATTTCTTTATACTCCAAAAGGGCTTCTTCGGCTTTAGCTTCACCCTGATGGACTATTTTATCTGCAATTTCGCCACCCAGGCAAGCCGTCAGGGCAATCAGACCTTCATGATACTCTTTTAGCAAAGCCTTGTCGATTCGCGGTTTGTAGTAAAACCCTTCCGTTGAAGCCCTGGAAACCAGTTTCATCAGGTTGTTATAGCCGATACGGTTTTTTGCCAGTAGAACCAGATGCCAGCCGGAACCGTCTACTTTACTCTCTTTGAGCAGCATCCCGCGTTGGGCGACATAGGTTTCGCATCCGATAATTGGTTTTAAACCTGCCCGGGTAGTAATATCATGAAATTTCTTAACCCCGTACATGTAGCCATGATCGGTGATGGCCAGGGCGGTCATGCCGTCGTCCACCGCTTTTTTAACCATCCCGCCAATATCTGCCAGTCCATCTAAAACTGAATACTGGGAGTGTACGTGCAGGTGAGTGAAAGGATTTTCATCATCACGTCCTGAAACCACACCGGCTGGCACAACGAATTCTTCCTCCTCCGGTTCCTCAGCATCTTCCTCATGATAAGCATCGTACTCATATCCCACCGACTGAACCACGCCATCACTAGCATCGATAAATTGTTCGACGAGATCAGCACCCAGTTTCAGCATGGCCGGTGTGATAATCCGCAACCGGATTAACTCAAAAAAACAGCGGGCCGTTGCCTGGACATCTGCAGAGGCGTTGTGCGCCGCACTGAAAGTTTCACCAAAGAGCTTTACATATAACTCATTGAGAGTTGGCCATTTAAACTTCCCACCACGACCTCCGGGCAAAGCGCAATAATTGGTGGAGGCCTCTTTGGTATCCACAATTGTTTTATCGAACAAAGTGGTTTTCAACTGGCTACGAAGCATCTCGCAACCCACAATGCTGTTATCGAACTCTATATTATGGCCCGATATTACGCGGGCCTGTTCAAGGCTTTTATTGAATATTTCGAGCACTTCAACCAGGTCAGCCCCTTCGGCGATGGCCCTTTCGGTTGAGATACCGTGAATTTTTTCGGAACCACGGGGAATTACAAATCCTTCGGGCTTGATAATAAAATTTTGAATTTCCATTAAATTACCTGCCGCATCATGCAATTGCCAGGCAAGCTGAATCATGCGTGGCCAATTGTCAAAATCGGTCAGGGGTGCATCGTAACGTTGTGGTAAACCGGTGGTTTCGGTATCAAAAATTAAAAACATGCAGTAAGTTTTCTTTAGTTCATGAGTTAAATTAAATCAGCACTTTCAGTCGAACTTGTTTGAAAAATAGTTGTAGCCTACTGGTTTAATGCGAATTATGATTTTTTTGCTGAACTTACAAAGTTAGATAAATTGACTATTGAAACCTGTTGTGTTAATAACTTTGAGCGGAATTGTTCGCAAAAAAAAGTGATTTCAAAAATCATTTCTTAAAAATCAATGACTGCCATCGGGTTGTCGGCGGATGGCTTTTTTTAGAATCAAACCAAACAAGGATTGATCGCAACAATCCTGCCTCACCGGATAATAGGCTATCGAATTAAAAGTGTTAACATAATTGAAATAATCCTTTCAATTGTGCAAAATTATCCGCATCTTTGCAGCCGTTTTTAAAAACAGTTTTAATCATTAAATAACAACTAGTTATGCCAGCTAAGATAAGATTATCGCGACATGGTAAAAAAGGCGCTGCCTTTTATCATATCGTTGTAGCGGATGGTCGTGCACCACGGGATGGAAAATTTATAGAGAAGATTGGCACTTATAATCCGGTACACAACCCAGCAGAAATCAACCTGGATGCAGAAAAAGCATTGAAATGGTTGCAAAATGGTGCTCAGCCCACTGACACCGTACGTTCAATTCTGTCGTTTACCGGCGTATTGTACAAAAATCACCTGATGAAGGGAGTTCAAAAAGGCGCTTTGACCGAAGCTCAGGCTGAGGTGAAATTGCAAGCATGGTTGAAAGAAAAAGAAGCCAAGCAAGCTGCCAAAATCAGTGAAAAAATTGAAGAAACCCGCACTCAGTTTAAAGCCAGAATTGAAGCTGAAGCAAAAGTAAATGAGGCACGTGCTGCCGAAATTGCCAGGATTAAAGCTGCCGAGCTTGAAGCTCAGGTAAAAGCGGCTCAGGATGCTAAAAAAGCCAGGGAAGATGCTGCTGCCGCAGCAAATCCAAAAGTTGCTGATGAAACACCAGCCGAAGAACCTGCTGAAGAACCAGTAGAAGAAACTACTGAAGAAACACCTGCAACTGAAGAATAGTTCAATTGCTAATCACACAAAAACCGTAGAAATTCTGCGGTTTTTTTTTGTATTTAATTTTGATAATCAGGCTTTATGGCTTACGCATGAAGGGTTCACGCAAAGTACGCAAAGGCAAAATACGCTAAGGACGCAAAGGGTACAATAGTTTTACCTGCTAACAGACACTCACTTTGCGCTCTTTGCGCGCTCCCTCTTTGCGATCTCTGCGTGGGATGAAGCCCCTCTCCTACTTCAACTTATCAGAAAAAACCTTTTTAAACTTTTCAATTTTTGGTGTAATCACCAGATTGCAATAACATTGCCCGGATTTTTGGAATAATAATCCTCATGATAGGCTTCCACTGACCTCGACACTGGGACACCCAAACTAAACTTAACTGCTCTACAGTTGAGTATTTATGAAAAAAATTATTCAAAATCGAGTTTATGCAATTCTACAGAGGTAATAATGATCTGGGACACCCAAGTGTCGAAGTCAGGAAATAGGGACTGAAATGGCTTACGCATGAAGGGTTCACGCAAAGTGCGCAAAGGCAAAATACGCTAAGGACGCAAAGGGTACAATAGTTTTACCCGCTTACAGGCACACACTCAGTTTGCGCTCTTTGCGCGCTCCCTCTTTGCGGTCTTTGCGAGGAATATTTGCCCCTCTCCTACTTCAACTTATCAGAAAAAACCTTTTTAAACTTTTCAATTTTTGGTGTAATCACCAGATTGCAATACCCATTGCCCGGATTTTTGGAATAATAATCCTCATGATAGGCTTCCGAAGGATAAAAAACAGCAAAAGGAGCAATCTCAGTTACAATGGGTTCCTCCCAAATACCAGCTTGCTCAAGTGCTTCCAAATAAGATTTGGCCAGTTGCTCGTGTTCGGCATTGTGATAGAAAACGACCGAGCGGTACTGAGTTCCCACATCATCTCCCTGGCGGTTTAAGGTGGTGGGATCATGGGTTTTCCAGAAAACCTCCAGCAACTCTTTATACGATATCTCATTGGGATCGAAAACTACCTGTATCACTTCGGCATGTCCGGTTTCTCCTGAACAAACCTCATCATAAGTAGGATTTTCTTTCGTTCCCCCACTATAACCGGAGGTTACACTCCGAACTCCCTTCAGCCGTAAAAATATAGCTTCGGAACACCAGAAACAACCGGTGCCAAAGGTAGCTGTTTGATTACCTGAATTCTCCATAAATTTATCCTTATTTTACCTGTCCCTTTCAAAGTACAACCATTGAAACCGGAACACTCGTTGTTAGCAATTAACTCTTTTTACTCTCTGTTGTAAACAGAAGCTCAAAAGTAAACGACTTACCCCTTTATTAACAAATAAAAACCTAAAAGATTTGTTAAATTATAACAAAAGGAGCTTTTTACCGTAGAGCAGTTCTTCAATTTCGGGCGAAGGACCCATAAACCGGTTTCGGAAGTCGTTCATTTCATCGGTGGTTTTATCCGACATCAAAGCCGCCATTTCGCCCATGGCCGCCGAACCAATCACCATCGGAGGCATGGTCAGCAACATTTTGTCGCCTTCAAACTGCGCTACCACCTGGTATTCGTCCATGTCTTTAATCTCGCCTCCTTTAAAAAAGCACGTCGAAAGCCAGGTATCCAGATTAAAGGTACTCAGATCGATATACATAGGTTGATGGCCCTTTTTCTCCATCACCGTCTGATAATATATCTGCAAGTTTTGCATGGACTCCTGCGACATGGATTTCTGAATTTCCTTGTGGCAATCCACGCAAATGGCCATTTCGTAAATGGTGGACGAAAAATCATGGCCGGGGTAGTTTTTAATGGCTTTTTCCACCACATAACTAACGCCCTCTTTCAAAAGCAATTTGCCACACACCTGACAAAACTCAAAGGGCTTTTCTTCGGCATCCGAAAAAAAACGGGTGGGTATTTCAATTTTGATGTGGTGGTCGCTTTGCATGGCAATAAAAATCTTTTGACAAAATTAATATAAACCTGACAGGTTAAAAAAAAAAACTGTCAGGTTTAGATCAATCAACCACCAGCTTAATCGCTTTATTCCTCATTCCGCTATTTGTTAAACTAACAAAATACAATCCCTTGGGCCAACCTGAAACATATATGGACATTTCTCCCGACAATGGTAAATCTGATCGAAAGACAATACGTCCGATGATATCAGTAACTTGTATGGTATTATTTACGCCGGCTTCTGCACGCACAACTACTTTTGCATGAGTCGGATTTGGGTAAACAGAAAAAATCTCTTTTGATATTACGTCTTCAATCGAGGTTAAAATGTGATACACCGCATTTGAATAGCTCCAATCGCTATAGGTGGAATCTCCGTTAGTTAACCTCTTTAAACCGTAGGCATAATATCCATCTGGCAGCGAAACCATGGTGGTATCAAAATATAAAGCAGGCATCCCAACTACAGAATCAATCACTGTTAACACCCCATCTTCGGGTGTTTCACCCTGCGCGGGATTAAAATCTGATATCCTGGATACTACAATATTTGCATAGTCATTTGGCAAAGAAGAACTTACCTGTTTGCTTGCATTACAAGTAAACGCCCTGATCATAAAATCCTGGTTTGATGGCACCAGCCATTGTCCTGTAAAAGGTTGTCTGATATATGAATTATTCATGGAAGGCAAATCGTTATCAACGCCTGTAGGTGCCACATTGGGTGGGTATAACAATTGCCTCATCCCGAGATAGAAAACACCATCTTCGTCAAAGGCATTTAAACCTTCGCAACGCACCCACTCGTAATTTTCTACTGTAATAACCACCGAATCCACCAAAGTACCCGGCATGCCATTTTCACCATCGTTGTCGTAGGCCACCAACAAAAAATCAGTACCCAGAAATGATCCTCCATTGGGAAAGCTGCCATCTCCCACATATATTTCACCACCAACTATTTGCACAGGTCCGCCCGAAAGTTCAAATTTATTTACAACTTCTCCATCAGGACCCATCCATGCCAGATATTCTTCGCAACTGCCATCATCCCAATACCAATACCAGAGGTTGCTCCATTCCACTTGACACGAAGAATCGTTGTCAACAATTGTTGCATTGATCTCACAAAAAATAGTATTTGGAAGCTCCTGCGAAGTGGCTCGCTGAGCATAGGCGTGATTGAGAGTGGAAAAAAACCAGCAAATCACAAAAAATACCATGAGTCGAAATTTTGTTTTCATACGAAATAATTTTTAAATATTAGTTGACCAAAAACTTTACCGACCGCACATACCTGTCTTCTTCGAACAAACACAAAAGGTATAAGCCATGAGGCCAGGTGGAAATATCCAATGTGAGCTGACCGGAGTCAGGCAGGTTTACTTTTTGAAATGTGATGCCTGATGAACTCATGATCTCAACACGCTGATCTACATATGGCTTGGTTTCAATATTTAAAATGTGTGATGCGGGATTTGGGAATACAACCAATGGATGATCATAGGCTTCTTTTGTGGGAATTTCGTCAATATCCACATGTACTCCACACGACAAATCAATGGTGTCAGAGGTTATCGGGTACGAACAAAGAGAATCGTAGACAAACGCCCGGGTATAGAGGCTGTCGTCTTCCAGCCGATTATTCACCTTCCAAAGGAAAATATCTATATTGCCATCCGGGGCATAATGTCCTGCGACTACAATTTTCCCGTCAAATGTTTTAATGATATTTGAAGGCGGTCTGTTTTCTTCCTGCAACCACCTATGGTCGATAACATTGCCCAGGGTGTCGATGGTGGCTATTTCTGAATTCCCATCATTGGGGTTTGAGCTGGTACGCCAACTGTAACCAATTGCGAAAGTGGTGTCGCTTAACATGGTAAGTGGCACTGCCCCGCCACCCCTTAAGCTATCGCCCAATAATAATCGATAATAAAGTTCACGGCCATCACCATCAAACTTAAATAAGACAGGATGCGTGTAAAAACCATATTTTCCTCCACCCGAGGCATAAAAAATTCCATTGTTTTTTTCTATGACCCGATCAACGTTTCCTCCCTGCACATTCTGATTGTTCCATTTTAAGTCCCAAATTTCATTTCCCTGCGGGTTTGTCATGATAAAAAAGGGATGTCCGCCTGAACTGTAACAACGCCCTGCCACCAAATAATTGTAGTCGGAAGTAACAATGAGGTCATAGGCTTCTTCATTAAAAATGGTGGTATCACCTTGTGCCAAGTGTTGAATCCACAGTGGCTCTCCATACGCATCCATCCTGACCAGGCTGATGCGGATGGTTTGATATTGCGCCCCGTAGTATTTTATCAAGCCAATATAGCCCCCATCGGGTAATTCCACTATTCTCGTTCCTGAATCATCGCCTGTCGACCCTTCTTTATGGAGTACCGTGCACCATTCCACTTCCCCACAAACATTGAGCTTTAAAAACAAGGGATCCTGATCGTAGATATTGTCATATTTACCAATAGCACCACTGATTATAATCTCGTTGTTAACGGTGCGGTTTACATCTGAAAAGTACATTGAATATTCACCATCCCCAAAGGTTTTATCCCACAACAGATCACCGTTAATATTGGTTTTAACAATCCAGCCGTAATTTGTATAAGCGGGTGTTTTATAATTCCAATTACCCAGCAAATACCCTTTGTCATAATCTTCAATTAATGAAGCATTGGTAGTACTGATATTGTCCCCGATAATAACTGGCCAATGCTGTGCCTTTAGCATAAATTGACAAACAATAAACGGTACAAGTATTATAATTCGTTGTAAATTTTTCATCCTATAAAGTAACAAAATTAATATTTAATTTGCAACAAATTCTATTGATAAAATATGCTGAAAAAATATCGAATAGAATCAACTGTTGAACTAACCGTATAAAGTGTAATAATTCTTGAACAAAAAAAGCCCCGAAACTTTTCATTTCAGGGCTTTAAAAAATAGTTGCAGAGTTCAATCCGATGCTCTGGCTATAGGTGTATTACTCAATAATACTCACACTCCTCTTCACAAAGTCATTCAGTTCTTTGCCTTTCAGGAGGTTTTTTGATAAGCGGGCCAGGTCGTACAATTGTTTTACCAACTGATCCTGCTTCGCGGCATCGCCTTCGTCCATGATTTTGGTAATCAGGTTGTTGTTGGCATTTACAATGAGGTCGTACGATTCGGGGAAACCGCCCATGCCCATCATCATGCCATTACCACCCAGCGCCTCCATGTCCTTCATGCGGCGCATAAATTCGTTTTGAGTAATGGTTACCGGCAGATCCGACTCGCTAAGGCTCTCAAAAACCACATGGAAAGTTTCCTTGTTGATGTTGCGCTCAAACACTTCCTTTAGGGTTTCTTTCTGTTTGTCGTCGAGCTTCGATGGCATTTCATCTTCCTTGTTGATGAGCTTGTCGATGGTATTTGAATCGACCCGTGCAAAAGTGGAATCTTTAAATTTTTGTTCCAGCGAATTGATAAAATGATTGTCGAGTACACCATCCATCATCAGCACATCGTAACCACGCGAAACGGCGCTGTCGATGTAGCTATATTGCTCATCACGGTTGGTGGCATAGAGATAAACCAGTTTTTTGTCTTTATTTTCCTGGGTTTTTTCGATGTGTTTCTTGTACTCTTCAAAAGTAAAGTACTTGCCTTCGGTATTTTTAAAGAGGGCAAATTTCTCCGCTTTTTCGTAGAATTTCTCTTCCGAAACCATGCCGTACTCGATAAAAATCTTGATATCGTCCCATTTCTTCTCGAAGGCTTCACGGTCTTTTTTAAAGAGTTCGTCCAGTTTGTCGGCCACCTTGCGGGAGATGTATCCATTGATCTTCTTAACGGCACCATCGCTTTGCAGGTACGAGCGGCTCACATTTAACGGAATATCCGGTGAATCGATCACGCCATGCAACAGAGTTAGAAAATCAGGCACAATGCCTTCCACAGAATCAGTTACAAACACCTGATTGCTATACAATTGAATTTTATTGCGTTGCATTTCGTAATCCTTTTTCAGCTTGGGGAAATACAAAATACCGGTCAGGTTAAAAGGATAATCCACATTTAAATGGATGTGGAAAAGCGGCTCTTCAAAACTGTAGGGATACAGTTCGCGATAGAATTTCTTGTAATCCTCGTCGGTAGCATCAGCAGGTTTCTTTTTCCAAAGCGGATCAGGATTGTTGATGATATTTGGTTTTTCAACTTCCTGTGTTTCAGGATTGCCATCCTTATCCAGTTTCCCTTCGATGGGTTCAAATTCTTTCTTGGTTCCAAATTGAATGGGTACCGGAAGGAATTTACAGTATTTAGTCAACAGTTGTTCAACTCGGTAATCCTCCAGAAACTCTTTGTTTTCATCATCGATGTGCAAGATGATTTCAGTTCCGCGGTCGGCTTTTTCAATTTCTTCCAGTGTATAATCCGGGCTTCCATCGCATTCCCAGCGAACGGCCTTGGTTTGGCCACCTTTTTTATAGGTTTTTGTTTTGATTTCAACTTGTTCGGAAACCATGAACGAAGAATAAAATCCCAATCCAAAATGACCAATAATGGCATTGGTTTCGGCCTGACTCTTGGTTTTAAATTTTTTCACAAATTCTTCGGCACTCGAAAAAGCAATCTGGTTGATGTATTTTTCCACTTCTTCGGCCGTCATACCGATACCCCGGTCGCGCACGGTGATGGTTTTCTTCTTTTTGTCGACTTCCACATGGATGGTTAAATCGCCCAGTTCGCCTGAGAATTTACCCAGCGAAGCCAGCGTTTTCAGTTTTTGAGTGGCATCGGTAGCATTTGAAACCAGTTCCCTGAGAAAAATCTCGTGATCGGAATAGAGGAATTTTTTAATAATCGGAAAAATATCCTCGGTCTTAATACCAATTTTACCTTTTTGTACTGTCATGATTTGATGATTTGATTTTGGAGTGCAGTAAATCAAAGGCTGTGCCATGACAATTAAGGTGACAAAATGTCCAAATCATAAATCATAAATCCTAAATCATAAAATCCTCCTACCTATCGGCAGGCAAGAAATCCCAAATCATAAATCCCAAATCCTAAATCCTAAATCCTAAATCCCAAATCCAAAAATCATAAATTTCCCCGTCCAATATCGGACACCCCCTGTTACAAACCGGACACCCTAACAGCACCGCTATTCCATAACTTTCCTAAAATCAACTTTCCCCAATTATTGGCATACATTTGGCTACTTTTGCGTCCTAAACATTCAATTAATATTCACTTGATTATCCTCCACATGAAAATGAGATTTTTAACCCTTGTTTTAATGCTGATTGGCATTAATTATCTGGGCGCACAAAACGAAGCCCGTCTTCTTCGGTTTCCGGCCGTTTACGGAGAAAAAGTAGTGTTTACCTATGCAGGCGACTTGTATGAAGTTCCTCTGAAAGGTGGCGTGGCACGCAAACTTACCAGCGACGCGAAAGGCTATGAGATGTTTGCCAGGTTTTCACCTGATGGCAAATTCATCGCTTTCACAGGTCAATATGATGGCAACACAGAGGTTTTCCTTATCCCATCCGATGGCGGAATTCCTCAACGACTGACTTACACAGCTACCCTGGGGCGTGATGACATCAGCGACCGTATGGGCCCCAACAACATTGTGATGACCTGGAAAAACAACAACGAAATTATCTATCGTTCGCGTAAACAAGCCTTTAACTCCTTTAAAGGTCAATTGTTTGAAGTATCGAAATCCGGTGGAATGTCACAGGAACTGCCCTTGCCTTCCGGAGGTTGGTGCTCCTATTCCCCAGACGGAAAAAAAATGGCCTACAACCGCGTTTTCCGCGAATTCCGTACCTGGAAATACTACAAAGGCGGAATGGCAGATGATGTGTGGGTGTATGATTTCGACACCAAAGAAACAGTGAACATCACTAACAACGACAACCAGAACATCTTTCCGATGTGGCATGGCGATAAAATTTATTTCCTCAGCGATCGCGACCGCACCATGAACCTTTTTGTGTACGATACCAAAACCAAACAAACCCAAAAACTCACCAACTACACCTTATATGATATCAAATTTCCCTCATTGGGAAATGAATCCATTATCTACGAAAATGGCGGATACCTTTATAATTATAAGATCGCTGATGGATCAATCACAAAAGTGGATGTTTTTATCAACAACGACCTGACCACGGGACGCAATGAAATCAAAGATGCCGGCAAATTCATCAATTCATGGGCTCTTTCACCCGATGGCAAACGTGTTTCTTTTGGAGCTCGTGGAGACGTATTCACCGTTCCGGCTACCACCGGAATCACCCGCAACCTGACCATGTCCTCCGGCGTTCACGACCGCAATGTAGAATGGTCGCCCGATGGAAAATACATTTCCTATATCAGCGACCGGACCGGAGAAGATGAAATTTACATCCAAAACCAAAACGGCCTGGAACCTGCCATTCAGTTAACCGACAATTCGAAAACCTACAAATACAATCCCATTTGGTCGCCCGACAGCAAGAAATTGTTGTGGTCGGATAAAATGGGCAACCTCAATTACCTGGATGTTGCCACCAAGAAGGTGACCGTTGCCGGGAATGCCGAAGCCTGGGAAATCAGAGACTATAGCTGGTCGCCCGACAGCCGATGGATTGCCTACACCAAACCACAGTCGTTTACGGTTAACCGGATTTTTATCTACGACACACAATCCGGTGAATCACATCCGGTTACCGACACCTGGTACGACGCTTCTGACCCATCCTGGGATAGCAACGGAAAATATCTGTTCTTTGCCTCAGCACGCGATTTCAACCCCATTTACAGCCACACCGAATGGAATCACGCCTATCAGGATATGAATTCGCTTTACTTTGTCACCCTCCAAAAGGAAACCCCTTCACCACTGGAGCCTAAAAACGACGAGGTAACCATAAAAGAGGAAGAAGCCACCTCAGAAAAGGATAAAAAGGACAAAAAAGACAAAGACTCTCCAGAAGCAAAACCAACTGATTTACAGGTAAAAATTGATTTCGACGGTATCATCAACCGAATCATCGGCTTAGAAGTTGAGGCAGGAAATTACTGGAACCTGCAAGCCATCGACGACAATATTTACTATGTATACTTTTCATCCAAATCGGGTAAACCTGAACTGAAATTTTACAGCCTCAAGGACAAAAAAGAAACTGAACTCGGACCAGTTAATTCCTATGTGATTTCAGCCGATCATAAAAAGATGCTGGTGAGCATGACAGGTAAATATGCGGTGATCGATTTGCCCAAAAGCAAGATTAAAGCGGACGAATTTGTGGATGTCAGCAATATGAAGGTGATGGTGAACCTCGAAGAAGAATGGACGCAGATATACAATGAATCGTGGCGTCAGATGCGCGATTTCTTCTACGCACCCAACATGCATGGCCTCGACTGGAAAGCCATTCACGACAAATATGCAGTTCTGCTTCCTTATGTGAAAAACCGCAACGACCTCAACTACCTCATCGGTGAGATGATTGGCGAATTAAGTATAGGACATGCCTATGTGCTGGGTGGCGATAAACCAAAACCCGAGCGCATTAAAACCGGTTTGCTTGGTGCGAAAATCACCAAAGACAAATCTGGATATTTTGTAATAGATGAAATCCTGGACGGAGAAAACTGGACAGATGCAGCACGTTCGCCACTTACCGAAGTAGGCCTGGATGTAAAAAAAGGGGACTATATTATTGCCATCGACGGAAAATCCACCAAAGATGTAGCTGATATTTACAGCATGTTGGTGGGCACAGCCGGAAAACAGGTGATGCTGACCATTAACAGCAGTCCGAAAGCCGATGGTACCCGAAACATCATCGTTATACCTACGGCAGACGAAGCTGGATTGTACTACTACGACTGGGTGATGGACAACACCCGAAAAGTGAATGAGACTACCAATGGAGAAGTCGGGTACATTCATATTCCTGACATGGGACCTGAAGGATTAAACGAATTTGTAAAACATTTTTATCCCCAACTGAATAAAAAAGCCCTCATCATTGACGACCGTGGCAATGGTGGCGGAAATGTATCGCCCATGTTAATAGAGCGTTTAAACCGTGAATTGGCCCTGTATGGCATGTCGCGCAACAACGGCGTTAATACAAAACCTGGGGAAATGATGCGCGGACCCAAGGTGCTGTTGCTCGACAATTATTCAGCATCCGATGGCGACCTCTTCCCTTATCAGTTTAAAAAACTGAAAATGGGCACCTTAATTGGTCAACGCTCCTGGGGAGGTGTGGTAGGAATCCGGGGTTCATTACCGTTTATCGATGGCGGTGATTTGCGACGTCCCGAGTTTGCACCCTTCGATGAAAACGGAAACTGGGTGATAGAAGGACATGGTGTAGATCCTGATATCGTGATCGATAACGATCCTGCCAAAGAATATGCAGGTGAAGACCAGCAGCTCAACAAAGCCATCGAAGTCATTTTGGAACAGATGAAAGATTATCCTGAAATACCTCCAATTCCGGCATTCCCCGATAAATCAAAGTAAGAATCAAATAGAGTGAAAAGCCACAGACCGTCTTCTGAAAGACTGTCTGTGGCTTTTTTTTATTGAGTCCGGTCTAAAAAGGTAATAGAACGATTTCAGCCACTTTTACCCCTCCCTGCCTGGCGGTAGACAGGAATCCCTTAAAGGGGATGTGTCTGAAAATCAGTTCACCCTTTATGGAAGAGGTACCTACTGATTGTCAATTATTTTCATAATTCACCTTATTTGGCAATAGTAGGATTCAATGGGCAGAGTTACAATCAAGAATATTTTGTATTGGTCTTAGGGATAGATTTTGAGGTGCAGCGCACCGAAAATATTTATAGCCAATTTAATGCCAATAGATACAAGGTGCGGAGTACCGCAATATTGATTTAAAAAGCCAAAGTAATTTCATAATCGACCCTGACTAAAAGACAAATTCCATCGGGTATTATGAATCTTATACGCTTATAAAAATGTGAAAATAGGACGGTGCGCTGCACCTTAAAAGAATAGATTCCTATTTTTCTATAAATATCAGCGGTACTCCGTACCTGTTGATTTGCCTTGAAAATGGTAATTTGTGTTTGATTAAAACAGGGCCAATAAATAATTACCAAAATCCGTCAAATTATCGCGCATTGACTCACAAACCTGTTCGCCAAAAAAACATTATTTTTACCTCTTCCATAGGATGGTTTATTTCATTCCAAAAAATACATTTTAACATGACCAAAAAAGAACGCTTTCAGTTTGTTACAGAATACTTTACAGAACACATGCCAGTGGCAGAAACCGAGCTGGAATACCGCACTCCCTACGAACTGCTCGTGGCTGTGATTCTCTCAGCACAATGTACCGACAAGAGAGTGAACATTATCTCGGTGGAATTTTTCCGACAATATCCAACGGTAGAATTGCTGGCAGAAGCCTCCGTGGAAGACATTTTTGAACTGATTAAAAGCTGCTCCTATCCCAACAATAAAGCCAAACACCTGAACGGTATGGCCAACAAACTGGTGAATGAGTTTAATGGCGAAGTTCCTGAATCCATCGACGATTTACAAAAGCTGCCGGGAGTGGGTCGCAAAACAGCCAACGTCATTGCTTCCGTAGTTTACAATCAACCCACCATGGCCGTGGATACCCATGTTTTCAGGGTGGCCGCCAGGATTGGATTGTCCACCAATTCAAAAACACCACTGGAAACCGAAAAGCAACTGGTGAAATATTTCCCACAAGAAATCATCCCATTGGCTCATCATTGGCTGATCCTGCATGGCAGGTATGTTTGTCAGGCCAGAAAACCCAAATGTGACGACTGTGGATTAACTTCTGTTTGCAGGTATTTTCGCGATCAGCACATAAAAAATACATAAATTGCTATTTAAAACCTGTAATTACGGGTAGATTCTTTATCTTTGTTAAAAAACAAAAATACGATGTCACAACTAAATATCGGAGACAAAGCTCCTGATTTCAAGGGTTTTGATCAAAATGGAAATCTACTCACACTGGACAGCTTTAAAGGAAAAAGCCTGATTCTATACTTTTACCCCAAAGACAACACACCGGGTTGCACCGCCGAGGCATGCGACTTGCGCGACAATTATAACATGTGGTTAGAAAAGGGATTTGCCGTTATCGGAATCAGCCCCGACAGTCAGCAATCGCATCAAAAATTCATTTCAAAATATGAATTGCCGTTTCCACTAATTGCCGATCCTGAAAAAGAAATCATAAAATCATATGGTGCCTGGGGGCCAAAAAAAAACTATGGAAAAGAGTACGAAGGCTTGCTTCGCACAACTTTCGTCGTCGACCAGCAGGGCACAATTGTACAAATATTCAATAAAGTAAATACCAAAGAGCATACTCAACAAATCTTAAAAACCCTTTAAACCAACTTATTATGGCAGTAGATAAAGCTAAGGAAAACTCAGACAAATTGCGACAAGATAAACTGAAAGCCCTTGAGGCCACTCTGGGAAGTATTGAAAAAAGCTATGGTAAAGGAGCCATTATGCGCCTGGGCGATTCGGCCATCGAGAAAATCTCATCCATCCCAAGCGGAAGTATCGCATTGGATGATGCCCTTGGCGTTGGTGGCTACCCAAAAGGTCGTGTGGTTGAAATATACGGACCTGAATCATCGGGTAAAACCACCCTGGCACTGCACCTGATTGCCGAAGCCCAGAAAGCCGGTGGAATTGCAGCTTTTATTGATGCAGAACATGCTTTCGACAGATTCTATGCCGAAAAACTGGGCGTTGACACCGCCAACCTGTTTGTTTCGCAGCCCGACCACGGCGAGCAGGCCCTCGAAATTGCTGACAGCCTCATTCGCAGTGCCGCCATCGACGTGGTGGTAATCGACTCCGTTGCCGCGCTTACTCCAAAAAGTGAGATTGAAGGCGAGATGGGCGATTCAAAAATGGGCCTTCAGGCCAGGTTGATGTCGCAGGCCCTTCGTAAGCTAACAGCCAATATCAGCCGGACTGGCACCATCTGCGTGTTTATTAACCAGTTGCGCGAAAAAATTGGCGTTATGTTCGGTAACCCGGAAACAACCACCGGTGGTAATGCGCTCAAATTTTATGCCTCTATCCGTCTGGATATCCGTAAGATAAGCCAGATAAAGGACGGTGATAACATTTCGGGCAACCGGGTCCGGGTGAAAGTAGTAAAGAACAAAGTAGCGCCGCCCTTTAAAAAAGCCGAATTCGACATCGTATATGGTGAAGGAATTTCCAGAATCGGTGAAATTATCGATCTGGGTGTTGAACTCAACATCATCAAAAAAAGCGGATCCTGGTTTAGCTATGGCGAAACAAAGCTGGGTCAGGGTAGAGATGCCGTTAAGAGCCTGCTTCTTGACAATCCCGATCTGGTTGCGGAACTTACGCTGAAGATCACCGAAGCTATGGCAGCCCATTAATAAAACTTACAGGAGGCCACACCTTATTGGCCTCCTGATTTTTTCAATTTAATTTGATATGAGAAGTCAATTTATACATCGTTATTTTAGTTCAATTTTGCCGGTCGCTCTGGTTTTGGTAATGGTTTGGGTTTCGGGATGCGAAACCAAAAATGACAAAAGTGAAGGTCAGATTGATACCACGGTTGATTCTGTTGGAATCCTCACCAGAGCCATCATGGAAGATTCAACCCAGGCAAATTTATTTATGGGCAGGGCCAGAATCTATTTAAAAAATGGCAACATCGACCCTGCTTTGCGCGATTTAAATCAGGCCATACAGCTTAAACCCGACAATCCCTATTCATATCAAATGCTCTCCGATATTTATCTGATTCTGGATCAGACAGATAACTCTATTGCATCCTTGAAAAAAGCCATCAAGCTGAATCCTGATCTGGTGGCCTCCTACTTAAAACTCGCAGAAGTTTATTTGATTACCGACAATCCCAAAGCGGCTAACCAGGCTGCCGATGAAGCCATCAGAATCGATCGCAACCATGCGGAATCGTATTATATTAAAGGGATTTCCCTCTTGGAATCCGGCGACACCGCCAACTCAATTCTTAATCTACAAATTTCTGTCCGCCTCGACACCATTAACTTTATGAGCTACATGCAGTTGGCTGCCATTTCAGTAGCTCAGGCTGACACCCTTACTGCTTTTTATCTTACGCAGGCACTCAAGATTCAACCACAGGAAGAACGTGCGTTGTTTTTCCTTGGGATGATCTATCAGGAACAGGGAAAATTTCAGGCTGCCATCGATAAATTCAAGTTAGTGACAGAGTATTACCCAAATAACAAACGGGCTTTTTACCATTTGGGATATATCTATCTGGCAGAACTATCTGATTATGAATCGGCTAAAATCGAATTTCAAAAAGCCATAGAACTCGACCCTTATTATGTGGAAGCGGTATATAACCTGGGGCGTGCCTTTGAAGCCTCAAAGGACTATAAAACTGCAAGAAGCTATTATAAACAATCGCTTGAGTTGTTGCCAAATTATCCACTTGCCGTAAAAGGGCTGAATCGCCTCGACGACAACGGACTTGGTTTATAAAAACTGAGACCTGATCTCCGTGAGATCATCCACCAGCCACTGGCTTTGAGTAGAGAAATTCGCAAACTTTTCATCAATATTGTTGAGATTTTGCTCCGCACCGGCAATTTCGAGGTCGCGTGCCATGGCCTGCAATTCGGGAACAGCAAAATTGGCCACTACCCCTTTCATGCTGTGGGCAGTAAATTTTAAGTCAGCAAAATTTTTGGTTTGTATGGCTTCATTGATCTTACTGATGCGCTCAGAATATTCATTGATGAAAATATCGATGATTTCTACAACAATCTCCTTATCAAAATATTGAAAAGTCTCGTTAAATAATTCGGTGTTTATTATTTTCATGTAAGTAGCTTTATAGATTCATCAGAGCATACAATTAAATTAAGTCAATTGATGGCTATGGTAACAATAACAAAACTACGAAAAGTTTTGAATGAAAACCCCAGAAAATTAAAAGGAGAATAAAAAAAAATAAAAACCAGCTACGGGGACACACTATCCCAACCCTAAAAAACTCCCGGCCTGGAAGGCCAAAAGCGATACAAGATAAGCCAAAACAGTAGTGTACACAGTTAAAAACAGCGACCATTTCCAGTTACCTGATTCATTCTTTATGGCAGCTACCACAGCAATACACGGAAAATAGATGAGGATGAACAACATAAAAGAGATGGCCACCAAAGGAGTAAATACAGGTTGGCCTTTGTGTGCGCCATCCTCGTATTTCTGTTCTTTCATGCGCTGAACCAATCCTTGTGCATCGCCATCAGGTGTTTGATAAAGCACTCCCAATGTACTTACCACAATTTCCTTTGCTGCGGATCCGGCTACCAGGGCCACCCCCATTTTCCAGTCGAAACCAAGGGGTGCAATGGCTGGTTCAACAAATTTTCCAATGCGACCGATGAAGCTGTTTTCCTGCTTCAACCGCATGTTTTCCATCATCAACACATTGGCTTTTTGTTCAAACTCAGCCGATTTGGTATTGTTTTGATAAGCCAGCTCGAGTGCTTCCATCTTGCTTTTGTAGTTTTTTTCGATGGCGGCGCCTTTCGGGAAATAGCCCAACACCCATACAATCAAACTGGCCACCAAAATTACTGTACCCATTTTTCGGAGGTATTGTTCCCCTTTAAACCAGGTTTGCTTTAGCAGTGCTTTTAATGCCGGAACCCGATAAGGCGGCAATTCCATTACAAATGGAATCGTCTGCACTTTGAACAAAGTTTTCTTCATGATCCAGGCGACAAACGCTGCCAAAAAGATCCCAAACATATAAATTCCAAATAAAATGGTTCCACGCATTTCGGTAAAAAACGCACTAATTAACAGGATATAAACCGGATAACGGGCACTGCACGACATAAACGGAATAATCAACATGGTGACCAACCGGTCGTTTTTATTTTCAATGGTACGTGTGGCCATAATGGCTGGTACATTGCAACCAAAGCCCATCAGCATGGGGACAAACGATTTGCCATGCAGGCCAATGCGGTGCATCAGCTTGTCGACAATAAAAGCCACACGGGCCATATACCCTGTAGCTTCCATCAGCGTCAGGAAGAAAAATAAAATAAGGATGTTGGGAAGAAATACGATGACACCTCCTACCCCGCCAAGGATTCCATCAATCAGTAAATCTTTCAGCATGCTATCCGGCATCAATGTGGAAAGAAGATTACCAGCCTGCGAAATCAACCATTCAATTCCCTGCATGGGATAATCGCCCAGCCAAAAAGTGGATTGAAAGGTTAACCAGATAGCGGCTAAAAAAATGGGGTAACTCAACAACGGACTTGTTACAATGTTGTCGATGAGGCGACTACGTGTTATTTTATCCTTGGGGGGAGCCGCTTTCAGCGTTTCCTTTAAAGCCCCTTCGATAAAACCATACTTGGCATCAGTAATAATGGTTTCGACGGTATCTTTACGTAAATCGCTGATTATCTTAGCCTCAGCCAATGCAACACCTTTAATTTCTTTGGCATTGATACATACTTCAATGCGCTTTAATTCAGCTTCGTCCTGTTCCAACAATTTGATAGCCAAATACCTGGGAGATACTTTGTTGGTGAGTTCCTCATTGCCGGTTTGGTTGATAATTGATTGTAACGATTTGATGGATTGCTCAATCCTGTAACCATAATTGATATGAATGTGCCTGATAATAGGTTCCTTATCGTTGAAGGCATCAATAATTTTATCGAACAGTTGTTCAAATCCTTTACCCTTGGTCCCGATGGTTGGTATCATGGGGATGCCCATCATCCTGCCCAAATCCTGGTAATTAAACTGATCGCCGGTGTTCTCAAACTCATCCCACATGTTCAGTGCCATCACTACCTTCAAATCCATATCGATGAGTTGGGTGGTGAGGTACAAATTACGTTCGAGATTCGAGGTATCTATCACATTTAAAACCACATCCGGGAGTTCGCGCACCAGGTGTTCACGCACATACAATTCTTCGGGCGTATAGCTGGTAATGGAATAAGTACCAGGAAGATCCGTTAACCGAAAGGTGT
>JAUYGX010000138.1 GCA_030690365.1 Bacteroidales bacterium | reverse complement strand
ACCATACTCAAAACGGGCCTCTTTGGCATCCACAGTAATGCCGCCATAATTACCTACCTTCTCGTGGCTGTGTGAAGCATAATTAAAAAGTGAAGTCTTTCCGGAATTGGGGTTACCAACCAGCGCCACATTGATCACCTTGCCTTTTGTATCCAGGGGTGCCAGTTTTAGGGATTGTTCCAGCTGAAAAACACCATTGTACCCTTTGCCCGGGTGTCCGTTCGGGCTGCCTTGCATCACCTCAATCAGGCTGGCTTCACTTCGCCGCAACGAAATATTGTACCCCATCACGTTGTATTCCACAGGATCACGAAGGGGTGCATTTTTGATGACAATCACCTGCTTTCCGGCCACAAATCCCATTTCCATGATGCGTTTGCGAAACGCACCACGACCCTTTACTTTTATAATAATTGCTTTATCGCCGTTTTTAAGATCAGCAAGATTCATGTAGTGGTTGTACCTTTTTATTCAGGTGCAAAACAAATGTTTTAACTGATGGCATGGGATACCTAATACTGGGTATTTTCTTTAGAAAGAAGAGAAATCTTCGGTTTCGTTGTGCAGCAAATAATGGATGCGGCCCAGGACATTACCAATGCGGAAGCCCCAATGGGTGGCAAACAATTTTTCACAATTATTGGCTGCATTCTCTCTGGCTGCGTGCGTATTACGCTGATAAAGCCATAGAAAATCCTTTAAATCCTGATAGACATCCGACAGGTTTTCTGAAATACTGGCCTTAAGCGGCTCTGTATCGTTGATGTATTGAGGATCGATGATCATAAACTCATCCTCATCGCCCAATATTTTTCGTAGGTTGGTGAAAACCGATTCCCACAATTCTTCGGTCACGAACAATTCATTGGCTTCAGGATACTCGGGTTCGATGCCGGGAAGTAATGATCCCTTCAGATATAAAAGTGGCAATATACGTTGCATAAAAACCAACAATTGCTCTTTTTTCTTTTCCTCGGCATGGTCGAGAAAAAAGCAATATTCGTTGGCAACCGTAAGCATTTCGATGATGGGAGCGGAAATGGTTTTGTCTTCTGAACTCATTACAATTTTTTTTTGCAAAAGTATCAAATGATTAACAAAAATCAGATGGGTTCATATCAGAATAACCGGATGTCGGCTTCAATATAAACATTTACACACCTAAATCCTTGATATACTGCTCAATTTTTCTAGACAACGATTGCTCTACCTCAGCATATTTACTTTTGTCGGACAAAGGCGCCACCACACCAAAATAGAACTTTATTTTGGGTTCGGTACCGGAAGGCCGCACACTTACTTTTCCGCCGTCAGCGGTGATAAACTGAAGCACGTTGGAGGCCGGGAGGTCGATGGATTCAACCTTTCCGGTAATCAGGTGGTGGGTTCGACTGGTTTGATAATCCTTGATCAAAACCACCTTGCTTCCACCCAGCATATCCGGAGGAGTAGCCCTGAACTTGGTCATCATCTCCTGAATCTCTTCGGCACCTGACTTGCCTTTTCTCACCACAGAAGTCAAACTTTCCTTGTACAGACCATACTCAACGTACATATCGAGCAACAGATCGTATAATCCAATGCCCTTATCGGCGGCCCAGGCAGCCATCTCAGCAATCATGGAACAGGAAACTACTGCATCTTTATCGCGCACAAAGTCGCCAACCAGATAACCATAACTCTCTTCACCACCACCGATAAAGGTTTTTACACCTTCGAATCGTTTGATGATATCCGCAATATATTTAAATCCGGTGAGTACATCAAAGTGCTGCACATGAAATTTGTCGGCAATTCGGGCCAGCAGCTCAGAGGTGACAATCGTCTTTACAACAAACTCATTACCTGTAAGTTTGCCATTTTCCTTCCATTTGGTCAACAGGTAATAGATGAGCAAAGAGGCGGCCTGGTTCCCGTTGAGCAGGATGAAGTCCTCGCCTTTTCGGATGGCGATTCCAACCCGGTCGGCATCCGGATCGGTGGCCATTACCAAATCAGCATGTATGCTTTTGGCCTTTTCGATGGCCATGGCCAAAGCGGCCGATTCTTCGGGATTGGGCGATTTGATGGTGGGGAAATTGCCATCCGGGATGGCCTGTTCCTCAACAACGGTAACCTGTTCAAACCCAAACATGGCCAATGCCCTGGGTACCAACGTAATTCCGGTACCATGAAGGGAAGAGTACACAATTTTAAAATCTTTTTGCCTATTGATTGCCTCCGGTGACAAGGATAAATTCTTTACCTGTTGCAGATAAGCCTGGTCGGTTTCTTCGCCAATGAGCTGAACCAGTTTGCTATTTCTTTCAAATTTCACCTCACTGATGTCGGTGATTTTCTCCACTTCGGTGATCACGTTTTTATCATGCGGGCTGATCAACTGCCCTCCATCATCCCAATAGGCTTTGTAACCATTGTATTCTTTGGGATTGTGACTAGCGGTAATTACAATCCCGCCCTGGCATTGATAGTAGCGGATGGCAAACGACAGTTCCGGAACGGGACGCAGCGCATCGAAAAGAAAAACCTTAATCCCATTGGCTGAAAACACATCGGCAGTGATTTGTGCAAAATACGCACTGTTGTTTCGTGAATCGTAGGCGAGGGCGACTTTAACAGGATGCAGATCGGGAAAATTGATTTTGAGGTAATTGGCAAAACCCTGTGTAGCAGCTCCTACAGTATATTTGTTCATTCGGTTGGAGCCAACACCCATGATGCCTCGCAAGCCCCCGGTCCCGAATTCCAGGTCACGGTAAAAGGATTCAACGACTTCCTGGGGATTGTTTTCGATCATTTCTTTGATGGCGGCCTTGGTTTGGTCATCATAATTTCCTTTAAGCCAACTATTGGCTTTTGCCAGTGAATAACGGTCGATGGTAGGATTCATAGTTTTCAGGTTTAATCTAATTCAATCATCATTTTGCGCAAACTGTCGCGCCAGTACGGGACCTCCATACTGAGGTTATTTTTTATTTTTTCTTTATTTAGCACACTGTAAAAGGGACGCTTGGTTTTGGTAGGGAAATCTTTCGATTCGATGGCCTTCACTTCACAAGACAGTCCGGCTTCTTCCATGATGGCTTTGGCAAAGTCGTACCAGCTGATTACACCTTCGTTGCTGTAATGAAACAAGTCCATCACATGCAGATCCTTGTATTTGGCGGCTAATTCCAGTAATACCAGGGCCAGATCGCCGGCAAAGGTGGGCGTTCCAATCTGATCGAACACCACGTTGAGGGTATCACGCTCACGGCCTAATCGGATCATCGTTTTCACAAAATTATTTCCATGTACACTGTAAAGCCATGATGTTCTGACAATTAACGCCCTTCCGGCAAATTGCCTTACAGCCACCTCCCCTTCCAGTTTGGTGAATCCATAGTAGGAAATGGGAGCAGTTTCATCTGTTTCAACATAGGGTTTAAAGTTCTCGCCGTTAAAAACATAATCAGTTGAAACATGGATGAGCAAGGTGTTGTGGCATTTGCAATTTTTTGCCAGGTTAGCCACTGCGGTTTTATTCACCAACAAGGCCAAATCACGTTCCTCCTCCGCTTTATCCACGGCAGTATATGCTGCACAATTCAAACAAACTTCCGGCTTATTATTTTGAAACCAACCAGATACGGCATTTTCGTCGGTCAGGTTGAGGGTATCGATATCGGTAAAATAGAAATTGAAGTCCGGATATTGATCAGCAAGCTTTTTTATTTCATTTCCAAGCTGCCCATAACTTCCGGTGACTAAGACATTTATCATGATTCTTTTAGTAATTGATCAAAGTATTCGATGGTTCTGACCAGGCCTTGCTCCAATGGGATTTTAGGTTCCCAATTTAATTTTGATTTGGCCAAGGTAATGTCGGGTTGACGCTGGAGCGGATCATCAGAAGGCAATGGTTCATATACTATTTTCGACTTGCTGCCAATTAAAGTGATTACCTTTTGAGCCAGTTCGAGAATGGTAAATTCTCCCGGATTTCCAATGTTGACTGGTCCTGTAAAGTCGTCGCCGGTAGCCATCATCCTGGTCATACCGTTAATCAAATCATCAACATACTGAAAACTACGTGTTTGATCGCCTTTTCCATAAACAGTTATATTTTCACCTTTGAGTGCCTGTACAATAAAATTTGAAACCACCCTGCCATCGTTTGGATGCATATGTGGCCCATACGTATTAAAAATCCGGATGATTTTAATACGAACCCCATTTTGATTGTGATAATTCATAAACAGGGTCTCGGCCACGCGTTTACCTTCGTCGTAGCAAGAGCGGATACCAATTGGGTTCACATGTCCCCAGTAGCTTTCTGTTTGCGGATGCACATTTGGATCGCCATACACTTCGCTGGTGGAAGCCTGAAGCACCTTGGCACGAATACGTTTGGCCAGCCCCAGCATGTTGATGGCTCCCATCACGGAAGTCTTCACCGTTTTAATCCCATTATACTGATAATGAATGGGTGACGCCGGACAAGCCAGGTTATAGATTTCATCCACTTCCACAACAAACGGATTGATAACATCGTGCCTTACCAGCTCAAAATACGGATTGCCCAGCAGATGAATCACATTTCGTTTTTGACCGGTAAAAAAGTTATCGAGGCAAATCACCTCATTGCCTTCGTTGAGTAAGCGCTCACAAAGATGTGAACCAACAAATCCGGCACCTCCGGTTACTAAAATTCGCTTCATCTGATCAAGATTTATAAAAAAAGCTGTCTCTCGTAAGCAACAAGAAACAGCTCTGAATTCATACTAATTACCTTTGTTAATCCCTATTCCGAAATAATCAAATTTATTTTCCTTCATTTCAGCTTTGTCGTAAACATTGCGTCCATCGAAAATTACGTGGTTTTTCAGCAGTTTGCGCATCACATTGTAATTGGGGAATTTAAATTCGGGCCATTCTGTCACCAGGAACAACCCATCGGAATCGATCAGTGCTTCGTACTGATCTTTAACATAATCGATGGAATCGCCCAGAATACGCTCGGCTTCGTGCATAGAAGCAGGATCGTAGGCCTTTACTTTGGCACCTGCTTCGAGCAGTTTTTTTATAATCACCAACGATGGTGCTTCGCGCATGTCGTCGGTTTGGGGTTTAAACGACAACCCCCACATGGCGAATGTTTTGCCATGTAAATCGCCATCAAAATAATTAAATGCCTTGGCAAACAAAATGGACTTTTGTCGTTCGTTTACGTTTTCAACTGCTTTCAGCACTTCCAGGCTATAGCCTTTTTCATCAGAGGTTTTAATCAGCGCCTTTACATCTTTTGGAAAACAGGAACCACCGTATCCGGTGCCGGGATAAATAAAGTACTGACCGATACGGCGGTCAGAGCCAATTCCCTTGCGTACCATGTTAACGTCTGCACCCACAATTTCGCACAGATTAGCGATATCGTTGATAAAACTGATTTTGGTTGCCAGCATGGCATTGGCTGTGTATTTGGTCATTTCGGAGGAAATTATGTCCATAAAAATCACCGGATGACCGTTCATGGTAAAGGGTTTGTACAATTTTTCCATTACTTTTTGGGCCTTTGGTGAATCCACGCCCACTACAATGCGGTCGGGTTTCAGGAAATCGTCCACAGCAGCACCTTCCTTCAAAAATTCAGGATTCGATGCCACATCGAAGGCGATATCAACCTTTCGGGCATCCAAAGCATCTTTCATGGCTTTACGCACTTTTTCAGCAGTTCCAACGGGCACAGTACTTTTTGTTACCATAATCAGGTAATCGTGCATGTGTTCACCAACCTGTTTAGCTACCTGCAGGACGTATTTTAAATCCGCACTTCCGTCTTCATCGGGAGGAGTTCCAACGGCACCAAAAACAACACTCACGCCATCGAGACATTCGGCCAGATTGGTGCTGAAATGCAGGCGGCCTTTGGCCACATTGCGTTCTACAATTTCTTCTAAACCAGGCTCATAAATAGGTATAATCCCTTTCTTTAGGTTTTCAATCTTTTTTTCATCGATATCCACGCACCAAACGTCGATGCCTACTTCCGAAAAACATGCACCGGTTACCAAACCTACATATCCTGTTCCTACTACTGTTATTTTCATGACTTACTTTTGAGAATAATTAATGTATTCAATTTGAAGGAATCAAAGATAGGTCATTCGTGTGAATGCCACAATACCCCACAGGCAATTTATATGCAAAAAATCATTTCACTCCGATAAATTAAAAGACAGGGTTGAATTGATTCAGAATCACTAGTCGATTTGATAGGTTACGCCCAACCCAAATGATTTCTTAAACTGCAATTTCTGACTTGCAGAAACCTGGGTTTTGTCCAATTCATTTAAAAAAAACTTACTAAATAAGGTCAATAACCCAGGTATAACTACAAACTGACCCGATTATTATATTCAACAAAAAAACAGCATGGCAGCTTAAAATTGGCCACCATGCTGTAGGTATGATTGAGTTTTGGCTAAAAAAAGAATATAACTATTTAAGCCATTTATCAAGCCATTGGAAGAATGTCCTTTGCCATAAAATTCCATTCTGAGGTTTTAGTATCCAGTGGTTTTCGTCGGGGAAATACAAAAACTCAGCAGGAACATCACGCAATATGGCGGCATTAAAAGCGGTCATACCCTGTGTAAAGACCACACGGTAATCTTTTTCGCTGTGAATAACTAAAATGGGTGTGTCCCATTTATCCACAAATTTGTGAGGTGATTGGGCATATGATTCCTGGGCAATTTTATTGTTCTTATCCCAATAAGGGCCTCCTTTATCCCAGTTTTCGAACCACATTTCTTCCGTTTCCAGGTATTGCGCTTCTTCGTTAAATATACCGTCGTGAGCGATAAACGCCTTAAACCGTGCATCGTGGTGACCGGCCAGATAATAAACAGCATATCCACCGGCACTTGCACCAATGGCTCCCAGGCGATCGCTGTCGACGAAAGGTTCCTTCGACATTTCATCGATGGCTGTCAGGTAATCCTGCATGCTTTTGCCAAAATAATCGCCGCTAATCTGTTCCTGCCAGGCCTGACCAAATCCGGAAACGCCTCTGCGGGCTGGTGCCACAATAATATATCCGTTGGCGGCCATAATCTGATAGTTCCAGCGATAGTGAAAATCATGGCTCAAAGGGCCCTGAGGACCGCCTTTGCAGTAAAGCAAAGTCGGGTATTTTTTCATTGGATCGAAATGAGGTGGGTAAATCACCAACACCTGCATGTCTTCTCCATCAAAGGTTTTCATCCAACGTTCTTCGGTTTTTCCCATCGAAAGCTGCGACAGCAAATCCTTGTTGGTGAATGTTAATTGAGTTTCAGCACCTGTTTTTGGATCGACGGTAAACAATTCTGTTGGAAACGACATGGTTTGTTTGGTAGTAACCAATTGCTTTCCGGCCAAAGCAATGGAGTGAAAATCCTGTATTCCTTTTGTAATTTGGGCAATGTTTCCTTTGGCAAGGTTGTAATGGTATATCTGGAACGAACCATGCCAGTCGCTCATAAAATAAATCCCTTTGCTGTCGGGTGTCCAGGTGATGTCGCCTGCATTCTGATCAAACGTTTCGGTAGCGTAGGTTTTTGTGCCTGTTTTGAGTTCCAATAGATACAACCTGTTTTTATCCGATTCATAACCATCGCGTTCCATACTTTCCCAGGCCATATAGTTTCCATCGGGCGAAAATGAAGGAGCTACATCAAAACCCATCATGCCTTTGGTGAGGTTGGTGGTGGCTTTTGTGTCTATATCGTACAGATAAATGTCAGAATTGGTTGAAAGACTGGCTTGTTTTCCAACCAGTTTTTTGCAGGTGTAAGCCACTGCTTTGCTGTCGGGAGTCCACGAAACCTGTTCAATACCACCAAAAGGCTTTAATGGTGCCTGATAAGGTTCGTCCTCCATAATATCCATTTCGTTTGAAAGCGTTTTGCCATCAAAATCGGCAATAAACACATGACTATAGGTATCCACCCATTCATCCCAGTGGCGGTACATCAGGTCGTTCATCAAACGGCCGGTGGCCAGGGGCAGATCTTTGTACAAGGAAGCAAATTTGCTTTCAAGGATTACCTCTTTTGTAAAAACCAGCCTGGTTTGATCAGGCGCATACTTAAATCCGGTAATTCCTCCTTCTATGTTTGAAATTTGTGTTTTTTCCGATCCATCGGGATTCATTTCCCAGAATTGAACGGAACCACTGGTGCTACTCAAAAAACCAATTTTCTTTCCATCGGGTCGCCAGATGGCGTTAAATTCGCTTTTAGCAGTTTCGGTAAGCTGTTTTGGTTCGCCACCAACCACATCAACCAAATACAATTCGCGGTTTCCTTTGTTTTGTTCAATCGAATAGTAAGCAACACCATAAAGCACAGACTTTCCGTCGGGTGAAGTTTGAGGATCGCTTACGCGTCCGAATGACCACAACACCTCGGGTGTCATCAAATCACTGGTTAATTTCATGTTCTGTTTTTCAATAATTGGTGGCTCCTGCTGCCCAACCAGTTGAATGTCAACTACAAGAAGGGCAAACAACACGATCATCCATATTTTTTTCATTTTTTTTGTTGTTTATGAATAGTGTTACAAAAATACAGAAACGAGCGAATAATAGGTGGAGAATTAATCTTTAACCGAAATTACCACAGGATTTCCTGACAAGGCCAGCCGTATCGTATTGGTTTGCAGTGTGTAAGACGGAACCGGATTTGATTTTCTTTCAGAAGGAACCAGAAACTCAGCCCCGATATTCACTGTTTTAAAAGGAATGTCTACCCATAAGGTTTTTGAATGATCTTCGGCAGTCGGCCTCCAGGCAATGAGCTTTTTAATTTTCCCCTGATCATCTGCGAAAGCATATACATAGGCTTGATCGTTTTCAAGAATTATCCGGTTAAAATACAAATTACCAATCTGTTCTTTTAAATTTTTAAAAGCAGAAAAAGCCAGTTTTGGTTTAAATCCCCCGCTGTAAGAGGCCGTTAAACCAGATCGGTTGTGCATCTGCGAAGTATAATCCACATTGGCAAAGTAATACCAGTAAAAAGCATCCGCGCCCAGCCGGTAAAACATCAGGGCCATGCGTGTTCCATAAAGGGCTTGTTCAAGCTCACTCACACACTCATCGTGGGTACAGTCTTCTCCACCACCCTCGCTGTCGTAGCCAAACTCTGTAATTTCCAGCATTTTATCAGGCATATTGCGATCACGATAACGGCTTAGGTTGTTTAACGACCATACCTCCGACCGGGGGTCTTCCGGATTTATTGCCCTCCTTTTTCCATCCGCAACAAAAATATAGGGGTAAATATGGGTGTTTAATCCATCAACCACAGAAGCCGTTGAGGAATTCAGGTATCGGGAAACATAATTGTTGAGTGATAAAGCCGGATCGAAGGCTTGCACTGCGCATGGAAAAACCTTGACAGAAGCCGAAGCGGCTTTGATTCCAGAGCTCATCCCTTTGAGTATCTTTACATAAACATCGCTTTGATACTCCCAGGGTTCATTCCCAATTTCAATGGTTGAGATATATTCTTTTCGGGCCACAAAATGCTTTGCAAAAGCGTTTCCGTAGTCATAAGCCTCTTTTTCAGCGTTTTGCCAAACCTGATCAGAGAAGGTGGTTTTGTCGAAAGTGATGGAAGCATCGATGGTTAATCCAGCCTTTTTCCAGCTAACATATTCGCGGTCCCAGTACATCCAGTGACTGCCGGTGCTGATTTCACTTTTAGGAATCCGATCAAAATCGGTAGCCTGTTGGGGATTGTCGATATCCCAATCGATGCGGTGGTAGTTTCTGGCCAGGTTGGCCACTCGATGATACAGGGTCGGACCCTGATTCTCCTGAAGCAAATCGCTGTAAACACTGTATCCCCATCCCCAAAATGCATCAATCCCCATGGATTCACCATAGCTTCGTGAAGTAGCTTTCGACGCTGGTGGCGGACCATACGGACCAAATTTGTCATAAGCGGCAATTTCCATGAGCCGGGCTTTCTGATAGGGTTGAATTTGCAATACAAATTCCAGTTTAATATACCGAATGGAAATTTCGGGCTTGATAATCACCGGGATAAAAGCCGTAGCCTGAGGTTGTAATTCACTGATATCAATCCAATTGCGTTCATCAACCGATCCCAGTAATCGAATGGATTTTACACCTTCCCCATTGTAATGCCGTGTACTGATCCATCCCACCTTTTGGACTTTACCCATGTCAAACTCGATAAATTCAACAGGATGAGCACCGATCATGGCTATTTCGAACAAATCGTAAGGCGAACTGCACGAAAGGGCAATGGCTGTCACCGGATCGTCGGGATTTACCTCCACCGACTTCAACTGATAGTTCTCGGATGCTAAAAAAATAACCTGCTGTTGCTGTTGAGAGGCTTTGGTGATGGTGATGGTAACCGGATCCCGGGTGTATAATTTAAGGTGAAGCCATTTCACTGTTTCAGGTTTTGTAAATTCAAAACTTAGGTTATTGACTGTTATGGCTGATTTGGTATCCGTGTTTCCATCCACGGCCAGGGCAATAGAAGTTCCAGTCGGTAAAACCGAATAAATATCCGGGTTTTTGAAAATATTAAGGGTACCATCAATCAGATAATTGACAGGTAACGGGTTGGCCGATTCCCAATAATTATCCATATTCCGGTCGGCTACAAACGGCAAATTGGCACCCGAACTGGCCGAGATTTTCGAATTTTCCAACAATGAAGGCATAAGTCCCGCATTTTCATCCCATTGCGCATGACATGTAAACACCGAACTAAGAAACAACAGTGCGACTAACTTTCTCATAGATTGAATTTACAGGAAGAACAAACTTTTGTCAAAGAACGTAAAATGGATCATATGAATATTTTTCATGTGAGTTTTTTTATCACTGTGCTTGTCAACGTAAAAAAGTTCTTATATTTGCAGCCACAAAAATGGTGGGTGTAGCTCAGTTGGTTAGAGTACCAGATTGTGATTCTGGGTGTCGTGGGTTCAAATCCCATCATCCACCCCAAAGAGGCTGATTTTCAGCCTCTTTTTTTTTGATTGTGCCAGAATTTTACATCTGAAATTTAGTCATTTGCTATTAAATCAACCCTCGATCAAACACCTAAAACTTCTTATTTTGCCACCAGAATCGCCATCAGCTTAACAAAAATTAACAAGTGATTAGTTTTCAATACAAAGTGTACAGCCGAAAAGTGGTAATTTTGTCAAAAATCGGGTTGACAAATTATACCTATCGGCAGTAAACCTGACTATCTTATTGACATACAACGCTAAAAGAATGAATAGAAAAAATCTGATTTTAATGGTAATCCTAGCCTTAATGGCGATTACCAACTTGAATGCACAGATCAATGTGCAGGAGATGAATCCTGACAAAACGCTAAAGAAGGTTACAACACTCATGTATCTTATCGACAATTACTACGTCGACACACTGAACATGAATGAGTTATCAGAATCCATGATTGTAAATACACTCAAAGAACTTGATCCTCATTCAGCCTATATTTCAAAAAAGGATGTAGAAAAAGCCAACGAAGGCCTGGAAGGCAGTTTTGAAGGTGTAGGACTCACCTTTCAATTATATAAAGACACGATATTGGTAATTGCCCCAATTCCGGGCGGACCAAGTGATAAAGTCGGCATTCTGGCCGGCGACAAAATTGTGACCGTAAATGGTGAAAATGCATTTGGTAAAGACATCAACAACGAATGGGTTATGGATCACCTACGCGGTGAAAAGGGCACGGTAGTGGTTGTAGGCATCCACCGAAAAGGCCTGGATAAACCGATTGACTATAAGATTATCCGGGATGAAATCCCGATAAACAGCATGGATGCCTCTTTTATGTTGAACAACGAAACCGGTTATATCAAACTCAACCGCTTTGCGCGACAATCACAGGAAGAATTCGACGAAGCCATCAACCGCCTGAAAAAACAAGGTATGAAAAACCTGGTTTTCGACCTCAGGGGCAATACGGGTGGCTACTTAGGAACGGCCATGAGTATTGCTGATGAGTTTTTACCTGCCGGAAAATCAATTGTTTATACCGAAGGTGTACACAATCCGCGCCAGGACCTCAATGCCACAAGCGCCGGAAAATTTGAACAGGGAAAACTGGTGGTGCTTATCAATGAAGGTTCTGCCTCAGCCAGTGAGATTGTATCCGGTGCCATACAGGACTGGGACCGTGGCGTACTCATTGGACGCCGTTCTTTTGGTAAAGGATTGGTACAACGTCCTTTCCAGTTGCCTGACGGATCACAAGTTCGGTTGACCGTAGCCCGTTACTACACCCCTTCGGGACGTAACATACAAAAACCTTATGATGAAGGTACCGATGAATACTACAAGGATTTCCTTCACAGGATCGAAAATGGTGAACTCGAAAGTGCCGACAGCATTCATTTTCCTGATTCATTAAAATTTCAAACGGCACATGGCAGAGTGGTTTATGGCGGTGGTGGCATCATGTCTGATATTTTTGTGCCCTTCGATTCGGTGAGGTATTCCAAAACCTATTCCGATTTCATCCGTAAAGGGATCATCAATGGGTTTGTGAACGACTATCTCGATCAAAACAGAACCCAATTGCTGAAAAAATATCCTGAATTCAAACAGTACAACAAAAACTTTGTGCTTTCAGAAGATGATTTTCAAACATTTCTGGATAAAGCCGCAAAAGAAAAAATAGAGGTTTCGGCTGAAGAATTGGCGAATAATAAAGCCTTCGTGATGCTTCAGCTAAAAGGACTTATCGCACGTAATCTTTATGAAGTGGGTGATTATTTTGAAGTGATTGCTCCTTCAGATAAAGAAATAAGTAAGGCACTTGAGGTGATTGAACAGGATCAAACTTACAAAAAACTGCTTGATTAGGATTGTAATAAATTCTGGTTGAGAATGCGAATTGAATCACAATAAAAAAAGCCGCTTTCATGCGGCTTTTTTTGTGATCATTCGTTACCGGATCAACGTTACTGTTCCCTGGGTTTTGGTGTTGCCATCGCCGTTGTCGCTGCCTCGCCAGTAGGTATCGTCCCTGAACCTGGCCGTGACCCTCCAGATGTATGTGCCAGTAGGCATGTCCTGGCCTTCAAAGGTGCCATCCCAGCCTACAGCAGGTTGTCCGTTCTCAAGGAGTGTGGTGGTATAGACCAGATTTCCCCACGAAGAAAAGACTTCCAGCTTGTATTCTGTCAGGTTGATGCCCACAGGTTTAAAAGTGCGGAACACCGCGTTACTGATAGAAGGACTAAACGCATTGGGTACGTACAAGCCAGTGAAGATCAGCGTGTAGGGGTAGTCAAGCGTGTCGGGGCACAGGAATCCGTTAGTGGCTATCAGCCTGAGGATATACACAGGATCGCTGTCTTCTGTGTACTGATGAATCGGGTTTGTTTCTGTGGAGGTAAACCCATCATCAAAATCCCAGAACCAGGTATCGGCCCCCTGACTCAGGTTGTCGAGTTTCACCTGCCCCTGTTTGCCTTCCCAGTCTTCGGTCAGGGTGAACATGGCCGTGGGAACGGGGTTAATCTTAAATTTATAGGTGGCGGTGTCCTTACAGGTGTTCTGGTCCTGGATGTACAGTGTGGCCGTGTATGCACCGGTGCTGTCATAAATGTGTTTTGGCGCCGGGTCGTAGCTGATGCTGTCCACAGGATTGCAGTAGGGATCGTCAAAGTGCCACATCCAGCTGCTGATCGCGGCACCTGTTTGCTGGCTCTCATCTATGAAAGTGGTGTAGTAGCCCTGACAGGTGTCTTCAACATGGAAGGCGGCCAGAGGCAGATCGTAAATACTGACTTCTGCCGTGGCGGAGTCTGTACACCCTGCTTCATTGGTCACAACCAGCCTGGCAACATAGTCTCCTGGCTGAAGGTATTTGTGCTTGGGGTTCTGATCGGTGGAGGTCAGTATTCCGGGATTAAGGGTGTCCAAATCCCATTGCCAGCTATTGATAGGCTCACCGTGTGGATCGCTGACGTCAATAAAATAGGTGATGTCGTTTAAACAGTTGTTGCTTACCGTTATCATCGCCTCGGGCGTGGAGCTGATGGTGATGGATTTGGTGATGCTGCTGGTGTAAATATCGCTTCCTATTTGCCCGGTCAGGGTGAGTGTCACCTGGTAGGTGGCGCCACCATATCCATCATAGATGTGACAGGCATCCTCCCGGTAGGTGTCATAGCTCAGGGTCTGGCCATCGCCAAAGTCCCAGTCCCAGGTAGTAATGCTCCCGTTTTGGGTGATGAAGCTGGAACTATCGGCAAAACAGATCTCGCTCAAAGCACACAGAGGAGCCTCCGGTGGATAAAAATCAGCCACCAGACACGCATGCGTGATCACCTCTTGTGTGATGGAGTCCGTACATCCATTAAAGTTGGTCACAATGAGTTTTACCAGGTAGGTGCTGTCGTTGGGACCATACAGGTGGGTGGGGTTCTGAATCGTGTCGTAGTTGTCGATCCCCGAGGTGATATCTCCAAAGTCCCACAGCCAGCTTTTTATAAATTCTCCGCCGCCCAGGCTCTCATCGGTAAACTGCATCGGGGTGTCGCAACTGCCGGCCACATAGCTAAAACGTGGCGTTGGCAAACTGTCTACAATCACTTCGTGGTACATGATGGCTGTGCAGCCATTGGTGTCCAATGCACTCAACTCTACATTGTAGATGCCCGGGTTGGCAAAGGTGTGTAGTATCGTGTCGAAATAGGTGACCTGTGCCGGGGTGCCGTCATGGAAATCCCAACGGTAGCTGGCTACGCTGTCGTTTGGCGGACCGTAGGTAGCATAGAAGGTCGTGGGTTGACCAAGACATTCTTTCTGTGCTGTAAAATCTACTTCCAAAGTGCCAAACAAACACACTTCCATGGTATCTCTTGAATAACAGCCATTGGCATCGGTTACCGTTAAGGTGATCTCATAACAGGTGTCGGTCTTTAGATAGATGTAGTCAGGGTTGATCTGATCGCTGTAGTAGCCATCATCCAGGTTCCACTCCCAGCTCTGGATGGGGCTTCCATCTGCTCCGGAGGTACTCTCATCAAAAAAGTACACCTGGCCTGCGGGATCACATACCTGTACAAAGCTTTCAATCCGGGCAATGGGTACGGTGCGTACCTGTATCCACTGACTGATGGTGTCTGAGCAGCCATAGTTGTCCGTGGAGATCAGGGTGACATAGTAGTCATCGCTGGTTGCATAAGCGTGGCTTACATCGGGGGAACCGGGATAGGTAATGATAACGGGCGGGGTGCCATCGCCAAAATTCCACTGCCACTCGTTGATGTAGCCCAAAGCACTGTAGCTATCATCCATAAAGTAGGTGGTGTCGCCCAGACAGGCATTTTCATAAATGAAGTTGGCTATGGGCTGGTCTTTCACCGTTATCAATTGTGAGGCGGTGGCCGTGCAGCCATCCAGCCCGGTAACCGTTAAGCTCACCGTGTAGCTGCCCGGG
>JAUYGX010000137.1 GCA_030690365.1 Bacteroidales bacterium | reverse complement strand
TTCATCTCTGTTGTCAAGTGTTCAAGCTCATATTTAGTATATATCTGAGTTGTTTTAATATCGGTATGTCCCAGGATTTTACTTATGACATCATAATCAATACCAAGCGATTTTGAAACAGTTGCAAATGTATGTCGGGAGCAGTGAAAGCTAATTCGTTTATTGATTTCCGCATCCTTCATTATCTCTTTCAAATACCTATTGGTTGGTTGATCTTTAAGCACTTTAAAAACAGGATGGGCTTTAAAGTTGAGTAGAGGTAACAATTCCTTAGCCTTTTCACTAAGAGGTATCTTTACATGCTCTTTGGTTTTAATCATCTCAACGGATAGATAATTGCCATCAAGAATATTTGTATGATGCAAATTGGCCACATCACTATACCTTAAGCCAGTATAGCAGCAAAACAAAAAATATCTTAACACGTTTGCCTTGTTTGGTTTCAACATATTACTGAAATAAATAGCATTCAGTCTATTAAGTTCGTCAAGAGTTAAAAATTCACGGTTACCAATGGTTCTTCCGATGGATATTTTGTCAAAAACGTTTTCCTTAATCAGTCCATCATCAACAGCTCTGTTTAACATGCTTTTCAAAAATTTCATGGATTTGTTTACTGTATTGGAGTTGTTATTTCTTTCTTTGATTAGAAAGAGCTCATATCTATCAATAAAACTTTTATCGATGTTCTTGAACAACAGTTCAGCACGGAAATCTTTTAATTTATTTACCTGATCATTGTATCCTTTTAATGTGCCTGGAGTTAGTTTACCTTGGAGTAAGATCAGTTTTTGTTCTAAAAAATGATAAAAGGATTTACTGCCATAGAATTTATTATCAAAATCCCGTTCAAAGTTTTCAAAAGTGATGGGTGTATCATTTAATTGATAAGTATAAATAATCGTTGTTGCTTTGATAAAATATTTTTTTATCAATAGGTTTTTGTTCCAACTATCTGATTCATCACCAGTAATTTTACCTGATTTAAAATTCTTAGGGTTTACGAAAATATGAAGGGGATAATATTTTACTTTTTGGTTGATGGTCAACCTTAATCTAATATTAGAAGTTCCGTCCTTCCTGATGAAGTCCGTTTTGAGAACAATTTTGATGGTAGCATTCATTTTGGCATCTGTTTAATTGGTAAACAATTAGTAAACAAATTGCCAAAAACATTGGAAACTTTGATTGCAGATATTAAACCGTATTTGAATCAAGTAACATGAAATGAAAGATTTAGAATCTTTCATTTCATAACTTACTTATAATCAGAGGTACCGGACGGATTCGAACCGCCGTGTAAGGTTTTGCAGACCTCCGCCTAGCCACTCGGCCACGGTACCATTTTGGTTGGGGAGTGCAAAATTACAACTTTCCTTTTATTTTAAAGGGATTATAACAAAAAAAGTTGCTTTTAACATGTGTTCGCATTTTCTTTTGTTTTAAAGCAAATATTTCCAGTACTTTTATCATGCAAAAATTATCAGGGTAATACCTGGATGGCAACCATCATTTCCATCCCATATACCCAGTTGTAAACCAACCATATGAAAGTTCTGCTCATTTCTGTCATTTGTCTGGCATCCATCGTTTCTCCTGCCCAGGTTATTCCGGATACGTTAATTGAAAATCAGCAAAGTACGCTGTTTGCCAAATACCTGAAAGCGTCAAAAGATGAGCAATTTACCCTGCAAGAACGCAAGGTTTTTTCACTGAAGGCACTTAAAATTGCTCAACAATTAAACCAACCTCAGGCCACCATGGAGGCCCTGTCGAGTCATGGATATATTGTTGGACAAGAGGGTCATTATGCCAAGGCCTACGAGATTTTCAACCGTTTTGCCGAACTGTCCAACTCCGTCGGTTATCACAGTCTGTCCGACTTTCGCCGAAAGGCGTATCTGGCCAACGTGTTCGGGTTGTTGCACAAAGAACTTGGTGAATACGACAAGGCCCTCAATCAATACTATACCTCGTTGTCCATTTGCGATTCACTGGGCTGGTCGGAAGGAACCACCGCGGCACTCAATAATATTAGCTTGTTGTATTACCTTAATGGGAATACCGAGAAAGCGATCTCCATATTAGATGAATCTCGGCAAATAGCCGATTCTATTAATTACGATAACCAATTGCTTGATATCTACATTAATTTGATGGATATGTATGTCGAAATTCATTGCTTCGATTCAGCACTTTACAGTGGAAACAAAGCCTTGGAGTTGGCTATTCGTCAGAATACACCATACAACCGGGCTTATATTGAAGCGGGATTTGGCAAATTGTTTTTAAAACAGGGAAACTATCCACAGGCAGTTGAATCGTTTACACATTCCGTTGCATTAGCAGCCAGGAATGGATATTCTGAGCTTCAACAGGAAGGCCTGTTGAACATGGCGAACGCTTTTGTCAATCTTGGGAAACCATCATCCGCAGATTCAGTACTATTAATAGCTGATTCCGTTGATGAAATTATACGTTTACCCCGTTTACATATTCAACTGCTCACCGAAAAAGCCAATTTATTTAAAAAAAAGATGGATTATAAGTCTGCTTTTGATTTTCAAACTAAAGCCATCTTTCTTAAAGACTCCATCGACAGTAGCTGGGAAAAGGTAAAATACGCTGAAATTAATACTTTATACCAAATTAAATTACAAAAGCAACGTAACCTGGATTTGGAAAAAAGCCTGTTATATAACCAACTTCAAATTAAACAGCAACGGTTTATCATCATCATTTCCGTAGGATTTTTAGTGATCCTCAGCATCTTGGTTATTATGATTTACCGAAAGCGGAGATTTGAACTTAAAACCAGTCAAATATTACATGATCAAAATGAGAAAATCAATGCACAGGAAAAGATTATCCGTGTAAAAAACGAAGAAAATTTCAAACAGGAACTGAACTACAAAAACCGGCAACTTACCTCCTTTTCGCTTTCGGCACTCAAACAGAGTAAATCACTCGAAGTGGTTTCGGATCAAATCAAAGAATTACTTCATCAACACAATATCAAGCCCGACACACGCAAAAAATTGGAACAAGTGATGCATCATTTACGGCCATTCAACTCTCAAAAAGAATGGGATGAGTTTCGATCCTATTTTGAGGCCGTCCACCCTTCCTACTATTCCAACCTTAAGCGAATTGCTCCCGACCTGACACTTCATGAATTAAAAATTTCGGCCTATTTGCGCCTTGGAATGAACACCAAAGAAATAGCTTCCATCACCTTCAGGCAGGTAAGAAGCGTGGAATCCACCCGGTTTAGAATACGAAAGAAGGTGGGACTTACTGCAAACGACAATTTATTTGAGTTTTTAGAGAAATTGTAATTAAATATATTACAACGTGTTAAAGATTCAGGCAGTAGTGTTTAAGTACTTAAAAAATACCACACAGTATGTTACCAGTACCTGTTTTATAACAACCGGAATACGCTTGCATTATCTTTGAATTTTAAAACTAATAAAATCAAATTTGCCATGAAGAAAATTACCTCCCTCCTCTTTCTTTTCAGTTTGCTGACATTTTCAACTTTTGCCCAATGGTCAAATGACCCATTGGTTAATTCCATCGTTAATAACCTTGGCGGATCGCAAGCAGTGCCTCACATCGCTTATGATGCAAATGGTAATTTCTATATCGGATTTTATTCCAATAACGCTGGCAATTATGATGTTCGATTGCAATATTTTACATTCGATGGGGTTGCACAATGGGCTACAGATGGTTTACTTGTGAGCAACCATCCCCAAAACAGCTGGGTTACAGATTGGGATTTAACTACTGATAACACTGGTAATTGCGTATTGGCTTTTAATGATAACCGCAATGGCAATCTGGACATCTTTGCCTATGCGATTTCTCCGGCAGGAGCTTTCCTGTGGGGAGCTGATGGTATTACCCTGACCACCGACCCGGAATTTGAAGCCGTTCCAAGTATCACTGTGACCTCTGCAAACAATGTAATTGTAGCGTGGTCGAGGCCTACTGCCACGCAGGCCGAAATGGTGATGCAAAAAATTACTCCATCTGGAACACTTAGCTGGGGAAGTGCCGGGATTACTTATCAAAGTGGTTCATATAGTTACTCCGGACCAAGAGTCATGGGTGTAGAAAACGATCAATATCTGATGGTCTTTTACAAAGAAACGGGAAATTTTCCGGCATTAACAAGACATATTTATACACAAAAATTCGATGCTTCCGGGATTCCGGTATGGACTTCTGATGTTCTGGTCTCCAATTCGAATGGCATTTCCGCTTTCACTAATTATCCCACAATAGCCTCAGATAATGCCAATGGGGTAATCGTTGCCTGGACCGATGACCGAAACAGCGACAACAACATCAACGCGGCTGTAAACCGCATCCTGAGCGATGGAACTTCCTCCTGGCCGGCCAATGGGACATTGGTGGCCAATATCAGTTCCAACAGCGATCAAAATCCCCAGATACTGGGCGTAAATAGTGCCAATGAAGTATTAATTACGTGGAGTAAAAAGAATGGAAATCAATCGCAGACAGCAATTGCAGGACAAAAATTTTCATCCACAGGAGTTCCTCTCTGGACAAACGCAGGACTTGAATTTATTCCTATGAGCAGCGATGTTGCCGGAACTGTTGGTGGTGCCGTATTCAATGGAACCGATGCCATGATCGTTTACGAATATGGTACGTTTATAGACGCACTTGCCGTTGACAATAGTGGCAATATGATTTGGACTCCAACAAATACCCTGATGGCAGGAAGATCTACCAGTAAAGTTCATAATATTATTACAGGGCTTTACAATGGTCAGATGATTGCTACCTGGGAAGAGGACGGTAACGATATTTATATGCAAAATATTTATACCGATGGCAGCATTGGTGATCCACCCATCAGCACCGACGCTACCCTGAGCGATCTGACTGTAAATGGAACTACTGTGGCCGGGTTTAGTCCATCAACTTTTTCCTACAATGTACCAATCCCAACAGGAGATCCATTGCCTGTTACAGGGGCTACATCTTCCTTTCCGGCTGCAACGGTTGACATTACCCAGGCTGTTGCTGTTCCGGGTATAGCAACTGTGTTGGTTACCGCCGAAGACGGGGTTACCCAGCTTACTTACACAGTGAATTTTTACGTAGCCGGAACGGATGCCACCCTGACAGATTTAACCGTCGATGGAGTCACCATTCCGGGTTTCGATCCCAATGTATTTAGTTATGATTATACCGTGCCGACAGGCGATCCCATTCCGGTGGTTGGCGCTACACCTGCCGATCCAAATGCTGAAGTGGAGATTAATCAGGCTCCGGCACTTCCGGGCATAGCCACCGTACTTGTTACCTCCGAAGATGGTCTTACCACCAATACCTATACGGTCAACTATCTGTACACTCCCGGAGCAGACGCCACCCTGGCCGATTTACAAGTTGGAGGCGTTACCATTCAGGGGTTCGACCCATTGGTTCTTGAATATTCCTATGTCATGATCTATAACGAACCGGCACCCTATGTTCTGGGAATTCCCAACGACCCACTAGCAACAGTTGACGATACACAATGTTTGAGCGTACCCGGGGATGCCGTTTTGGTAGTTACCGCTGAAGACGGAATTACGGTTCTCACCTACACGGTTCATTTTTATTATCTGGGATACAATGCTACCCTGTCGGATCTTACCGTGGATGGTGTGACCATACCAGGATTTGATCCTAACATCACCATTTATGAGTATGTAGTGGATAATGTTTCTATTATCCCTGTAGTTGATGGAATTACGGCCGATCCTTTGGCAACATTAACAGTTACTCAGGCACCTGCAATTCCAGGTATTGCCACCTTGCACGTCGTAGCTGAAGATGGTGTAAATGAGTTAACCTATACGGTTTCCTTCTTAGTTGTTGGAACTGATGCTAATTTAACTGATTTGACCACCGATGGCGTAACCGTAACCGATTTCGATCCATTGGTTGTATATTACGAAGTGGATGTTTATGAAGGTGAACCAATTCCTGTAGTTGATGGAACTACCTCCGATCCATTGGCTACTATGGTCGTTACACAGGCTTCTGCCGTTCCGGGTGAAGGAACCGTATTGGTTACTGCACAGGATGGAACAACTCAGAAAACCTATACTATTCATTTTAACCTGATTACCGGAATTTCAGATGAAGCTGAAGCACAGATTTCGATATATCCAAACCCGGTTGCTGAAAAGCTCATGATTTCCGGGTTAACCGGGACAGCTCACTTACGTATTGTGAACCTGGTGGGCGAAAAAGTATTTGATGGAGAAGTGGCTGACCACCAGGAAATCATATTGAATTCCTTAAAGGAAGGCCTCTATTTTGGCATGATTCAGCAACAGAACGGAACCAATACCACCGTGAAATTTATAAAGAAATAGTAACAGGATAGTCTTTGGGCAAACCACCGGGTTTGCCCAAAGACTATATTATTTGCCCGGGATTTTCACCCAGCGATTTTAAACATTCGGGACACAAACATCTGTCATATTTTTTGTTGATGGCTTCCTGGGTTTCGGCAGAAACACTCACCTCATAGCACCAGCATTTTCCTGATTTACCACAGTAAAACTCATTCCCGCAACGGGGACATTTATCCTTGTCAATGAGTACTTGCTTCTTTTCCATTTGATTAGTCTTCAAGTTCAACGCTCACAAATTCCATTTTACCTCCCAGTGGAGGGTTCAGCTTGCAGATTTTTACGCGGGCCGATTCCACCGTTGGAAATTCAGCTTTTATCCGGTTCAAAATCCTTCGGCCTACATGCTCCAATAATTTTGAATTGATTCGCATCTCAGCTTTTACAAACTGATAAACGGCCTGATAATTAACAGTGTCCTGAAGCCGGTCCGATCCTTCGGCCAGTGTTGTATCTACCCTTAAAAATAAATCCACACGAAATTTAGTACCTATCACCTGCTCTTCTGCAAAGCATCCGTGGTAAGCGAAAAACTCCATGCCTTCTATTGAAATGATGGATGTATTTTTCATTGTTAATCTTTTTTTTCACCCAGTTCGTGCAGTCCGCGCTCCAGTCGGTTGAGGGTTTCTTCCTGCCCTATCAGGGCAATGATATCAAATAAATGCGGTCCTTTTAATTCGCCTACGATAATCAACCGGAAGGCATTCATCACGGCACCCATGCCATACTGTTTTTCTTCGAGCCAGGCTTTGGTAACCTCCTCCAGACGAGCTGCATTAAAATCACTTACGCCTGACAACATGGTTTTTAGTTCTGACATCTGCTGATACGAATCGGCTTTCCATCTTTTTTTTACTGCCAGTGGATCGAAGGTTTCCGGTGTGATGAAAAAGAAATTCGACTGGTCCCAAAATTCGCTCACGAAGTTTACCCTTTCTTTTACCAGGCCAACTACATTCTCAACAAATTCTGTCTCGGCCAGAAAACCTTTTTGTTGCAAAATGGGAATGAAAAGCCCTGCCAGTTCTACATTACTTTTCTGTATTAAATATTGATGGTTGAACCAGGCAGCTTTGGCAGGATCAAATTTTGAACCTGATTTACCAACCCGATCAATCGAAAAGGCTTCGGTTAGTTCCTGCATGGAGAACAACTCCTGTTCGGTTCCCGGATTCCATCCCAACAACGCCAGCATATTGATGAAGGCTTCGGGGAAGTAGCCGTCATCGCGGTATCCACGAGAAACTTCACCTGATTTGGGATCATTCCATGCCAATGGAAATACAGGAAAACCAAGTCTGTCACCATCGCGTTTGCTCAATTTACCGTTGCCTTCGGGTTTCAACAACAAGGGAAGGTGTGCAAATTCCGGCGCTTCCCAGCCAAAGGCTTCATATAGCAAAACATGTAAAGGAAGCGATGGAAGCCATTCTTCGCCACGGATTACATGGCTGATTTCCATCAAATGATCGTCCACAATATTGGCCAGGTGATAGGTGGGCATGCCATCCGATTTAAACAGCACTTTATCGTCAAGGACATTTGTGTTCACTTCTACCTGTCCGCGAATGAGGTCGTTCATCACCACGATTCTGTCTTCGGGCATGGCAAAACGGACCACATAAGGAGTGTCCTTTTTCAACAGACTGGTTACTTCTTCTTTACTCATATTGAGCGAGTTGTGGAGTTTTCCGCGTACTTCGGCATTGTAGGTAAAGGTCTTTTTTTCTGCTTCAAACTCCTTCCTTAGGTCATCCAGTGCTTCGGGCGTATCGAAAGCATAGTAAGCATGTCCCGAATTGAGGAGCTGTTCGCTGTACTGCTGATAGATTTCCTGGCGTTCCGATTGGATATATGGACCAAACGGGCCACCTTTGGTAACGCCTTCGTCGAATTCAATTCCGCACCAGCGAAACGAATCAACAATATATTCCTGTGCTCCGGGAACAAACCGGGTTTGATCGGTATCTTCAATCCGAAGAATGAATTTGCCACCCAGGTGTTTGGCAAACAAGTAGTTATATAATGCTGTGCGCACACCTCCAATGTGCAGCGGACCTGTTGGACTGGGTGCAAAACGTACCCGGATATTTTTCTGGCTCATACCTTCAATTTTCGGTGCAAAGATAGGGAATAAGGCAGTTTAATAATGCATGATGTTTAGCTAAGCATGCGGAAGAGTTAATCAGTGATTGCAATTAAACTTCTTTTGTTGAATATCAGAATGAATCTCGTTCCTAAAGTGAGTTCCGATTTTCAACAGTTTGCTCCCTTTAGGGTTAGGGGTAAACAAACTGTTGAAAATCAAATTTGAGGGTTATTCTCACAGACATCAACTAATTCAGGTATTTTTTCTGATTGTACTGTATGGCCATGGCTTTGCGATCCTCGGATGACAAAGAATTCATATATGCTTTCCAACCAGGACAAAAATTGATGTGCCACCTCCAAAACCTTCCGACAAACGATTTTGGATTGGTATCGTATTTTGCCTTGATCGGACAAATGTCACATTTAATGTCGGGTTTCACCTTGCTCATTCTACAAAAGTATTGTTGATTATTTTCAGCCAAATTAGTTCATTTATTGGCTATGGGCAATATTTAAGCGAACTTTATTTTGCAAAAACAACTTTATTATCAATCGGAGTGTCATGGGTGGTAACCTTTGGATGGAAGTGTGAATTGTCTTTGTCTTTAAATTCTTCCTGCAAAAGGAATGGTATAAATTGATAATGCGTGTGATATACTTATGAGAAAATTCCGATCAACCCTGCTTCAGTTTTGTTTTTTGCTTGCAGCTTCCTCCATGGCCCAATCTCAAAATATACTTGTAAAGTATGAATTGCTAAGTAATGGTAAGTTGATTGAAAATCAGCAATTAAACCTGATGTTCCAGGATAGTATCTCCTCCGTATTTTACAACGATGAAACACCAGATCGGTTTATCGATTTCCAAAATCGTACCATCGTCCGGACACTTACGACCAAAACCGATACGGTAAAACAAAGTACGCCGTGGTCGGAGCTTGAAAATCCGGAGGTAATTCCCGGTTTTGATACCATCCTTGGTTTTGTATGCAAACGCGCCAGGCTTAGTCTGTATTCTAACCAAATCGAAGTTTGGTATACCGATAGTCTGGGAAATATTGGCTCGCCATACACTACTGTGATGCCCAACTGTGGCATGGTGCTGAAAGTGATTCTTAATGGGAATTTTGAAATCAGAGCCATTTCGGTTGCCAAAGCTGAAGAGAAACAACCAGCCTTTCCATTGGACAAAATCCGTGAGGTAGATGAGGCCGAATTCAATGCATTGCAAATCCGAAACCGCTATACCTCCATCCCGGTTTTCAGGGATGAACTTATCAACTTTGGTGATTCCATTGTGAATCCGGAAGGCACTGTTTTAAATCAAACCTATCGTTATTCGAAAGGAACTGTGGTTTTAAAGAAAATCGTATTGCCACCGCTCAAAGGCGGACAGGTGTTTGTGAATGTGAGCACCCATTCCAATGGGGATGCCTACGACCGCACAGGTTCGGTATTCGTTTTAACCGATTCATCGCGTATGCTGAAAGCCCTGCAAAAGGGATTGGATCAACTGCCGGTTTATGTGGTAAACAACAGCGCCAAATACCAGGGAATTGTAGCTGAAAATGGCTACGTGCCGCCTCTTGAACTGATGCGGTTTTTTACCTCTTTCGGGGTGGGATATTTTAACGATAAAACGAAAATTAGCGGATATCATTGGGCCGATTCATGTGTTTACAAAGAGGAAGTCACCGAATTGATGGGCGATCTGCCTGAAGAAGTCTGGATTGGCGTTTTTATCGGCAATTATGACAAAGGCGGGCATCGGGTGAGTTTGTCGCTTGATGTTTATTCGGGTGAAGAGATTTCTGAAAACAAATCCTGGGTTTTTCCTGCCTTCAATACCTTGAATATCATGGAAATGTCGGATCAGAACTATGCCACGCTATTCTTATACGATTCGCTCAGGGTAACGGTTGATATCCCTGAAAAAGTGGTTAACCTCAAACTGATTTATACCACTACCGGGCATGGCGGATGGGAGCATGGTGACGAATTTGTACCCAAAGTCAACGAAATTTTTCTGGGTGATTCCCTGATTTTTCATCAGATTCCCTGGAGAACGGATTGCGGAACCTACCGTTTGTTAAATCCAGCTTCCGGCAATTTTGGCAACGGGCTTTCATCCAGCGATCTGAGCCGCTCCAACTGGTGTCCCGGAACCCTGACACCACCTTATGTGATTAATCTGGGTAATCTTTCATCCGGCAAGCATACCATTAAAGTAGCCATTCCGATGGGAAGTCCCGAAGGTGGTAGTTCCAGTGCCTGGAATGTGTCGGGGATTTTGGTTGGCAGCTTTAAACAGGATTAAAACAGCTACTTTTGCCGATCAGAATTGTACCAAATGATCAACTTTAATTTTCACCAGCACTCTTTGTTCTCGGATGGTAAAATGCCACCTGAGAATTACGTTAAACAAGCCATCGAACTTGGTTTTGTGGCCATGGGATTTACCGAACATTCTCCACTTCCGTTTGAAACGTATTACGCGCTTTCGCAACAGCGGGAGCAGGAATACATGAATGAAACCAATCGGTTAACAAGGACGTATGCCGATCAAATAAAACTTTACCGGGCATTGGAACAGGATTTTATTCCAGGTGTAACGGAAGATTTTTCCTCTGTTTCAACAAGGCTCCAACTGGCTTACAGTATTGGTTCTGTTCATCTTGTGAAACCAGAACGTTCGGACGATTTGTGGTTTATCGATGGCCCTGAGCGGCAAAAATATGACGATGGCCTGGATCAGTTTTTTGGTGGTGATATCCGCAAAGGAGTAACTCAATATTATCGTCAGATAAACCAGATGATCGATAACGAGGCATTTGATGTAGTGGGTCACATGGATAAGATAAAGATGCACAACGCGGGCAGGTTTTTTAATCCTGAAGATAGCTGGGTTCAGGAATTGGTCGACGAAACACTGGATCTGATCAAAGAAAAATCATTGATCGTTGAAGTAAATACCAGGGGGATCTATAAAAAGCGTGCTGACAGTTATTTCCCCGACCACAGTACACTGAAAAAGGTGCAACAGTTAAAAATTCCAATTATTATTAGCTCCGATGCGCATTTGCCCGAAGAGTTAAACCTTGGATTTGCCGAAGCCCGTCAACATTTACTTGATCTTGGATTTACAACCATTATGTTTTTTAATGGGAGCAATTGGATTGAACTTTCGTTATAGGTGGATATTTAGCAGGATAGACCGCTGATTTTTATGATGATTATGATTTGGGATGATTGGGCAGAGAGTTTGTTCTTTTCCTCCCCTAACTTTTAACTTCCAACTTTTAACTTTTAACTTCCCCCTAATCCACATACATATACCGCTTGATACTCTTTTTGGGTGTTTTCTCAAATTCTTCTTCATGGATGACGAATTTGGAAACCTGCATGTACACGGGCAGTTTTTTATTGGTTTCCTGGCGATAGGTTTCAAAAATCCAGGCAAGACTTTCCTTGTCGAGTTTGCGTATTCGCATCACTTCCTGATCAGGAACCACCATGGCGATGATTTTGCCATTTTCTTCAATCACCACACTTTCGAGTACAAGTTGCCGGTTGTTGATGACCGATTCGATTTCCTCCGGATAAATATTTTGTCCGGAAGCGCCTAAAATCATGTTCTTAACGCGTCCTTTGATGAAAATCATGCCATCCTCGTCAATAAGGCCCATGTCGCCGGTGTGGAGCCAACCATCTTGGTCGAGAACATCATCGGTGGCCTTTTGATTTTTAAAATAGCCGTTCATCACATTCTCTCCTCTGACAAGAATTTCTCCTTCAATGCGTTGTGGATCTTCTGAGTCGATGCGAGCCTCCATGGTGTCAACCGTTTTGCCTGCAGATTCAAGTTTGAACTTTTTCCAGCCCGTGTAGCTGATCAGTGGGCCACACTCGGTCATGCCATATCCAACCGTAAAAGGGAAACCGATTTTTCTGAAAAACTGTTCTGTTTCCTGACTTAAAGCGGCGCCACCTACAACCAGCTCTGTAAAGTTTCCTCCAAATACCATATACAGTTTTTTTCTTATCTTGCTATAAAGCAACTGGTTGGCTCCCGGGATTTTCATTAAAAACTGAATGGCAGGTTTTTTCAAAAGCGGGGAAATCTGCTTTTTATAGATTTTCTCAATCACCAGTGGCACCGAGAGTATCAATCGTGGACGGACCACCTTAAAGGCTTCCATAATGATTTGAGGAGAAGGTGTTTTGGTGAGAAACGTAATATGACATCCCAAAGTAAACGGGAAAAGAAATTCAAAAGCGCAACCAAAAGCATGGGCCAGCGGCAAAAATGAAACGATGTCGTCCTCGGCTTTGAGTGGCATATTGTTCTGTGCAAATTGCATGTTGGCCGCCAGGCTGTTGTGCGAAAGCATAACCCCTTTTGAACTTCCGCTGGTGCCTGAGGTATAGCTGATTACCGCCAGCTTGCTATTGTCGATGGACTCGGAAATAAAGGTTTCAGCCGAAAATCCATTGGGAAATTTCTTCTGGAAAAGACTTTCCTTTTCCGAACAGGCTTTTTTGATGCTTTCGCTTTTGGTGGAAACCACCAGCAATTCCTCAATCGAAAAAACGGCTTCAATCTTTGGAATGTTATCCGAAGTAATGGCATTTCTCACCTGATCGGATGCAAATAACAACCTGGATTCCGAATGATTGATGATATGTTCAACGGCTTCAACCTTAAAGTCGGGAAGAATTGGAACGACCACCATTTCTGATAATACGCCTGCCAGATAAACCACCGCCCAATGAACTGAATTTTTCCCCACCAGGGCCACTTTGTCTCCTTTTTTCAATCCGGCAGCCTCGAAAATCAACCGAATATCCGCAATTCGTCGGGCAATTTCGCCATAAGTAAGCGTAATTCCCTTGTAATCGGACAGGGCTTTTGTATTCCAGTTGTTTTTTATTCCATCGGTCAGATAGTCAGAAAAGCGCTTTGTTATCATGGTTATGGGTGTTATTTTCAACGCTAAATTACTATAAAAAGGGCATGGAGGCTGTTTTACAGATAATTATTCCATAGCCGGCACCTGGTCCGCACGCATGATTCTTCCAATGGGATACACATCTTTCTGTTGGTCCCACCAGGGAGATTGCTGATAAAACCAGTTTAAGATGGCATAGGAGTTCATAGCTGATTCAGGATTTTCTTCTTTCCACTTTTCAAAAGCCGATCGTAATCCCGGGTCTTCTGCCAGCATTTGCCGTGCAATCTTCTCCATGGAATAGCTTTCGGAGTATTCTTTTTGTTCGGTAATGGCATCAAAATATCCCCAATAGGTGTACGAGTCCGATGATTTGGGCTCGAGCATATAGGCGATTACCCTGGCCCGGCGCTGATTGAGGGGAACTATAACCGATCCGGCCGGAAACGGACATTTTTTGGTGAACTCCGTTAACGTTAGGTTGGTGAGCGGATGTTTTCCTTCAAAGGGATTCTCTTGCCACGAATAATCGGAAAATTTGTATAAATTAACCTCCAAATCAACGCCTTCTTTCACCGTGTAAAATTCGATTCCGTGAATTTTTAGTTTTTCAATTACGGATGTCCACTGTGGTGGGATAATATAAGCTTCGGGCAACTTTACGGTTTCTGTCGCGACCACGCGATTAAACATGGGCAATTGAAAGGTGGTAGGTGTATCGCCATACTGAAACCAGTCGCCGCCACTCAAATCACTGGTCACATGTTTGTAATCGATGCCTTTGAACTCAACCACAATGCTGTCGTTGAAATCGGTAGTGAAATTGATGGGAAGTGGTTCTTTTCGAAAGGCTTCGCTGGCACAGAAATCATCGGCTTGCTGGTTAAGTTTTTGCAAATTCTGGTAGTTTTTATTTAGAAAATCAAGGGTAAGAGAAATCATTTTTTCGGTGCTCTCCACCCGTGTGCGATAGGGTTTTAGCATATGTGTTTCGATGAGCAATCCCGGTCGGTTTTGGAGGGCGGTATAACCTTCCGATAAACGGGGCAGGGCCACAATGGTGTAAAGCCCGCTGCGTGGATCGTGCCAACGACGAAAACTCACATATTGAAAAATAGGAAACCCGGCCTGCTCCATTTGCTTTTCCATTTCCGGGAGATAAACATCTTTTTGCCAGGAGGTTAATCCAGTATCCATGTTGCCAAAAATTTCCATTGAGTGGGTCAGGGGATATTGATAATCTGCTCCGTCGGTGGTATGGCAATCGATAAAAAAATCAGGAAGCCATTCATTAAAAAGGGTAAGCCACGCTTGGATTTCAGGAGATTCGGCTTTGAGATAATCGCGGTTCAGGTTCAGATTTTGAGCATTGGTCCGCCAGCCCATTTCTTCAGGTCCATTTTGGTTGATGCGCGAATATGCACTATATCGTTCATGTCCGTCGACATTCATAATCGGAATCCACAAAATGGTTACATGGTCCAATAATGGGAGATTCTTATGATACGCTACCATATCGCGCAGCAACTGAAACATGGCATCTTTTCCATCTGGTTCACCGGCGTGAATGGCACTTTGTACAAGCATAACGGCGTTCCCGGATTGGCGTACACTTTCGGCAGTAAAATGCCTGTTTTTATCCACAATTACCATCATTAGTGGACGGCCCAGAGGGGAAATTCCAATGGTATCCAAAGAAATGAATGGCGAGTGTTGAGCCAGTTGTTGGCAGAATTCCATTGTTTCAGCATACCGTGGAGTACCATTGTACTCGTGTTTTTCAAAATAAGTAGTCCAGTCGGGTTGCTGACCGAAGCTGCAAAAAACCAGGGTTGTGAACCAGATAAAAATGCTGTATTTCATGTTAATTAATTTTTTCAAAGATAACATGTTGGCACAAAAAAAAGCCGTGCATTTACACGACTTTTAATAACGATTTAAAAAGGCATTATTTGCCATCGTAAGCCCATTTAAGATAGATTGCACCCCAGGTAAACCCGCCTCCGAAAGCAGCAAGTATCAGATTATCGCCTTTTTTAAGTTTATTTTCCCATTCGTACAAACACATGGGAATGGTAGCGTTGGTGGTGTTTCCATAACGTTCGATGTTGATCATGACCTTGTCTTTATGAACGCCCATTCTACGTGCTGTAGCGTCGATAATGCGCATGTTGGCCTGATGAGGCACCAGATAAGCCACATCGTCAGCGGTAAGCTGGTTTCGTTCCATTACTTCCACAGCTACATCAGCCATGCGTGTAACGGCGAATTTAAATACTGCCTGGCCTTCCTGATAGATAAAGTGTTCGCGGGCATCTACGGTTTCGTGGGTGGCCGGCTTTACCGAACCACCAGCTTTTTGGTGCAGGTAGATTCTTCCTGATCCGTCCGAGTAGGTAGCCGAATCCAAAATACCAAAACCTTCGGTGCTTGGCTCCAACATCACGGCACCGGCTGCATCACCAAATAATACACAGGTAGTACGGTCGGTGTAGTCGGTGATTGAGGACATTTTGTCGGCACCCACCACAATAACCTTTTTATAGGCTCCGGTTTCGATGAATTTTGAAGCAGTAACGAGTGCGAATAAAAATCCCGAACAAGCGGCGTTCATATCAAAGCTAAAGGCATTTTTAATTCCTGCTTTATCGCTGATAATATTGGCTGTTGCCGGATGTACCATGTCGGGAGTAACGGTGGCACAGATCAGCAGTTCTACCTCTTCGGGTTTGGTATTGGTTTTTTTGAGCAATCCTTTTACAGCTTCCGTGGCCATATCAGAGGTTCCCTTCCCTTCACCTTTCAGGATGTGGCGTTCCTTGATACCGGTACGGGTCATAATCCACTCCTCGGTGGTATCGACCATTTTTTCAAAATCTTTATTCGTTAAAAGATCTTCCGGAACCCAACCTTGTATGCCAGTTATTGCCGCTGTGATTTTCCCCATAACAACTATTTTTTTACAATTTTTTGCGCCGCAAAGGTATTAATTTTTGAAAGATCCAAACCTTGTGTTAAATGATTAACAAATCATATCTTATCGGCAGCATAAAAAACTCCTGATAACCGGAGGTTATCAGGAGCTAATAAATTTTTACCCGGTCGTTTTCCGTAAATCAGAAATACCGGTGCACCAAATCAGGAGCAAAAAGCTATTCTGCTTTAGCGTTTTCAACGATCATCTTTCCTTTGTAGTACAAATCACCATCAACAAAGTAAGCACGATGGTAAATGTGAACAGTACCAGTAGTAGGGCAGGTGGCCAGTTGAGGAGCCTCTGCTTTATAATGAGTTCTTCTTTTGTCTCTTCTGGTCTTGGAAATTTTGTGTTTAGGATGTGCCATTTTTCAATTCCTTTATGGTTATTTTATATATGTTCTAATCTAATTCAATGTCTTTTAATGAATCCCACCGGGGATCCTCTTCTTTGCGTAATATCTCGTTCAGCCGATCGAGCATTTCCCGGTTGCAGGTACTGTTGCCCTGGTCATCATCCGGATGCATTTTTTGCAGTGGAATCATCAGATTGATGTATTCGTAGAAGTACTGACTCAGGTCGATGCGGCTTTCCTGTGCGGGAATCACGACAACTTCGTCGGATATTTCATCATAGGCTTCACCGTATTTCAAAATGAGCCTGAATTCACCACTCACCGGGCAGTTAAATAAGTCGAGACAACGGTCGCAGGGAAGTTCTAATTCTCCGTTTAAACGGAAAGAAAAATCTATCAGATTCGACTCTCTAACCATCGTAACATCAACGGTTACATGGCCGTGTTCAACTTCTAACTCACTGAAATGCTGTAAGAACGATTCTCCGATTTCAAAGACATATTGATGCTTCCCTAAACTCAGTCCCTGTACAGGAATAATATATTCCAACATCCTCTTCATGTCCATAAAATCGGGCGGCAAAATTAAACATTATTCTTTTGATATACAAACTATTTGAAAATTTACCATCAGACAAGGAAGTATGGGCTGCAATAAATGTGAAATTATTAACAGTAGATCGCCGGATTATTGAAATGATGGCCCTTACATTTTTCCAAAATCATTTATATCACCCTGTTAAACAGACGTATATAAATTTGTTTTGAGGCACTATAAATTGATTAATACTTGGTTTTTCAACCATTTTAAAATCTAAATTTGCACCAACTTTAATTTTAAATATTATGATGTTTTTCAATCGGATTATCGCAGCCATCCTCCCTTTTATGCCGAAAGGATTAGTTTGGATTTTTTCGAAAAAATATATTGCCGGCAAAACCATCGACAGTGCCATCGAAATATCAAAAGAGTTGAACAGCCACGGTGCTATGGTGACCATCGACCTGCTTGGCGAATTTATTACCAAATTGGATGAGGCCAAACAAAACAAAGATGAATACCTGGGGATCATCGAAAATGTACAAAAACATAAAATCAATGGAAACTATTCATTAAAACCTACCATGTTTGGTTTGCTTTTGGATGAAGAAGCCTGTTATAAGAATATACGGGAAATTGTGAAGAAAGCAGCTTCCTTCAACAACTTCGTCCGTATTGATATGGAGGACTCGCAGTGTGTGGATATGGAAATAAAACTTTTCAGAAGGCTGAAAGCCGAATTTCCAATGAATGTAGGATTGGTGCTTCAGGCCTATCTTAAACGTACGCACCGTGACATCGAAAACATGCTGGATTTGAATACCAAAGAGTTGCCTGTAAACTACCGTTTGTGTAAAGGAATTTATGTGGAATCGGAGAAAATTGCCTACAAAAAGTATGAGCAAATCAACCAGCATTATCTGGAAGATCTGGAATACATGTTCCAAAAAGGCATTTATCCCGGCATCGCCACCCATGATTCAAAATTAGTAGAAGGCGCCTACCTGCTAATTGAAAAATACAAGATACCAAAGGAAAAATGTGAGTTCCAGATGTTGTATGGAGTAACCCCGTCGCTGCGACAATCCATTATCGAAAAGGGTTACCGCATGCGGGTGTATGTGCCTTTCGGCGAAAAATGGTTTGCCTATAGCACCCGTCGTTTAAAGGAAAATCCACGCATGGCACAGGATATTATTAAAGGGATTTTCGTAAGCGGATAAAACCAAAAGCCGTAGTATTGGTGAGGTATACACCCACGTGACCGTCTTTTAATTCAAGTAGCATTTGATTAATCACCGGCAGATATTCATTCACATGGGAGGAGGTAATTTGCGGGTAATAGACATCGTAAACCTGATTCCAATCGATTTTTTTGTATTCCAGATAGGGATACCATTCATCCACCACCACCCAGGTTTTATTAAAGTCAGCAACAGGGATATCAGCAGACAAATCATTATCCCCGGTTTTAGAACATGCTGTCAGCAAACCAGCAGAAACAAGCAAGAACAGGATGATTACTTTTTGGTTCATTTGAATTTTCCAACCAGTTGATGATGTCAAATTTAACAAATTATTCAACTTGAAGATGAAGTTTTTTTGGGCAATCATCCGGTTATTAGAAGAATGCTTTTAGCAATTCATCAGCTTCGGCGGAAGCGTGTGACAAATATTGTTTTTTAATTGGTATCAGACAATATTATTAGGAGGTTTATTTTATTGCATCCCTACCTGCCTTTGGTAGGTGAACAGGCCGTCAAGCTATCGAACAAGACCTGCCCGACTTAGTCGGGGAATGATGAAATTAGAAGTGAAATCAATCTCCATAACCCATATCACCCCAAAATCAAATCACCAAAATATTAACCTAAAAAATCAAACCAATAAAATTAATTCATAGCTTTACCCCACCAAACAGCTGACAACCCTTTAAGATGATAAATTGGATCATGAAGAATAGAAAAAAATGAAGTCTGGAAATCATTAAAAAAACAGAGCGGATTCCGAAAAGCTTTATGAGTAGGAAAAATTATAAAATAAGTGTGCCATGAAAACTATTCTGAGATTATTAAGTGCGTTTTTTGTGATGTTATTCTTAAATCTAAATGCTTCGGGCGATAAGTCAGGTTCAACAGATACTGTAATAAACCCATTTAGCAATGGCGGGAATGAGCGGAATATGATTGTTGTGGTCAGCGATATGCATCTCGGTGCCGACCTTAATTATGCCGAATGCAACAAAAACCTTCCATCTCTTGAAAAATTGCTTAACCAGATAAAAGTGGCTCCAAATGTTAAAGAACTTGTTATTGCAGGAGACCTGGTCGACGAATGGTTTGTACCAGCTACAACCGATACTTATCAGGGAAAAGACCAGACCGATTTTGTACAACGCATCGCGGTAGCCAACAAAGGCGTGTTTGATGTTCTAAACAGCATCATTCAAGAAGGAAATATTCTGGTTACCTATGTACCCGGAAATCATGATGTAGCCATTACGGCAGCAAACATAGAAAGTGTTCTTCCGGGAGTAAGCCAGGCACGCGATGAAGTGCTGGGCTTAGGCACCTACTCCCCGGCTGACTATCCTAAGATAGCCATTGAGCATGGCCACCGCTACAATTTCTTCTGTGCGCCCGACCCGATTTCAAATCAGGATATTGCTCCGGGTACCATATTGCCTCCCGGTTACTTTTTTACAAGAATAGCGGCACTTTATGTGATTCAAAATCGCCCATTACCTGGGGATACCCTACCCGTTGTTACCCAAAACATTTCGGGGGATGAAAGCCAGGATTTATTATTTCGGTATTGGAAGAAATGGGCATTAACCATGCATTTATTCCCTTTAAAAAATAGGTTTAATGAGCAAATAATTACGACAAACGTAAATGGATTCACCGGTACTTTTTCGGTTGACGATGTTGTTCCTTATCAATCATCTCCCGGCGGATTGATAAATGTGAATCTGTATAATGGAATTCAGGACAATTGGGAGGCACGGCAAACCCTCAATAATGTACCAATTCACATTGCCACTGCTGAAGCAATCGATTCCGTAATTTCAAATACCGAAACCGACCGTCAGGCCATTGTGCAATACTTTATGAACCCCGCCTCAAATAAAAGAATTGTTGTATTTGGTCATACCCACGAACCTAAAATTGTTGCATCTGAAAATTTGGACAATCAGAAATGCATATATGCGAATTCAGGAACATGGATTGATCATAACCCGGGTAAAACCACGATGAATTTTGTAGTCATCACACCACAGAGTGTTGATATTTCGTCTCAAACTTTGGTAACACTTTACAATTTTGAAAATGAAGTTGTAACCAAAATGGCTGAAAGCTCATTGCGCTATTAGCGATAAACAAGGGTACAATGGTGTTTGAAATTGGTATTTGAATCTTTCAATTTTAAGCTAAAAATGAATATTCTCGATAAGCCAACCTACACCCCGATATCTTCATTCCACAGCTCTGGCTGATCCCGAATAAATTGTTCCATCATTTGTCGGCAGTCACTATGGTTTACGACCTGAATATCCACACCGCGTTCCTTTAGTAGTTTTTCTTCGCCCATAAAAGTCTGGTTTTCACCGATCACCACCTTGGGTATGCCATACAGCAAAACAGCACCCGAACACATCTGACAGGGCGATAAAGTGGTGTACAAAGTGCATTCGCGGTACACCTTTGCCGTTTGACGCCCTGCATTTTCAAGGGCATCCATTTCGGCATGAAGAATGGCACTGTTGTTCTGTACCCGTCGATTGTGCCCGCGTCCGATGATTTTTCCCTGGTGAACCAACACAGAACCAATTGGGATTCCACCTTCCTGTAATCCTTTTTTTGCCTCCTCAAAAGCCTGATGGATCATGTTTTCTGTTTCTGTCATGGACATTTATTCGTAGGTTTAAAAAATCAGTATTGCTGAATATTTCTTCAGGAAGTAAAAGTAGTTAATTGATCATTATATCAACAAGGTTTGTGTTGGGAGGTTTTTTTTAAAAAACCTGGCTTCTCCTCAGTTTTTTTAAGAATTCAACCGACCAGAAAAACTACCATCTCAGCATTCTTTCATTCCAACACATTAAAACTCGTTCAATTCACCTATCTTTGAGATGATAAATCAATCAACC
>JAUYGX010000136.1 GCA_030690365.1 Bacteroidales bacterium | reverse complement strand
GGATTTTAGTTCCGAAAGTGTGGGAGTCCCTTTCAGATAAAGGTCAAAGTTGGCTCTGATGCGGGCGAATAATACGCTAAAACCTGTGAGCGGAATGTCTTCGGGAACAATCTTCGATACCATTCCAAAAGCCTGACTGTCTGTTACTACCAGTGCAGGACGCAGGCCTGTGGCAAATACATCTGCCAGTTCTGTTTCTTTTACCACCAGGCAGAGTGCATCCTGGTCGAGCACATCGCGGATGGCCATTTGCTGTGGCAGGATCATGCGGCCCTCGGGGGCTTCTGAGTCGATGGGTGTCACCAACAATACCAAATCCTTAGGCTTGACCATGCCTTCAAACAAGGAAGGTTTAATGTAAGCCGACTTGGGAATCACCTTTTTAATCACCTCAATAGCAGGAACCAACGAATCGTTATACAGGGTACTGATGTCGATTATTTCAGCATTTGTCAGTTGACCTATTTTTATTCTGGCTTCCTCGCTCAGTGGTTTCTGATCGGCTTTGTTGTGGAAAATCACAAAGGGTACCTGATATTCCTGAAAGGCCTTGATCAAGTCCTTTTCGTAGTCTCCAAAAATATTGGCAACGATGACCAGAATGGCCAAATCGATGATAGAGATTACCTTTAAGGAACGTTCGATGCGTTTCTCACCCAAATCACCGGAGTCGTCAATGCCGGCCGTATCGATGATGATGGCCGGTCCCACGCCAAAAATTTCCACCGATTTCTTCACCGGATCGGTGGTGGTGCCTGCAAAATCAGATACAATGGCTACATCCTGCCCGACCAGCATGTTGATGATGGAGCTTTTGCCATTGTTTCTTCTGCCGAAGATACCAATGTGAGGTTTTAGATCTTTTCCTTTGGACATGACTTTTAAGCTTAATTAAAAATACAAATCCCGTTGACCAGCCTTAATTTTCTCAATGCGGAGTCGCACTTCGGCTTCCAGCTTAGGATCAGTGAGTTCTCGGATATTTTTTTCAATCACTTTCCAGCCCTTTGCTGTTGTTTCCTCACCGGCATAATCCATGATGTATTCCGACAAGGTTAAAATGGCGTTTGGTGTGCAAAACCGCTTGATAAATCCGGGTACTGAAAACTCCATAAAATGCTCGCCGGTTCTTCCTAAACGGTAGCAGGCGGTGCAAAAGGAAGGAAGGAAATCGGTATCCAGCAGCTCATCAATCACTTCAACCAGCGAGCGTTCGTCGTTGATAAGGAACTGTTCCTTGTTTAAATTCTGGAGTGTTTTTTGGTTTTTATCAGAATAAGCCCCCATCTCAAGTTTGGTTCCTGCATCAATCTGCGAACAACCATACTGAAGCACCTCGTTGCGGATGTGTTTTGGCTCGCGTGCCGTGAGGATCATCCCGGTGTAAGGCACGGCCAATCTCAGGATGGCAATGATTTTTGTAAAGTCTTCATCATTAACACGGTACCGGGGATCGACTTTAAAATCAGCAGCATCCGTTAAACGGGGGAAGGAAATGGTATGAGGGCCAACGTTATAGCATGCTTCCAGGTGGTTGGTATGCCGAACCAAACCCATGACTTCAAAACGCCAGTCGTACAAACCAAAAAGTACACCAATGCCCACATCATCCAGGCCTGCCTCCTGTGCCCTGTCGAGGGAGGTTAACCGATAGTTATAATCGGCCTTTTTGCCACTGGGATGATACCATGTATAGGCTTCGGGGTGGTAAGTTTCCTGAAACACCTGATAGGTGCCGATTCCGGATTCTTTCACCGTCCTAAACCCTTCGGTATCCAGTGGGGCGGCATTGATGTTTACCCTTCGGATCTCACCATTTCCTGTCTTAACCCCATACACCGTTTTTACATTATCGGCAATAAATTCCGGACTGTAAGTTTTGTGTTCGCCATACACCAAAATCAATCGCTTCTGCCCGTTCTGTTCCAGGGCTGTTACATTGTCGACAAGCTCCTTGTTGGTCAGGGTTTTTCTGATGGCCTCCGAATTGGAACTTTTAAACCCGCAATACTTGCAGTTGTTGGCACAGAGGTTACCAACATAAAGCGGGGCAAACAATACAATCCGGTTACCGTACACCTTTTTCTTCAGCTCTTTGGCACCTTGTTTAATCAGTTCCACCAATTCAGGATCGGTGGTGTTGATCAGCACAGCGACCTCCGGCAATGTAAGCCGGTTTTTATCCAACGACCTGGCTATTATCCGCACCACCTCTTCTTTTGTTGAAACAGCATTGTTGAGAAATGTTTCAATTTCTTCCGCATCCAAAAAAGGCTTGTCGGGTTGATCGGGGATTTTATATTTTTCAGGATAGAATTTCATGACGTCCGTCTAAGTAATTATAGTGGTAACGTTACCGTGAAGGTAGTTCCAATATCGGGTGTACTCTGCACATCGACAGTGCCACCATATAAAACAACCAGCTTTTTCATGATGGACAAACCCAGTCCGCTACCTGAAATGTCCCTGGTTTTTTCCGTTTTTATACGGGTGAATTCCTGAAACAACCTGGACAGGTTTTCCTCTGAAATACCAATACCGGTATCTTCAACTTTTATCACGATGGCAGTGCTTTTCTTTTTGATATTGAAGTGGATTTCACCATTTTCTTTGTTGTATTTCACTGCATTCGACAGAAGGTTGTTGAAAATGATTTCAATTTCTTCGGTATCAGCGGTAAAAACCAGGTCCTCATCCATATCGAAATGCACTTTTACATTTCGTTGTATGGCCAATGGTTCGATGGTATGAATAGCCAGTCTGGCTATTTCGGCCAGGTCGATTTTCTTCAGTTCGCGGTTCTTTTTGCCGGATTCCAGCTTGGTGAGATCAAGCAAATCCATAATCAATCCGCGCATGCCTTTGATGCGTATAAGCGAGCGGTCGATCATGGCCATGTAATCGTCGATGCTGTCACCCACCTGTTTATCCTGCATGATTTTCAGATACCCTTCAATGGCATTTAGCGGTGATTTGAGTTCGTGCGAAAGCACCGACAAAAACTGGAAGCGGATTTGTTTACCTTCTTTGTTCATGCGTTTGGTCATCCGCTTGAGGAACAAATGCTTGCTGATGCTTTCGATGGCCGATTTAAGTTCCTGAGGCGTAAATGGTTTAGGCACGAAGTTAAAAGCGCCAAAATTGGTTGCCTTCACGGCGATATCAAGCGATGCATACGAGGTAATCATCATCACGGCCGCATCCAGTTTCATTTTGTTGACTTCTTCGAGTACTTCAATTCCCTGAATTCCTGGAAGTTTATTGTCGAGCAGGATGATATCCACATGGCCTTTGTTGATGATGTCGAGCGCTTCTTCTCCGGAGGCCGCCTCGATCATTTCGTAGGAGAAATCCTCATCCAAAAAAGGAAATCCGATGGTGTAGTTACGTAAAATTCTTTCAATCCCCGAACGGATGCCGGGTTCATCGTCAACGATCAGTACTTTTAGTTTTTCCATGTCTTTGAGTTATTTTATCAGCGTGTGTCAAAAATCGCAACAGGTTTGCCGCTTGTTTGTATTTATAACTGGTTAAATTTTAAGCAGTTTATTGATTTCTCGGTGCAACTGATCGCCCCGGATACCTTTTTCAAGGTACAGGTCGGCCTTGATCCAGTTTTTGTCTTCTTCGGTTTCCACCTTAAAGGTGATTCCGGTTTCTGCGGTAGCTGCTGTAGCAATGATTACCGGCATATCAGGATACATCATTTTGGCTTTATAGGCCAGTACGAAACCGCTGTCCTGGGTTTCCATCATGAGGTCGAAGATGGCCAGATCGGGCCTGGTAGTGCTTAACATTTTCTCCCCTTCGCTTCTGCTGGAAGCCGTGATGGTTTGAAAACCAAACAGCTCAACCTGCAATTTCATTTGTTCCAGGTAATCATGATCATCATCTACAATCAGTACAAGTTTTTTTATATCGGACATGATACGTTTATTTAAAAATTTCTAATTCAAAGGTTTACGTGGCAATACTATTTTAAATTTGGTTCCTCGCGGACCCTGTGTGGCATCCGTCACCGACTTCACTTTTATTTGTCCCTTGTGCATTTTCACAATTCCGTATACCAGTGGCAATCCCATGCCGGTACCTTTTCCAATAACTTTGGTGGTGAAGAACGGAGTAAATATTTTTTCCATATTTTCGGGCGCGATGCCCATTCCAGTGTCGGCGATAGTAATTTTTACTTCATTTTCGTTGTCTTCGAGTATAACCGTTAATGTACCGCCATCCGGCATGGCTTCCACGGCGTTTTTTTCAAGATTGGTGAGTACCTGCATAAACTGGTCGCGGTCGATCATGGCCATCGGATTTTCCACATCAGATTCAAATTTGATTTGAACACTGGCGGGTTTTATTACCGAATCAAGACTGTGTTCACAAAACTCAACCATATTGGTATCCAGGAGGTTCACCTGGCTTTTTCGGGCAAAATTCAACAAACCTCCCACGATGTTTTTACAACGCTCGGCCTGTTCCACTATCAGTGTAAGGTCTTTTGACATGGGGTCATCCTCAGCCATTTCATCCTTTAAAATATTGCTGTACATGGTAATCACTCCAAGCGGATTGTTCAACTCATGGGCAATGCCCGCTGACAACTGGCCCATGTTAGCCAGTTTTTCGGATTGGCGCAAAGCCTGTCGGGCATTGGCGAGTTTTTCGTTGCTTTCGTTGAGGTCGGCGATGGTACTGTGCATTTTTTCGATGGTGTAGGGCAAGCACATTTCGCTTTCGGCCAATCCATTGAGAATGGCAATGGCATGTTCACGGCAACTGTCGTAACCACAGGCCCCACAATTAAGGTGATCTGCCGGATCGAATTTCCCCAAAGATTTCAGCACGCGTGAAATTTCATTTTCATTGGGCAACTGCATGACCTGTTCGGATGCAGTGAATTTGCGTGAGAAATCCACCTCTTTAAACTCTTCCACCCGGGCATACCACTCTTTGGTGTCCAGCCTGGTGAGCTTATCGGAAACATACTGGCTGATAATACTGCGGCGCCGAAAGCGGCTTCCCCCTTTCGACATGCCTGGTCCCATAATACAACCTTCACAGCACAAAAGCTCCAGGTGTTTTCCTTTCAGGTTTCCCTTTTCAAACTCCTTGATGGCGTCTTTGAAGTTGTTCTTACCATCGGTAACAATCACCGAACAATCGGTTACATCCGAAAATTTACCCATGGTATTGAGCAAACCATGACTGATTGGAAAGCCGGCTCCTTTGGCCGCATGTGGAGGATCGAAATCAACAGGTTTGATGGAGGTGGGGATGAGGCCTGCCTGGTTGAACAAATCACGCAATTCGGTAAAAGTAATGGATTCCTCGATTTCGGTACTTTCTGCTTTTTTCGCAATACAGGGACCAATAAACACCACTTTCGAATCGGCACCATGCAGCTTTTTAATGATGCGTGCAATGGCCACCATGGGAGAGACAATAGGTGCCAGGCTGCCAATCAGTTTTGGGTGGTGTTGCTCGATATAGGCCACCACTGCGGGGCAATCGGAAGAAATATATCCCTCAGATAATTTGTTTTCCTGAGTTAATTTATTGTACTCCAGAGCCACCATGTCAGCTCCAAACGATACTTCAACAACTTTGTAAAAGCCTAATCGTTTGAGCATTCCGACAAAAATCCGATAATCGTCGTATTCGGTAAATTCAGCCGGGAAACTAGGAGCCACCGCTGCAATCACCTGTGCACCGGAAGCCAGAAGATCGCTTACGGCATCCTTCATTTCAAAGAATGCTTTGGCTCCCTGGCTGCAAACATTTACACAATTTCCACAGGCAATACAACGTTCGCCCACTACATCGGCCTGACCATTAATAATTTTGATGGCTTTTACCGGACATTCGCGCACACACGTAAAACAGACCCTGCATTTGTCTTTTACAGTATAAACCAGTCGATTTCTAGTTACGTGTGTCATCGTTTTTGTTTTAGTAGGTAAAAGCTAACCGGGAAACCCTAAGTGTACAATTCATTAACCAAAAATAAATCCCAATATCCTGCTCCCCGGCAGCCTTACCTTATATTATTTAACTACCTCGCGTTGATGGTAATGTGTATGCAGCAATTCATGACTTTTATGGCCTAGTGGTTTCCCTAAAAATTCTTTATAGAGTTCAACAATTTCAGGGTTTTTATGCGATACTTTGATGCGTTCGGTTTCGTCGATGCGGTAGAGTGTTTGCATTCGGGTACGAAGTTGTTCATCACTCGTCCCGATATGTTGACCGCCACCACCGATACATCCACCGGGACAGGCCATGATTTCGATAAAATGAACATCATTTTTACCGGCCCGGATTTCATCCAGAAGTTTTTTGGCATTGGTCATCCCGTTGACAACGGCCACACCCAACTCAAGTCCGTTGATGTTGATTTTGGTCTCTTTTCTGCCTTCAAATCCACGAAGGGCAGGCACCTGAAATTCGACCATTTCCTTTCCAGTAAGGGTACGATAGGCGGTACGAATAGCCGCTTCCATTACGCCACCCGAAGCACCAAACAGCTTACCGGCTGTACTGCGAAATCCCAGTGGAGAATCAACCAGTTCGGGTTTAATATTGAACATATCCACCCCGAATAGTTTGAGAAACCTGGCTAATTCGCGGGTTGTAAGAACAGCATCCACATCCGAGATACCTTCGCGTGTCATTTCTTCGCGCTGTGCTTCAAACTTTTTAGCTGTACAAGGCATGATAGATACAGAATAAATTTCCTCCGGTCTCAGGTTCTCCTGTGCAGCGAAATGGCTTTTGATGATGGCCCCCATCATTTGCTGTGGCGATTTACATGACGACAGGTTGGGGATAAAATCCGGGGCAAACTCCTCAGCATATTTCACCCAACCCGGACAGCAACTGGTAATCATAGGCAACACACCGTCGTTTTGAATGCGGTGAATGAGCTCGGCAGACTCTTCCATAATGGTTAAATCGGCAGAAAAAGAAGAATCAAAAATATGGTCAAATCCTACTTTACGAAGGGCTGCATTCAGAATACCATTGATGTCCACTCCCGGTTCCATGCCGAGTTCTTCGGCCATAGAAACTGTAATGGACGGTGCATATTGCACCACCACACGTTTTGAAGGGTTGTTGAGTGCTTCCTGAATTTGAGCGAAGTGGTTTTTCTCGGTGAGTGCCCCAGTGGGACAAACCATGATGCATTGTCCGCAGTTGATACAACTGGAGGTATTTAATCCCTGATGAAAAGCAGTACCTATAATTGATTTGTTTCCCCGGTTGATAAAGTCGATGCAGGCCACGCCCATCACCTCTTCACACACATAAACGCAACGACCGCAGAGAATACATTTTTCGGGATCGCGCACAATGCTGGCACTCGACAAATCAAGGTTGGCTTTGTTTTTAATTCCGCGGATGCGGCGTTCGGTAACATGCAGTTCGCTGCTCAGGTCCTGCAACTCGCAGTTCTTATTGCGAACGCAATACAAACAATCGTCGGGGTGATTCGACAAAAGCAATTCGATGATCGTTTTGCGCGATTCCACTACACGTGGCGAATGGGTGAGGATACTCATTCCCGGTTCAGCCGGAAACGAACACGAAGTTATTAGTTTTCCGGTTTTATTGTCCTCCACCACGCACATCCGGCAAGCCCCGGTGGGCAAAGCATCCTTTATATGACAAAGGGTTGGAACCCTGATCCCGTTTCGGTTCATCACCTCAAGAATGGTTTCTCCTTTGGAAGCTACAAGTGATTTGTTATTGATATTGATGGTAAAATCCATTTTGAACTCATTTATTTGTTATGAAATCAGGATTGCGTCAAATTTACATACCTCGAAACAGGAACCGCACGAAATACACTTCTCATCCACGATGAAATGGGGTGATTTCCGGGTGCCTATAATGGCATTGGTGGGACATTTCTTTGAACAAACTGTACAACCTGTACATTTATCCACGTCAATTTTAAAGGTGCGCAGCTCGGTACATACGTTGGCCGGACATTTACGATCGAAAATATGCTCTTCATATTCATGCCTGAACCATTTTAATGTACTGAGCACAGGGTTTGGAGCCGATTGTCCCAAACCACACAATGAAGTTTCTTTGATAACTTTGCCCAGCTTTTCAAGTTGCATGATACCTTTAAAGCGTTCGAGGGCTTCGTAATGCGAACCATCGGTTGGTTTATGGGTAATGCTCTCCAGAATTTCGAGCATCCGTTTGGTTCCTTCCCGGCAAGGGATGCATTTTCCGCAACTTTCACGTTGGATAAAATCCATAAAAAACTTGGCTACATCCACCATGCAGGTATCTTCATCCATCACCACCAGTCCACCGGAACCCATCATGGCACCAATTTTAAGCAATGATTCATATTCTATATGAATATCCAGGTTGGCTTCGGTAATACATCCACCTGATGGGCCTCCTATTTGTACGGATTTGAATTTTTTACCATTGGGGATACCTCCGGCGATGCCAAAAATTACCTCACGGATGGTGGTTCCCATAGGCACTTCCACCAGTCCTGTTAATCTAACTTTCCCCGAAAGGGCAAATACCTTGGTGCCTTTGCTGCTTTCGGTGCCAATGGATCTGTATTTTTCGATGCCGCCGGCAAAAATTTCGGGCAACGACGACAAGGTTTCTACATTGTTGATCACCGTAGGTTTGCCAAACAAACCGCTAACAGCAGGAAATGGTGGACGTGGACGCGGCATACCCCTTTTTCCTTCGATAGAGTTGATCAGTGCGGTTTCTTCACCACAAACAAAGGCGCCGGCTCCCATTTTGACTTTGATGTCGAAATCTACGCCCGTCCCGAAAATATTTTTACCCAAAACGCCCAACTTTCGGGCTTGATCAAGTGCAATGTTTAAACGCTTGATGGCAAGCGGATACTCGGCACGGATATACACATATCCCTTGGTAGCGCCTATTCCATATGCTGCAATGGCCATGCCTTCGAGCAGGCGGTGCGGATCACCTTCGATAACGGCACGATCCATAAAGGCACCGGGATCGCCTTCATCGGCATTGCAAATCAGGTACTTTTGATCGGCAACGGTATTGTAGGCAAACTTCCATTTTTTCCCGGTAGGAAAACCACCGCCGCCACGGCCACGCAATCCGCTTTGTTCGACCAGGTCGCACACTTCGAGCGGTTTGTAATTTTTTATCAAATCAAGATAGTGACCGTATCCGCCAAAAGCCAGGTATTCTTCGATGCTCACCGGATTTACAATCCCACAATTTTTCAGCACCACGCGGGTTTGAGCAGCAAAAAACGGATGCTCCATCAGGGTGGGAATGCCTTCCCAGACGCGGTTTGCATCCGAAGGAAACTGACCCAGGATTTCGGCTTCAGCAGGGATTTCCAACTGAAAAACTGATTTTAACAAATCTTCCACTTTATCTCCGGCTACGTGTTGAAACGATATCCGGTTATAACCGGGAAGCTGCACATCCAAAAGTGGTTCGGCAGAGCACAAGCCAATACAGCCGACTTCTACAATGTCTGCTTCCAGTTTGTTATCCAGAAGATATTGTTTGACTGCGGCCAGGGTTTTAGCTGCTCCGGCACCCAAACCGCAGGTTCCTGCACCAATAAAAATCACTGGTTTGTCGATTTTATTTCTGGTATATTTCAACGAAAATGTGGCCTTATCCAACTGAATATCTTGAGGAATATCCTTCTGAAGTCTGTCGATAAGCACTTGCTGATGGTTATTATGATGTTCCTGACACATGAGCTATTCCCCCTTTGTTTTATATGAATCCACAATTTCTTTGATAGACTGTGCTGTGACCTTGGCATGAAACTCGCCATTTATGCAAATTACAGGAGCCAGGCCGCAGGCACCAATACAGGCTACCACTTCAACACTAAACTGACCGTCGCGTGTGGTTTGGCCTGCTTTTACCTTCAGGTGTTTTTCAAGTTCCTGTAAAACAGTTGACGATCCCAACACATGACAAGCTGTTCCACGACAAACCTGAATGTGATTCTTCCCAAAAGGTTCAAACCTGAACTGATTATAAAAAGTGGCCACTCCAAAAATTCTACTGGCCGGAATATTCAGGTATTTTCCTACTTCAAGAATTGATTTCTTCGACAAATACCCTTCTGCAGTCTGAATGTCCTGCAGAATGGGTATTAAGCTATCGTGCCCCACATCCGGGTACTTGTGAAGTACATTTTGGACTAAAGTCATTATTCGGATTTTTATTCGTTAATATTTCCCCACAATCAGGCTTAAGATTATTCTTTTTCTGCCAGAAGTTTTTCAATTTCCGGGATCAACACATTGGCACTAACCGGTTTTCTAACGAATGCATTTACCGGGAACCAGATGCTTTCATCGTTTTCGTTGAGGTAATCTACACCCGCGTTGCCCGTAACCAAATCCTTCACAAGAATTACCCTGAGGTCGCTGTAGGCAGGATCTTTCCGAAATTCGCGGGCCATGGCCTGTACACTGGGCTTGGTAGTGGTGAGCACATCGATGGAGGTTTGAATAATTACCGGCATGTCTTTCAATTCGGGATCGTCGATAATTTCTTTGGCCAGTTCAAATCCCTCGAAATGAGTGGTCATCATCACATCCAGAATGGCCAGATCGGGTTTGTCCTTTTTCAGGAGCTCAATTCCCTGCTTTTTGTCGTTAGCAGAAAGAACTACATATCCCTTTGCTGTTAAGATGGCCTCTACAACGTTGATAATGTCGATGTCGTCATCAACAATTACAATTTTCTTTTTGGTATTCATGGTGAGAGCGTTTATGGTTTTTAATGGTGTAAAACTACCCTGAACAAAACACCTGGCTCAGGCAGGAAACTACCTTTTTTTAAGGAGGATGTTACTGTTTTTAGTGGGATGACTTCCGGTAATTACAGGCAACAAATTGCGTAAAAGTATTGGTTCCCCACCGGACAATTTTTGTGAGCAACGTCCAGTATCCGCTTTATCTATTCTATTTTATCCTTAATTTTGCCACCATGATTGCTTTTAATCAATTTTCAGATGAGCTACGTTACAGGCTCAAACATTCACCCTTGCCGGGAATATCGGTACAACTAAAAATGGCGCCTCCTTCCCGGCGAATTGAGATTGAACGAACGCCAAACCTGGTTCCACGTAAAAGCGCGGTGCTGATATGCTTCTTTCCAAAAAATGGAGAAGTTCACATGGTCATGATCAAAAGAGCGGTGGACGAGACAGTTCACAGCGGGCAAATAGCATTCCCTGGCGGGAAAGCTGAAAAAGAAGATACCTCACTTGAGAATACCGCATTACGCGAAACTTTTGAAGAAGTAGGAATTCAACCCCAACAGATTGAAATCATTGGAAAACTATCAGATTTATATATTCCACCGAGTAATTTTCTTGTAACGCCATTTGTTGGGATAATACAGGAAGATCCCCATATAACGCTAAATTACGAAGTAGAACGGGTGTTGATCATTCCGATTTCTGACCTGATGAATCTGGCCAATTGTGTGGAGAAAACCATTTCTGTGCGTTCCACACAAATGCGGGTACCCTGCTACACCCTTGACGGGGAAATTGTTTGGGGTGCCACCTCGATGATACTGGCTGAACTGCTTGAATTAATGAGTATTTCATCAACTTATTTACATAAAAAAAGCCCCTGTTAAGGAGCTTTTTGAATTTAAGCCTGGGCGGTAGGTCCACCCAACGAAAACGGGGGTAATCCTCCGTCTTTGGATTCTTTTATGGGACCATGGATCGCCTCAAATTTCTTAACATTATCCTGCAGGGCTTTGTACAACCTTTTGGCATGCTCGGGCGTTAAGATGATTCTTGATTTTACCTTTGCTTTAGGCGCTCCGGGCATCAATTTTACAAAATCAATCACAAACTCGGCATGTGAGTGGGTTATTATAGCCAGGTTGGAATAGATGCCTTCGGCAATGTCTTCGGGCAAATCGATGTTAATCTTATTGGCATTTTTTGGTTCTTCCATGATAGTTGTTTTTATAAAAAAAGCACCCTTTTGCAAAGGTGCTTTTTTATTGTTTATTAGAAATCGTTCTGGTTATCTTTATTCATCATCGGCTCATAGTCTTCTTTTGAACCAACAATGATGTCTTCGTACTCTCTTAAACCTGAACCGGCCGGAATCTTATGACCTACGATCACATTTTCCTTAAGTCCGAGCAAACCATCTGTTTTAGCACTGATAGAAGCAACTGTCAATACCTTGGTGGTTTCCTGGAAAGAAGCTGCAGAAATCCAACTGTTGGTTTGGAGTGACGCCCTGGTGATACCCTGCAATACCTGTGTTCCGGTAGCAGGTTGAGCTGTACGTGCTTCGGCCAGACGTTTGTCGCGACGTTTAAGGGCAGAATTGTCGTCGCGAAGTTTACGGGCGGTGATGATTTGACCTTGAAGCAGGTTTTCCGAATCTCCCGGATCAACTACTACCATCTGGCCATAAATCTCGTCGTTTACTTCATGGAAGTCGATTCTGTTCACCAATTCACCTTCGAGGAACCGGGTATCACCTGAATCTTCGACCCTTACCTTACGCATCATCTGGCGAACGATGGTTTCGAAGTGTTTATCGTTAATTTTTACTCCCTGAAGACGGTATACTTCCTGGATTTCATTAACAATATATTCCTGAACAGCCATGGGGCCTTTGATAGCCAAAATATCTGAAGGCGTCATTACACCATCCGAAAGCGGTGTACCAGCTTTTACAAAGTCGTTTTTCTGAGCCAGAATCTGCTTGGAGGTAGAAACAAGGTATTTCTTTTCTTCTCCGGTTTTTGAAGTAATAACCACCTCGCGGTTTCCACGTTTCAACTTAGGACTAAAACTTACAACACCATCAATTTCAGAAACAACGGCAGGATCGGAAGGATTACGTGCCTCGAATAGCTCGGTAACGCGTGGAAGACCTCCGGTGATGTCACCAGACTTTCCAAAAGCGCGTGGAATTTTCACCAACAGGTCACCGGCTTTAATTTGAGCACCTTCATCAACAAGAATGTGCGAACCTACCGGCATATCGTAGGTGTTTAGGATAATTCCGTCTTTATTCAGAATTTTGATGATCGGGTTTTTATTTTTCAAACGCGATTCAACAATTACTTTCTCGAAGTAACCGGTTTGCTCATCCGATTCAACGCGGTAAGTAATCCCTTCGATGATATGTTCAAACGAAAGTGTACCTGCTGTTTCGGAAACAATAACGGCGTTGTATGGATCCCAGTCGGCGATGATATCACCTTTTTTGACAACCGACCCGTTTTGAATGTATAAATTGGCCGAATAAGGAATGTTTGCAGAAGCAAGTACCACGCCTGTTGTAGGATCGAGGATGCGCATTTCTGCTGAACGACCCACCACCACCTGGTACTTTCTACCATCGTTGTTGGTAAAATCTACAGTCCTTAACTCTTCAATTTCAAGATTTCCATCAAATTTGGATTCAATTTTTGAAGTACTTCCGATGTTGGAAGCAGTACCTCCCTGGTGGAAAGTTCTCAGCGTAAGCTGTGTACCAGGCTCACCAATGGATTGCGCAGCAATTACACCAACAGCCTCTCCGTTCTGGACAAGTCGGCCGGAAGCCAGGTTACGTCCGTAACACAAAGCACACACTCCCCGTTTCGATTCACAGGTAAGTACCGAACGAATTTCGACACCTTCGATGCCGGATTCTTCAATTTTTTTAGCTATATCTTCGTTAATTTCAAGACCAGCCTCAATAATGACTTCACCTGTTTCAGGATCGTAAACATCATGAAGGGTTACACGACCAAGGATACGGTCGTACAACGATTCAACTACATCTTCATTCTTTTTAAGTGCGCTGATAGTCAATCCGCGAAGTGTACCGCAGTCGACTTCATTGATCACCACATCCTGAGCTACATCCACCAACCTACGTGTAAGATAACCGGCATCGGCAGTTTTAAGTGCAGTATCAGCCAAACCTTTACGCGCACCGTGTGTGGAGATGAAATACTCAAGAACCGACAGTCCTTCTTTAAAGTTGGAAAGAATGGGGTTTTCGATAATTTCACCACCCTTGGCACCTGATTTTTGCGGTTTGGCCATCAACCCCCTCATTCCTGAGAGCTGGCGAATCTGCTCTTTTGAACCACGGGCACCAGAATCAAGCATCATATACACAGGGTTGAATCCCTGATCATCCTGAGAAAGTTCTTTCATCAGGGTGTTGGTGAGATGTGAGTTGGCATGTGTCCAGATATCAATAATCTGGTTGTAACGCTCATTGTTGGTAATGAAACCCATGTTGTAGTTATTCAACACTTCTTCCACTTCCTCGTTGGCTTTTTTCACCAGCGACACTTTTATTTCAGGAACACGTACATTACCCAGGTTGAAAGAAAGTCCTCCTCTGAAAGCCATGGTAAATCCAAGATTTTTAATATCATCCAGGAACCTTGCAGTTACATCGGTACCTGTCACCTTCAAAATCTCTCCAATAATATCCCTTAAGGCTTTTTTGGTCATCAATGCGTTGATGTAGCCATATTCCTTAGGAACAAACTGGTTAAACATCACACGGCCCACCGAGGTTTCAATCATGTGGTTAATGGGTTTACCATCAACTATATCATCCACTTTTACATGAATAATGGCATGAAGATCGACTCTTTTTTCATTGTAAGCGATATTTACTTCTTCAGGCGAATAAAAACGCATACCCTCACCTTTTACAGGATGTTCAGGAGTACTTTTCCGGGGTTTGGTAATGTAGTAAAGACCAAGTACCATGTCCTGTGAAGGTACCGTAATAGGTGCTCCGTTGGCAGGGTTGAGGATGTTGTGCGAAGCAAGCATTAAAATCTGGGCTTCCAGTACAGCTGCGTTTCCAAGTGGAACGTGAACAGCCATCTGGTCACCATCGAAGTCAGCGTTGAACGCGGTACAAACCAAAGGGTGAAGCTGAATGGCCTTACCTTCAACCAGTTTTGGTTGGAACGCCTGAATACCCAAACGGTGCAAAGTAGGAGCACGGTTGAGCAATACAGGATGACCCTTAAGAATGTTTTCGAGAATATCCCAAACAACGGCATCTTTACGTTCTACAATTTTCTTGGCAGATTTCACGGTTTTAACGATGCCCCGTTCAAGCAGTTTTCTGATAATAAAGGGTTTGAACAACTCAGCAGCCATGCCTTTAGGCAAGCCACATTCGTTGAGTTGCAAGTCGGGACCAACCACAATAACCGAACGACCAGAATAGTCGACACGTTTACCAAGCAAGTTCTGACGGAAACGGCCTTGTTTTCCTTTTAGGCTGTCGCTTAAGGATTTCAACGGACGATTCGATTCAGTTTTAACGGCACTTGATTTTCTGGAGTTATCCAACAGCGAATCCACAGCTTCCTGAAGCATACGCTTTTCGTTGCGCATAATAACATCCGGAGCTTTGATTTCGATCAGTCGTTTTAACCTGTTGTTGCGGATAATTACCCTGCGGTAAAGGTCGTTAAGGTCGGAGGTAGCAAAACGGCCACCATCCAATGGAACCAACGGACGCAATTCGGGTGGAATAACGGGAACGATCTGAACGATCATCCATTCCGGACGGTTTTCGGCACGGTTACGTGCATCCCGGAACGATTCAAATACCTGCAGGCGTTTCAATGCATCAGCTTTACGCTGTTGCGATGTTTCGGTATTGGCTTTGTGCCTCAGTTCGTAGGACATTTTATCCAAATCGAGGCGGGCAAGCAAGTCACTAATAGCCTCGGCTCCCATCTTGGCAATAAACTTGTCGGGATGAGTATCGTCGAGATGTTGGTTATCGGGTGGCAAGGTATCAAGAATATCGAAGTATTCTTCTTCGGTGAGGAAGTCAAGATATTCAACACCATTGCCTTTTTTAATTCCGGCGTTTATTACGACATAACGTTCGTAATAAATAATCATTTCCAGTTTCTTGGTTTGCAAACCGAGCATCGAACCAATTTTGTTGGGCAATGAGCGGAAAAACCAGATATGTACCACCGGAACCACCAATTGGATGTGGCCCATTCGTTCGCGGCGCACTTTCTTTTCGGTCACTTCAACTCCACAACGGTCGCAAACGATTCCTTTATACCGGATACGTTTGTATTTACCGCAATGACATTCGTAATCCTTGATAGGTCCGAAAATCCTTTCGCAAAACAAGCCATCACGTTCAGGTTTGTAAGTACGGTAGTTGATAGTTTCTGGTTTCAACACTTCGCCGTGCGATCTGTCGAGGATCGATTCAGGAGAAGCCAGACTGATGGTGATATTGTTAAATGTACCTGGTATTTTACTGTCTTTTCTGAAAGCCATATGTTAGTCTATTATTTTTATCAGTATTACAAAAGGTTAATCGAAACTCAGTTCAAGACCAAGTCCGCGTAATTCGTGTACGAGTACATTAAACGATTCGGGTACGTTAGGAATAGGCATTACCTCTCCTTTGACAATGGCTTCATAAGCTTTAGCCCTACCGGTAACGTCATCAGATTTAACTGTTAAAATTTCCTGGAGAATGTTGGCAGCACCAAAGGCTTCGAGGGCCCAAACTTCCATTTCACCAAAACGTTGTCCCCCGAACTGGGCTTTACCACCCAGAGGCTGTTGTGTGATGAGAGAGTAAGGTCCGATGGATCTGGCGTGCATTTTATCATCCACCATATGGTGAAGTTTCAGCATGTAGATGTATCCAACAGTAGCGGGTTGGTCGAAGCGTTCGCCTGTACCACCATCATAAAGGTAAGTACTTCCGTTTTCGGGCAGTTTGGCCTGTTCCATATATCCATTGATCTGGTCAATAGAAGCACCATCGAAAATGGGTGTTGAAAAAGTCAGTCCCAGTTTCTTGCCGGCCCATCCTAAAACAGTTTCGTAAATCTGTCCAAGGTTCATACGCGATGGTACGCCCAATGGATTCAATACGATGTCTACAGGAGTTCCGTCTTCGAGGAATGGCATATCTTCTTCACGAACAATACGGGCAACAATACCTTTATTACCGTGACGACCGGCCATTTTATCACCCACCTTGAGCTTGCGCTTTTTGGCGATGTACACTTTGGCCATTTGAACAATACCGTTGGGCAACTCATCGCCCACAGAGGCAACAAATTGTTTGCGGTTGTATACGCCGAGTAACTCTTTGTATTTGATTATAAAGTTGTTGATAAGAATCTTTACAAGGTCGTTTTTGTCCTTGTCAGTGGTCCATTTATCGGGATTCACTTCGGTGTAATCAATTCCCTGAAGTATTTTTTGGGTGAACTTTACTTTGGGTGCAATAACCATTTCACCGTAGTTGTTGGTAACACCCTGTGAGGTACGACCACCCACCAACTGCGACATTTTGTCGATCAGTTTGACTTTTAACTCGGAATAATTTTTATTGTACTCAAGTTCGAGAGCGGCCAGAATTTCCTTTTCACGGCTTTTCGACTTTTTGTCTTTAACCGAACGTGAAAACAGGTTGCTGCCGATAACCACACCTTTCATGGATGGTGGTGCTTTAAGCGATGCGTTCTTCACATCACCGGCTTTGTCACCAAAAATGGCACGCAGTAGTTTTTCTTCCGGTGTTGGATCGCTTTCTCCTTTTGGAGTAATCTTTCCAATCAGAATATCGCCTTCGTTAACTTCGGCTCCAATGCGAATCAAACCATCCTCATTGAGGTCTTTGGTTGCTTCGGCGCTTACGTTTGGAATATCATTGGTAAGTTCTTCAATACCGCGTTTGGTGTCGCGCACATCCAGAGAGAACTCCTCGATATGAACAGAGGTGAAAATATCCTCTTTTACAATTTTTTCAGAAATTACGATGGCATCCTCAAAGTTGTAACCTTTCCAGGGCATAAAGGCCACCATCAGGTTACGGCCGAGAGCAAGCTCGCCTTTTTGAGTAGCATAACCTTCGCAAAGCACCTGACCTTTAACCACTTTCACACCCTTGCGAACAATGGGCCGCAAGTTGATGGAGGTATTCTGGTTGGTTCTCTGGAATTTGATTAACAGGTATGTTTTTAAATCGTCATCGAAGCTTACCAACCGGTCTTCTTCGCCTCGATCGTAGCGAATAACAATGCGTTCTGCATCCACATATTCAACTACACCGTCGCCTTCGGCATTGATCAATACACGTGAGTCGCGGGCTACATTGCCTTCGATACCAGTTCCCACAATTGGGGCTTCGGCATTTAACAATGGAACTGCCTGGCGCATCATGTTCGATCCCATCAGGGCACGGTTGGCATCATCATGTTCGAGGAAAGGAATTAACGAAGCCGCGATGGAAGCAATCTGGTTAGGTGCAATGTCGATGAGGTGAACCTCTTCACGTGGGGTGATGGGGTAATCAGCCTGGTAACGCACTTTTACCTTTTCGCGAATAAATTGCCCTGTTTCGGAAACAAGGGTACTCGCCTGTGCAATAATTTTATCTTCTTCCTCTTCGGCACTCAGGTATATCGGATCGTGGTTGTAATCAATGGAACCTTTAATCACATTGCGGTAAGGAGTCTCGATAAATCCCAGGTTATTGATCTGTGCATAAACACAAAGCGAAGAAATAAGACCAATGTTTGGACCTTCAGGAGTTTCGATGGTACACAACCTACCATAGTGGGTATAGTGAACGTCGCGCACCTCAAAGCCGGCACGCTCACGTGATAAACCACCTGGTCCGAGTGCTGAAATACGCCTTTTATGGGTAATCTCACTCAAGGGGTTGGTTTGATCCATGAACTGCGACAACTGGTTTGTTCCGAAGAAGGAGTTAATCACCGAAGATAATGTCTTGGCATTGATCAGGTCGGTGGGGGTAAACACCTCATTGTCGCGGACGTTCATACGTTCGCGGATGGTACGGGCCATGCGGGCTAAACCCACTCCAAACTGGTTGGAGAGCTGTTCGCCAACGGTACGTACACGGCGGTTACTTAAGTGATCGATATCATCAACAATGGTTTTATTGTTTACCAGTTTGATGAGGTATTTTATAATCAGAATAATATCCTCTTTGGTAAGCACTTTGGTTTCCATTGAGGTATTAATGTTCAGTTTCTTGTTGATTCGGTAACGGCCAACTTCACCAAGATCGTAGCGTTTATCTGAGAAAAATAGTTTCTCGAAAATACCACGGGCAGTTTCCTCATCAGGGGGAAGCGCATTACGCAATTGGAAATAGATAAATTCCACAGCCTCTTTTTCGGAGTTTGTGGTATCTTTCTGTAAGGTGTTAAAAATAATGGAATAGTCGGCCAATGTTGGGTCATCCTTATGGAGGAGGATTGATTTTACACCAGCGTCTACAATCCGGTCGATGTGGTCGTTTTCGAGAATAGTTTCACGCTCGATGATCACGTCGTTTCTTTCGATGGTTACTACCTCACCCGTATCTTCGTCCACAAAATCTTCAAACCAGGATCTTACAACACGTGCGGCCAATTTACGACCTAAAACACGTTTTAAACCTGCCTTGCTCACCTTTACTTCTTCGGCAAGATTAAAAATTTCGAGGATATCGCGGTCGGTTTCGTAACCGATGGCACGTAACAGAGTGGTAACCGGCATTTTTTTCTTCCGGTCGATATAGGCATACATCACATTGTTGATGTCGGTAGAAAACTCCATCCATGATCCTTTAAAAGGAATGATACGTGCTGAATACAGCTGCGTACCATTGGCATGGCGGTGTTGTCCGAAAAATACACCAGGTGATCTGTGCAACTGGGAAACAACTACACGTTCAGCACCATTCACAACGAAGGTACCTTTTGGAGTCATATAAGGGATCATCCCCAAATACACATCCTGAACGATGGTTTCAAAGTCTTCGTGGTCGGGATCGGTACAGTAGAGCTTAAGTTTTGCTTTAAGCGGCACACTGTAGGTTAAACCACGTTCGATCGCTTCCTCGATAGCGTAACGGGGAGGATCGATATAATAATCTAAAAATTCGAGCACAAAGTTGTTTCGGGCATCGGTAATTGGAAAGTTTTCTGAAAAGACCTTAAACAGGCCTTCGTTCCTGCGGTTTTCAGGGTTTGTTTCCAACTGGAAAAAGTCTTGAAAAGACTTTAACTGAATGTCCAAAAAATCAGGATAAGCGAGTTGATTTTTGGTGGATGCGAAACTAATTCTTCCGGTTTGTATTTCAGCCAAGACTTACAGTATTAAGTTAAAACAATATCTGGTTTTTAACCAGTTGTATTGAAAGAATGATATATAAGAGCATATAGCCGCAAACCTCTACCCCAAATTGGGGTAGAGGTTAACGACTTTTAGTGTACAGTTGAGGTGTTATTTTATCTCAACTTCAGCACCAGCTTCTTCAAGCTGTGATTTCAGTGCATCAGCTTCGTCTTTTGATACACCTTCTTTAATTGCTTTTGGAGCGGAGTCAACTAATTCCTTAGATTCTTTCAAACCTAAACTGGTTAATTCTTTAACCAATTTCACTACAGCCAACTTTGATTGACCAGCAGCTTTTAAGATTACGTCGAATGAGGTTTGCTCTTCTTCAACTGCTTCAGCAGCAGCAGCAGGGCCAGCAATAGCTACAGCAGCAGCTGCAGGTTCAATTCCGTATTCTTCTTTCAGGATAGCCGCCAGTTCGTTAACTTCTTTTACGGTTAAGTTTACCAGTTGTTCCGCAAATGCTTTTAAATCTGCCATGTTATTTTAATTTTTAATGTTCTGAATAATAAATCTTTAACTCAAATATATAGGCTGTTACTCCCCTTTTTCGCTTAGGGTTTCCAGAATTCCGGATAACTTTTGTCCGCCGGATTGAAGTGCAGAAATCACATTTTTAGCAGGTGACTGCAGCAATGCGATCAAATCGCCAATCAGTTCATTCTTTGATTTAATAGAAATCAGGAAGTCCAGTTGGTTATCGCCCAAATAAACCGTTTCTTCGATGAAGGCGGCTTTAAGGATGGGGTAAGTACTTTTCTTTCTGTAATCCTTAATCATGATGGCAGGTGCATTACCTGCTTCACTGAACATAATAGCTGTTTGGCCTTTTACAGCAGGATAAAGTCCTGAAAAATCTCTATCGACATTTTCCATGGCTTTTCTCAGCAGGGTGTTTTTAACGACAGTAATTTTAATGTCGCTTTTAAAACTTAACCTTCTGAGGTTGCTGGTGGCCTCCGCATTTAATGTAGAGATATCAGTTAAATAGAAATTGTTGTTATCTTTCAACTGCTGAGTTAAGGACTCAATGAGTACTTTTTTTTCTTCTTTTCTCATAGTTCCTGAATTTTAACCTGCAGTGGTTACTGATTTAACGTCAATTTTTACACCGGGACTCATAGTACTCGACAAGAAAATACTTTTTACGTAAGTTCCTTTTGCCGATGAGGGCTTAAGCTTGATAATCGTAGAGACAAGCTCGTGAGCGTTGTCAATAATTTTATCGCTTGTAAAACCTAGTTTACCGATACTCGAGTGAATAATACCATACTTATCAACTTTAAAGTCGATTTTACCAGCTTTCGAAGCCTTAACGGCTTCACCAACTTCCATAGTAACAGTACCTGTTTTAGGGTTAGGCATTAAGCCCCTGGGGCCTAAAATCCTACCTAAGGCACCTACCTTAGCCATCACACTGGGCATAGTAATAACCACATCAATATCAGTCCAGCCGTCTTTGATTTTCTGAACATACTCGTCCAGACCAACATAGTCGGCTCCTGCTGCTTTAGCTTCCTCCTCTTTGTCAGGTGTACAAAGTACGAGAACCCGAACATCTTTACCCGTACCGTGAGGCAGGGTTACAGAACCACGAACCATTTGGTTCGCTTTACGCGGGTCAACGCCTAGTCTAACGCTAACATCTACTGAAGGGTCGAACTTTGTATAGGAAATGTTCCTTACAACTTCAACCGCTTCTGCCAAGGAGTACTCTTTATTTTTTTCGAATTTGGCTAAAGCTTCTTTGTGTTTTTTGGTCAATTTTGCCATATTCTTCTCCTGTTAACAGATTTGTATTTAAACATTAGAAGGGATTTCGCCTTTCACTCTCACGCCCATACTTCTGGCTGTGCCGGCTACCATTGTCATCGCTGATTCGATCGTGAAAGCATTTAAGTCTTTCATTTTCCCTTCTGCGATGTCTTTCACCTGTTCCCAGGTAATGGTAGCGACCTTGTCGCGGTTTGGTTCAGAGGAGCCTTTTTTCAATTTAGCTATTTCCATAATCTGAACTGCTACCGGGGGTGTTTTGATGATAAAGTCGAAGGATTTGTCCTTATAAACAGTAATGATCACAGGAGTAACCTTACCGGCCTGCTCCTGCGTACGAGCATTAAACTGTTTACAGAACTCCATGATATTTACCCCTTTGGCACCCAATGCCGGTCCTACGGGTGGAGATGGATTTGCGGCCGCCCCCTTAATCTGTAGTTTAATTAATCCACTGATTTCTTTTGCCATTTTAAACCAACGTTTAAAATTTTGATTACGTCTACACTATTCCTTTTCCACTTGCATGAATCCCAACTCCAGAGGTGTTTTTCTACCAAAAATTTTCACCATGACTTTGAGCTTCTTTTTCTCCTCGTTGATTTCTTCGATAACACCGCTGAAACTATTAAAAGGTCCATCGACGACGGTTACGGTTTCCCCTATTATATAAGGAATATTAACTTCTTCGCCCAATTCGGCCAGTTCGTCAACTTTACCAAGAATCCGTTTTACCTCAGAAGCCCTGATAGGTTCGGGCTCGCCATGCGCGCCCAGAAATCCAAGAACATTGGGTACATTTTTGATGATGTGCGGAATTTCTCCCGACAACTCTGCTTCAATCAGGACATAACCGGGAAAATAGTTACGCTCTTTGCTCACTTTTTTTCCCTTACGGATTTGATAGACTTTTTCGGTGGGAATGAGAACCTGGCTAATATAATCCTGAAGTTTAAGATTATTAATCTCACTCTCCAGGTATTCTTTCACCTTTTTCTCTTTACCACTAATCGCTCTAACAACGTACCATTTTTTTCCTGATTGCTCGATCATCATGCAGGTGTGTTGTGATTAGTTATAAACAGTTAATTATATATAATAAAATAGAACAGCTATCGTACTGAACCAAATTACAGGTTAAAATAACCCGTAAAAACGTTCCAATACGCTGGAAAACGAAATATCCATCAGATAAACCACAATTGCGATTATAAGGGAAGCAACGGATACTACGATTGCGCTATTCTGCAGCTCACTCCATGTTGGCCAGGATACTTTATGCATCCACTCTTCGTAACTTTCTTTAAAATAGTTGCTGATACTGAACTTTGCCATTTGAGATGTTTTAATCTGCACGGGTGGTAGGAGTCGAACCCACAACCTACGGTTTTGGAGACCGCCACTCTACCAATTGAGCTACACCCGTGTGAGGTCAAAACCGAAGGCACTCCAAATTTGAGTTCCTTCGGTTTTTTCCATAAATATTATTTTATTCCAGGATTAGTCAATAATTTCTGTTACCTGACCTGCACCAACGGTACGACCACCTTCACGAATAGCGAAGCGAAGACCTTTGTTCATGGCGATTTCAGAAATCAAACGAATCTCAACAGTGAGGTTGTCGCCTGGCATTACCATTTCAACACCGTCCGGAAGCATAATTTCTCCGGTTACGTCAGTTGTACGGAAGTAGAACTGAGGACGGTATTTGTTGTGGAATGGAGTGTGACGGCCACCTTCTTCTTTTTTCAGGATATAAACCTCAGCTTTGATGTTTTTGTGAGGAGTAACGCTACCTGGTTTAATAATAACCATACCACGACGGATACTGTCCTTATCAATACCACGGAGCAACAGACCAGCATTGTCACCAGCTTGTCCTTCATCAAGGATTTTGCGGAACATTTCAACACCAGTTACAACTGATTTCAGTTTTTCGGCACCCATACCAATAATATCAACAGCGTCACCGGTATGGATAATACCTGTTTCAATTCTACCGGTAGCAACAGTACCACGACCGGTAATTGAAAACACATCTTCAACAGGCATCAGGAATGGTTTGTCCTGATCACGGGTTGGAAGTGGAATCCATGTATCACAAGCATCCATCAATTCGTGGATTTTTTCAACCCACTTTGGTTCCTGGTTCAAAGCGCCAAGAGCTGATCCTTGAATTACAGGTGTATTTTCACCATCAAATTCATAGAAGGTCAACAGGTCTCTGATTTCCATTTCAACAAGTTCGAGCAACTCTTCGTCGTCAACCATGTCAACTTTGTTCATAAACACAACCAAACGTGGTACACCTACCTGACGAGCGAGCAGGATGTGCTCACGGGTTTGAGGCATAGGACCATCGGTGGCAGCAACAACGATAATAGCACCGTCCATCTGGGCAGCACCAGTAACCATATTTTTAACGTAGTCAGCGTGACCGGGACAGTCAACGTGAGCATAGTGACGATTTTTCGTCGAGTATTCAACGTGAGCAGTATTAATAGTAATACCTCTTTCTCTTTCTTCAGGAGCGTTGTCGATGGAATCAAAAGACGCAAATTCAGCCAAACCATCAGCTTGTAAGGAAAGCGTAATAGCGGCTGTCAAAGTCGTTTTGCCGTGGTCAACGTGTCCAATTGTTCCAATATTTACGTGTGGTTTGGAACGGTCGAATTTTGCTTTAGCCATATCAATAACTTATTTTAATTTAAATGAGATTCGTATTCTTCTAGTTTCAATAGATCTTAATAAAAACGAGCCGAGGATGAGAATTGAACTCATGACCTCTTCCTTACCAAGGAAGCGCTCTACCCCTGAGCTACCCCGGCAAAATTGGAGCGGGAAATCGGGCTCGAACCGACCACCTACAGCTTGGAAGGCTGTCGCTCTACCAAATGAGCTATTCCCGCTTTTCAAGAAAAAAGAAAAAAAATAAAGAAAAAATTTTAGCAAGCCATTACTGCCCTTGCTTCTACCTTAACTCCGGCTTCTTTCCTTTAGCCTTTTTGCCTAATTGTGGGGAGAGGAGGATTCGAACCTCCGAAGGCTGAGCCAACAGATTTACAGTCTGCCCCGTTTGACCGCTTCGGTATCTCCCCATTTCAACATATTTACGAACTGAGCCAGTAGAGGGATTCGAACCCCCGACCAGCTGATTACAAATCAGCTGCTCTGGCCAACTGAGCTATACTGGCACTACTCAATCAAACAATTCGTTGTTATCTTGATCATCATTACTGTCTGAACTAACCCTGCAAAAAAATGCAGACCCCTGTTTAAAAAGGTCTGCAAAAATATATACTTTAGATTTAACTACCAAAGAAATTGTAATAAAAAATCAAATTATTTTTTCAAACGTCCTTTATGCTTCTCTAACTGCTTCTTTAGCGCATCGATAGCAATGTCAGCGGCCTCCTCAAAGGTCTTACTTTGCTTCTTGGCATATAAGTCGTAACCGGGTATTTGCATCCGTATTTCTGCAATCTTGTTCTCTTTGGTCTCCGCCTTGTCGAGCTTAAGCGTGACTTCTGTTCCAATTACTCCCTCATAGAGTCCTGAAAGCTTTTCAACTTTCTTTTCGATGAAGGTTTCCAATTTGGTGTCGGTTTTAAAATGAACCGAGGTGATGTTAACTTTCATAATCAATCCTCCATTATTTAAGTTTGGCCCTTGGATGGGCATCGTGATAAATAGTCTTTAATTGTTCGATGGTGCTGTGGGTATATACCTGGGTGGCCGCCAGACTGGCATGCCCAAGCAATTCCTTAATGGTGTTGAGTTCGGCACCCCGGTTAAGCATGTGGGTGGCAAAACTGTGGCGGAGCACATGCGGGCTTTTCCGTTGTGAGGAAACTCCTTCAAGTGTTCGTTGTGCAATGTGATAAATTAATTCAGGATAGGCCTTCTGGCCCCGGTTGGTTACAATCAGATAATCATTATCGCTTCCGAAAGTAGTCCTCTTCATTTCCAAATAAACCAGTATTTGATCCAACATCTGTTTTGATAACGGAACAATACGTTCTTTATTTCGTTTACCCCGGACTTTAATTGTACTCTGACCAACATCAATTGAAGTACCGCGAAGTGCTGTTAATTCGCTTCTGCGCATACCTGTTGCGTACAACAATTCTATCACCAGATGATCGCGAACCAAAGGGAAACTATCTGCAAGAAGTGAGCTTTCATCCAGTTTTTTAGAAAGCTGCTCTTCATCAACATAAACAGGTAATGGTTTCGGCTTTTTAAGCGAAAGGATGGTTTTTACCGGATTCTCATGAATAAGTCCCTGCCTGCGAAGAAAATGATAATAAGATTTCAGGGTGCTGAGTTTTCGATTGACAGAATTAGCAGTAAAGCCCTCACTCTTCATATCAATTACCCACGACCTGATCATGTCGCGGGTGGCCTTTTCGGGATCAGAAAGTTCGTAGTGTGATAACAGAAACTTGCTATATGACTCCAGGTCATTGCGATAGGCAGTAATGGTATGTCCTGAATATCGCTTTTCTACTTGAATGTATTGAATAAATTTAGCTATTGTCATCAGCAAAAAAAAAGAAGAAACTCTGAACCAAAGATAAGTTAAATTATCCCGGATTCAAAGTTTCTTCTATTAATTTTCCTTAAACAGGTTTATAAACCCATATCAGCCTGACGGAGCGATTGAACGTAAATGGCTTTGAGTTTTTGTTCACGATTTACAACGGAAGGTTTATCGAAGCGCTGACGGGCACGCAGCTCACGCATTGCACCAGTTTTTTCAAATTTACGTTTGTAACGTTTTAGGGCTCTGTCGATGTTTTCACCCTCTTTAACAGGAATGATAATCATAGCTAATACCTTACTTTCTTTTTAATTAATACTATTTTTAAGGGCTGCAAAGATATAAAAATATTTATATCAAACAGGGATAAAGTTTATTAAAAAAAGAACTTTATGTCGAAGGTAATTCGTTGACCCTGTTTTCAGGTTTGGGATACAGCACAAAAAGACCATCTCCAGCGGCTATATTTTCCCGGGTATCGTAAAACAAACTGTAATTCGCAAAGCCACTTACTTTAACCCGGGATTCTTTCGCTTTTTCCTGTGCTAACGTATTAATTGTCAAGAACATCAATCCTATAAAGGGTAAAATTTTTTTCATATCAATTTGGTTTTGCGCGGCAAAAATAGAGCTTAAAATGTGTGCCCCATTTAATTTATGCTTACTGCTTGTTCTAAAGTATGAATTTCCGATTTTTTTTGGGGCTTTGAGCAAACAAATGACGGTTTAACTTCGTCTATAATATTAAATATGAATTATTTATTTATTAGTTTAAATAACGATTATGGTTTAACTTTGTATCCATTCAAAATTACCTGGTATTATGAAACAAATAATTACACTCTCCTTTTTATTGACCTTGAGTCAATGTGTTTTCTCACAAAAAAACAATTCCATTACTTTTGAAAAAGCAAGTCTTGACATCAATAATATCAAGGCCAACATCAATGCAAATGGAAACCTTTTTAACCGGGCAACAGATACCAGTGATTATGAGTTGGGGTTTGAGTTCCCGATAGGAAGCAGCAAACACACAATGTTTAACTCCACTTTGTGGATTGGAGGACTTGACCAGAATGATGAACTGAGGTTTTCAGGCGAACTTTATAACCTGGTGGGAAATGACTTCTGGAATGGACCTGTTTCAATGGAAAATGGATTGGTAAGTTGCAGTGAAACAACCGCCAATCAATGGAACAAGGTATGGAAACTTAGCGCGGAGGAAATTGCCTGGCACATTCAACATTACGGCGACTGGGGATATATACCCACTGAAAACATTGCCACATGGCCGGGCCATGGCGACATCAATCTAAATCAATCTGCCAATCTTGCTCCTTTCGTTGATATTGACAACGATCAGATATACAATCCCATGAACGGTGATTATCCCTTAATAAAAGGTGATCAGTGCATCTACTTTATTTTTAACGATGTTAAACAGCATAGTGAAAGCAAGGGTGACAGCCTTGGCCTTGAAATTCATGGGATGGCTTACGCTTTCAATTCAACCGAAAGTGAGGCCATCAGTAACACCATTTTTGTAAATTACAAAATTTATAACCGCTCCAATAATGAATATCACGATACTTACATTGGCGCTTTCACCGATATGGACATTGGATATTTTTTAGACGACTATTTTGCCACAGAAGTACAATTGGGTGCCATCTACCAATACAATGGCGACGGTTTTGATGAAGGAGAATCCGGTTATGGAAACAACCCACCGGCGCAGGCCATGGCTTTGCTCGCCGGACCACTGATGAATGAAAACAACATGGACGACCCATCGGGTGGTTGTGATGCCAGTATTAACGGTATTGGATTTGGTGATGGTATTGTAGACAACGAACGACTTGGGTTAACTGGTTCAAGGCGGATCAACAATGATGTCGACAACTTCGGTTTACCTCACGTAGCTCAGGAGTATTACAATATACTATCGGGTAAGTATATTGATGGCCAGGATACACGGGTATTTTGCGATGACTCTCTAACAGTTGTACACTGCAAATTTGCGCAACCTGCAAACTCCGATCCTTGCTATTGGGGTGTTGGCGGACAAACCTGCCCGGTATATGCAAACTGGAGCGATGAAACCGGAAATGGTGGTTTTCCCAATCCTCCGGGCGAAAGAAGTGGAGTGGCTATTTCAGGTCCATTTTCCTTCAAAGCGAACTCCGTACAAAACATAGACCTGGCCTTTGTTTCGGCACGCGATTTTTCAGATTCAAATTCGGTGGCCCTGCTTAAAACCTACCTCTCTGAAATTAGAAACACATTTATCACAAACCCCAATGGATTTGGTGACAATTACGTTGGCATTCACCAAAACAAAAGCAAGTTGGATAAGCTCTTCGTATATCCCAACCCTGCAAAAGAATATCTTACGCTCTCAAAAACTATAAGTCCTGCAAATGAGTTTGTTATTCTGGATTCATTTGGAAGGCTCATGAAGTAAGGAAAGTTTTCAACCAATGTCATTGCTGTTTCTGATTTAAAACCTGGTATTTATAGCCTGTTGATTAAATCCCGGACTGAGTTTAAAGCCATTAAATTTGTAATAGAGTAGCGAGTTAACTTTTACTTCCAGCAAGAAATTAAGAAACTGTCTAAATCTGTTCTATATTATACTGGACCAATCGGACTGAACAAATAAATGCTTAGATTTGTTCAGTTTTTTACTGAAAACCATTCAAAATGATGCATTACCGTTTACTTTTCACACTGGCTGTATGGATGATGGCTGGTTTGGGTATGGAACTCCTGGCCCAGGATACTGTTGTTTCTTCTCCAAAAAGTGATTCCACTGTCAATATTGCAGAATATGGAAATTCACTTCACTTCAATCAGTCAGACATCAGGCGATTGCCTTTTCAAAAACTCTCATCCTTTGGGATGATGGCCGCCTCTGCCTATCAACTGAAGGGCGACAATACCTATTATTATGGTATGACTTCAGACGGCGACAACACCTATATTAATGGTATGCAAGTTAGGGATGCCTCCAACTTCCCTGTCAGGCTGATTGATTCCTATCACCTCTACACCCGTCAGGCACCCATCAACAGGGGATTTACGGTGGGAGGCATTACCACCATCGAAACCCTCCATCCCGATGAATTTATGGTGGAGTTGGATGTAAACACCGATCAGGCTTATGACATGCAAGGCACCAACGGAGAAATTTTGGTGAATATCCCATTCATGATGAAGAAAAACCACCAAGGTAACCAGGGTGTTCCGGGGCTTTTGATTGCCGGGAAATTTGCAACTACCAACAACACCGATCCTGTGTGGAAAAAAACACAAAGGCTTAACAACGAAACACTGGCCAACCTCACCCAGGATCCTTTACGTCTGGGAGAATCAGGAATAGGTACCAATTTAAATGCTGAATTTGTGACGGCCAACGACCTGGTCGATCAAAAGGCTCCTGCTAATAGCGGCAGAACAGGTTTTTACCCCTATATACAACTCAGCTTGCCCATGGCTAAAAATGGAATGCTGCAATTGGGGAATTACTCTACCATCGACGAAACACAGATTTATAACAGGGGTAATTCTATTTTCAACAGCAATCGCAATGCATTGCAAACCCGAAGAAACTTCGACAATTTCATCCACTGGAAACAGCAATTTAAAGTAAATCAGGATCTCAGTCTTTCGTACGACCTCAACCTGCAATATTCCAGTTATCGCCAAACCACCGGAGATCCTGAATCCGGAAAGGATTTCTTTGATTATGGTTATGTGGGAAAATTCACCACCTATAAAATGCCCACCTATGAGTTTGGAAGCGTTACTATTGATAGCCAGGCCTATAATAATGTGTGGATATTAAATTCATGGGACTTCGACACACTGGTTACTTTTAAGCCTTCCAATATTAATCCTGAATTATCAGCCTACACTTCAAACTATTATGACATTTTTGCAAATCAACCTGAGGGCCATTTTCAGAATATGGATCAGATTTTCATGAATGGCGGACTCGTAAATGGTGACCAACCCCAAAGTGTTTACGGATTATTTAATAATACAGGTACCGTTACATCAGGTTATCAGGAAACTAACCAGGAGAAAAACAGGGCACAATTGCAGTTTCATGCTGATTACAAAATGCACCATTTCACCCTTGGCGGGGAATACAATCGCGAGACAAAAAGCCATTATACGATTGATCCCAACGGTTTGTGGCCCATGATGCGCTGGATGACAAATTCACATTTACTACAACTGGACAAATCCAACCCGGAAATAATCATGTGGAATGGAATGGTCGACACGATAAATTATTTTAGAAAATTTGATGCTGCTTCACAAACGGAATTTTCAAAAAACCTTCGTCAGGCACTTGGGTTGCCTGCTGATGGCCTCGAATACATCCTGACTGATTCATACGACAAAGAAAATAACACCATTGAGTATTACGATAAATATGGCAAAAGACACACCACAAATGCCCCGGAGAACCTATTGTCCATGGATCTGTTTACAGCCAATGAATTACTTAACGGGGGTCTCTCATTGGTAAACTATGCCGGATATGATTATACCGGGCAAAAGACATCAGGAAACAATCCTTATTCCTTTTTCAGCGATTTTAGCATCAATGCTTCAAAACCTACCTATTGGTCCGGCTTTGTTCAGGATGAATTTCACTGGGAAAACCTGCATGTAAATATCGGCTTGCGTGTTGATGTTTATGATGCCAACCGACCTGTTCTAAAGGATGAATACTCACTTTTTGAAATAAATACAGTTGCTGAGGTTCAGAACCAGGGAACCATTGAATTTACCAGACCCTCAAATATCGGGGATACCTATTTTGTTTATGTAGACAAACTAATAGATCCAACCGAAGTGGTTGGGTACCGCAATGGAGATCAGTGGTTTAATGCGAGCGGCCTCGAAATACAAGATCCCACCTATTTTGATGTGGGCAGCGGCATCGCTCCCTCCCTTAAAAATCCTGAAATACAAAGTCTGCAAGGCGACTGGACCCCCAATATGACCTTTCAGGATTACAAAAAGACGGTGAATTTCATGCCACAAGTGAACATCGATTATACACTGATCGACCGCATCAACTTCTATGTAAATTACAGCTCTTTTACGCAAAACCCAACCAGTTACAACAATTTTCGCCCCGACCAATACTATTATTGGAATTACTATGCACAATCCCAGGCATTGGACAATCCCAACCTAAAACCCATGATGGCGGAGAAGCTTTTTACCGGGGTAAAATCGAGGGTGTGGAAGAACCTGATGGTTGATTTAGCCTTTTTAAGAACTACCATTCACCATTTGATAAGTCTCAAAAGATTTGAGGGGGCCTATCCGTCCACATATGTTACACTGTACAACGACCCGCTACCGGTCACTACAAATGGATTTGAAGGTCGGGTCAACTATGTAAGCACCACCGGAACCGGATTTTTCGGAGGGTTAAATGCAACAAAGTTATTTACGGATGATGAATATCCTTTTAAGATAGCGGTCAGCGACTTGGTAATCAATGCCAATGCAGGATATCAATTTGGCAGTAAGAATAATTTCAGCGGTCCCTCCTGGGCCAACTTTAAGGTATTGTATGGTTTTTCGGCAACTGTTTATTATCAATACCGCCATGGGATTCCATACGTTGCTTCACGGAATGTTAAAGGAAACCTTTACGCAGGAGTTAAACACACTCCTGATATCAACTTGTTTAATCTCAATATTCAGAAAGAAATTGCCCTTGGAAAAAAAGCGATGATGAATGTGTATCTCACCATTGAAAATGTATTCAATTTCCAGAATGTCTTCGATGTGTATTCATATACCGGTAAACCTGATGATGATGGATTTCTAACCTCGCCCGAATACCAGGGCTTTATTGACAATAAACTCAACCCTGATTCCTACCGGCTGCTCTATCAATTGCAACTGTATGACCCTACATTTTATGGCACACCACGTATTTGGAGGGTGGGCGTCATTTTCAGGTACTAATTCAGAGTAAAATCGGGGCCAACGCCTCCCCTATCTCAGCTTCAGCACCTTGCCTGCACTTACCTGGATACCATCGGGCAGGTTGTTCATTTTGTAAATACGGCTTTCGCGCACCCCGTACAGCTGCGAAATGCTGCGGATGGTTTCACCCTGTTTTACTTCATGCCCGGGATGCTGCTTATCGGCTTTGCGTTTCTTTTTTTCCAGATAAATGATGTCGCCCACTTTGAGTACATAGTCTTTATTGAGATCGTTGTATTTGTATAACTGCCAGGTATAGATGCCAAATTCTTTTGCCAGATTATTAAAAGTATCGCCTTTTACCGCAATCAACAGCTTCTTGCCATTGTTTGAAAAAAGTTGCCGCCCACTGGGATATCGTTCATCTTTTTTAAACTGATCGATGGTCATGGACGCAATTTCCTTTTTACGGGAAACTCTGACAGGTTTTTCAACCGTTTTCTGATAGTTTTTATTGTCGTATTGGCTCAGGTTATATTTTTCGACGATGCGGATCAGCAGTTCAGGATATTTGGGATTGGTGGCATAACCCGCTTTTTTAAGCCCTTTTGCCCAGGCTTCGTAATCAGTAATTTTGATTTCAAACAAAAAAGAATACCTTCCACGTTGGGTTAAAAACAAGGAATGATCGCGGTACGAATCCTCCGGATGTTTGTACTTCCTGAAACATTCATGCTTTTCGTCGTCGTCCATGTAATAGGTTTTCCCGGTCCATTCCTTGTGGCACTTGATGCCGAAATGGTTGTTGGCTTTCTGCGCCAGACGGCTGTTGCCGCTCCCCGATTCAAGAATGCCCTGAGCCAGTGTGATGGAAGCCGGAATGCCATATTCATGCATTTTTTTTATGGCAACATCACGGTAGGTGTCGATATATTGCTCGGTGGAAATACGCTGTTGACCTTGCGCCGATGCCACAAGCAGCATCAGAAACAAGGAAATACACAAGACATAAATATTTAAAATTAGCTTTCTCAATATTTCCAAAATCAATGACAAATGTAATGGATGCTTTGTGGCGAACAACTCACCGATAACGCTTTTTTGCACAAAAGATTGTTGACTATATTCATTGAACATTGCTTAAGACACTCCTATTAAAGATTGTATCGAAATTCCGGATGCTGGCACAGGTGGTGGGTTTCAGGGAATTCAATATGATATCAACCGCAATTAACAGCCTCATTTTTGCATAATTCATTGCGCTGCTGTACAAATAATCTGCTGGCTGATCAACAATTCCAGACATGACTGCTGCAAACATGAAATGATCCCAATATATGTTAATTGAAATGAGATTTGATCGTATTTGACTTGCCTGCCTGGCATGAAACTACGCTCAGATGTGGATTTGCATTAACATGAATAATTGTGTATATTTGTAGCCACACTATAAATTTACACAAATGTATATCAATCGGGAAATAGAGGAAAGCTTTTGCGCCATGCACCAGTCTGTAGAGTGTTGATAAATCCCCATTAATGACTTTTTTATTCCCTCTCTCGATCTCGTTTGAGTGCAGCGGTAACGAGCCTGCCTGCTGCAGGCAGGGATGCTTTTTCTGACTTCTGCAACGAATTTTCCATCATAAAAAATCAATTTCAAGTAAGCCTTTTTGATCAATTGTTTTGTGTTTTTTTGCTTTTTATCTTTGTGGTAATTATTTTGGTCAGTTTCTAAGGACTTCAAAGTCGTTAACGACTTTGAAGTCCTTAGCCTGGCCTGAAACCGACAAAAACCACTGCACACCTGAGCTGCATCATTTTTAGGCGAAAGCAGGTTTTTTAATAGACTTTTTCTTATTCTTTGATTTGCTTCAATGCAAATGATAACGGCTAATTCACGGGGTTTTAGACTCCTTTTTGGCTATTAAGCCGATAATTTAGTTTTTTCTCCGCTCAATCCTCATTTTTGTCATGCGTTCGCGCATGCCACCTTTGTTCAGGAAATCTTCGCCAAGGCTTTTCAATTGCCTGTATAGCAGGTAGTCGTTTTGTTTGATCAGGCAGATGGCAATATTGGCAATGGTTTCGGGAGGCCTGGTCTTTATCAGTGGCATGTAGTTTGCTGTATTGTTGTATTTGCGGCCAAGTTCGCGCATTTTTTCCACCTCCACCGAACCATCTTCCCATTGTCGGTGGTCATGGGTGCGCAGATAGTCTTCATAATCAAGCAATAATTCCTGAGCACTTGCTTTGGCTACATTTATCAATTTGATTTCCATCTCCTTTGAAGTAGAAGAAACGGCTGAACCTTCTGCGATGTTTTGTTTTCCCGATCGTGCTGCCTGAACCATTTGGTCGATGGTGCGATCGCCGCGCCTGAGGTATTTGTTGCAGAAATAAAAGGTGATATCAAAAACGGCCTCTGCCTTCTGAAAAGTAAACAGCTTACGGTAGTTACCGCCCACAGGCAATAATGACTCATTATTATCATCTTTACTGCTCATAGCTTCTGTTTTTGATGGATTTACAAGATTTTATTTTACAAAGTTAATCAATTGTTTTGTGTTTTTTTGCTTTTTATCTTTGTGGTAATTGTTTTTGGTTCGTTTCTAAGGACTTCAAAGTCGTTAACGACTTTGAAGTCTTTAGCCTGAACTGAAACCGGCAAAAACCTCAGCACACCTGAGCTGCATCATTTTTAGGCGGAATCTGGGTTTTTCGGGTGTAATTTCAAAAAAAAATTCGATGGGACTTTGCCCCATACCCCAAATAGGCAAATGGTCAAATTGTCAATCTCGCCTTAGGCGAGAAATCAGTTCTTGAGGCAACGAACACTCAAGCCCTCCTTCTTTAAGTAGCCATTGAACGGAGTTAACTGGGCATTTTCGTAGTAGAGGTTTCGTGTCCATACTTGCGTAGACGAGCTCTCATTTGATGAAGAAAAATAGCCCGCGAGGCCCATACTACTCCAACCTGTGGGTCTCCTGAATCCACCCGGGAGACCTGTGAACCCACTGCTGTTTGTTGCGTCCGTGTTAGGTGAATTCCAGTGAACATATCCAGATTCTTTCATTTTACCACCTGCAACAGATGCACCTCCCAAAAAGTCACTGAGCGATGTCCATTCACCATCATAAGGAATATGCCATCCATCAGGGCAAATTCCTTGTACTCCAGCTCCTGATGGTACATATTCCATCATTTCATCCCATTGGTATAGACCACCGTAAACTGTGCAATTGGTATCGTCATTATTAAAACAGTATTTTTCTATTGTACCGTTATCTGTTTGACTATTTGGTGCATCAATGCGTATTCCAATATTTAGGTTTTCCACAAACCAACACTGAGAACCTATAGAGATTGTATTATAAATTTGGCTATCCCTTGAATCCTCATATTGATCGCCACATAAAAATTCGCGTATTGTTATTTCAAGGTTTGTATATTCGCTCTCACCACAAGTATTTTCTGTGCGAACGCTAACGTTACCAGAGGTGACACCAAAATCAATAGTGACATTTGTTGCCCCTTGCCCACTTACAATAATTGCATCTACAGGTACTGTCCAGTTATAACTACTAGCATATGATACTTCTGCAATTGAATATGTTACTCCTGTTTGGTTACAGTCGGGGTAATCGTTTCCCGTAATGATGGACGGCTGCTGGGGAACGCATGAACCAAGGCTAAGATACTTCCATGAAGAACCATTATAAACTTGTAACGCTTCTTCGTCAGTATTAAAAATTACAAGACCTGCTGCTGGAGAAATTATTGCATCGCGTTCTACATTTGTAAGTCTGGGCAATAAAAGACCACCTGTTGTACTTTTTACATCAAGCATAGCTGACTCGTCAGGTGCACTACCATCACTATTAATTGCAACTTGTGCCAAAGCAACATGCACTAAACTTATCAAAAGGGATAGAAGAAGAATTTTTGACTTTTCCATTTCATTGATTTTTTTGTGAAATCAACCCTTATCTCCTCTTTCTAATCAATAAGATCAGAAAGAGGAGGCCAAATTTCCTACCTTTAGTTTATAAGGGCGATTTTAATTTTCATTTCAAATAAAAGTCTATTTTTTTGTTCATCCAAACCTTTTCTGTACAACTATATAAACACCCCCCTTTTCTGTATGAAACCCCCATTTTTTGAATAAACACTGTTTTTGCCTGTTTTTTAAGGCTCGTTTTTGGGTGTTTTTAACCATAACCTGAGGCGTGTTTTACTAAAAAATCGTCAGCTAAGGCCAAAAATGGATTACCACACGACTCTGCAAGAGGGGGGAGATAAACCTTTTCCAAAGTTTAAAACTTTGGAAAAGGTAAGGTGTAATGCCTTTGAAAAGGGCGAAAAATGAAAACAATCAGTGATGCATAATTATTTTTCTTCCACATCAAAATCAAGAATATTAACCAGGCTGACTTTATGCACATACGCTAATTAGTTACATTTATTCTACACTTTAAGTTTACATATTGCTTATTATGGCTTATTTTGTAACTTTGCAGTATCAAAAAACGCAGGTATATGGACATTGTAGCACAAATCAAACGGATTAGAAAAGGTAAGATTATTGGAAGAGCTGGACGAAGTACAAAAAAATTCTATCTGTAATATGATTGATACTGCTATCGCCAATAAACGCCTAAAAGAAGCGTTGAGCAATGCAATGAGTTTAACCAATTAAAAAATAAGACAATGAAAGTACTAATAGATATAAATGATAATGAGGCCTCTTTTGCAATGAAAGTTTTAAAAAGCCTTTCCTTTATCAAAAAAGTAAAGCCTATGAGTGTTTCTACCGTGGAACTTTGGGAAGATTTAAAAGAAGCTGCCAACGAAGTACGATTACACAAGCAAGGAAAATTAAAACTTAAAACGGCTCAGGACTTACTCAATGAGTTATAACATTATTCCTACACACCGATTTGAGAAAGAGCTCAAACGACTGGCTAAAAAATTTCCATCACTCAAAAATGAATTTGCCTGGTTGATTGCAGCGCTTTCTGCTAAGCCGGAAAGCGGAACTTTTATTGGCAATAATTGTTATAAAATACGGCTTGCAATTAGTGCTAAAGGAAAAGGCAAAAGTGGTGGAGCAAGGGTAATTACTTATCTGTACATTGAAACCGAAACAGTTTATCTGTTAACCATTTACGATAAAGGTGAAAAAGCCGACTTAAAACCCAATGAGCTTCATGATATGATTGAGAGTTTGGAATTAGATTAAAAATGCCCCGCCGAATGGCAAGGCTTGGGTCTCTACAACATGACTTGGTAAGCAGGGTGGCAAACCTTTTCCAAAGTTTAAAACTTTGGAAAAGGTGTAATGCTTTTGAAAAAGAACAAAACCCATTACTGCCACAATTGCCTTAAAACCGGGGTTGTAACTACAACCCCATCTCTTTCAGCTTCTTTATCCCGGAGGATGACAATTTAATTGAAAATTTTTGCAGGGTGTCGGTGAGGATGACTATTTTGGCTTTGCGCTGGTACTCTTCCAGGTACATGGTGTTGATGAGTGCCGAACGGTTGGCGCGGATAAAGTTTTCATCATCGAGTAGTTCTTCTACCTTGCCCATTTGGGCACTTGCCACCTGCTTTATGCCATTGGCTAACAACAGGTTGGTGTAGTTGCCATCGGCTTCATAGTAGATGATTTGGTCGTGGGGGATGAGTTTAAAACCATCCGGAGTGGCGACTTTAAGCTTCTTTTGATCCAGGAATTTCTTTAGCCTATCGAGTTTTTCGGTAAACTTGTTGTCGGCACGATCTGATAAATACCTTTGGATGGTTTCGTTTAATCTCTCTAAATCAATGGGTTTGGTGAGGAAGTCGAAGGCGGCATAGCGAAAGGCTTGTTCGGCGTATTCGTTGAAGGCGGTGATAAAAATGATGTTGATCGGAAATTTGAGTTTGCGGAGTTTCTGGGCCAGCCAAAAACCATCTTTTCCGGGTAAGTTGATGTCTAAAAACACCAGTTCGGGTTGCTGGTCGATGATGAGCTCGAGTCCGTTTTGCGCTCCGGGAGCAAATCCCACAATGTCAAATTGAAAAGGAGACTGCGATAACAGTGCGGCCATGCTGTCTCTGGAATCCTTTTCATCATCCACGATAAGGGTTTTAATCACTGTGGGCATAGGGCTTTTTTAGAACAGCCACAAATGTATAAAATAGTTGTCAGGTAATCAATTATCCGATAGCAAATTCATTTTCATATTGAAGTTAACCAGCATACATCAGGGTTCCCTTTTGATTAACAGGTGGCAAAGACATGAGTTAATTTAATCTCTGGTATTTGAAATGCCCTTTTTACAATATATCAGTTGCTTAATACAGAAGGGGGTTGTTGCAGTCGGCTAAAGCCAGACTGCAATGGATTGATTCTATTGAGTTTTATTCATTTACAATGAACATGTTGAAAGTACATCCATTGCAGCCGGATTTATCCGACTGCAAGTCGATCAGATTTATTCCTGAATTTTCAGGTATTTTGGAATGTTGGATATTTGATCTGATGTTGTTCAACCTCCTCGCTTTCGGCATGCTCTTTAAACCTGGCCCATTACAAACCTTTCATAGTTCTTCGTATCAATCACCGAAAAGGTATGTTGGGGATAGGCTTTTGAAAAGGTTAGTGGGAGTTTACTTCGCGATTCCGGGCCGTATTTGTATTCAAAGGCATGAAGCACTCCATCAAAGTCTTCGATATAGTCTATTTCCTGTTGTTGCCGTGTACGCCAAAAATAGCGGTTGCAATACAATTGTCCATAGGAAATCTTTTTCAGGCGTTCCGACATCAGAAAGTTTTCCCACAAAGCACCTTTGTCGGTGCGCAGGTTGAGTGGGGAAAAATTATTAATAATGCTATTGCGTATTCCATTGTCGAAAAAATAAATCTTGCGTCCCTTATTGATCTCATTTCGGAGGTTTCTGCTAAAAGAGGGTAACCTATAAATGACAAATGCTTGTTCCAGCAAAAAAATATATCGTTCAATGGTTTCTTTATCAGCACCTACAAGCCTACTCAGTTCGTTGAAACTCACCACACTTCCCAGTTGTAGCGCAATGGCCTGCAGGATTTTTTCCAATAAATAGGGTTTCTTTACCTGTGTCAAAGAATAAATGTCTTTATAAAGGTTGCTGTCACAAATTTGCTGAAGTATTTTTTTCTCCTGTCCCGGATTGTTGACCACCTCCGGATAATAGCCAAAGATCATCCGATGTTCCAGAAGCCGTTTTTCTTCAAATATATTGGTATGATTTGCCATTTCTTGCATCCAAAAGGGAAACAACCTGTACTCGTTTGCTCTTCCGGCCATACTCTCACTAATTTTATCACGCAATTCAAAAGCACTCGACCCTGTAGCCATCACATGAACAGACTTTAATTGATCAGCCATGATTTTAAGTAACAGTCCCGCATTTTCAATCCGTTGAACCTCATCAATTACCAGCAAGTTATATGTTCCGAACAACTGTTTAAGTCTGGTACTGTTTGCATCTATAAATAATTCCCTAACATCAGCATCATCGGCACTCAGCCACAGTTTTTTACCTTCAAATCTGTTAAAAACAGTATCCAGCAATGTAGTTTTCCCAATTTGTCTGGCTCCAAAAATTACCTGAACCTTTTGCAAACTTAAGTCTGATTCAATCTGTATTTGTAACACTCTTTTTATCATAACATGACAAACATAGTACTATTTTCGTTTTGAAACGAAATTTATCATAACTATTTTCGTTTTGAAACGAGAAATGTAAATTTCCCCACTGAAAAATTCAATACCAAAGGCGGGATTTGAAAACTTTTCCAAAGTTGGGAACTTTGGAAACGTTGAGAAATACGTTCGACCCGCCAGGCGGGTAAGGTAAACTTCTAAATCTCCACCTCTACTCGTGTACCACTTGCCCTTCCCTCGTCATCATACAAATCGGTGGTTGTTACCCTGATGGTGTTACCGGTTATTTTGCGGTTAAGTCGGATCATATCAGCCATAATTTTCGACCCGTTACCTCCTTCACGCTGGTATTCTTTGGCGGCCAAACGACCAATGCCATTGTCTTCGACGATGAGGATTGTTATTGCATTTCTGGTTTCGGCTTTAATCATAATTCGTTTGTTATCTGATTTGTTGCGAAGCCCGTGTTTGATGGCGTTTTCAACCAGCAACTGGATGAGCATGCGAGGTATTCGTGTATTGAGATCAACAGAAGGTTCCACTTGCAGCAAGAAACTAAAATCGTCTTTAAACCGGAATCTTTCCAACTCCAGGTAACTTTTTACAAAGTCAAGTTCCGCTTCCAGGGTGGTATCCGTTTTTTCACCTTTGCTCATCATCGACCTCAGCAATTTGCTAAACCTGATAATCTGGTCATGGGCTTCGGTGGTATTGCCAATGGCCACATTGTGAGCCAGGCCATTTAAGACGTTGAACATAAAGTGGGGGTCCATCTGGCTTTTGATTACCCTCATCTGAAGGCTGTTGATGGTTTCTTCCAACTGTTGTTTGCGTCGGGTCTGCATGGCTTGAAGCCGCTGTGCCACCCAAAGAATCAGTACCACCAATCCATAAATCAACAACCATAGAGGATATTTTAAATAATACAATGGATTTGCCTGATAAGAATAAAAATAAAGGGTTTCATAAGCATGTAAAAACAATTCATTCTGGTGATGCGCTTGATGCCGGATGCCCGATTCCAAAGATGCTCTTGTCTCTGTTCTCAGGTAAGTAGGAACATGTACGAAATGTTTTAAATCAGGATCTGAAATAATTATTTCTTTCCCTTCTTCTGTACTAAAAAGGGCTTCATCCCTTCCATCGTTATTCAGGTCGCATTGCAAGTATAAGTTCACTTTCGAGAGGGATGTCTTGATTTTCAATAGTTTAAAATCCTGATCAGAAAGCACAAAATGTCCGTCAATTAGTCCTATAAATAGGTAATGTTTCCCGTTGAGTTCATAAGGGATGTTATACAAACGCTTCTGTTTCCATTCTTCCGGTGTGAATTTAAAGGTTTTGCTCTTGAATTCCTTCCCGTTTGCTTCACAGAAAGTTATTTTTGCTTTGTATTCCTTAGGAATCATCCAACTGGTTACAACAAATGGTTTGCCCTCATCGCTTTTAAATTTGCTGAGTGAAACGCCGGAAGTGATACCCGGGTTTTCCTGAGGAGTAAATAACAATTCCAATTTATTGTCCATACCAAAAAACCATGATGAATGGTCGTTGTAAGGAATATCAAATGATTTGGGAATGTTGGCAGTCGCCCAGGAACCGCAGTAAATTTCGGGGATGGAATCCTGGTCCAGATCGGTTACCAAACAAGCTGACAAATGAGCCCCAACAGAAGGAGAATGCATAATAAGATCCTCCTGCTGATCAAAAATAAAGACACTCCTGGGTTGTCGTGAAAATCCTGCATCCAAAATAAACATCAACTCCTTATTCCCATCCATATCTATATCAACTGATTGAATATCATGTACGGTGTAGTCGATTTTATCATTTCTTTTGGTAACAGTGGTAATCAGCTTTTTATGGATGAGTCCTCTTGTCTCCGGATAGGGCTGAACAGCACCCATAAACACCGAATCATCTTTATAATAGAAAACATAAATTTCTTTGTAGCCATTATTATCCAGATCAGCACAGTAAAAATGTTCAGGTTGAGTTGGAAACTTTCCATGAAAGTTCCATTGGTCAAGGGTCATACCATCGTTGTTTAGTACTTTGATGGCTGCTTCGCTTTTTATTGCGTTATGAAAACTCAGTATTTGTTCATCAACTTCATCGCCATTTAAATCGCAAAATTTTACAGAAGCAGCCGGTTTGTTAATCAATTCTTTGCCAATGAATTCAACTTTGAATTTGGAATCAGGATTGGGTAAGAACCAGATAATCACCAAAGAAAAAGGCAAAGCCAGAAAAAACGGACTGGCAATGATATTTAAAAGGTAATTATTTTTGCGGTGACTGAACATTGGAAAAAAGGTCGATTATAGGGCTATAAAGATAATAAATTATTACAAACCACCTTTTATGCTTTTATTGTTCATGGGTAAGTCTGCATGAATTGAATATCAAAAATAACCCCGGTTTCGCTACAATTGTTAATTTTACCCCCAAAATCGTTTATGAGTATCGACCTGATTTTTAGCCATTTTCCAACCCTGACGGAAGCACAACACGACCAGTTTATGCAGCTTCAGGAATTATATGCCCACTGGAATGCACAAATCAATGTGATTTCACGAAAGGACATGGAGCAATTTTATCTTCACCATGTACTCCATTCGCTGGCCATTGCCAAATATACACCGTTCAAGGATTTTACAGAAATTCTGGATGCCGGTACCGGTGGCGGATTTCCGGGAATTCCGCTGGCCATCCTTTTCCCCAAAGCATCGTTTCATCTGGTGGATTCCATTGGCAAGAAAATCAAAGTAGTAACAGAAGTAGCTACTGCGCTGCAACTTACCAATGTAAAAGCGGAACATTCGCGCATGGAACAAATCGACGAAACCTACGATTTCATTATTAGTCGCGCTGTAACCAACCTGGGTGATTTTGTCCGGTGGACCGGATATAAATTCCACAAAAAATCGTTTAATTCAGTCCCCAACGGAATCATCTACCTGAAAGGCGGCGACCTTACCGAAGAACTCAAACAGGTAAGTGGTTATAAAAGACGGATCATCAACATTTCAGACTATTTTCCGGATTCGTATTTCGAAACCAAAAAGATTGTGCATTTGTATCGGTAAATTGAAATTCCCTTCAACCACAGTCCATTACTCAAATCCGGCTAATGATAGAAGTGGGCCTTCCACTGTTAACATTTGTTAAACCCTTGTCCAATACTTTTTCTTAAGGAATGAATTTTTTTATTTTGCAATCAAATTATTCAACCATTTATCAAAATAAGAAAAAATTATGGATATAGTTGTTGAGAACTTGGTAAAAAGCTATGGGTTACAGCGGGCCGTGGATAATATTTCTTTCCGCGTACGGACCGGCGAAGTACTTGGTTTTCTGGGTCCTAACGGAGCCGGCAAAACCACTACCATGAAAGCCATCACGACCTTTCTGGTGCCGGATTCGGGAAATATTCATGTTGGAAATTATTCCATCCATGAAGATCCAGAAAAACTGAAGAAAAACATCGGGTACTTGCCCGAGAACAATCCCCTCTACGAAGATATGCCTGTAATTGATTACTTAAAATTTGTTGCCAATTTGCACGGAATTCCGAAACAGGAAATCCACGACAGTTTGTTGAATGTAATTGATTTGTGTGGATTGGAAGCCGAAAAACACAAGAAAATCAGTGAGCTTTCCAAAGGATACAAACAGCGTGTTGGCCTGGCACAGGCACTCATCCACAAACCGGAGGTGCTTATCCTGGACGAACCCACCACCGGCCTCGATCCCAACCAGATTGTGGAAATCAGGGAGTTGATCAAAAAGATCGGGAAAGAAAAAACGGTCATTCTGAGTTCACACATCCTGGCCGAAGTGGAAGCCACCTGCGACCGGATATTAATCATCAACAAAGGAAAAATTGTGGCCGATGGAACCACCCAGGACTTACGTAACCAGGCCAGTGGCAAGAACATCCTCAAAACACGAATCCTTGGTGGAAACCTGGACAGCATTTTCGCTGCCCTGCAAAAAATTGATGGTGTTAAGGTAGTGGATTTCATCAACAAAGACCAAAACCGGTTTTATCTCGATGGCGAGCAATCGAAGAACCTGGCGGAAGGTGTATTCAATGTCTGTGTAAAAAACGGATGGATCCTCACCGAACTCATTCCGGTTGAAACCAAGCTGGAAGATATCTTCAAAGAATTAACCATGGAATCACCTGTCAAGAATTAAAATACAAGGAATATGAAACAAATTTGGATTATCACCAAACGTGAATTACAGGCCTATTTCGATTCGTTGATGGCCTATATCCTGCTCATCCTGTTTCTGGGATTTAGCGGATTTTTTACCTGGATTTACGGAAACGACATCTTTTTCATTAAGCAGGCTACCCTGATGCCCTTTTTCAACATTGCTTACTGGACGCTCTTTTTCTTTATCCCGGCACTCACCATGAGGTTGCTTTCGGAAGAAAACAGGATGGGCACCATCGAATTGTTGCTCACCAAACCCGTGAGCAACTGGCAGGTGCTGATGGGAAAATATGTAGCCTCATTGTTGTTGATTGCCATCGCGCTGTTACTTACCTTTTCGTATCCCATCAGCGTTTCCACAATGGGCAACCTCGATGCAGGGGAAGTATTTAGCGGCTATCTGGCACTCTTACTATTTAGCAGCATGATGATCGGGATTGGATTGTTTACCAGCAGTATTGGCAACAACCAGATTGTCAGCTATCTGCTGGCACTTTTTCTTGGGATTTTCTTCCAGATTATCTTTGGAATGCTCGGACAAAGCCTGCCCGGCATTCCCGGTCATGTGCTCGACTATCTGAGTACTTCCACCCATTTCGAATCGATGACCCGTGGTGTTCTCGACACGAGGGACATCCTATTTTTTGCAGGCATCTCCTTCCTGATGCTGGTGTTTTCTGAATCTATGCTCATCCGTAAACGATTTGCTTAATCCAAAAAGAAAAGAATCATGAAAAAGAAATCATATCTGTCCACCATATTGTTGTTGATAGCTATTTTTATTGTCGTAGCGGTTATTTCCGAAAAGTTTTTCTTTAGGTTCGACCTCACCGAGGGCGGGCAATATTCGTTGAGCAAAGCTACCAAAGACATCCTCAACAACCTGGAAAGCCCGGTAACGGTAACAGCCTATTTTACTGCTGATTTACCACCTGATCTGGCCAAGGTAAAATTAAACTTCCAAGACATGCTTACCGAATACAACAGCCTGTCGCATGGCAACGTGGTGTTTAAGTTTGAAAATCCCAACAAGGATCAGGATACAGAAAATGAAGCAATCTCTTCTGGCGTACGTCCTGTTTTGTTCAAGGCTCGTGAAAAGGATGAAATGAAACAGCAAAAAGTGTTTATGGGGGCCGTTATTTCGCTGAACAACCAAAATGAGGTGATCCCGTTTATCAATCCGGAAGGAAGCATTGAATACGATCTCACCACCGCCATTAAAAAACTAAGTGTATCCAACAAACCGTTGATCGGGTTTGTACAAGGACAGGGAGAGCCTGCTATCAATGCCTACCAGCAGGTGATGGCGGAGCTGGATGTACTTTATCAGGTGGAGCCAGTAACGTTGAGCGATACCATCAGGGACATCAATAAATTTACCACGCTGGTAATCAGCGCCCCCACCGACACGTTTAGTTTAGAAGCCTTCCGGGTACTGGATAAATACCTGGACAAAGGTGGTAATCTGTTTGTGGCCTTTAACACCGTTGAAGGTGATTTGCAAACGCTTCAGGGTAAAAAGGTGGGTAACAACCTGGCGCCCTGGCTGGCACAAAAAGGAATCCTGGTACAAGATGGTTTTGTGTTGGATGCCAGTTGCGGAAGCGTAAACGTTATGCAGCAAATGGGTGGGTTTAACATGCAGACACCAATTAAATTTCCTTACCTGCCTTTGGTCTCGCATTTTGCTGATATGGGCATTACCAAAGGGCTTGAGCAGGTCATGCTTGGTTTTCCAAGCCCGATCACCTTTACCGGCGACACCGCATTCAGGTTCACCCCATTGGCCATAACTTCTGAAAACACCGGCATTCAGGAACTTCCGGTAAGCATCGATGTGCAACACAAATGGGCCCAAAACGATTTTAAGGCTGGCCCACAAACGGTGGCCGCATTGGTGGAAGGTAATTTCGGAAAGGATAACGCACGTATGGTGGTGGTCACAAGTGGGGATTTTGCGGTAAATGGTACCGGACAACGTCCGCGTCAACTTCAGCCAGACAATGTTAGTCTGATGGTGAATTCAATCGATTGGATGAGCGATGCCACGGGGTTGATCGATCTGCGCACCAAAACCATTACCTCGCGTCCACTCGACCAGTTGAGCGATGCCAAAAAAGCAACCATGAAATGGGGCAACTTCCTGTTGCCACTGATACTTGTAATTATTTATGGATTGTTCAGGCTACAATGGAGAAGAAAACAAAGACTAAAAAGAATGGAGGAAGGTTATGTTAAATAAAAACAGAAATACAATCTTGATCGTCATTTTTGCAGTGGTGGTGGCGATCTTTCTATGGTCACAATTCGGCACGCAAAACGAAAGCAATTACCGGACTGTCCTTGCCCAATTTGATACCACAGGTGTTGATCAGGTACGTGTTTTTCCTGCCGCTGGCACTCCTGATTTCACCCTTAGCCGCAGCGGAAACCACTGGACCATTAAAAGCAGCGATGGGAAACAGTACGCTGCCGATCCCAAACTGGTTAAAAATACCATCGATTTGCTCAATGGTACCAAAGTAAAACGGGTAGCTTCCCAAAACACTGCGGATCATGAAAAGTTTGCCATCACCAACGACAAGGGAACACGGGTTGAAATAAAAGCAGGCGGCAAAAAGCTGGCCAATCTGATCCTGGGCAAGTTCGACTATATTCAGCCAAAGAATGCGCAACCCGATGCCTCTGGACGTCAACCACAGGGGGAGATGATTTTTTACGCCGCATTGCCCGGCGAACCCACCGTTTACGTGGTAGATGGACAAGTGGGGTTTGGCATTGGAAAAGACGTGAATTCCTTTAGGGATAAAACCCTTACAAATATTGATAAAAGCAGTATCCGGGAAGTGTCCATGGAAACCACAGGACAAACGACCGATCGTTTAGTAAAAGATGGAAATCGGTGGCTGTTTAACGACCAGGTTGCCGATTCGGCTAAAGTAGCGCAATATTTATCCAGGGTTTCGCGTCAAAACGGATCTAAGTTTGCCGAAGTAAATGAAGTCTTGTCGTTTCCACTGGCAAATGCTGTTAAGATTAGCGGAGTAGATTTCGATGAAATAGTTATTCGGTCATATCAACAAGATTCTGTCAATTTCCTCGTCACTTCCACTCAAAATACAGACGGTGTGTTTTTAGATAATGGAAATAAATTGCTCGATCGATTTATGGAGGATGGCGAATTTTTCCTCAAGGCAAAATAGTAACCTCTTGTACGTTAATGCCTAATGTGGCGCAATCGATGGAAAGAAACGTGTTGTTGACCGTCCCGGATTTTAGTTTGGTGTTTAGGTACAGATATAGGGGGAGATATTTATACTGATTATACATCTGTTACCACCATTATTTATTTTAAATTCGCCACATCTTTTAAAAAAAAATTTATGACAGAAACAATTAAAAAGTCATTGCGGGACTCGAAGACCGCCCGATGGACAGCACTTGCGATAGTGTCGTTTATGATGTTAACCGGATATTTCCTCACCGATGTGATGGCTCCACTCAAGGGTTTACTCGAAGGAAAATTAACCTGGGACAGCTCAGACTTCGGATTTTTTAACAGTGCTTATGGCTGGTTCAATGTGTTTTTGCTGATGTTAATTATTGGCGGGATCATACTCGACAAAATGGGTGTTCGTTTCACCGGCCTCATGGCAGCAACAGTAATGGTAGCCGGAACAGCTTTAAAATATTGGGCAGTTTCAACGCACTCGCTTGATGGTGTTTTATGGCATGTTGGATGGTTTGACGTAAAAGCCCAGGTTTTTATGGCTTCACTGGGTTTTGCCATATTTGCCGTTGGGGTTGAAGTTGCGGGGATTACCGTTTCAAAAATCATCGTTAAATGGTTTAAAGGTAAAGAAATGGCCTTGGCGATGGGACTTGAAATGGCCACAGCACGTTTGGGAACAGCCGCAGCATTGGCAACATCAGTACCAATTGCGAAGGCATTGGGAATAACTGATTTATCAAGACCAATTCTGTTAGCCTTGATATTACTCGTTATCGGACTGCTTTCGTTTATCGTTTATATCTTTATGGATAAAAAACTTGATGCTTCTGAGGCTGAAGCAAAAAGCCTTGAGCCAGAAGAGGAGTCTTTCAAATTATCTGATATCCTAAACATTATAACCAACAAAGGCTGGTGGTATATCGCAATTTTGTGTGTTTTGTTTTACTCATCAGTTTTTCCCTTTTTGAAATACGCCTCCGATTTGATGGTAAACAAATTTGGCATCAGCGAGTCCTGGGCCGGTTCAATTCCCGCCATGCTGCCATTTGGTACCATTTTGCTTACTCCATTGTTCGGAAATTTATACGACAGAAAAGGAAAAGGAGCATCCATTATGATCCTGGGTTCAGTATTGCTCATATTTGTTCATGCCATGTTCTCCATTCCATTTCTTGACATGAAATTCTTAGCAATTATCCTTATCCTCATTCTGGGAGTTGGTTTTTCTTTGGTTCCTTCGGCCATGTGGCCTTCAGTTCCAAAAATTATTCCTGAGCGACAATTAGGTACCGCCTATGCCCTCATTTTTTGGGTTCAAAACTGGGGTTTGATGGGTGTTCCATATCTCATTGGCATTGTACTCGAAAAATACTGCATTACCGGGCAAGTTATGCGGGAGGGTGTTAGCGTTAATACCTATGATTATACATTACCGATGCTAATTTTCACCGGATTTGGTATTTTGGCATTTGTTTTTGCCTTATTACTGAAAGCAGAGGACAAGAAGAAAGGGTATGGATTGCAGTTACCGAATATTCAAAAATAATGATTCGTAAATAAAATTATAGTTATGGCAAAAGACATTTTAACTTTAAAACCAACGAGTTTGTGGAAGAATTTCTACGAACTAACACAAATACCCCGTCCTTCGAAAAAGGAAGAACAAGTCAGGGCCTTTTTAAAGAAATTTGGTGAAGACCTGGGTCTGGAAACCATTGTGGACGAAATTGGTAATGTCATCATCAAAAAACCCGCTACCGAAGGCATGGAAGACCGCAAAGGCATCATCCTCCAGGGTCACATGGACATGGTTCCTCAAAAAAATGCAGATACCAAACACGACTTTGAGAAAGACCCCATCGATGCCTATATTGATGGCGAATGGGTCACTGCCAAAGGCACTACCCTTGGAGCCGATAACGGAATGGGTGTTGCAGCCAGCATGGCCGTCCTCGAAGCCACCGACCTGGTGCACGGACCAATAGAAGTGCTGATTACCATGGATGAAGAAACCGGCATGACCGGGGCCGAAAACCTGAAAGCAGGCTTACTCGATGGGGACATCCTCCTTAACATGGACTCCGAAGATGAAGGTGAACTGTATATTGGATGTGCCGGTGGTATTGATACCTTTGGCGAATGGACCTATACTGCCGAGCCGGTTCCTGCCGGAATGGTTGCCTATGAGATCAGTGTAAAAGGTTTAAAAGGTGGACATTCAGGATTGGATATCAATTTAGGTCGTGGCAACGCCAACAAAATCATGAATGTGCTGTTGATGAAAGCCGCCGAGAAATATGGAGTTCGTTTGGCAAAGATTGATGGTGGCAGCTTACGCAATGCCATTCCTCGCGAGTCGTTTGTTACGGTTGTCGTGGAAGAAGCCAAAAAAGGTGATTTCGAAACTTTTGTGAAGGAATTTGAAGTGATCGCACAAGAGGAATTTGCCGAAGCAGATGGTGGTTTAATGATCATTGCCGAGTCTGTTGCACTGCCCGAAAACCTGATTGATGCTGCGACTCAGACCAACCTTTACAAGGCCATTCTGGAATGCCCCAACGGAACCATTAAAATGAGTGAAAGCGTAAAAGGAATCGTTGAAACCTCTACCAACCTGGCCATCGTAAAATCAGAAAACGGCAAGATCGAAATCTCTTCACTGCAGCGTAGCCTGGTAGATGCCGACAAAGATGAATTGGGCGCTACCATCCGCAAAGTATTCGAAGGTGCAGGAGGTACAGCCAAAAGCAACGGATCTTATCCCGGATGGAAACCCGATCCCGATTCACCTATCCTCAAGGAGATGAAAGACGTGTATAACAACCGTTTTGGAAAAGTTCCTGAAGTAAAGGTGATACATGCAGGTTTGGAATGTGGAATCCTGGGCGCCACCTATCCCCATTGGGATATGATTTCGTTCGGACCCACCATCCGCAACCCACATTCACCCGATGAAAAAGTGAACATTGCCACCGTTGATTTGTTTTGGGAGTTTTTACTCGAGACATTGAAAAACGCGCCAAAAAAGTAAGAAGATTTCTTGCATATAAGTATAGAAGAGGGCAACAGAGCTGTTGCCCTCAATTTTTAAAAGTTTGAAAACAAAGAGGATAAACGGGGTTGTGTTTTAATTTGAAATAAATTCACAAAACAATTTTGATTTAAGTAAAATAACCCTATTTTTGCACTCCGAAAAAACATAGAAAGAGATGACTAAAAGAACGTTTCAACCCTCGCAGAGAAAAAGAAGAAATAAACACGGTTTCCGTGAAAGAATGGCAACGGTAAACGGCCGGAAGGTTCTCAAAAGAAGAAGAGCAAAAGGACGGAAGAAAATTTCTGTTTCTGACGAAATGAGTCGGAAATAGATTTTTAGAATCAATTCCTGAAAACATAAAATCGGGAGGTATGCAAGGCATGCCTCCCTTTTTAGTTTGTGGGTGACTGGATGGGACGAACCAAAATTGGATAAGCGGCATGCATATGGGAAAAATTCGCCAGAGTCGGGTTCAAAACGAAACAAAAAATTGAACTGCCTCCATGCCTGCGGCAGGTTCACCTACCGTAGGTAGGTAAACCGGCAGATTCATCTACCGCAGGTAGATTCATCTACCGCAGGTAGATAAACCGGAAGTCAAGTTAACGCCTGCCCGTCTCAGTGGTGGAATGATGATCCTCCTGAGGCGGACATGTTTTGAAGAAAAACCCCTTCCGGAAGCAGGATCAATCTCCATAGTCCCCACCACCAAAAAAAAACCACCAAAATAATAGCCCTAAAAATCAAACCAATACAAATAATTCCTAGATTTACCTCACCAAACACACGATGATCCAGTTACAATGAAGTAGAAAGAACCCGATTGGACTAATAATAAAGGGTTAGAATTGTATAATCTAGTGATGATGAGATTAAATGAATACTGAAAGGGATTTTAAGAACAAAGACTGTATAATAGGCATAGCGACAATTGGCGGTATACAGACGTTGTAGCCAATACAAAAAAAAGATAACTCATTTAATATGAATGACCACATTGTAGAATACTTAAACTATTACATTGATTTGGAGAACCCACAATATGCAGTTCTTTTAATTGGAAATTGGGGATGTGGGAAGACCTATTTTATTAAAGAACTAATTAAAAATTGGCAAAATCTTGAAGAAACTAATGATAAGATAATTCTCAAGCCAATTTACGTTAGTTTAAACGGAGTGGCAGATGCCCATACTATAAATGAACGAATTAGAGCAGTAATAAATCCATTTTTGTATTCAAAAGGAATGAAGGTCGCAAAAAGTGTTTTTAAAGGATTACTTAAAACTACTGCTAAAATTGATTTAAATCTTGACGATGATGATAAAGCTGATGGAAATGTCTCGTTCAACATTGATTCTCTTGGGATATTTGATTCCTCAAATAAAGAAATAAAAGGGAAACGAATTTTGATATTTGATGATATTGAAAGGTGTAAAATTAAAACAGACGAAATCTTCGGATACATAAATAATTATGTTGAGCATTCTGGTTGTAAAGTGATACTTTTATCTGATGAAAAAAAGATTAAAGCAAAATATGAAAAGAACAAGAGTGAAATTGATATTGATTACAAAGATTTTAAGGAAAAGTTAATTGGTCAGACATTTGAAGTTAAAAGTGATATTGATACTGCGGTATATCACTTTATTCAAGAGAGTAAGGAAATTAATTCAGAACTTGATTTAACTAAATATAGAAATTTAATCATTGAACTTTTTGTTTCATCAGAATTGGAAAACCTGAGAGTGCTAAAGCAATCACTTCTTGATTTTAATAGGTTAACAACTTTAATCGATTCTGAATATTTGGAACATGAAAATCGTGATGAATTTATAAAATGTCTACTTGCTTATTTTATAATTGTCTATGCAGAATTTAGGACTGGCAATGACAAAATTCAAGAATATCAAGTGTTTAATTATTTTGATAAAAAGGAAGATAATGCAGGAAAGATTGCAGAAAGGAAATACAATTCAATTTTAGATAAGTATAATGTTTACCATTCTACTTATGTGTTCCCTTTAGCTAAAATCATAAAATATATTGAAAAAGGTTTTATTCTAAAAGCTGAATTGAACGAAAGTATTAAATCAAATGCGTTTTTCAGAAAAGATGAAGAACAAGATTGGGAAAGACTCTGGTGGTGGAAAATATTAGATGATGAAGAATTTATACAACTAAGAGATAAGGTCTGGCAACAATTTTCTAAAGGTGAAATTGAAAATGAATTTGCTTTAATGCACATAGCAGGTATATTTATTTCATTAGTGAATGAAAATTTGATTAAGAAAAAGAAAGAATTTATTGTTTCTAAATCAAAACACATACTAAATAAAATATACTGCTTATCTGCTTTACACATGTAATTTATTTTCCTTCCCTGTTAAAATTTTCAGAGGTACTGGTGCTGTTGTCATGGCCTGCTGCACAAGTCTATAGAAAACCTTTCCTCTGTAAGTTGACAATTTTCTATTGAAT
>JAUYGX010000131.1 GCA_030690365.1 Bacteroidales bacterium | reverse complement strand
AAATCTTTTTTTTGCGTATTCCCCGTCACCAGATTTGTAATCCTCACCGGGATTATCCGGTCGGCTTCAACAAGAAGTGTATCAACCCGTCCTTCAACTGCCGCAACAGCTACTTCCTTGTAGTCATCGCTGCCTTTGCCATTGGCCCTGGCTTGTTCAAACCGGGCGACCAGGCTGTCAAGTTTCAGGTTATACTCTGGTTCCATTATTTCCCAGGCCATTTTCGCCAGCTTATTCGGTGAAACAGATGAAGGATTTATTGCAATTCCTTTGTGTAACAACAATGGATTTTTATTTACCTTTTGAAAAAGGTTGTGGTGTTCGGGCAAAGCTGCAAGAATGAGCGGCCAACCTGAAGGTTTCGAATAGTGTTCGTAAATTGCACCCGCCACTACACGGAAAAACCGTTCAGCATCTTTTTCAGTTTCTTCTTTTTTACCACCGTGCCCGTGGTGCATGGCCGTACTTTCTCCACCTGTTCCTCCATAAGAATCAACAGTCGAGTGCTTCCCGGTCAATTCATCGCCAAGTGCTTCCTCAATGGTTTTTGGAGTATCGGCCATGAGTTCAACTTCAGTAAGTGAGTGACGGTTGCCTTCAAAAAGCCTGATATCGCGAAGGGTTAAACCCAATAAATGAAAATGGTCGACCGATTGCAAATATTGCCGGAGCGGTTTGGTATGGAAACTGTCGGCCACCATGGCCAGTTCTTCAACCGATGTATGTAGTCTGACAACTTTAAACAATCCTTTTGCACTAAAAACAGCAAGTCCGTCCAACGTGTGATTCCATATATTATCGTTATCAACGAGCGCTTTTACAGGCTCAAGATGTTTTTGCACTTCCCCAGCCGAATATTTTTGAGTTAGTGATTCTTCCAATTGCTGGACAAGATTTTTAAAAAGGATGATATCCTGAATATTTTCGGGATGTTTTTGATGCGTAGGCATATAAAGTGAAAGGCAGGGCGACTGATCTGCCGACAGGAGCTCCTGAATCAATTCTTTTGATAGTAATTCCATTGTTTTTATTTCAAATCTCTTTTATAAAATGTATTGTTGAACTCTTCACGGTCATAAAATCCGTCAACAGCATTTGAACTGTGAACAGTGTTATCTCCCCTGTAATGACGAACTACGTCTAATTCGTACCCAAAATCAATCACAGTTCCTTTTTTAAACCGTTTGGTTTTCGCAAAAGTTGAGCTATCAATTTGATTTGTATTCACCAATTTGTTCTTCTCATCAATAACTGCCATTCCGATAGGAATAATCAGGTGATTTTCGCCCTCTTTGTTTAAAAACTCATGAACACCGTCACTTACCCGATCCTGATATGTGTTAAATCCCTCTTCTATTACTGTTTCATCAACTTCAACATCAAGGTAAACCACACGTTCGGCAGTTTTATTTACCAGCAGGTGATCCACTTTCCCAATGGTGCGGCTATCCGCATCTTTTACATTCCAGCCTCTTACATCGCTATAATCTTCGGCCACTTTATAGTCGGATAATTCATCCAGATTAAAAAGATTTTTATTTGTATCTATCATTTTTTTGTTTTTAAGAATAATTAATTCATTTTTTTAAGAAGGTCAGAAGCCTTTTCAAAGTAATTCTTAACTGCATCTTTTTGATCAAGTGTAAGTACACCTGGTTTTATTGATTCTGAAGCACTTCTTAAAGCTTCAACTTCATCTGCCAATCCTGGATATTTTGCCTTTTGGATGTTTTGTAATACTTTGGTTAAAATATCGTCCGCCTTTTTAATGTTATCCGCATGGGTAGTTTCAAAAGGATCTTTTGTGATCATTTTGGCATATTCCTTTGCCTTTTCTATATCTGCCCGAACTTCATATCCAACCTCATTGGCTTTCGCTTTTGTTGCATCAATTAATTTTAGTAGCGCTTCATTTGTATAGGCATGATCCAAACTCATCTTGTCCTTATTACTTTCTACAAAATTTACATAAGCCGCAACAGTATCGTTACTTTCTTTTGCCGATAGGAGGGCAGGTTCGTTCGTATTGGTGATGTAATCTGCTTTAGTTAGTACTTCAGCATTTTTATCGTTATCACGAAATACCAATAAATATACAAGCAACGCAGCTATAACAAGGCCTACTAATAACCACGGCCAAATTTGTTTTTTCTGTTCAATCTTAATTTCTGCCATAATAATTAATTTTTAAAAATATGAATATTGAAAAGACAAAGTTGATGTCGATTAGAGTAAAAAGTGTTACATAAATTTTGTGAAAATTTACATCATTCACACATTATCATCACCCATACTAAAGGCTTTCATTTTCATTTATTTAATAGCAATTCCCAACCCTTTTGCTACAGCCATTCCTAACTGGCTATCGGCACGGGAAAAATGAGACAGTTGTCGGCTAATTATCTCGTCTTTCTTTTCTCCGGAAATCCCATTCATCGAATTTACAATGTTGCTAACCAGATTTTTCTTGTCCTTTTCGCTCATCACCTTGTTAAACAACAAGCCCGGCTGGGTGAAATGGTCATCATCGTTTTCGTTTCGGTCGAACCAGTCGGCAATACTTGATTCCAATTGCATGGGGGGTTCTTTATAGCTTTCATCAACAACAATATCATCAAAACTATTGGGGCGATAATTCGGATTGGCACCTCCATTATCTCCAACCTGCATAAGTCCGTCTCGTTGGTAATTTGAATGTCCGTAAGAACATTGGTTTACAGGAATCTGCTCATAGTTCACACCCAGACGATAACGCTGTGCATCGGGATAAGAAAGTAAACGTCCTTGCAGCAGTTTATCGGGCGAATAACCAATGCCGTCAACAACATGGGCCGGGTCGAATGCAGCTTGCTCCACATCACGAAAATAATTTTCGGGAATTCTATTTAATTCCATTATTCCCACGTCAATCAATGGAAAGTCTTTATGGAACCATACTTTGGTGATATCAAACGGGTTCCATTTAAAGGTTTTGGCCTGTTCATCGGTCATTACCTGAATTTTTAAGGTCCACTTGGGAAAATCATCTCTGGCAATGGCTACCACCATATCCCGTTGTGCTTGATCAAGGTCAATTCCTTTCATTTCATCGGCTTCTTTTGCAGTGAAATTTTTTACACCCTGTAAGGTTACAAAATGAAATTTTACCCATATCCGCTCATTGTTTTTATTGAAAAACGAAAAGGTATGGCTGCCAAAACCGTGCATGTGCCGATAAGAGAATGGAGTTCCACGATCGCTCATCAGTATTAATACCTGGTGCAGGCTTTCCGGATTCAAACTAAAAAAATCCCACATCATGGTAGGGCTTTTACAATTTGTTTTAGGATCACGTTTCTGTGTGTGAATAAAGTGAGAAAACTTTTTTGGATCTTTAATAAAAAATACCGGAGTATTATTGCCTGCTAAATCCCAGTTACCGTCTTCGGTATAAAACTTCACCGCGAAACCACGTGGATCTCTTTCACTATCGGCACCTCCTTTTTCTCCTCCAACAATGGAAAAACGGGCGAATAATTTTGTTTGCTTGCCAATTTTTGAAAATATTTTTGCTTTAGTATATTGAGTGATGTCATGGGTTACTGTAAAGGTGCCAAATGCCCCGGTCCCTTTTGCGTGAACAACTCTTTCAGGAATGCGTTCCCGATTGAAATGCGCCATGTCTTCGTGCAGAAAATAATCCTGTAACAAAATTGGTCCCCGATTGCCAACAGACTGCGAATTGTCAAATTCAGTGTAAGGTCGGCCACTTGCGGTTGTTAATTTTTTCTTTTCCATATTAAGGTTGCTTTATGAATAAAATAAATCCCGTTAGATGATGCATAAAGTGTGGTGATTTTAAAACACTTCTTTTATTTACTTTATGTTCAATGATTTTAAAGCAGTTTCATATCTTTTCGCTACTTCTTCCCAGTTCACAACATTCCAGAACGCTTCAATATAATCTGGTCTCTTGTTCTGATATTTTAAATAGTAAGCATGTTCCCAAACATCCATTACAAGCAGCGGAGTTCCTTTTTTTTCAGCCAAACCTGCCTGTCCGGTAGGCAGGTCCATCAACGGATTATCCTGATTTGGTGTTGAATTAATAAAGAGTTTGCCGTTATCGTCCACACTCAACCATGCCCAGCCACTGCCAAACCTGGTTTTACCGGCATCCGAAAATTGCTTTTTAAACTCATCAAAGGAGGTAAACGATTTTGTAATGGCCCCTGATAATTTTCCGGTTGGTAAGCCACCTCCGGAAGCTTTCATGCCTTCCCAATAAAAAGTGTGGTTGAAATACCCGCCACCGTTATTTCTGACGGCTGCCGGATAGTTGCTTATATTTTTGAAAATATCCTTGATGTCCATCGTTTCCATTTCTGTGTCCTTTATGGCAGTTATGAAATTGTCATAATAGGCTTTATGGTGTTTGCCATAATGAATTTCCAGCGTAAGCTTATCAATATAAGGCTCAAGCGCATCATACGCATAAGGCAGTGCTTTAAATTCGAATGTGTTTTTTGAATTCATGGTAGATTGATTTTTTGTGGTTTTATTTTCTATAATGTGCGCATAAACGCAACCAAACTTGCCTTTTCCTGGGTTGTCAGGTGCAATTGCTGAACGAGGTTGAAGTATTCGACAACATCTTCCAAAGTAAAACATCTGCCATCGTGCAAATAGGGTGGTGAGTCTTTGATGCCTCTTAACGGAAATGTTTTAATCATACCATCATGCGCCATCATCATGCCATTAGCCATTTCCTGTTTATAGAATCGTTCCGCCTTTAAATTGTGCATGGTATTATCGGTGTAGTAGGGTGCAGGATGACATTCAACACATCGCCCCTTTCCATTAAAAATTGCTTCTCCCTGCAATTCGGCAGGAGTTGCATTGGTTTCATCCAACGCACCATAAATATCGAGCTTTGGCGCTGGTGGAAAATCCAGGATCGCCATGAATTCGGCCATAAAATGAACTTGCGAACCACGATCAAGAATGTTAACTCCCTTTTTTGCTGCCATTACATGATCGCCATCAAAGTAGGCTGCCCGTTGTTCGAATTCGGTGAAATCTTCAACTGATTTAAGTCCCCGTTGCGAACCGAAGAGTTGCTGAATACTTACTCCCCGCAAGGACGGAGTTTCTATTCGGTGCCTGAACTCCTGTGGTCTTATGTCCCCAACCAGGTGGTTTGCCCCGTTGGTGTGTCCGTTGACATGACAATCAAAACAAGTTACGCCAAGGCTGGGCCGGTCGGTTCGCCGGTCCTCGGTAGCATTAAACTGTTGTTGTGGAAACTGGGTGACCAGCAATCGCAATCCTTCAAGCTGTTTTGGATTTAAAAGTCCATTAAAAATTTCGTAGTAATTATCGATGGTAATTAACCGGCCTTGCGAAACATCACCCAAATCGGGGCGAGTGGTCAGATAAATGGGAGGTGCCCGATCGGGCAGAATATGCTCCGGAAGATCAAAATCCAGATCGAAACGAACAAGCCTTGGAAGCGAATCGGTAATCATTGGAGGGAAAAGCATACCACCCTCGGCATGGTCGGCAAAGGGCAAAGGTTTGTAAGGAAAAATGTCCTTCGATTTAATTTCCTCCGGAGTTAACTTATCCAGATCTGCCCAGTTTATTCCCTGAAGTTTAGCTGTAGGGCCTATGGGTATGGATTTGCCACCCGCCATAACAACATCCTGAGATGTTTTTTTTGCCAGATCGTACCGGGCATTCAGCAGATCATTGTGCTCTTTTGCACGATCAGCTTTTACCTTCATTCTTTCAGCTTTAATTTGATTAAAGCCTACATCCTGGTTGACAGGCCCGTAAGAAGAAACAACTTTCGCTTTCTGAGCAAAAGCAACATCGAAGTTGATGATCAAAATCAACGAAATGCTAAAATAAATTAGTTTTCTTGTGAACAGTTTCATTTTTTTAGTCCTCCATCTTAAGATTAACAAGTTTATAATATGTTATTTTACAAGTCTCCTTTTAACTTCTTCCCTGATTCACAGTTCCAAAATGCATCATTGTAATCTGATCTTTATTTTTGATATTTCAAATAAGTGTGATCCCATATATCAATCGTAAATAACTAGTTCTCCGGACTTCCAGTTTTATTTGTCAGATAATTCTCAAAATCTATTTGCTCAATCTGAACACGTTATAACCCAGCTCAATCAACATGGCCTACTTCCATTTTAAGTATTTTGGTTAACAGATCAACTGTACCATAGTCGTCAACCTTACGGAAAAGATTGAAATTAAATCTTTATTCTCTTTCATCCGGTGAGCTTTTAAGGAATTGGGTGAACGAAATTGGTGCTAAAGCATAGTTGTTATTGGGTTCTTTTACTCTGGAGGGATCTTCCGGGTTTTTATCTTCTTCTTCCTGAATTTTTTCGTAAATGAAATCTCCATCGGGATAGATTGGATCACCCTGAAGCGTGTTTTTGTCTTTTTTGTCTGTCTGACTATCATGCAGATTTAACTTATCACTCTTTTTTTTCATCTTTTTATGGGTTTGAAAAGCAAAGTTAATCTGCGAAGACAGGATAAGTGTTACAGAATTTTAGGATGAATTTACATTATTCACACATTTCTGGAATATTTGTGCCTTGTTTTGTGATGATACTGCAACTCATTCAAGTGGTGGAAGTTGAATAAATTAAATCGCACTATGTCAATCGCCTTTTGCCTCTGTCATTGGGAAAAGGGAAAGTTTACCATCGTTCACAACTTATCTAGTGTCACGTCACAGATAATATGACGTAATTGAAAAAAAGTGTATCTTAGCAAAAAAAAAGCTATGAACACTTACAAAGTTACTCTCACACATGAA
>JAUYGX010000111.1 GCA_030690365.1 Bacteroidales bacterium | reverse complement strand
TAATGGCAAATACGGTTCCAAGTGGGTCGAAACGCACATAGCAAGAGGAAGCATCGCTGGTCATGGGTTCCGACTTCAGCAATGATTCGGTATTTTCAGCGTAATATTCGCAAACCCAGGCACATTTTTCAATTTCAGCTTTCGACTCACCCAGTATTTTCCCCATCTCGGTGGTGATCAGTAAAGCAAGCTCATTTGATTGTTCACGCAGTATGTTGGCCAGATTTAGAAATAATTTCCCCCTTTCGGGATAGGAAGCATTTCGCCAATTTAAATAAGTGTGGTGGTTTTCATCGAGGAGTATGTTCAGTTGCGATGAAGTAAGGAGCGGGTAATCCTTCATTATTTGTTGTGTGGCGGGATTAACGGTTGTAATCATGGCAGTGAATTTGCACAAAAATAAACGAATTATGTTGATATTATCCATTCGATTTTTTTAATTCGTTCAACAAAACCACCCGTCAAAATTTATGGTGGTATTTTACTCCCTGGTATTTCGATCGGGCCTATGCCGATTTAGGAATTAAAAAAGGTAACCTTCGACAATAAAATAGTGGTTGAAAATGTAGATGAATTGCCGCTGCCCATTCACCTTCAGGTGTTTTATGCTGATGGAAGTCAGGAAGAAATTGATGAAAACACAAGCCGGTGGGCCGAAAACATTGGAGCTGTTGTGGTTCAGGTGGATTCTGAAAAAAAAATCGAGAAAGTGATCCTTGGATCACCCGGAATTCCGGATGTAAATGAATCAAATAACACAATTATTCCTCAATACCATTAAATGCAACCTGTTGGTTATTATCTTTGTCACATTAAATTAACACAATTAACAGAATATGAAAGTCAATTTTACACTGATTACTTTGCTTTTTGCCTTCAGCACCATGCTTACAGCGCAGATTGCACCTGATAAATACTATGTGCAGTTCACCGATAAAAATAACTCACCCTATTCCATCGATCAACCTGATGAATTTTTATCGCAACGGGCTCTTGATCGTCGTGCCAAATATGATATTTCAATATCTGAAGAAGATTTGCCCGTTAATCCTCAGTATTTGCAGGGCGTTGCTGATTTGGGAGTTCAAATCCTGAATCCTACCAAATGGATGAATGGAGTTACCGTATTTTGTGATAACCCGGCTATAATGGATTTAGTATTGGATTTGCCTTACGTCCAAAGCACAGTTAAACTACCTGATAACCATGATGGTGGAAAGGTTAAATCCTTTTTTGCCAATGAGTCAGTTGTTAAAGCACCTGATATGGGCAGCACTAATTTTAAAAGTACCAGAAGCATGGATTATGGCGGTGCCGGCCCGCAAATCAATCAAATTGACGGAATTGTTCTGCACGATATGGGATATCAGGGCCAGGGAATGGTTATCGCCGTGCTGGACGCAGGATATGAGGGTGCTGATGTGCATCCCTTTTTCGACAGTCTGCGCATGAACAACAGGCTATTAGGCACAAGGGATTTTGTGCATCCGGGGACCAATAATGTGTATAATGAGAGCGGTCATGGTAAATCGGTGCTTTCAATAATGGCAGCGTTCTCTCCCGGACAGATGATAGGAACTGCACCAAGGGCCAGCTATTGGTTGTTTCGTACGGAATATGTACCCACGGAAAATGTGATTGAAGAATATAATTGGGTTTCGGCGGCTGAGTTGGCAGATAGTGTGGGTGCTGATGTAATTAACTGTTCGTTGGGTTATATTACTTTTGATGATACTACTTTTAACCATACCTATGAGGATATGGATGGAATGACCAATGTGAGTACAAGAGGTGCTGATAAGGCGGTTGAAAAAGGCATTATGGTGGTGAATAGTGCGGGGAATTCCGGTGGTGATCCATTTCCATATATCGGGGCTCCGGCGGATGGGTTTCGGGTACTTACTATTGGGGCTGTTGATTGGGATGGTGTGAGGGCGTTGTTTAGTTCCATTGGACCCACTTACGATGGTCGGCACAAACCAACCATTGCTGCAACTGGTGATAGTACATTTGTAGCTTACGGTAGCAGTGGTGCGGGTCACGGAGACGGAACCTCTTTTTCATCGCCGATAATTGCCGGTATGACAGCTTGTTTGATGCAGGCTTATCCTGAAATGACGGTTGCAGAAGTACAGGATGCCTTAAAGCAAAGTGGCAACCAGGCCTCAAATCCCGACGATTTACTGGGTTGGGGAATTCCTGATTATGTTACGGCATATGGTCTTTTACTTGATATAGCCGGACATCCTGATCAGGGAAAGGCATTGGTGGAAGCGCGTCCAAATCCCTGCAAGGATCAACTCACTCTAAAACTCACCCTTGATTCAATCGAACAGGTGGTTGTTAATTTGGTAAATACCTCCGGAGATATAATGTTTTCGGGTAATTATACCCGTTCGAGAGCAGATAATAAAATCAATCTGAATCAACAGATATCAAACCTGGCTTCAGGGGTTTATTTCGTAAAGGTGGTTACACCTACCAGAACTGGGGTGGTTAAAATTTTTAGGGAATAAGGTTCTGAAAAATAGCAACGTATAAGGTTATTAACAAATTCAGGATTTTTTCAACAATGAAAGCAGATGCAAAAGGTGCAAAAGGAATATTATTAACTTTGAACCATTATATTTTGCAGTAAGTAACAAATTAATCAATTTACTACAACAGAATGGGAGAACCAGAGAAGCAGGATAGAGGAGCCGATTTTTATTCAAAGTCGGTAAGAGCGGGGAAAAGAACGTATTTTTTTGATGTAAAGGCCACGCGCGCAAATGAAATGTTTGTTACAATAACCGAAAGCAAACGAAGGTTTAACGAAGTAGATGGCCGTTTTTCTTACGAAAAGCATAAAATATTCTTATATGGCGAGGACTTCGAAAAATTTCGTGATGGGTTGAATGCAGCCATTTCATTTGTCGAAAATGGTAAGAATACTGACGATGATCAACAGGATGATAAGGAAATGAGTTCTGCCGGGCTGGATGTGTCTTTTGAAGACCTGGGAGGTGAAGATGAAAACTAGCCACTGCTAATATTGGAGTCTCTATTTTTTCCGATGTAAAGAAAACTATTCGTTGATTAACTATAAGATATGGTGAGATTTACGTCTCATTGTTCTTGTAAATATTTATAGCCAATTTATTTGGTGTGTGTTAATAAGTTCGCTCCTTCCTTTTTGCAGGCTCAATTCAATATGCTATTTTTGCCACTGGGAGATTGATTAATATCAGAACAAAATTATGGGGAAAACGATTGCTGTTACGAATCAAAAAGGCGGAGTTGGTAAAACAACCACTTCTATCAATCTAGCGGCCAGTCTGGCTGTTTTGGAATATCGCACACTCATTGTTGATGCTGATCCTCAGGCCAATGCTACCTCCGGAATCGGCTTCGACCCAAAAATGGTACAGGCAAGTATTTATGAATGTATTGTAGACAACCTGGATATTAATCAGGTGATTTTGCCTACCAAAACCCCACACCTGGATTTGTTGCCAGCGCACATTGATTTGGTTGGTGCCGAAATTGAACTCATTAATCTACCCAATCGGGAGTTGATGATGAAAAACGTGCTGGACAAAATAAAGGACAAATATGATTTCATCATTATCGACTGTTCACCTTCCTTGGGTCTCATTACCGTAAACGCACTCTCAGCGGCCGATTCGGTGATCATCCCTGTCCAGTGCGAGTATTTTGCACTCGAAGGCCTGGGCAAGTTGTTGAACACAATTAAAATTGTGCAGGGCCGTTTAAACCAACAATTAGATATCGAAGGCATTCTTCTCACCATGTTCGATAGCCGTCTTCGTTTGTCCAAACAAGTGGTAGATGAAGTGAAAACTCATTTCCAGAAAATGGTTTTTGATACCATCATAAGCCGGAACACTAAGCTTGGTGAGGCCCCGAGTTTTGGTGATTCGATTATCATGTATGATGTGCAGAGTACCGGCGCCATCAATTATTTGAATCTGGCCCGTGAAATTCTGCAAAAAAACAACATGACGGCCATGAACAATGAGGATAAAAAAATTGATTAAAGCATGACTGAAGTAAAAGGAAAACGAAGAGCTTTGGGCAGGGGATTGGATTCGATTCTACAAAGCCCTGATACGGATATCACTTCGGACGATATTTCGGGAAACTATGTGGCCGGGGCAATTGCAGAACTTGAAATTTCGAAAATAGAAACAAATCCGTTTCAACCCCGGACCGATTTTGATGGAATGATGCTGCGTGAGTTGGCTGATTCTATTCTGGCTCAGGGGGTTATTCAACCCATTACCGTTCGGAAAATGGGCTACGATAAATATCAGTTGATCGCTGGAGAACGGCGGTTACGTGCTTCGCAATTAGCAGGTTTAGAGCGTATTCCTGCCTTTATACGTGTGGCCAACGACGAACAAATGCTCGAATTGGCACTCATCGAAAATATTCACCGCCAGGAACTGAATGCCATTGAAGTAGCCATCAGCTATCAAAGGTTGATTGAAGAATGTAAACTTACCCAGGAAAAGCTGAGTGAGAGGATTGGAAAAAACCGTTCTTCCATTGCCAATTCGTTGCGCCTGCTAAAACTTCCTCCATCCGTTCAGGTGGCTCTGCGCGATGGTTTTATAACTACAGGACACGCCCGCGCTTTGATTACTGTTGAAGACGGCGAATTGCAGGAGAATATGTTGCGCATGATCATCAACCGGGGGCTCAATGTACGCCAGGTAGAAGAAATGGTACGTACCATCGACAAAGGCGGTGCCGCTACCAAAAAAACTGTGAAAAAAGCAGCCCCCATTCCTGAGCGATTTAAGGAAACCACCGCCGTGATAAGTCAGAAACTGGGTACCAAAGTTAGCCTGAAGCGCAATACTAAAGGTCAAGGTTCTCTCGTTATCACTTTTAAAAATGATAGTGAACTCGAAACCATTATCAAGGTGTTTAACGACCAACAATAATTTGACCCGAATCCCTCAAAATATCGGCCTGTATCTAGGCATTCTTCTTTTGTTTGCAGGTGTAAGTTGTGCAAACGGCCAGGAAACAAAAATCAAAAAATCTGCTGATACAACGGTGGTTCGCTCCCATTCACCTCACAAGGCCACGCTGTTGTCGCTAATACCTGGTGCCGGACAAATCTACAACAAAAAGTACTGGAAGCTACCAATCGTGTATGCAGGTTTTGCAGTTACCGGATATTTTGGCGTAACCAAGGGACAGGAATACCGGAAATACCGTGATGCCTATATTTGTTCTGCTGCATTAGGTGCAGATTGTACCAATCCTTTGGCGGAAAAATACACTGCAGAAGATCTTCAGACTATCCGTGACTATTACCGTCGGAATATGGAGTTGTCTTACATCATTATGGGGGCTTGGTACGTCATACAAATTTTGGATGCCACTGTGGATGCACATCTTTATTATTGGGAAGTTAACGATAACCTTTCCGTGAGGGTCGATCCCATGATTGAGTCCTTAAATATGTATCCTGCATCTCCCATAATGCCTGCTAATGTTACCCCTAATGGATTACGGGTTACGGTTAACTTTTGATAATTTTAAAAGAGGTTTATGAATATCATTCTTTCGGGTTATGGCCGGATGGGTCATGAAGTTGAAAAAGCAGCCCTGAATAGGGGACACCAAATAGTGACCCGTCTGGATGGGAAATCCGATTGGGATCATTTGGATGTTTCATTAGTCGAAAATGCTGTGGTTGTTGATTTTAGTCAGGCTGCTGGAGTAAGGGATGTTTACCGATACTGTTTTCAACATCAACTTCCGGTGGTTTCAGGAACCACAGGTTGGTTAGAAAATTGGGATGAGGTTATCGAAGAATGTACATTAAATGGAGGTGCTTTTTTTTATGCATCCAACTTCTCGATGGGTGTAAATATTCTGTTTTATCTCAATGACCAACTGGCGCAAATTATGTCAAAAGTGTCGGGGTATACACCAAAAATGAAGGAAATCCATCACATACATAAACTGGATGCCCCAAGTGGAACGGCCATTACGCTGGCTAACCAGGTCATTGCACGATTGGATGATTTAAAAGCCTGGACTTTGAAACAGCCAGCTGAAAAAGGGACATTACATATTGAAAGTGTCAGAGAAGGGGAGGTTGCCGGGACGCATGTGGTTACTTATGAATCGGAACAAGACATCATTTCATTGGTTCATGAGGCTAAAAACAGGCAGGGATTTGCCCTGGGGGCTGTCCTTGCTGCCGAATTCCTGGCAGGAAAATCAGGGATATATTCCATGAAGGATTTAATGCAGGATCTTATTCTATAATTTCTTTACCACCAGTTGGGCATTCAGATAACCCACCACCACAATTTTTTCACCTTTTTCAATCAATCCGGTTCGGGCGGTAGCATCGTACAATTCGTTGTCGATCATGATTTTACCAGCAGGCCGGAGCATGGTGTAGGCGATACCTTCCTGGCCTATTCTGGCTGTATATTCCGGGGATGCAGAAGTGTATCCTTCAGAGGTGTTTTGTGTTTTTTGAAGGGCTAAATGGCCAAAGGCCTTGCTCGTAAACAGCTTTTTACTCAACATTATACTTCCTGTAATAGCCAGAAAAAAGGCAATCACCACCACGGCCAATGCTTTGGTAATCTGAGAGATATTGGCATCCAAATTGCCCGGATTAATGTTGCCTACCATACTCAGGGTTAGGCCGATAATCATAAGCACCAGCCCTAAAATTCCAGTGATACCAAATCCGGGAATGACGAAAACTTCAATGGCAATTAAAACTATACCTATCACAAAAACGATGATTTCCCAATGATTGGCAAGCCCTTCCAGATAAAGCGGTGCAAAATACAACAGGGCAGCCACAGCAGCGGCGGCCAATGGAAATCCGATTCCGGGGGTCTGAAGTTCAAAATATATCCCCCCAATAATCAACATAATCAAAATGCCACTGACAAATGGATTTATAAGCCATCCGATCATTCTGTCGGTGGCAGAAATATGGTGTTCTTTAATTTTATAATTCTGTACGCCTGCATGTTGCAGCAATTCGCCCATGTTACTCACTTTTGCTTCGCAAAATCCGTGTTGCATGGCTTCGCTTACTGTAAATGTAAGCACCTGGCCCGAGTCGCTGATGCCGGCCACGTAGATTTTAGGATCTACCATGGCTTGTGCAATCTTAGGATCGCGGTTGTTGGCTTCGGCAGTGGCACGCATCATCGAACGCATATAACTCTGGTATTTGTCGGGTAGTTGTTCTCCGCTTTGATTAACTACCGTGGCGGCCCCAATGCTCGATCCGGGTGCCATATAAATGCTGTCGCAGGCGATGGAAATGAGCGCTCCCGCCGAAGCAGCGTTTTTATCAATAAATACATATACCGGAATCGGGCATGTCATGATTTTTGTGCGGATCGAGTCAGCATCATCCAGCGTTCCACCGTAGGTGTTCATGTGAATTACAATCAAATCTGCCTTCTGCTCAACAGCCTGGTTAATGGCATTTTTTGTGGTTCTCCATACAGGCGGTGCAATCATCTCTTTCATGTCGAAGGTATACACCACCGTTGTACTGTCGTTGTTGGCCTGTAACAGCTGTTGAAAAGCAACCAGGATAAATACGAGCAAAATGAACGATTTGGAGCGAAGGTTTTTCATGGTCAGGATTTTTCTGGACGTTTTTTATGAATGCTTTTATATCGCTTACGCAAAACTTGACGATGCCAGTATTTTCCCCATACAATATTGGTCCATAACCTTTCGTGAAGATAATATAAAATCAGTTTGGCAATCATGTCAATGGCTGTAATCATTGATACTGCGCCAATTACATCTTTAAAGGCACTTTGAGTGGCTTGTGTAAATACAGTAAAACTGATGATAAACGTTGCGCCAGAGGCTATAAACCGCCAACTAATGGCTTTAAAGAGACTTCTGTATGGACTATCTTTTTCCAGTTCGCCCGGAACAAGCTTTTTTGGGGACATATCACTTACTTTTATGCAATAATACTAAAATATTGCGAAGGTTTATAAGGTTTCGTTTTCGAAATGCTCCTGAAATTTGTAGGTGAATTCGCTGTGAATTAAGGCGTTGGATGCAATCATCTGATGTCCAAAGACATATTGGTTTCCTTGTTTGAAATCAGTCACCTTTCCACCGGCTTCCAGCACAATTAAAACTCCTGCCGCTACATCCCACGATTGCAACCCATATTCATAAAACAGCTCAAACCTTCCACAGGCCACATAGGCCAAGTCGACCGCAGCCGAGCCCAGCCGACGTACACCACGCGAAGTTTGCATCAGATCTTTAAAAAGGGACAAGTAGGGATCAAGTAACGAATAATCATAATAAGGAAATCCAGTGGCAATCAGCGAATTGTCGAGTTTGTTGGTGCCAGAAACATGAATTGGCTTACCATTTAAAAATGCCCCGCCACCCTTCCAGGCATAAAAACACTCTTTCATATTTACTTCGTAAACCACGCCAATCATCACTTCGTCCTTTTTCATCAAAGCAATCGAAATAGCAAACAAAGGAATACCATGAATGAAGTTAGTGGTGCCATCCAAAGGGTCCACAATCCAGTTGTACACGTCGCTTCGTGGCAGTTCGCTTTGTTCTTCAGCAATAAATCCTGCATCTTCAACCAATGGCGTCAGTGCTTCGATAATGCGTTTCTCTGATTCTTTATCCACGAAAGTGACAAGGTTGTGAATGCCTTTTTCAACGACATCCTGATCGGAAAGTTTCTCAACATGGCTTTTAATAAATTGCCCGGTTTCGATACATATTTTATTGACTTCTAGTGTAATATATTCGAGGTTCATATCAGTGGTTTCGGTTTTTGTACTAACAAATAAATAAAAAATACCAGCCCCAAACTAAAAATAAAGGTAGCAATCACTTCGGCCTGGGTTACTTTCATTCCCAAAAAATCAAATAAATTGTTCACCCGGATTTGTTCGATTAAAAATCGCTCTACTCCATTGAGCATGAGATAAATGGCAAAAATAATCCCTGCTGTTTTAAATCTTTTCCTGATCGACCACAGAAACAGGAAGATGAGCAGCGACATGGCAGTTTCGTAAAGGGGCGTAGGGTAAACTGTTTGTGCCAGTTGCATACAATGAACTCCGGTACATCCCTCGATCCGGACGCCTTCGTTGAGGATGTTGTGCGGGTAATTATAGGCCCAGACCCAGTCGGGTAAAAATGATAACCATTGGGGCATAGGAGCCAGGTTTACAATGCCCCAATCGCCGTCGCCTGCAACCTGACAACCAATTCGGCCGATTCCGTAAGCCAATATCAACGAAGGAGCAATGCTGTCGGCCATTCGCCGCCATGGAATGCCATGTTTTTCGCTGTAGTATCCCACCCCGAATGCGGCCACAATGAGACCTCCGTAAAAGGTGAGTCCGCTAAAACTAAGCATGCTTCCAATGGGATCGGCCATAAAATCCTGCCAATTTTCCAGTTGGTGAAAAATTTTGGCTCCAACAATTCCAAAAATAACGGCTACAAATACAATGGACCAGGTTTGCTGGTTGGCATGTACTACTATTTCTTTGACCTCTGGCGGATCAAGCGCTTTTTGCTTTTTTAGGTAATATTGAACGAAAGTGAAACCTGAAGCCAATATTAAACCGCCAATCCAACTCCCCGAGGAAGAAAAAACAAAGGCCTGTGGATTGCTGCCAAATTCCTGATAATTAAATATTAACGCCGATAATTTGTATCCCACCAGCAGGCTTATAAAAAAAATGATGGTCAATTCGGAAACACTGGCTTTTTGGCCAATGACCATTTTTCGTTTTGTGGACCACACGTATCCCGCTTTTTCCTGTCGGATCAATTCTTTATTTAAAAAATAGGCTCCAACTACAAACGCTGTGGCTAAAAAGAAACCATAGCTTTGGATGGGCAAATTCAGGTGGGTGCCAAATACATCGTTAATAAAATCGCTTATCCGGGGATACATACAGGTAAATTTTCAGTGAAACAAAGATAGCATTAAACGTCTTTGAAATAGGGTAGGGGGAAAAATGAATTAAATAGGGTGTCCGTTCATTTTCCATTAGTAACAAATACCTGGAAATGAAGGAATAAATTTGATCGTGCAGTCGGATAAATCCAGACTGCAATGGATGCACTTTTAACATGTTCATTGTAGTTGGATAAATCTGAATAGAATCAATCCATTGCAGTCTGGCTTTAGCCGACTGCAACACAAGTTCCTTCTGCTTTAGCAACACTTCAACATTGAAATAAGGCATAGATTGAGACTAATATTTAAATGGTATTAAATTATTATGGAGGTATTGCAAGAATTCTGAATGAGGGGGCAGTCGGATAAAGCCAGACTGCAATGGATGTCCATTTAACACGTTCAGTGTAAATGAATAAAACACAATAAACTCCATCCCTTGCAGCTTGGCTTTAGCCAGTTGTAACAAAAACTTTCTGTTTAATCAATGGGTCTGAGCTACCCGGGATTAAAATCCCGGTTTATAATATCGGCCAAAATCCCGAACCTTTTCGGGAACGGGATTAGTACTGAATACCTGGAAATTAGTGAATAAATTTGATTGACTTGCAGTCGGATAAATCCAGACTGCAACAGATGTACTTTTAGCATGTTCATATTAGATGAATAAAACTGAATTTAATCAATCCATTGCAGTCTGGCTTTAGCCGACTGCACCCCCCTCAGTTTGAGCAACTGTTATATTGAAACGGTTTATTCAATTTTTGGATTGCCTTTTTTAACCGGAAATTGTTGAATTAAGATGCCTGCTATGATGATCGCCAATCCAACAATGGTGGAAATGAGTATAGGTTCGCCAACCATTAACCGAATGAAAAACAGTCCGATAAAGGGTGAGAGATAAATCAGGTTGCTGACCTTGGCCGTGTTTTCGGAGGTGTTGAGTGCTTTGAGCCAGATAACAAAAGTCAGGCTCATTTCGAACATCCCGATATAAATACAGCCCGCTAATGTCCAGCCCGTTGGAAACAGTATTTCTTTGCCGGATACAAACAGGTATATCAATAAATAAACCAGTCCAAAAAACAGGTTCAAGGTGATTTTACCCGTGTCTTCACGTGGATCTTTCATGTTCAAAATCCAGTAAAATGCCCACACAAAGGCACTTCCTACAGCCAGGACAATACCAGTGGGATGATCTACATTCACAAAGTTAAACTGACCCTTGGTGCTGATGATGATTAAGCCAATAAAGCTGATGATCAGTGCAAGGTAGCTTACCAACCTGATTTTTTGTTTCAGTATGATACCTGAGAGAAGCACCAGGATTACCGGCCAGGCGTAGTTGAGTGTACCTGCCAGTTGAGCTTCAAGCAACTCGTAGGCTTTAAACAAAATCAGGTAATATAAAAAAGGATTAATAAAACCCATTATCGCCGACCGACCTACATCTCCTTTGGATATTTCACTGAATTCCAGTCGGCGGCTTCCAAATTGATTTACAATTAATAAGGTAAAAAATCCAAAGATGGAAGCCCAAAGCAGCAATTCGTCGAAGGCGATGCCTTGCAATGTTAGTTTAAAAGCTGAACTCATGGTGGACCAAAAGACCACCGCTATCAGCGCAAATAAATAGGCTTTCTTTTGATTGTGTTGAGGTTTCATTTTCACAGGATTCTTGATTTAGTTTACAGGGCTGGCCCACAATGGCATCTGACTCATGTCGATATCGAATAAATACGATCCCCAATAATAGGTAGCCAAGGTAATTACAACAACTCCAATCAGGTTTAAGATAATCCCTGTTTTCACCATTTCCCCAACAGAGAGTTGATTAGATCCAAAAACGATGGCGTTTGGCGGGGTTGCTACTGGTAACATAAAGGCCATGGAGGCACTCAGGGTTGCCGGAAGCATAAATAACAGCGGGTTTATTTCCACACTTACAGATAAACCAGCCAACACGGGCAGCAGCATTTCGGTGGTTGCTGTGTTGGAGGTGAGTTCAGTTAAAAAGGTCATTGTGAGCGAAATCAACACGATAATCAATATGATGGGCAGTCCGGCAGCGGCTCCCATTTGTTCGCCAACCCAGAGTGATAATCCGGAGACTTTAAAAGCGTTGGCCAGTGCAAAGCCGCCTCCAAAGAGCAAAACAATATTCCAGGGTAGTTTTTTCGCTGTCTTCCAGTCCATTAGCCGTAATCCATCCTTACCGGAAGTGGGAATAATGAAAAGCAGGACGGAAATTGCAATGGCCACCGTTCCATCATTTACCTGTTCAGGATATGGCAGTAACGAACTCCATCCGGGGACAACGAGATTACCAATGGTCAACGTGGACCGTGATAGCCACAATATGGCCAGTAACACAAACAATACCAGAACGATGCGCTCCTCGTACGAGGCTTTTCCCAGTTGCGTGTATTGAGTTCTTATGGCGGATTCGGTGTGCGACGACTCAAAATAAGCTGGTTTGTAGCGCTTGTAAAGAAAAATCCAGGTGATGAAAAACAACACAAGGCTGATGGGAAGTGCAAATAAAAACCAGTTGCTAAAACTAATTTCGGGTGCACCCGGAAACATGATTTGAAAAATCCGTGCAAACGAAAGATTAGGTGGCGTACCTACAAGGGTGGCAATTCCACCTATGGATGCACTGTAAGCAACACCCAACAGCAGCCCGGTAGTAAATTTTTTATGTGATTTCTCGTCCATAAAGTCCTTTAACTTTTTGGAAATCGAAAGTAGGATGGGAACCATCATCATGGCAGTGGCTGTGTTGGAAATCCACATGGATAAAAAGGCGGTGGCCGCCATAAATCCAAGCAATACACGTCGTGGGCTGGTGCCGGTGATTAGCATAATTTTAAGAGCAATCCTTTTGTGAAGATCCCATTTCTGCATGGCCAGTGCAACAATAAAACCACCAATAAATAGAAAGATTACGTGATTAAAATAGGCAGAGGAAACATCTTTTCCATCCATTACTCCCAGAAATGGTAGTAATACTACCGGAAGCAAGGACGTTACAGCCAACGGAATGATTTCTGTAATCCACCAGCCGGCCATTAAAACCGCAACAGCCAGTGTGTAGGTAATTTCCGGCTTGCCCGGTGCCAGATCGGCAAACAAAATCAAATACAAAAAAATCACGGGGACTACCAGAAATCCAATAAATTGCCTCATTTTGAAACCAATTGAATGATAAGTAATAGTGAAACACCGCAAGATATAAAAACATCTGATAAATAAGATACTCTGATATCTTTTTTCTTTTCACAATGAATACTGTCGTGAAAATGCAATTGTGTACTGAAATAAAAAAACATCATTTGATTGTTAAAAAAATCACACTTGAATTGTAAAATAACAATAAAAAGACGTATTTTTGTTGCCTTATTAAATAAAATTGATGATTATGAGGAAGTTAGCTGTTGTAGCATTTGGAGGAAATGCACTGCTGAGAGCGGGACAGAATGGGACTATTTCGGAGCAGGAGCAAAATGCGAGCAATGCGAGTCAGAGTCTGGTGAAGTTGATCAAGAGGAATTATGATTTGGTACTAACACATGGGAACGGTCCACAAGTGGGAAATATATTATTGGCCAATACCGCCGGGAACAAACTTTACGGAGTACCCGACATGCCACTGGATATTAGTGTGGCTTATTCTCAGGGGTTTATAGGATATATTCTGGAACAGCAATTGCGCAATGTGTTGATGAAGGAAGACCTTGAATCGGATATCATTTCGATCATCACCCAGGTGCTGGTAAATAAGGATGATCCTGCGTTTAAAAACCCGACCAAACCGATTGGACCTTATTATAAAAAGGATGAAGCCGAGAAAATAATGGCTGAAACAGGTTCGGTGTATAAGGAAGATGCCGCCGGCCGTGGTTGGCGAAAGGTAGTGGCTTCACCCACTCCATTGGTTATTTTCAACAGAAAATCCATCGAGCAAATCGCCCGCAGCGGCCATATTGTGATTGCCGTGGGTGGTGGTGGAATACCTTGCTACTATCGTGAAGAAAATTTCCTGGAAGGTATAGATGCCGTAATCGACAAGGATTTAGCCTCTTCGTTGTTGGCCTCGCAGGTACGTGCCGACAAATTATTTATTCTTACCGATGTGCCCAAAGTGTGTCTGAATTTCAATACACCTCAACAACGGTCACTTGATAGGTTAAACATTGCAGATGCCAAACGGTATCTTCACGAGGGTCAGTTTGGAGAAGGCAGTATGGGGCCGAAAATTAAAGCTGCCATAAAATTTGTGGAACGAACCGGCAAAGACGCCATTATTACCGAAACCACTTTGCTGGGTGTGGATGATGGCGGAACCAGGGTTACAATGGTATAAAGATCAATAGTGTAAAAGTGAGATTTATAAATGAAAAAAGCCGGGATACCGGCTTTTTTCATTTAATGACTTTTATTTTCCTATTCCTCTTCCAGACTTCTCATTTTTACATAAAAAGCCACTTTTTCGAGTGTGGTGATCATGTCGTATTCTTCCAGATATACATATTCGGGTACATCGATGGGTTTGGGAGTGTAGTTGAGCAACCCTTTAATACCGGCAGCCACCAGCTCGTTGGCTGTTTGACTGGCATTTTCGGCCGGAACGGTAATGATTCCAATCTGAATGCCTTCCTGTTGAATAATATCTTTCATCATGGAAGCAGAATAGCAGGGAACTCCATTCATGGTATTCCCAATTTTATCAGGATTGGTGTCGAAACCTGCTACTATCGAGAGCTTATGCCGCTTCCCGCTAAAATAATTGATGAGCGCCCGTCCCAGATTTCCCATGCCAACAATGGCTACCTTTATCCCTTCTTCGCTGTCGATAATATTGGCAATCAGGTTAATGAGCTCTTTGATGTTGTAGCCTTTCCGAAGGGTTCCCGAATAGCCAATGAGCATCAAATCTCTGCGCACCTGTACCGGTGTAATGTGTTGGATGGTGGCGATTTCGTGAGAAAATATGTGGCTCTTGCCACGACTCAGGCATAGCAGCAGTGCGCGTCGATACTGACTGAGCCTGGCTATGGTTTTGTGAGGTAAATGATTAAATGTTTCCTTTTCTTCCATCGCAATATTGTTAATTTAATAACAGGACAAAAGTAAGTTTGTTGTTTCTTTTATCCAAATAATTGTTAATAAAATAACATTGTTATTTTTTAGCTTAATTATAGACGACTAATGGAGAATTAAACCTCCTTTTTAAATCGTTTTCGGCTAAAAGCCGAACCTGTATCCAATATTGACCTGGCTGCGACCAATAAAACCCGCTTCAAGGCTGAAAAGGCTATTGTTCCATATTTGAAGGGAGGCTCCGATCATCATATTCCAATTTGAAATGGCTTTTACCGTACCAGAATAACTGGCTTCTTCGCCCAGCAATGGAAGCAGTATGGGGGCTATATCGGCCACTTTAATCTGGCCATGAAACTTTTGATCGTTGTTATAATACATGACTCCAGCCCAGAATCTTAGCTGCGTTTGTTTAAGTTGAAGTTGAATCCCAACTTTTCCAGTGATATTCTGGCGGATTAATACATTCTCAAAATCACTGGGTTTGCACCTGGTAAATTGATAATCACCAATAAAGAAAAGTTTCCTGATACCAAAGCTCAAAGTACTTCCAAATCCGTAGCTTGCTGCGGTATATGCAATTTTTTGATCGAGTCCAATGGCTGTATCCACCTTTATATCACCCAGTGTGGGAAGGTTATGAACAACAATTCCATCTATTGTCAGCTGCGGATAAATAACTCCTGAAGTGGAGCCTCCTATGCCGTAGACTGATAAAAACGGAAATATCCATACGGAGGCGGTTACAAGCAGATTAAGTTCGGTTATTGTGGTGTTTTGAGCAATGCTATCACCTGTAGCAGTGATGTTGGTGCCTGAAACAGAGCTGCCTTCAAGTCTGATTTGTCGGGCAATGGTCGGCTGGTTGTAATAAAAAGCCTGAACACCAATGGAATAAGGTTTTGGAAATTGAACTTGTTTGTCCTTAAAATGATTTTTCAACAAGGGAAATATTCCTTTGTCTGAATTTAAACCCTGAGATTCTTGATAGGGAGAAAACAAAATTCCAACACCCTCATTTTGACCATATCCAAGTATACTGGTCATGATAAAAAAGCAGAGCAACACAAAATTCTTTAACTTCATTGAAATCGTTTTAACCTTGCAAAACTAGTTCAAAAGTCAGGGGAAAATCACTCAAATGGTTCAATCGCTTTGTTTAGGTACTCATAATGGTCCAAACCATAAAAGCCACATATAATATAATGAGCAGACTACCTTCGATCCGTGAGATGGTTTTTGAAGTTTTGCCGGTGTATATAATCAAAGCAATAAAAAAACCAGTTGCCAGTAGTAAAAGTAGTTGAATGTTGAGCGATGAATCGAAAGTTATCGGGTGAATTACAGCACTTAATCCCAGTACAAAAAAGATGTTGAATATATTGCTTCCCAGCGCATTGCCGAGGGCGATATCGGTTTTTTTGTTCATCGCGGCTACTATGCTGGTGGCCAGTTCTGGCAAAGAGGTAGCTATGGCCACAACCGTTAGTCCCATCATGGTTTCAGAAATTCCAAGTTGAGCGCCAATCTCGGTGGTGCTGTCAACAATCCATGTCCCGCCAAAATACAAACCGGCACTTCCTCCCAAAATGTACAACACTATTCGGGTTTTAGTGATGACTGATGCTGGCTTCTCTGTCAGATCCTCATCTGGTTGCTGCCCTGATTTAGAAAACATTAAATAAAGCACATAGACAAATAACACCAGCAAAATTCCACCGTCAAAAACATCGATCGTGTTGGTTGCTTTAAAAAAGAGCCGGTCATTGGCAAGCATGAGTAGTACGGCGATAGCCAGTAGATTGATCCAAACATCCCGTTTATAAACACTTTTTACGGCTTTTATGGGAAAAATAACGGCAGCCATTCCGATTACCAGCAGTGTGTTCATCAGGTTGCTACCTACCACATTCCCGATGGCAAGTCCGGTGTTTCCTGAAATGCTGGCAAATACATTGATGATTAATTCAGGCAAAGAAGTGCCGATGGCGACGATGGTAAGTCCAATCACCATTTGCGACAAACCGAGCCTGACACCCGCTGCCGATGCGCCATCGACCAGGTATTTGGCTCCGGCGATGAGCACAACAAATCCAACAACAAATAGAAAATAGGTTAGCATAAAGTAGGTGATAGTTAGTAATTGCGGCTGCCAAAGATACCGGTTCCGATTCTGACCATGGTGCTGCCGGCCTGGATGGCGATTTGAAAATCATCCGACATGCCCATTGAAATTTCGCAAAAAGAATCCTGTGACTTAAAATAATTGCTTTTTAATTGGTGAAAAATAGCGCTGAGTTGTTTAAATTCCCTTGTTACCTGGTTGGTGTCATCGGTAAAAGTGGCCATCCCCATCACCCCGGTGATGCGAATGTTCCCCATTTTTGTAAAAGATTCGGCAGACAACAATTCACAGGCTTCCTCATAGTTTAAGCCAAATTTGGTTTCCTCTTCTGCAATATGAAACTGTAACAAACAGTCAATTACCCGCTGGTTTTCAGTGGCTTGTTTGTTAATTTCATTTAAAAGTTTCAGGCTGTCGACGGCGTGAATTAGCTTTACAAACGGGGCAATTAACTTTACTTTGTTGGTTTGCATATGGCCAATAAAGTGCCATTCGATGTCCGCTGGCAACAGCTTTTGTCTGGCAGCCAAATCCTGGGCCTTGTTTTCTCCAAATACCCTTTGTCCTGCATCATAGGCTTCCTGAATGTCTTCAACCGGTTTAGTTTTTGATACAGCCACCAGTTTTACGTGTTCAGGAATGAGTTGAAGATAATGATGAAGATTTTGCCGAATACTCATGAAGAATTTTTTTGCAAATATAAACCATTCACACCATTTTCAGGAACGGAAAACAGGAACTGTAAGGATTGATTACTTTTGCACTTTAGTATCAGAAGATGCCTTTTCAAAAAAAATCGTTCTTTCAGGTAAACAATTGTTACTCAATATTTAAAATCATATTTCTCCCATGGATTCAATCAGGAAAATATACAAAATAGGTCATGGACCGAGCAGTAGTCACACGATGGGACCCAGCCGTGCGGCCTCCATTTTTTACGAACAAAATAAAAATGCTGCCAGTTACAGAGTACATCTTTACGGTAGTCTTGCACTTACGGGTAGAGGTCACCTCACCGATGTGGCCATTATAGAGGCGATGGGTTCCAATACCGAGGTGATTTGGCATCCGATGGAAACATTGCCATTTCACCCGAATGGGATGCTGTTTGAGGCATTGGATAAACGTGCCAATGTGGTAAATAAGTGGGAAATATATAGTGTAGGCGGTGGTGAAATCCGCGAGAGCAATATGCTACAGGAAGAAATCCAGGTTTATCCTCATCGGTCGATGGCAGAAATTCTCGAACATATTCGTATCCATGGAGGTGCCTTGTGGGAATATGTGCAAAAACATGAAGAACCCGATTTGATGGATTACCTGAAAATTGTATGGGAAACCATGAAAGCGGCCGTTGAACGCGGATTAAATACCGAAGGAACCCTTCCCGGAGGACTCAAAATGCAGCGCAAAGCCGCTTCCTATTATTTTAAAGCCCGCACCCAAAACAATTTTATCCGCGACGACAGCTATTTATTTGCCTATGCACTGGCCGTTTCAGAAGAAAATTCTTCGGGCGGAATTGTGGTTACAGCTCCAACGTGTGGATCGTGCGGGATATTGCCAGGTGTGTTGTACCTGTTTCACAAAAACTACAGCATGGGTGAGAGTTTTATCCTGCGTGCCATGGCCACGGCGGGTTTGATTGGAAATTTAGTAAAACACAATGCTTCCATTTCCGGTGCCGAAGTGGGTTGTCAGGGGGAGGTAGGGACTGCCAGCAGCATGGCTGCCGCAGCAGCTGCCCAGCTTTCGGGGGCGTCGCCTTATCAGATTGAATATGCAGCTTCGGCCAGTCTGGAACATCATTTGGGGCTAACCTGCGATCCGATTGGCGGATTGGTGCAAATCCCCTGTATTGAGCGCAACGCCTTTGGTGCGCAGCAAGCCATCGATGCGGCTTTGTATGCCAGCAATTCGGATGGTCGGCATTTTGTGATGTTCGACCAGGTGGTGGAAGCCATGAAGCAAACAGGAAAGGATTTACCAAGCCTTTACAGGGAAACTTCACAGGGTGGTTTGGCCAAAGTTTGGGAGGTCTGGAGCAAACAGGTGAAGTAACCGGTGTTTAATAGCTGGATTATAAGGTAGTTTGAACAGGTGTTTAAAAAGTTGTTTAATTTACAACTCAAAGGTTCAACCAAATTCATAAAAGTTTAATTTTGCCGACGGAGAGTTGCCAGAGCGGTCGAATGGGGCGGTCTCGAAAACCGTTGTCCGCGCAAGTGGACCAAGGGTTCGAATCCCTTACTCTCCGCCAGCCATCAAGGCAAATGCAAGAAAACCACCGGTTAACTCAATGTTGACGGTGGTTTTTGGTTTTTGGGCGGGGTTCAATTATCCCATTAACGGTGGCAAGCAGAACTAGGTTGGGCGATTAAAACTTCCCGACCTATCAAGTTGAACTCCATTTTCAATGTTTTCATAAGTGTAAAAATGTGCCCGACGCCCAATTAGTTTTGCTTGGTGTTATGTGGCGTTTTTTTATTGTCCAATCATTAAATATTGAAGTGCTCTATCCAGTATTTCGTCTTTACCTCTTTTTACACCGTCAAATGTCGCGTTCACGTATATGTCAGGCACAATTCCTACTCGCTGAGTCTGAGTGCCATTGGGGTAAAAAACTGCATCACCAGAATAAGCTGCTCCAAAATCAGGACGAATTAGAAAGGGTTTACAGCTACCGTCGTATCCTCCTGTATTCCTGCCAATGATTATTACCTTACCAGTTGCACGAAAGCACATGGACATCAATTCCATTCCACTTCCTGTATGCTCATCCGTCAAAACAACAATTTGCCCTTTATATTTTCTTTGCAAAAATGCAATACCAAATTGATTGGTCTTATATACCGTTTTCTCAAAAGAGCCAGGGAACTTGCTGTCCCCGATATATAGGGTTGCATAAGGCATATTTTTATTCGTAATATGCATAGTATAAAAATAAGTGGAGGCTCCTCCATATTTTCTCAAATCAATAATAATTGCTTTGGTAGATGCAAATTCTTGAAATGCTTTTCGCACATCCTTGATCGTTGTTATACCTGCATCAATGTACCCATAATTTTCCGAAATAAATTTATAGGATTTTTCATTTTTAGTATTGGTGGAAAAAGAATGAAGTTTATTGTTAAACGTACTATCACGATTAAAAGCAATATTTTTTTCAAATCCAAGAGTATCTTTAATTTTAATATTGAATGGTCCCCAATATTTTAAACCAAGAATCCTATAATTTTTCGATAATTCAATACTACCTTTATTTGAACCTCCAATATATTTGTCAAGTTCTATTCTCCTCTGTGAAATAAGCTTTCCATTGGCCTCAATAATCTCATCACCTCTTTTTATGCCAAGAAAACGAGAAAGAGAATCATTAATATTAGAAACTATTGTTTTGCTTTCGACAAACTCCGTTCTGAAAAATAAAGAAGTTCCAATCTCTGTATTAACAATTTTATTGACACACCAACCATGTCCATCATTGATACGGGTTATTAATTCTGCCATTAATAAATAAAATTCTTTAGTACCTGAAGCAGACTCAATTCTTGGAATGAATTCATCAAGTGTTTTATCCCATGGAATATCCATAAGAGTTTTGTATGCAAAAAAATAATTGATACGATTCCAATAATTAAAAAGAGCAAGCATACAAAGAGCTTCATTTGGATAACTTGTGAATTTTGATTGCCAAACTTCTTTCATATCATACCCTATATTTTCTTTTTCTATTGTTTTATTTGTCCTTGGCTTATAATATTTAATTATATTAGTCAACAATGCTTTGTTCTGAGAATTTAAAAGATTGCTATTGTCTATCCATTTAAAATCAAGATTACAAATAGTTGTGTCTTTTGGAAAATGCTTGTAAGACTTGTCGTTAATATGAACTTTTCCAACTGTGTCAAGGAGGTTTTTTAGTAGTTTGTTGTAGGAGGCAGTGTCTGTAGCACTTTTAAACTTTGAATAGTTAAAAACAAAAACAGTGTCCCAATTGATTTTATTTTTCTGTATAGTCGGGTGGTAGAATTTAATCATACCCCAAATTCGTCCATATAGTGCCATCTTGTCAGAGTTGTCTATCTGTCCAGATGCTTTCCCAAATGTAACTAACAATAATAGTATTAATGTAAGTTTCTTCATTTTTCTAAAATGCCACACAACGGTTCGCAGCTATGCCCAGTAGCCGTTTTGCGGGCTTTGTAACTGTCACCCGCTACATATTTTCTGCGGGGCACTACTGTTTCAATCTGCTCTTTCATAGGCTATTGGGCATAGGTGCTGTTATAGGGCGTTTTTTATCATATTAATTTTAGTTTCTCTGTCAAATGAATAAGTTTTGTCTGTCCTTTTGCATAGTTCATAAAGTTGTAATGCTTTGTCTAGAAATACTCGCTTGGTATCTGATTTCTCATTTTCTCCAAAGAAAAATAATAATTCAGCCAATAATTCAAGATTCGCAGTTTTTAGTCCATTAAATTTAGCCAGATATTCATTAATTGCCGAATCGTCAAGCGTTAAAAAGTGTTTTAAATCAAATCCGATTTCATTTAATAATTGTTCATTTGTTTTTTCAAAATCGCTTTGTATTGTTATTGCAAGGTTTTCTGATTTGTCAAAAAGGTTGCCTAAAATGGCTCGAAACAACAATCCTATTTTCTCAATTTCTCTCAATAAGTAATCTTTCTGCTCCATTTCAAATCTCTTTATAAACAATAAACCCAATTTTTGATGGATGGTCACAAACTAAAGTGTTTTTCTCTTTTCTAAGCATCCATAGAACCATAAAATCACCGGCAGCTGCTATCGTAAATATTATTCCAAAGATTAACACAATCGGATTACCTGTAATAATTGAAAATATTGATGGAATAAAACCCAAAATTATTGCAGGCATAATCACGCCAATTTTATACTGGTTTACTTTTAAAATTTCCCTACAATGGCAATAAGGAGTCAAGGAAGTTTTAAGTATTCCGAATTTAATTGATCTCATACCTTGTTTTGAAAATAAAGCCCACGTTATACCATGAATTATTTCATGCAATACGATGCCTACAATAAATATTGACAAATTAAAAACAATTCTTGCAAACCCTGAATGAATAATTTCTTGTAATTGTTTTAATGGATTCCCCCAAAGCAGGTAAAAAGGAACAGCAAATATTAATATTATTGGTAATGCAAAAGCAATTGCTTTAAGATTTCCTTCCAAAGCAGTTATGGTATGTTCCTGCTTACTATAATTACTATTGTCTATTTCGGTCATTTAAAAATTGGTTTTGTGATTATGCTTTCTAATGGGTTTTCTAGAGAATATTTTATCTCCAAAAAGCAGGATTTTCCATCTGTAAAATCATCAAACAAGCGTTTTGTATCATAAGACGAATTCATCGTTTCTATTTTTTTATAGTCTTTACCTTTAATGATGAATACAAAGGAGACATCATAGCCAGTTGTTTTTTCATTGGTTCCATTGTAATGCTGAAATGAGCCTTTTTTGTCAATAATATTCGTAACTACTGCTTCTGTAGTTCCTTGGTATTGCTGTCCTTTTATCAATTTATATAAGGAAGGTCCTGCAAGAAAACCTGCAATAACTATTACTACTGAAATTAGTATCAATAAGTTTTTAATCCCAAAATTGCTTTTTATCCAGTCAATCATTTTGTTCGGTTTTTTAAAATGCCCTATCGGGAAGCATATGCTTTGTGGCGGACTTCAAAAGATAAATCTTTCTGCCCACACTGATTTATATTTGAAACTAAATTACTCATTTTCATAACGTAACCCGCCATAAAGTATTATGCATTGTTGGGCATAGTATTTTCTGATTCCATTCTTTCAGGAAGTCTCATAAATTCTATTATATCTTTTAATATTCTTTCGGAAACATATAGTTCTTCCTTTCTTTTAAAAAATAACAGGTCTTTTGCAGAATCTTTAGATATAAGTCTTATTACGTGAGTTTCTGATCTCTTTTGATATTTTCGATCAATCGAGATTGACTTTATCTCTGCTGCATTAATAGTTTGTGCTCCAAAAATGTTAGGAAAACTGTTGATTCTTATATAGTCTTTATGAAGTTCGATTTGATAAAAGAGCCCCTTTAAAATTGCCGCAAAAATTACCCCTGGGGGAACAGATAATATTAAAACTTGTATAATGAATTTGTAGGTCTCTTTAGATAAGTCTAAAATCGTGTAAAATCCTAAAACTAGAATTAGAGGTAGTATAAGAATCCATATAGAATTATTCCTAAAACTAATAATGTATTTATCCGCAGAGTCACTGCTGACAACATATCTTGTTTTATTAAATAATTCTGTGTTCATGGTGGATTATTCTAATATTATGCCCAACTCCGTGCTAACTACAATACTATTGCACTTATTCCTCCTTTGCACCCACTCAGGCAATTTTCCGGTTGCGCATAATATCAATGCGTTGTGTTTCATGCCAAGGATGGTTTTATGTGGTTTATTGCGTTTAGCATGGTGCAAAAGATTATCCTCGTTCTCGCCCAAGCCATTGCAACTTGCCCCTCTAAACGTGTTTAACCGATTGTACGCATGTAAGTATGGTTTACCGGAGCAGGCAGTGGTCATATAGAATGGATTTCAATAAAACGTAAAAGTAAAAATATTTTCGAGTAATGCAAATACTCTTTTGTTACATTCATTGCATCTCTCGTTGTGTTTTCTCATTTATCTGTGTCTTTTTTCAACCTGAAGCCTGGGCAGGAGGATTTATGATTGGGGATTTAAATTTGACGATTTGTAAACGTGAGGAATGGAATAAGGGTAAACACAGAACTAGAAGTCGGTTGTTTATATTGCATATCGCGATTTGTCATAAATTTAACTAACGAACTCTCTACCAGATATTTTTAATCATCACACAACGTTCTTATCGATATTCCAGTCTTATAAGCAGTATATTGACTTAATCAGTCATTTAATCTACTTTTGTAAAGTAAAAATAATCGCAACCATGAAAGCAAAAATATTCTTGTCGCTGGCACTTATCCTGATTTTTGGTACCATGTCGGGTCAAAAATTACGTGCCTATTTAAACTATGCCACTTTTGATACTCCCGACAATCTGCCCTATCTGGAAACTTATTTAAATGTGGATGGACAAAGCATTGGTTATCATCAGTTAGAAAATGGAAACTGGCAAGGTCAGGTAAATATCCAGGTGATATTTACGCGCAACGACTCCATCATCGATTATGCAAAATACAGCTTGTTTGGTCCAGAAGCCATCGACACCAATCATGCGGTGAACATGATTGATGTGCAACGCTATCAATTGTCAACAGGCAATTACAAAATGCACCTCACTTTGAGTGATAACTATCGGCCCGCAGATACGGTCTCGAGCATGGTGGAAATTGGAATTTATTTTCCTGAAAATGAAATGGTTTTTTCTGACATAGAGTTGCTAAGTTCTTTTAAGGAAGGTGGATCGGGTGCGATGGTGAAAAACGGTTATACCCTGGTTCCGTTTGTTTTTAACTATTTCCCTGAAAACGAGAACCAACTTTCATTTTATGTGGAACTATACAAGAGTAATAAAGTGCTTACAGATCAGCCTTTTTTATTGAATTATTATATCCGCCCGTTTGAGGTGGATAAAAAAATGGACCAGTATTATAGGATGAAAAAAGCAAATCCTGAATCGGTGAATGTACTCATGCCTTCCTTTGATATCAGTCAATTGCCCAGCGGGAATTACCTGTTGATGGTGGAAGCCCGCGACCAGAGCAATAAATTACTGACACAAAAGGAATTGTATTTCCAACGGTATAATCCAAATTTGGAATTTAACCTGAACAGCCTGTTGGTTCTCAATACCCAGAATTCATTTGTCGGCAATATATCAAACCGCGATACCTTGCTTCAATACATACAGTATCTCTATCCTATTTCGACTGAAATTGAGAAACTATATGTACAAAATCAGTTAATAACGGCTGATCTGACTACGCTTCAGAAATATTTTCTGAATTTCTGGATTGAGCGCAACAAGACCAATCCCGAAAAGGCATGGAATGACTATCTCACTTTGGTAAATCAAGCCAATCACGATTTTAAAACCGTTTCAGGTCCCGGTTATCAATCTGATCGTGGGAGGGTTTATCTTCAGTATGGTCAACCCAGTGTGATTTCACAAAATTACAATGAACCGGCAGCCTATCCTTATGAAATTTGGCAATATTATCAACTTGGTAATCAACGCGATAAAAAGTTTGTGTTTTACACTCACGACATGGTTACCAATGATTTTCAGTTAATTCATTCAAACGCCATTGGCGAATTAAATAACTATCGGTGGCAAACCATTATTTATCGCCGCACCTGGGATCCTAATAGTATTGATGATGAATTTATCCCGGATACATGGGGAAGTGGAGCCACTCAAAATTATTTGCAGCCCGGAAGTAGATAATTTATCCGTTAAATAAACTTTTTGCCTAATAACCAAATCCAAGCTTCATGAAACTGCTAAATACCTTGCAGTCTTACCTTTTATTTGTCCTATCGCGCATACCTTTCTGGCAGGTATATCTGTATTCTGATGTGGTGGCCTGGGTTTTTACCCATGTAATATCATACCGGCGAAAGCTTGTTTTGGGAAATATTGCCCGAGCATTTCCCGAAAAGTCGGAACGTGAACGTAGAGCTATCATGCACCTGTTTTACCGCAATCTGGCAGATGTGATGCTGGAGGTGATCAAACTGAAATCCATGTCGAGAGATCAAATCAATAAGCGCATGAAGCTGACAAACGCCGAAGTATTAAAACAATTTGATGAACAGGGGAGGAGCGTTATTTTGGCGGCGGGCCATTTTTCCAACTGGGAATGGCTGGGAATCAGGGTGAAATCGGAGACCAGCCATCAAGGAGCTGCTATATACAAACAGGTAGCCAGTAAATTTTACAACGATTATTTGCTCGGTATCAGGAATACCTTTGAGGAAACTCTGATGATTGAGCATGAGAAAACCTCCCGTTCGCTGATCCGGTTAAAAAACTCCAAAATTTTGTTGATGGTGCTTTCTGACCAACGACCCCCTTCCACCGAACTTAAATATTGGATACCGTTTTTAGGCCAGGAAACGCCTGTTTTGCCAGGTGTGGAAAAGATTGCAAATGCATTTGATTTCGACGTAGTTTATTTCGATATTTGTCGGATAAAACGAGGCTATTACGAGGTTACATTTATTCCTTTGAAATTGGCTGAGGAGCAGGAGCAGGAGCTGGTTTTGACAAAACGCTATTTTGAAGAAATAGAAAAATCGGTTCATCGCCAACCAGAATGCTATTTGTGGTCGCACAATCGTTGGAAGTATGATAAAAATAATCTGAATTGAAAAAAGTTGCCGTTGTTATTCTGAATTATAATGGGAAGAAGTTTCTGGAAAAGTTCTTGCCCGGTGTATTGTTACATAGCCATGAGGTAGCCGATATTTGGGTGGCCGACAACTGTTCGTCAGATGATTCGGTAAATCTGCTCAAAGAACAATTCCCCGAAGTTCATCTCATCGAAAATCCTGAAAATGGAGGGTTTGCAACGGGTTACAACCAGGCGCTAAGCCAGATAAAGGCTGAATATTATATCCTTTTAAACTCTGATATTGAGGTAACTCCCGGGTGGGTAGAGCCCGTTATTCAACTCATGGATGGCGATAAGTCCATTGCGGCCTGCCAGCCAAAAATCAGGTCATATTTCAAAAAACAAGACTTTGAATATGCCGGTGCCAGTGGAGGTTTTATGGATAAGTATGGCTACCCGTTTTGCAGAGGCCGCATATTTCAACACCTGGAGACCGATCAGCAACAATATGATGATGCAGTGGAGGTGTTCTGGGCAACCGGGGCCTGTTTATTTGTCCGTGCTGATGTTTATCACCAACTGGATGGTTTGGATGGTGATTTTTTTGCCCACATGGAGGAAATTGATTTTTGCTGGAGGGCAAAAAATAAGGGGTTTAAAATCATGGTCTGTCCACAGTCGGTGGTTTACCATATCGGTGGAGGGACTTTGCCCAAGAGTTCTTCACGTAAAACCTACCTGAATTTTAGAAATAATTCTGTTCTTCTGTATAAAAACCTGCCCGATAACCGGCTTGTAAAGACCTTTATTGCCCGGCTTTTTCTGGATGGAGTAGCGGCTCTTAAATTTTTATTACAAGGGGGTGTAAAAGATTTTGTAGCCGTAATAAAAGCACATATGTATTTTTATTCGCATTATCCGGCTTTGCGCCGAAAGCGGAAAAACCTGGTGCAGTCGGAGGTTACGGGACTTTACAATGGCAACATTGCCTTCGATCATTATTTGTGGCGAAAAAAGAAATTTAGCGATTTAAATCCTGAAGAATTTACCTGATTATTTCATCAGTTGATACAAAGCCAGTCGGTATGAATCAAGGCCAAAACCAGCAATCGATCCCATACAATAAGGTGCAATGTAGGAGGTGTGCCTAAAGGATTCGCGCGCGAAAATATTGCTGATGTGTACCTCAATTACCGGAATGTCAATTGATTTTACGGCATCTCCAATGGCAATCGAAGTGTGTGTATAGGCTCCGGCATTCAAAACTACCGCGTCCGCCTCGGCATTGGCCTTCTGCAAAAGATTGATCAACTCTCCCTCAATGTTCGATTGTGCATACATAATATCCATTTCAGGAAACCAATCACGCAGACTTTTCAGATAGGCCTCAAAATTGAGGTTGCCATAAATTTGGGTTTCGCGTTTGCCGGTCAGGTTAAGGTTTGGACCATTTAAAATGATTATGCGCATGTCGGATTAGTTATTTGATAAGCAAAGATAACATATCCAACTTTCATGATGCGATGATGCAGATTTTTATATGGTAGGCCGGATTTTAAAAATAGTTAATAACTAATAGTACTATGTATAACATAATACAATTGTTTTTCATATATTTGCTGCATGAAAGAAGAAAAAAATTACATCCAGATGCGGAAAGGAGTGCTCGAAATGTGCATCCTTTCGGTGATTTCAGGCAAGGAGGTTTATACTTCTGATATTCTGAAAACCCTGAAAAAAGCAGACCTGGTTGTGGTGGAAGGAACCATCTATCCATTGTTGTCGAGGTTAAAAAATGATGGTCAACTCAGTTATCGATGGGAAGAATCCTTATCAGGGCCGCCAAGAAAATATTATCAGTTGACTGAAGCGGGCCAGGAATTACTGGACGAATTAAGCAAGAATTGGTTTGGACTCCTCGCTTCGGTAAATCAAATCATGAATAAAAAAAATACGCCAGATGAAAACAATTGTTAGTATCAACATTCGCGGGACAGTATTCCAGGTGGAAGAGGATGCCTATCTGAAATTAAAAAACTACCTCGACTCCATTGAGTTACATTTTAAAAACCGTCCGGCCGGGGACGAAATTATAAGCGACATTGAATGGCGTATTGTAGAGCTGTTTCAGCAACAGATGGCCGGCGACCGAAAGGTGATTACCATGAGTGAGGTGGAAAATATGATCGCTATTATGGGCCATCCGGCCGATTTTGATGACCAGAACAAGGAACCCTTGGAGCACAGGGTAATCTATCATGCGCGGCGCAAACGGCTTTTCCGTGATATGGACCACCGCATCATTGGTGGTGTATGCTCCGGGTTGAGCGCCTATTTTGATGTCGACCCCACCTGGTTCAGGCTGGCATTTGTGGTGGCCACACTTTCGGGCCTCAGCCCGATATTGTATGTCGTTTTGTGGATTGTGATTCCCGCTGCCCGCACCATCGCCGATAAGCTCGAAATGTATGGGGCACCGGTAAATATTTCCAATATCGAAAAGGCGATAAGAGATGAAATGGGCGACTTACGTGAAAAGTTTGGTGAATACACGAGTAAAGCCAAAGCAAAATTTACCCGTTGGTAGTATCAGGAATGTAATTTTCCATGGTGCCACATACAAGTGCCGCTGTATGGGTGCCTTTTTCAAGGATAAAGGTTAGCTGATCCACAGTCGTGTGTCCAATATTTCCTCTGGTTAATTTCAACTTTAGCAGGGCAGCAATTACTCCTGCATTAAAAGCGTCTCCGGCTCCAATGGTGCTAACCACCTTCACTGATTCTGCTTTTACCCTGGTCTTATGACTATTAAATTGTGCAATGGCCCCATTGGATCCCAATGTTAATATAATCAGTGCCTGGCCATTGTTTTTTGTAAGATTCTCCAGATAAAAATCCTCATCGCCTTTTCCAAACAGGTTTGCACAGTCTTCATCAGAAGCTTTGATGATATGCGCCAGCCTTAGGTTCTCCAGCATGGCTTTCTTGACATCGTTTTCCTGCAAATGATGTTTGTGCCGGATGTTTGGATCGTAAACAATGGTGGCACCAGCTTCTTTCGCATTTTGAATAAAGGATAAAATCGTTTTCCTGACCGGGGCAGAAACAGCATAAAGCGAACCGAATACTACAAGATCATTCGGTTTAATTTCGCTTGGCACCACCAGATTTCTGGTCTCGGGGTAGGCATTTACAAACTGATACACAGGTTTTTTCTCCTGATCGAGGAAAGCCAGTGCCAGAGAAGTATTTTCACCTGGATATTGATTTATATATTGGATGCCGACACCGTTATCACGTAAAAACCCAAGCATCATCTCTGCCACGGGGTTGGTTCCCATTTCGCTGATGTGCATCACCGGAATGTTCATTCTGCCAAGCGAAACGGCCACATTCAACATCGAGCCACCGGGCTTTGCCACCACATTGTCGAGGTTGGTAAATATCACGTCCAACAGCGATTCGCCCAGCGTATAAACCATCTGTTAAGGTGTTTTGGTAAATTGAAGGATAAGTTCCGTGTGCTGCGGAAACTCATTTGTAAGGTAGTTCCTTTCAGCCATTTCAAAATCATGAAAGTCAAATCCGGGTGCCACGGTACATCCAACAAGCGTATAAGCACCTAAGGAACGGGCTGCAAACCAGCAACCATGTGGAATGGTGACCTGGGGCATTATCCCTTGTTCAGGATATAAACCGAGCATCAGTTTTTGGTAGTTTCCTTTTGGGTCGATAACGTGAAGTTCCAGCGGTTCACCATTATAAAAATGCCAGGTTTCATCTGATTTTATCCGGTGGAAAACCGAGATTTCGTTGGCTTCAAGCATGAAGTAGATGGCTGTGGCGATGGATCTTTTATCCGTAAAGCGGTGGGGAAGCCCGTGTTGAGGTATCTGTTCCTCCGATCGGTACACCTCTTTGAACCAACCACCTTCGGGGTGAGGTTGGAGCTGTAGCGACTGAATCCATACGGTTGCGGTTTTCATTTATTGTCCTCCCGAATTTTGGCGCAATTGTTTGCTTTTTGATTCGTTAAACACGTAAATAAGCCTGAACGTGAGTACTTTATTGTATTGATCGCGTGTCCATATAGCACCGGTAGAATTGTTTATGAATTCTCTTGTCCTGATCTTTGCAAGGCTGTTTTGATAGCGAAATGAAAACTTTAAAGGCCCTTTGATTTTAATCCGCACATCAATCAGGTAACTAAAATCGCTTCTGTTATAAGTATTGCTGTTGAGTGAAGTTGACTCCACTTTTCGACCATGTTCCCACTCTTGCACCCCGACCAGTTGTCCGTAGGCAAAACCAGCTCCGATGGTGAGCAAATCCTTGTCGGTAAAATGGATTAAAACAGGAATTTCTGCGTAGTTGAGTCTGAGTTTATAGGCTCCGGTGGTGGGTATATTATTCACTGTGTCATGATATTGCACGCCCTCATTGGCACCTTTTTGGTTGTAGGTAACTTCAAAAGATAAGTCCCACTTTTTCCCGAAAGGGATCAATACCCCTGCCCCTACATTTAAACCGGGCTTCTTAAAACCGGCTACCTCATCGCCTTCAACCTGTGTGAGGTTCAAGCCTACAATGGCTTCCGTCTTGATAATTTGGGCATTAACCTGAAGCGAAGAGGCAACAAACAAGGCGAATAATAATATAAAGAGAAGTTTCTTCATCCGATGGCTGGTTTTTCTTTCCAACGCAAAAATAGTAGAATAATTGCTTGAAACAGGCCTTTTGGCCCTGATTAATTAAATGTTGAGCAGGCTCAGGCTGATGCGTTTTTTCTCTACATCCACCTCCTTAACCCGGACCATCAATTGCTGATTCAGGACCACATGATCAGAGGGATTTTTGACAAATTCAGGGGCCATCTCACTTTTGTGGAGCAGTGCAGATTCATGTAAACCTATATCCACAAAGGCACCAAATGCGGTAATATTGGTGACGATTCCCGGCAGGACCATTCCTACTTTTAAATGACTGATGTGCTTTACGTTGGGATCGAAACTAAAGGGTACTATTTCACCTCGTGGATCACGTCCCGGTTTTTCAAGTTCACTAAGAATGTCTTTCACCGTAAATAAACCGGTTTCTTCCGTGACGAGCGATTCGGGCACCAACGACCGAAGCACTTTTTTATTCCCGACCAGCTCAGGGAGTGGCAATTTGAGTTGTTTGCTCAGGTGGTGTACAAAGCCATAGTTTTCAGGATGTACTGCCGAAGAATCTAAAATCTGATCTCCATTTTTTATCCGGAGAAATCCTGCTGCCTGTTGAAAGGCTTTCGGTCCCAGCCCGGGTACTTTTTTCAAGGCTTCACGGTGGACGAAGTCTCCGTGTTGGTTTCTGTATTCAATGATTTGTGCGGCGAGTTTTGGTCCCAGTCCGGAGACATAGGTCAGGAGTTCCTTGCTGGCGGTATTTAATTCTACACCCACCTGGTTTACACACAGTTCAACGGTGGAGGTGAGGGTGTCTTTCAGCAGTTTCTGATCCACATCATGCTGATACTGACCCACGCCCAGGGCTTTTGGGTCAATTTTTACCAACTCTGCCAGTGGGTCGATGAGGCGTCGGCCGATGGAAACGGCTCCACGAACCGTTACATCATACTGACCAAATTCTTCACGGGCCAAGGCCGAAGCCGAATATACCGAAGCACCGTTTTCGCTTACCATCAGTGCCACGATATCCTGGTCGAAGCGAATGTGTTCAATCAACTGGGCGGTTTCTCTGCCTGCGGTTCCATTGCCAATGGCGATGGCTTCAATATCGTAGGCCGAAACAAGGCTTTTTATTTTTTTGATGGACATGGCCTTCTCATTTTGAGGGGCATGGGGATAGATGGTTGAATTGTGAACCAGGTTGCCGTTTTTATCCAGGCAAACCAGCTTACATCCTGTTCGGAAGCCAGGATCGATGGCCAGCACATTTTTCTGACCTAACGGCGGCATCAATAAAAGTTGCTTCAGGTTGGCCGAGAACACTTTTACGGCTGTTTCATCCGCATTTTGCCTGATCAATGCACGCAATTCGTTTTCCATGGAAGGAAAAATCAGCCGGCCAACGGAGTCGGCAATGGCCAGAGATTTTTGTCTGGAAGCTTCAGATTGGCCTTTCACCAATTTAGAATCCAGCCATTCGATCACCTTTTGTTTATCGGGAACTACCTTAAGCTTTAAGAAACCTTCCTTTTCGCCCCTGAACATGGCCAGTGCCCGGTGCGATGGCGTTTTGATGGCCAATTCCTGCCAGTCGTGCCAGCTTTGGTATTTGTCATCTTCGGCGGCTTTGGCAGCAACAACTTTGGAAGTGAGGATGGCTTCCTGCTCGAAAGTCCGGCGGATGTTTTGCCTCACCCAGTCTTTTTCGCTCACCCATTCGGCAATAATATCGCGGGCTCCGCTAATGGCCTCCTCAGCGGAAAATACTTCATTTTTACTGTTTACAAACCTTTGGGCTGCAACTTCAACTTCCGAAACATTTTCAGACATAATCATCCTGGCAAGGGGTTCGAGTCCTTTTGAGATGGCTTTTACGCCTCTGGTTTGTCGTTTGGGTTTGTAGGGAAGATAGATGTCTTCCAAAATATTCAGTGTAGAAGCTTGTTGAATGGCTTCTTCGAGGGCGGGTGTGAGCTGATTGCTTTCGCGCATCGAATGCAGGATGCTCTCTTTTCGGGCCACCAGATTTTTGTGCGCCGTATTTTTTTTGTCTATTTCAATGATCTGTTCATCGGTAAGAGCCCCGGTTTTTTCCTTTCGGTATCGGGCAATAAAAGGAATGGTAGCCCCCGATTCCAGCAGATCAATGGTATTGCTGATCTGCCAGCTTTCGACGTTTAATTCAGATGATAAGGATTTGATCAAAAAGGACATGTTTTTTTATCTGAGCAACATCACGGTTCCTCTGTTTTCGATGTCCCGGGCGGCTTCGATACTGCTTTCAAAGGTGGTGAACACTGAGTGCCATACATATACCCCTTGCGGAGCAGGTTCTCCACCAGGGAAGGTGCCTTTCCATTTTTCCGTAGGATTTTTGGTTTCGAAAAGCAACATTCCCCAACGATCGTAAACCTGGAATATATATTTTGCCAGCGATGAAACATCTCCAATAACTCCAAATTCCTGGTTCCTAATAATAGAGCTACTTGGTCTAAAGGCATTTGGAAAGCTTAACTCAGCGAACTGAATATAAACCGAATCAATATTGTAACAGCAATTGGTATCGACAACGGTTACGTAGTACTTGCCTTGTTCATTAACATCTAAATACCGATCGTGGCTTCCTCCTGGCGACCATTCGATATAATCCCACTCGCCTACATCCAGTCGGATGGACGAATTGGGAAGGATCGAAATGGTATCTGATCCATTTCCAATATCAATTACAGGAAGTGGATAGATAATTACTTCACACGAATCGGGGATACTAACACCATTCCATGTTTCGGTAAGCACAACCTGATAAGTGCCAGGATCACTAAATACAAAACCCGGATTTAAAGGATCCGGATACACAAGACTTCCATTTGGATCGATGGTGGCAAAATTCCAGTCGGCATCCACATTGGCCGTATTGCGAATTTGAAAATCAGTAGTATCGTGGTGGCATTTATTGAAAAATGAAAAATGGGGAATGTTGAGGTAATCGGTTACAAAATTAGGGAGGCCGGTGAGACTTTCTCCGCCATTCAAATTAAATAATTGGGTGGCATGATTTAACGTATTGTAGTTACATGCCGTTCCTGCCCGGTTTGGATTGTAGATAACGCTTAGGGTAGGCTTACCTGTGTGTGCACTTGTTTTAACCTTTGAAAGGAATATCTTGCCGTCAGGTGAAAGCTGTAAGGCGCCCATCAGGCTATCCATTGAGCTAACGATTGAATTGTTGAAATCAAATTGATCAATCACTGTAAAGGGAGGCGCAAATGGCGTTGCTGATGTGAGGTCAAACTGATAAAGAAAGTCAGTAACAGTTTGAAAATTAGTTACCAGAGGTGCTGTGGTAACATATAGTTTTGAATTGTCCGGCGAAAATTCTATACCAAATGCTCCGGCAATTTGTCCCGGGACACTTGTCTTTGGATTGCTGAGTATGCCAGTAGATTTATTAAAGTCAAGCAACTCTACTACACCGTCACCATAAACCGCAAGGGCAATTTTTGTGCCATCAGGAGAGGCCTTCATGTATCCACCTCCATCATTTTGATGATATCCTACCTGGCTAATGATCGGATTAGATTGTATTCCACCAGTATCTATGAGGTATGTATAGAAATTACCGCCGGTATTGCCTCCTAAGCCATGCAGAACGACCCAGTAATCACGTTGGTTTTCATGTTGTATGGCACAAACTTTCTGGGCATTTTCCTTAAAAAGGAGTACATTTTTATTAATAACTTCTCCGTTTTGGTTATTTGAAAAATCAATTATTGAATAATTCACCCCATTGATATAACGGGGGTAAAAATAAAGATCAATTGTAATAACAAAAAGCTGTTTGCTATTCCCGGGATTTGGAATAATAATAGAACTCATTGTAGCAGCAGAATAGCCAAAGAGACCATCTCCATTTACCATTTGGCCGTAACCTCCGTTATTCACAACCATCCCATTGGTGAACGCCTTAAGTACTCCATTTTCATCAGAATAGGTTGAAACGCCATTGGTTACCGAATATTCATCCGGTGTTGGTATAGCTTGAGGAGGGGTGGTACTAAAATCAATACCTCCATAGTTACCAAAAACCCATTTGTCTGCCTGGTGCGGCCGGATGTATTCACAATTCCTCGGGCTTTGTGCCAAAACGGGAACCGTTAAATAGAAGAGAATACCAATAAACAGGGAAGTTGAGAATCCTTTATAATAAGTCATTCGTTGCTACTATTGATAATTGAACTTACAGATTAATTCTTGATTACTGAGGCACGATAATACCCGTTTTTATGTTCAATGCTAAAGAGGTACATCCCGGCAGGATATTTCTCCAGATTGAGCATAACGCTTTGAGAATCTGATTTCACAGCCCAGGCTTTCTGAGTCAACAATACTTTACCATTTAAATCAGTCAGATTGATGTAGAGTTCTCCGGTTACGTCAGTAAATTTTAGTTCAACAATACCAGAAGTTGGGTTGGGGGAGATGGTTACATGATTTTCAAACACACCAGTTTCTTCGATACCAATATTACACTCAGTGAAATCAAACCAGATTACAATAGTGTCGCTGCTTTGGCATCCGGTTACAGGATTGGTAACTCTGGCCCAGTAGTCATATATTTCAATCCAGTTGCCAATTGCATTGGCCGTAAAGGTCTGATGGTTTGTGTTGTTCGACCAAAGGTAATCCATTATCGGTGGGTTTAACGGATCGGTGTTGGCATCCATCACGGCAGAATCGCGTACGCATACCAGAATGGTATCGCCACCGAGAAAGCTTGCATTGGCCGGTATAAGGTTTACAACGGGAGTGTGGTTTACCCGGATGTTAATTTGGCCGTTGATGATTTTAAACGAATCGTTCACTTCAATCTCGTAGGTGGTGTTTTCCATTGGAGATACAACAATGCTTGGATCGTGACCAATACTATTACCGTTCAGACTCCAGGTATACGTATAATTTCCGCCACCACCCATGGCATTGGCAAACAATGTTACACTTTCGCCCTGGCAAATGGTGTTGTCAGCAGCCGAAGAAGTGGGAGTAGTACTCAGCTGATCGCCTCCTGCAAACACATACATATTGTCGGGATTGCTGACACATCCGTTGGCATCGTGTACACTTAATATATATTCCTGACTGTTATCAAGGATCACGGTTTGAGGATGCAAAGCAATTGGATCCATCAGCATGTTCATGGGTGACCAGGAGTAGGTGTAAACACCTGAACCAGCCGAGGCAGCTGACCCTGAAATGGTGGTATAAGTACCCACGGTGATGGTCATGTCATTTCCGGCATTGGCAACCGGTTTTGGTTTTACGGTAACGGTGATTGAGGCCTGAACAATATTCTGACCATCAAATACACTCACGGTGTAGGTAGTAGTTTGCATTGGGTAGTCAGAAACTTCTGCACTGGAGGCTGTGAACCCCGGTGGGTTGGAACTCCATGTAAACTGGTTGTTGCCTGATCCACCCGAAGGCAGTGCCTGTAGGTTTACCACATCATCCTGACAAATGACCATTGGTTCTGCACTGGCCGAAACCTGAAGCGCCCCTCCAGTAACGATAACAGTCATCGAATCGGCACTCAGACATCCTGAGTTGGCATCTGTTACGCCGAGTTTAAACACGGTGGTGGCTCCCATATTTACTGTGGTGGGGTCAACAATGGTTGGATCGACCAACAGGTTGGACGGAGTCCATAAAATATCGTAACTTCCTGAACCACCGCTCACATCACCGTCCAGATTGGTTACCCAACCGTTGGGAATAGTAATGTCAGTACCTGCATTAACTACAGCAGCACTATTAACATGAACAACGTGTGTTATCGAACGTTCACACTGATGGAATCCTGTATAGACAGTTAATGTTCCATCATATAACCCGATATCACCATAAAGGTGCTTTTGGTCAGGGCCTACCGCCTGCTGACCATCACCAAACTCCCAATTCCAGGCTGTAATACTTGAGGAGGGCGGATCAACCGTTGTTTGGTCGATGAAGAAGGTGGTATCACCAAAGCAGGCATTATTGAAATCAAATTCAGGTGTTGGTAGCGCGTTAATAACAACTGAAGTAGTAACCGGGTCGCTCTCACTACCATTAACCGAAATCACCAGAGAATATACACCAGCTTGTGGCAATCCTACATTAAGTAACACTGGGTTTTGCTGAATTGAAAAGAAGCCATTGGGACCGGTCCAGTAGTAGGTGGCATTGGCTACGGTTTCAGCGGTTAAATGTAGATTATCATGAACACACAATGGACCGTTATTACCAATAGGAGGAGGGAGAATGGTACAGTCAGTTTCGCCCACACCACCCGATTTTTCAAAAGTGATATTACAGGGGCTGTTTGAATAGTTGGTAATCAGTAGAATATAATATTCTCCAATCTGGCCGTTTGGAATATTGCAATATTCAATAGATGCAGTAGAGTAGCTACAACTTACAATTTTATTGCTGGTTAATTGTGCGGTACAAGGGGTAACAGGATCAGTAAAGGGTCCCCAGCAGATAAAGTCGATATCTCTGGAGGGTGTGCTAAACATCTTGATTGTCAATTGGCCAGGCTCTGCGATTCTCATGTGATACCACGCAGGATTTGGGGTTGATCCAAGACAACCGTAATTGGGTCCCGATTCTCCTTGACCCGTATTTACTCCTGCAGGGAAAGTATATACATTACTTGTACAGAATGGGTCGGAAATGTTGCAAAATCCTGCCTGAGCGAACGTGTTGCTAAAGGTGCTTATTATTATAAAAACAAGGAGTAAATTTTTTTTCATGACGAAGGTAATTTCAATGATTAATTTTTACCGGAATACTTGTCGTTTTGTTGCAACCATTGCTGTTGCTGTTCTTCGGTAAGCTGGATAGCCCGATCATGCACCTGAACAATATAATCATTCATGAGTTGTTCTATCTCCCGATCGGATTTTCCCAATGAATTGTTTATCAGGAATATCGAATATTTACTTGTGGGAGAGGCTCCGATATTTACTAGGTCACTCTTGGACGAAATCAATTCCAACAGTTTGATGGCCTCATAACGCGAACTGATTTTTTCAGTTAATAATGCGAAATAGGTATTCTTGTCATCTTTGTAAATGGTTTTGAAAATCTGGTCTCCAAAATCCATCGTCGACGCCATTTGTATTAACTGTTCATGGTTAATATCAGGTTCAGTACCTAAGTATTTTGATTCCTGAGATATTAATGAAATGGATATAAATCCAAGTACGAATGTTATTACCACAGCTCTGGCTATGGATAACTTTTGATTTTGTATAAATTGCATTTTTTCGATCCTTATGTTAAAGGCTGCTAAAATAAATCAAATTAGTCAATTTGACCACTTCAATTGACAATTTTATGCAAAAGAAAATGAAATATTTATTTTATCAGTAAGTTGAACGCAGTTTGTAGGGCTATTTAAAAAGCTCCAGCACTCTGTTGATATCGTCCGCCTTGAAAGGTTTGGTTATAAAATCGTTCATGCCCACGGCAAAACATTTTTCTCTGTCTTCCTTTAATGCGTTGGCTGTCAGGGCAACGATATAACATTTAGAGAGACGGTTTTGCTCTTCGTACTTCCTGATTTCACCGGTAGCTGTAAACCCATCCATTACAGGCATTTGAATGTCCATCAGGATAATGTCGGCTTTTTCATTTTTGTATGATTCAAAACCGAGTGCTCCGTTGTTGGCGATGGTAACCTGGAAACCAAGGTTGTTTAAAATTCCTTTAGCTACTTTTTGGTTAATAATATTGTCTTCCACCAAAAGGATTTTTAACTTACCAGCCTTAATTTTAACAGGAAGGACATTATCTGGTTGTTTTTCATTGGATAATTCTGCCGAAGTGAGTGCATTTTCGCGGACATTGAAAAATGCAGTAAACCAGAATGTTGATCCAACCCCCGGTTTGCTTCGCACGCCAATTTCACCATTCATTAACTCGGTCAGGTTTTTGGCAATGGCCAATCCCAGTCCGGTTCCTCCGTATTCGCGCTGGGTGGACTGACTTACCTGACTAAAAGATTTAAAGAGTTTGGTTAATCCATCTTTGGTGATGCCAATACCTGTATCTGTGACCTCAAAATACAGCTTGACTTCATCTTTATTTTTAGTATCTACTTTGATTTCGAGCGAAACTGAACCATTTTTTGTGAATTTTATAGCATTGTTAATGAGGTTGATAACAATTTGTTTTAACCTCAATGGGTCACCATACAGAAATTGGGGAACATTATCGGCAATTGAAAATTGCAGGTCGTTGTTTTGTTCCCTGGCTTTCATGGTCAGGATGGTAATAGAATCGGAAATCAGTTTATTAAGATCAAATTGCACATTCTCCAGACTGATCATTCCCGATTCGATTTTTGAAATATCGAGGATGTCGTTAATGATGGCGAGCAGGTTTTCGCCCGAGATAGACATAATGTTTATCAGATCCATCTGATCCTGATTGAGGGGGGTTTGTTTAAGCAGCTCAGTAACGCCCAGGATACCATTCATGGGGGTCCTGATTTCGTGCGACATGGTGGCGAGAAAGAGCGATTTTAAAAAATTGTTTTTTTCGGCAAGATCCTTGGATTTTAGTAACTCGGCGTTTGAGCTTTGCAGGAGTTGTTTTTGCTCGTATAAATCAAGAAATACCTTTACCTTTCCCTTCAGGACTTTCGGAATAATGGGTTTTGAAATAAAATCGACGGCCCCGGTTTCAATACCTTTAATTACATATCGCTCATCGTTATAGATTGCCGACACAAAGATAACCGGAAAATAAGTGATGTTTGGATCATTGTGAATCAGCTCAACTGTTTCGTACCCATCCATATCGGGCATCTGAACATCCACAATAGCCAGTGCAAATTCGTGTTTTAAGGTTGCAGCGAGGGCTTCATTACCCGAAAGGGCTCTTACGAACTCCACATTGGCATCTCTGAGTACCGTTTCGAGGGCAATCAGGTTTTCAAACTTGTCGTCTACGATTAATATTTTCGGTTTTCTATCCATAGCTATTTATAAAGCCAAACACGTAACAACGACAATAATTTCTCAATATTCAGCGGTTTAGCCATATAATCGCTGGCACCGGCATCGATACATTTTTGCCGGTCTTCTTTCATGGCTTTGGCTGTAAGCGCAATCACCGGTATGTTTTTAAACGGTCCCATTTCCCTGATCCTTTTTATGGTTTGATAGCCATCAAGCTCGGGCATCATGATGTCCATCAAAATCAGGTCAAAGTTAGTTTCTTTTTCCAGAATTTCAAGTGCTGTAAGACCATTGTCAGCCCGGGTGACTTTCATGCCTTGTTCGGAAAGCACTTTGGTGAGTGCAAAAATATTGCGCATATCATCATCCACAATCAGCACTTTTTTGTCTTTAAAATGATCGGTTCTGTTGTGAATTTTCTGGATCATGGTTTGTTTGCTCTTGGGCATGTCGGATATCACACGGTGCATAAACAACGCGGTTTCGTCAAGTAGGCGTTCTTCCGATTTAACTCCTTTAATAATGATTGTTTCAGCATATTTGTGCAACATTTCGTTTTCTTCCTTGGTCAAATCCTTGCCTGTATAGATAATGATAGGTGGTTTTTTGATGGTGGAGGCTTCAATTTTTTCGATCAATTCAAAACCGCTCATGTCCGAAAGACCTAAATCGAGAATCATACATTCGTAGGTGTTATTCCTGAGCAATTCAATGGCTTTAGCACCAGTAGTGGCTTCTGTGATGCTCACATCATCGTCACCAATCAGAATTTTTATGGATTTTCTCAGGTTTTCATCATCTTCCACCAACAACAAGCTGCTGACTTTTTTACTCACATATTCGTTAATCCTGTTAAAGGCCTGTTCGAGTTCTCCTTTTTTCGCAGGCTTTGTCAGGTAGCCAATAGCTCCTTTGCTGGAGCTCATAATGGTTTCTTCTTCTCCCGACATAATATGCACCGGGATATGCCTTGTCGACTGATTTTCTTTAAGTAAATCAAGTACCTTCCATCCATCGATACCGGGAAGGTTGATGTCGAGAATGATGGCGATGGGTGCTGTTTTTATGGCCAATTCATATCCCATTTCCCCGGATGGGCTGGCGATACATTTAAAACCCTTTTCATGGCATTGTTTAACCAGGATTTTGGCAAAATTTGGATCGTCTTCTACGATCAGGATGACTTTGTCACCCGATTTCCAGGTGTCCATGTCATCTTTTATAAAATTGAGGGGTTCCAGTTCGCCGGATGAGACTGGAGCAAAATGAGATGGTTTCTCAGGTCTCGGCTCTTCTTTGAAAGGAGGTTTTATTTCAGAAGGCACTGCGGTGTTCTCGGGTTCGGCCTCCGGGGCAGTCAGCGGAATAAAAAAGGTAAACGTAGATCCCGATCCTTCAATGCTGGTAAGCTGTATTTCGCCGCCAAGGAGTTTAGCCATCTCGCGCGAAATGGAGAGTCCAAGGCCTGTTCCGCCAAATTTTCGTGAGATGCTTCCATCGGCTTGTTTAAAAGCCTCAAATACCTCACGTTGCTTATTTTCAGCAATGCCAATTCCGGTATCAGAAACCGAAATGGCAATGGTGTGTTTCTTATCCAGCGACGGTCTTTTTAACACAACATTGTCGGATACTTTGGTGAAAGCCAGTGTAATACCACCTTTAGAGGTGAATTTGATGGCATTCGACATGAAGTTTTTCAGGACCTGTTCAACTTTTTGTTGATCGGTGGAGATCACTTCAGGGATATCTGAAGCAATATTGATTTCAAATTTGAGCTTTTTTGGATCGGTGAGGGGTTTAAAATAGGAGTTCAGGTTACTGGCTATCTCCTTGAGGTTAACGGCTCCTACATTCAGCGACATTTTTCCGGCTTCAATCTTGCTCAGATCGAGGATGTCGTTGATCATAGTTAGTAAATCGGTACCACTCTTATATATGATTTCAGCCGATTCTACCTGCTCGCCGGTGAGGTTATTTTCGCGGTTTTCGGCCAAACTATTCGATAATATAAGCAAGCTGTTAAGCGGTGTGCGCAATTCATGCGACATGTTAGCCAAAAACTCACTCTTATATTTGCTGGCGATGGCCAATTCTTCGGCTTTGTGTTCAAGGTCGTTGCGGGTGTTCTCGAGCTGTAAATTTTTCTCAGAAATATCTGCTTTCTGTTGTTCCAGAAAGTTCGTTTTTTCGATCAGCTCTTCATTGGTTACGCGGAGTTCCTCCTGTTGTTGTTGCAATTCTTCGGCCGATGATTTGAGTTCGGACGACTTTTCTTCGAGTACTTTGTTGGCTTCAATCAGCTCTTCTTGCTGTGCCCGAAGCTCTTCGGCCTGTTCCTGTGTTTTATTCAACAGCACTTTGATTTCGGTATTTACCTTTAAGGTATTAAAACCGATGGCCAGGTTTTCTGAAATTTGATGAATCAGATCCAGTTTTGATTTTGATAGCTCAAACGAGCTGGCCAGTTCAAGTACGGCGACGGTTTGATTCTGGTATACCAGCGGAACAACCAGGATATGAGCCGGTTTGGTTTCTCCCAGACCTGATTTGATGGTGATGTAATCTTCAGGTATTTGATCGTACGCAATGGTTTTCATTTCCAACGCCGCCTGACCGACCAATCCTTCACCCAATCTAAATTCGTTAACGGCTGATTTACGGTTGTAATAGGCATAGGAGCTGATGAGTTTAAAGCTGTCGTTCTGTTCGGTGAACAGCGCACCCATCTGAATGTTGAGAATTAGGGCCAACTCTGAAAGTATCTGGTTTCCAAGGTCTGTTGCAGTTTTATCGCCCTGAAGCAATTCGCTGATTTTTACAATAGATTCTTGTCGCCAGTTGTTATCGTTGTTTTGGTTGCGAAGTTCAATCAGGTTGGTACGCATTTGAATAAGTGCATTGCCCAAAATGTCGCCATGACCCAAAGAGTTAAAACCAGCCTCATACCGACCCATGCCAATTTCACGGGCAAATTCGGCGCTCTTCTTCATGGAATCGGTGAGTTTGTTCAGAGCTTCTCCCATTTCGGATAACTCGTCCTGGGTGGTAATTTTTATTCTTTTCACCTGATCGATGGCCCCGGTAGCCAGCGTATTCATCTCTTTGGTGGTAAATCTTAGTGGGGTGGTTATTTTTTTTGCCACTACCCAGATTATAAAAGCCAGAATTATTATTCCCATCAAACCTGCGAGTAACGAAATCCAGGCATTTCGGTTGGCTCCGGCAAGGATGGTTTCTGTTGGCACAACAATAGCAATATACCAATGTGAGTTTGTGCTACCTATGCTAAAGGGAACGAAAGATATGTAATTGGGTTGATCTGCATTTGAGTAATCAGTAAAACTAAATAATTTGTTCATCAATATGCTATCTGCAATGTTTACAGCAGTTTGTTTGGCAATAATAGGAAAATCGGTGATAGGTTTATTTTCATATTCCGGATAGGGACTTGAGATGATGGTTCCCTGATCGGATATCATCATGGTATAACTGCCATCGAATGGTTTTATATCCTTTATCAGATCGTAAAATCGGTTCATCTCAATGTCGACGCCCACCTGACCGGCGTATTTATTATTAATTATAATTGGAACAATAGGACTGGCTTCCAGGATTTGTACATTTTCCTTGCCTTTATAGGCAAAGTAATAGGGCTCCGACATAAACTCCCTTGGATTTGCCTTTAGCTGATAATACAATCCCTCTGTTGGTACGCCGTCTGTCTCCAGGTATTCTTCAATCACCCTGATGCCGCCATCGTTAATGGTATTTATCCGTTGTCTTCCATTTTCATGGGGATAATCCTTGTCAAGGGCACTCAGCTCCCAATTGGACCAAACGGAGATAAACTGGGGGTTTTCGAGTAGCACATCCTTTAAGATGGGGTCGTAAACCTTTTTACGTTGTTCTTTACTTGCCTCCGGATAGCTTTGGTAAGCGGCTGCAACAGTACGCAATAAAGCCATGTAGCTGTTAAACTTGCCCTGGACGATATTAGCAGACTCACGGGTAGTGGCATCCACATAACTTCGGGCATTATCAACTGCCATGATTTTGGTGTTCAACACAATATAAACAAGTGTGGCGGTAAAAATCAGGATAGTTGGTGTTAAAATATATACAAGAAGTTTGGTTCGAAGAGTGGTTTTGTTCACTTTGATACCTTTAATTTTCATAAAATCCCCGTTTGTAATGATGGATATTGTACATTAATTTACCGTAAAATTAGGATAATTTTCAATTCAACACTCAAAGCTGTTGGTTTTGGAATCAATTATCCTTTATTTAGTACTTTAAATATCTCTGCCAGGTAGCGTCAGTAGCTCATGAATGATGGTTTCATTGTTTATAGACAATGAAAAATCGATGGTACTTTTTAGGCAGAATTTTTCCTTTACCGCCTCTAAAAACGAGGTTCTGACTCCTGCAATCAAGGTCAAATTTTCAGCATGGCACAACAATTGAAAGGCGTTGTGCCAAATCTTACCTTCCAGTTCAAACCGGCCGATCTCATCCACAATAACGACAGGTGAGTTTAACTCCATCGACTTTTTTACCAGCCGATTTCCGTAATCAACGGTATCCTGAAAGAAATAGAAATTTCCACATGCAAAACTATTTGGCACAAGTGTTCTGGTGGCCAGAGGATGTAGAGTCCTGCTGGATAAATCCAACAGATTGTAACCCGTTTTCTGATCCTGATCCCAGATACCGGGAGCGATAAATCCAGTGGTATCAGGGCGAATAGGCGATAATTCGGTGAAGAGATTCCACAGTTTGGTTGTCTTACCCTCATTTCGCTGTCCGTGGAGAAGGATAATTTTTGCTCCCATCATCATGGTGTTATTTCAATTTTGGGCGAATTTAGGTGATTTTGCTCAAGATTGAAGTAAATTTCAGTCCTTTGCAAAATGTTTTTCAAGAGCAACCTGTTAAAAGAAATGGTCCATGATTATATTGTTGATCTGGTACCTGTATATAATAAGGAGGAAGCAAGTCAGCTGGTTTTTTGGCTGACAGAGGCCTTTTTTAATGTTTCACGAACCCGGTTGGCCCTTTATCCGGATCAAAGATTGACGGAATCGGAAATGTTAAAACTCCATTTTGCTGTAAAAGAGCTTAAAAAACATACTCCTGTTCAGTACATTATTGGAGAGGTTTCTTTTTTGAATATCGTGTTAAAGGTAACACCTGCGGTATTAATTCCGAGGCCCGAAACTGAAGAGTTGGTGGATTGGGTTTTAAAGAAAGAGACGTCTCAAAACCTGCATATCCTGGATATTGGTACAGGAAGCGGTTGTATTGCCCTGTCAATAAAAAATGAATTACCTCATTCCAGGGTTCGGGGTTACGATCAAAGTGAGGCCGCCCTGGCCATTGCCCGTGAAAATGCCCTCTTGAATGATCTGGATGTGAATTTTTTTAAGGCAGATATGTTTCAGGAACAGATTGTTGGATTAGAATCCATGGATGTGATTATCAGCAACCCGCCCTATGTGCTGGATACCGAAAAAACCCTGATGAAACCCAATGTGCTGGAATATGAGCCGCATATCGCCTTGTTTGTTACCAACGATGCACCGCTGATGTGTTATGAAGCCATTCTGAAGCAGGCCAGGTTGTTACTGAACAGTGGTGGCCGGATTTATTTTGAAATCAACGAGTCGATGGGTGAAGAAATGGTAAAACTGATGTTGACTTATGGATATCGGGATGTTCAGTTAAAAAGCGATTTAAACAACAAACCCAGGTTTCTCATGGGTGTGAAGCAATAAAAAAGGCCGCCTTTCAGGGCGGCCTTTTGTTTTGATGGTTGACTTTATTTCTTATTGAGAGTTACAAAATCGCGTTGTGATTTAAACAGGTTGAATCCCATCAACACCAGATGTTTACTTTCGTTCAGGATGTTCAGGAATAGAATGCTGTTTTTGGTTCCCGAAGTGGCTGATTTAATGCGGTTAATCTGGTTTTTGTTGCATTTTTCGGCCAGATGCAGAAATTGGTTCATCAGGGTCTGGATTTCTTCCTGTTTGCTGTAATCTCTTAATTCAATGCTTTGAATAATTAAATTCAGGAATCTGGAAATCAGATTATTGAGTTGTTTCAACTCCGCAATTTGTACCTCGTCGAAAGGCTTGTGGTTATTATCGATGTGTTCGATGGCAGGTCGGTTAATATACGAAATGGCATGAAGCATTTCGCGCATGTAATCGAGTACCTGTACAAAATAATAAGCTGTATCGGTAGAATCTTTTTTGAGTTTATCCACTATCACGTTGATGTGATCCTTTAGATATTTGGTTTTCGCAGTAGTAGCGTCCAGGTCTTTTTGGATTTTCCTGAGCTGTTTACGGTCTTCCAATTCAATGCCAGTAAATATACCACTGGCAGCATTGTTGATCTTCTTCAGGTTCTTAATTACCGTTTTCACTGTTTTATCACCAATATTTTCGTCGGTTAACCCATGTATTTCTTTGGTGTCTTCAACGGCAGTTTCTTCTGTTTTGCTGTGGTAGCGGTGTGATTTATAAATGAGGTAAATAACGAATGCCGACATAATCACGATGGCATATATCTGGCCAAAATAGAACAGATATACCATGATCAGCGCAAGCGTAAAAGCAGAGAAGGCAGTGAGAAACCAGCCACCAATCACTGTGAGTACTCCTGAAATTCTGTAAACAGCACTTTCTCTGTCCCAGGCCTTGTCGGAAAGCGAGGTTCCCATGGCCACCATAAAAGTGACATAGGTAGTTGAAAGGGGCAGTTTTAATGAAGTACCCATGGCGATCAGGATACTGGCCACCGTTAGGTTTACCGATGCTCTGATCAGGTCGAAAGCAGGTGGGTCCACTACTTTAACTTTGGATTTTGGCAGTGGAGTAAACTGTTTTTCAATGGAATTCACGAACGAATCCGGCAACACCTTGCGTACACTTTTATTAAAATTCATCGACGATCTTACCACAGCTTTTGAAAACCAGCTTGGTTTAAACCGTTCGTCGCCCTCTTCCTGACGGCTTAGATCCAGCGAAGTTTTTACAACGCTTCTGGCTTTGCGGGAAGTGAACAGGGTAATCACCATAATTATACCGGCGCCTATCAGGAACACGATCGGTGTGTGTACTTTTCCGGCAAGGCTGGTCATGAGGAAGTCGTTGGCAATGCCTCCTTCCGATGCATTGAAAATTTGCCATGAACTAAAACCTGCCAGCGGTACCCCAATGAAATTTACCAGGTCGTTTCCTGCAAAAGCCATGGCCAGCGAGAAAGTTCCTACCAGCACAATCACTTTGAGGATATTAAATTTAAACAGCATATGGAGCAGTTGCAGCAGGATGGTCCATCCCACAAAGCTGACAACCATAATCATCAGGGTGTTGTTCTGAAACGAATCGATGGTGGCTTCCGAAAGGAAACTTGCTCCCTTAACTCCCTTAATCAGAATAAAATAGGTCAAGGCGGTAAAGGAAAGCCCTCCCCAGATGGAACCAAGATATTTCATCCTTTTTTCGTAGTTAAACGAAAAAGCGATCCTGGCAAAGTACTGTATCACAGCCCCCACCGTAAACGCAACGACCACCGATACCAGAATCCCCGAAATAATGGCCAGGGCCTTGGAAGAGTTAATAAACTGACTGATACTGGTAATGTTATCATCCATCATCAGCTTGATGGTAGCCATCCCTACAGCGGCACCAAGTAATTCAAAAACAATGGATACCGTGGTTGAGGTGGGTAATCCGATGGTATTAAAGGTGTCGAGTAAAATAACATCGGTCACCATGACCGCCAGGAAGATCAACATGATCTCGGAGAAGTAAAACTCTCCCGGATTAAAGATTCCCTTTCGGGCGACTTCCATCATTCCGGACGAAAATACACTTCCTGCCAAAACTCCCAATCCTGCAACAAGCATGATTATTTTAAAGGGAGCAACCTTCGATCCGATGGCTGAATTCAGAAAGTTTACTGCATCATTACTTACACCCACAACCAAATCGGATGCTGCAAGAATAAAGAGCAAAATAACAATGAACAAATAGAATGTTTCCATATTTTAAGGCTTCAATCTGATTTGCAAGAGTATTGAATTCACTTGCTCATCCACAGGTTTAAATATTAAGAAATTGTTAAATTATTCATATTCCGGGTGCATTCCGAGGTTGAACATAATAAAGCTATACATATCCGCAGCTTCGTCGATTTGTTTGGACGTTGGCTTGCCGGCACCGTGTCCTGCTTTGGTTTCAATACGCACCAGCACCGGGTTTTTGCCACCGTCCTTTTCTTGAAGTGTAGCCATAAATTTAAACGTGTGAGCCGGCACCACACGGTCGTCGTGATCGGCGGTGATGGCCAGTGTGGCAGGGTAGTTTACACCATCCTTAATGTTATGCAAGGGTGAATAGCTGTATAAATAATTAAACATTTCCTCGCTATCGTCGCTGCGCCCGTAATCTGATGCCCAGGCCCATCCAATTGTAAAGTCCTGGTATCGGAGCATGTCCATCACACCTACGATGGGGATGGCCACTTTAAAAAGCTCAGGTTCCTGTGTCATACAGGCACCTACTAACAATCCGCCGTTCGACCCGCCCAGTATGGCCAGTTTTTCGGAAGAAGTATATTTGTTGTTGATCAGATATCTGGCGGCAGCGATAAAATCATCGAAAACATTTTGCTTGTTCATCAGGGTGCCTTGTTTGTGCCAGGCTTCACCATATTCGCCACCTCCACGGAGGTTCACCATCACAAAAACACCTCCTTGCTCGAGGAAGGTCGCTCTGCTCACACTGAAGCCGGGAGTGAGGCTGATGTTAAATCCTCCATAACCATACATCATGGTAGGATTGTCGTTGTTCATGTTCAGGTTTTTTTTGTGAACAATAAACATGGGGATTTTGGTTCCATCCTTGCTGGCAAAGAAAACCTGCTCTGTCTGGTATAGGCTGGCATCAAAATCTACTTCGGAAGCGTGTATCAGGGTCGATTTCCCGCTTATGATATCGTATTCGTAAACACTTGATGGAATAGTAAATGATGAAAAGCCATAAAAGGCTGTCGGATTTCCCTTTTCACCGCTAAAACCACCTAATGCACCCAGCGTTGGCAGTTCCAATTCTCTGATCAGCTCACCTTTTAGTGTGTAAAAGTAGGCCTTGCTGCTGGCATCTTCGAGATATTGTGTGAAAAGCACATCACTCACCAGGCTGGCCCCTTCGAGTACCTGTCCCTTTTCGGGAATGAGTACTTCCCATTTTTCCGGATCGCTGTTTCTGTAATCAGTAAGCACCAGTTTTTGTTTTGGAGCCTCATAGTTGGTGATGAGAATCAGCTGATCGCCAATATGATCGATTACCTGATAATCATTGTCGAAACCATTGGCGATTTTTACAAAACTAATATCCTTTAAGGTATTTATTTTTGAAGCATAGAGGCTGTTTCCGCTGGTGCTTTCCGATTCACTAATCATTAAAAAAGCCTCATCATCGGTGGTGTATGCAGCATAGGTCCTCAAGGGCTCATTTTTATCCTCGTAGATCAACTGGTCATCTTTTTGGTCGGTATTCAAGTGATGATAATACACTTTGTGAAACCGATTCTGGCCCTTCAATTCTTCACCCTCCTCAGGCTTATTGTAGCCGGAATAGAAAAAACCATTGTCTTTCCAGGAAACACCCGAGAACTTCACCCAGTTAATATGGTCGGGCAGTACTTCGCGGTTTTCGATGTTGAGTACAAAGATTTCGTTCCAGTCGGATCCACCCCGTGCAATACTGTAAGCGAGGAATTTTCCGTCTTTGCTGATTCCCATGGAAGCCAGCGCAACTGTTCCATCTTCCGAAAGACTATTCGGGTCGAGAAGTACGGTTGGTTCGCTCTCTGGAGTATCCTGAATATACAGTACACTTTGATTCTGGATTCCATCATTCTTAAAGAAAAAATAGTGGTCACCCTTTTTAAACGGGACGCCATATTTTGGATAATTCCAAATATCGGTTAACCTTTTCCTTAATTGCTCTCTGAAGGGTATTTTACCTAAATATTCATTGGTGATGGCATTTTCTTCGGCCACCCATTCTGCAGTCTCGGCTGAATTATCGTCTTCGAGCCACCGGAAAGGATCGGCCACCTGATGTGTAAAATAGGTATCAACAGTATCCACTTTTTTTGCAACGGGGTATTTTAATTTGGCGTGCTGTTTATTTTGCATACAAGCAGTGGTCATCATGAAACTAAGGGTTACTAAAAAAATAAGTTGTTTTTTCATCGTATTTGGTTTTACTTTTTCCTGATCACAAATAATCACCATTGGTGATTTAATTATCTGGCAGTAAAAGTATAAATGTTCGGCATGAAATACAACTCAGAATAAATATTTTCGATTTTAGTTTAAATTCCTACACTTGACGGTTTAAATAGGGTGTGTAATCTTTTAAGGTTCGTTTATAATCGCTGTTGTAAAGTGTTGAACTGATGATAAAATCGGCCGTCGACCGATTACAGGCGGTGGGAATGTTGTAGAGTACAGACAATCGGAGCAAGGCTTTTACATCTACATCATGAGGGTGCGACGACATAGGATCCCAGAAAAAGATCAGAAAATCGATTTTTTCTTCAGCAATCAACGAACCCAGTTGTTGGTCGCCACCCAATGGCCCTGATTTCAGAAGTGTTACCTTGCTTTCGTCGCCAATGGCTTTCTCCACCATAATCCCTGTGGTTCCCGTACAGAATAAATCATGTTTGATCAGGTTTCCTTTGTTGAATTTTATCCATTCAATTAAGTCGGCTTTCCGGTTGTCGTGAGCTACCAGCGCAATTCGTTTTATGTTTGGCATCTTTTTTTTAAGCAAAAATACGCATTTAGAAGCATTGTCATCCCGGATTCAATCGGCTTTACCGGATATTTAAGCACCTGTTACGGGCCATTACACTCAGGAACCGTTTCTGCCCGATGCAAACGTTACCAATATTTATGCGTTGGTGTGAAAACAGGAAAGAAAGAATGTAGTTTTTTTGTGAATGTTTTCACAGTATAGTTGTAAATGATTTGATTCAAAACACTAATTTTGCGCCATTAAAAAATCAGATCATGCAAAAAACAGCTTTAAATGCGATGCACCGTGAGATGGGTGCGAAAATGGTTGAGTTCGTAGGATTCGACATGCCGGTTCAGTTTGAAGGAATCAACGCGGAGCACGAAATAGTGAGAGAAAAACTTGGTGTTTTTGATGTGTCGCATATGGGTGAGTTTTGGGTGGAAGGCCCCAAGGCTTTTGAATTGGTTCAGAAAGTAACCACCAATGATGTGGCCGTTCTCCGGGATGGAAAAGTACAATACAGTTGCTTCCCAAATGGAAAAGGCGGTATTGTGGACGACTTGCTGGTGTATCGATTTAATGCAGAAAAATATCTGCTTGTGGTAAACGCCTCCAATATCGACAAAGACTTTGCCCATGTGAGCAAACATAACACCATGGGAGCCACACTTACGAATGTAAGCGATGATTTCTCTCAAATTGCTGTTCAGGGACCACTTGCGTTGAAAGCGATGCAGCCGCTCACCGAAACATCCGTTGTGGATATGGAGTATTACACTTTTAATGTGGTCGAATTTGCCGGAGTAAAGGATATTATTTTTTCAACCACAGGTTACACAGGATCAGGTGGTTGCGAAATTTACATGAAAAATAAGGATGCCGAAAAAATTTATCAGGCTGTATTAAAAGCCGGCGAACCTTTGGGTATCAAACCTATCGGATTGGGTGCGCGTGATACATTACGCCTGGAAGCAGGTTTTTGCCTGTATGGCAACGACATCGACGATACTACATCGCCCATTTCAGCCGGACTGGGTTGGATTACCAAGTTTGTGGATGGTAACGATTTTATCGACAGACCTCTGTTTGAGTCGCAAAAGGACAATGGAGTGGAATACCGCCTGAAAGGGTTTGTGATGGAAGACCGCGCCATCCCTCGTCACCATTACGAAGTGGTTGATGCAGAAGGAAATGTGGTTGGCCATGTCACCTCCGGAACTATGTCGCCCATGCTAAAACAGGGAATCGGTATGGCCTATGTAACCAAACCTTATTGGAAGGAAGGCTCTGAGATTTACATTCAAATCCGCAACAAGGCTGCAAAAGCGGTAATTACGAAGACACCTTTTTATAAAGGGTAAGAGTATCCATTTTTAAAAAATTGAAAAGCATCGGGTTTCCACCTGATGCTTTTTTTATACACAGGTGGCTGAACAGCGACTCTCAGGAAAAAAAACTGTTACATGATCAAACTATTGATACACCACTTGTTGTGGTTTTGTAAAAAGGAAATTAATTCTGTTTAGCAGGTTCTCCGACGAAAAGGTAAACCCGAAATGCGAAACTCCCTGAGGTGTATACGGAAAGTAGGCCATTTTAAACTCCAGCGAACTAAATGCCAGGAAATCATTCTGAATATATACACCGCCACCAAAACTTGAAATCAGTTGCCGGTTGAATATTTTGATGTCCTCTGGCCCCAGAGTGCCTGCACTTACAAATCCGATGAGTGCCACACGGAATCCGGCGAAATACATTGAAGTATAATCGATGATGGACGCTTCCGCAAATATCCGTTGTTGCCCGTAGAAAGTTTCTTTACTTAAGCCGATAATCCCATATTGATCGCCCAGATAAAGTAAATCGTTGGTGAACCTGTTGATGCCTGTAGTGAACCCAAACTCCGATTTAAAGCGGTATTTGTTGTTGGCGGTTTCATGCAGATCAGATAAAAACAGCAGGTTTGCTTTCAGGGCTCCTTGTTGCAGATTACCAACAAAATGACTGCCCACATCCAGCCTGCCTAGAAGAAAACCGAAATCATTGATGTGAGTGGTGAGGGCAAAGCCCAGTCCCAGATAGGGTTTATTCATAAATTCGGTCCATGAATAGCCTGCGGTAATGCTAGTATTAAATCCAAAAGGAAGGTATTCGGCTTTACCAAAGTTGGTAAGGTAATTGGTCCGGTAGTAGTCTTGCCTGGCCAACACCAGATTTCCAAGGATGAAATCGTAATTGTAAAACTGACTGTTGGTATCAATGTTTACCAGAGGATGTTCACTATAGTTGGTTTTATTGAACCTGATTCCAGGAATCACAAAAACTTTTCCGGCGTTCTTAGCGGAAACAAATTTGTTTAAAGTAAACAAATGCGACATCCACACATCGTAGTACATGTATTTAAAGTAGTACAAACTTTTGTCCTGATGGGTGGGGTCGGTAATGATGTTTTGGGCGGTTTGTGAGATTTCAATTCCACCTCCCCAATGTACCTTCGCGGGTATCAGTTGCCGGTCGAAGCGCAGTTGGATCAACTGGTTATTATTGGCCACCTGATAGTTAAAATCACCACTGATGAGTTTATAAACATTGTCAACAGTATAATTTATCTGCGACATGTATATTTTGGGCTGACTGCTGGTCTGATAGGTGGTTTCCAGTCCTAGACCTTGACCAAGACCCACAATATTGGCTTGTTTGGCGTATAGTTGAATATAGCTCGGACTGTTTATTCTAGGTATAATCAACCAGGGAAATTTGTCTTTCACCAGCACCAGTACTTCCACTGAGTCGCCCTGCGAAGGCATCACCGTGATGGAGGCGTCCTGTAGGTAGCTTAAATTGGTGAGCATTCGGGTGTTTTCGACCATGATCATCGGGTCGACCTTATCATTTTCGCTGAAAAGCAATTTATCGCGAATAATCCACTCGCGGGTGTTGAAATGAGTACTATTCAACCCCCGTTCCAAATCTGTAACGATGGGCCGGTTGGTGTCGGCAACTACAGGCCCAAAGGGCTTTAACACCTGGATGCGGATTTTACTGATGGGTTTTCCTGCATAAGGTTTGTACACATCCTGAGCCTGGATGAGCTTCATTTTCTGCAAAGCGGTATCGGGTGGCGGTCCCGATAGCACCATTCGGTAGACGTCTTTTAAAAACAAGTGCTTGTCGGAAGCCGAAAGGAGTTTGTCGTAAAAGGTATAACCATTACTTTCAGTTAGTAGGATGTATTGTTCGCAAACGGTTATGGTGGTATCGTGCAACACATGAATGGAGGTATCGCGCAGCAAAAGATAGGCCGGTGGTTGTATGCTGAGGGTATGGCATGTTTGCGAATGGCAGTCATTGCTATTCAGAATAACTGCCATCCAGAGAATTAAAATAATGTAAAATCGAATGTTCACCACACCAGTTGCGTTTTTGCATGACCAACGAAAATACAAATTTTTAGTCAGGTAAATTGTTAAAATTTTGGCGGGTGATTATTTTCGTGTGATGACTTTAGTAACTGCCGCCACAATGTTCTCTGTATTCAGACCATATACGTCGATGAGTTCATCAGGAGTTCCACTTTGGCCAAACTGATCGTTCACTGCCACGTATTCCATGGGGGCGGGGAAGTTAAAAGCCAGCATTTGCGCCACACTGTCGCCCAGACCACCATTCTTCATGTGTTCTTCGGCGGTAACCACACAACCTGTTTTTCTGATAGAGTTCAGTAATAGCTCGGTATCGAGTGGTTTAATGGTATGAATGTTAATGACTTCTGCTTTTATTCCCGATTTTAAAAGCTCTTTAGCGGCCTCAAGAGATTTCCACACCAGGTGACCGGTAGCCACGATGGTTACGTCAGTACCTTCTGTCATCAGGATACCTTTGCCAATGATAAACTCGCTGTCGGCGGGAATATAATTAGCTACTTTAGGGCGTCCAAAGCGCAGGTATACAGGTCCTGAATAGTCGGCGATGGCCATGGTAGCCTGTTTAGTCTGGTTGAAATCGCATGGATTGATCACCGTCATGCCCGGAAGCATTTTCATCAAACCGATGTCCTCCAGAATTTGATGGGTGGCTCCGTCTTCGCCAAGGGTAACGCCGGCATGTGAAGCGCAAATTTTTACATTCTTGCCTGAGTAAGCTACAGATTGTCTGATTTGATCGTAGACGCGGCCCGTACTAAAGTTGGCGAAAGTGCCTGTGTAGGGAATAAATCCTCCGACGGCCAATCCGGCAGCCACACCTATCATATTGGCTTCGGAGATGCCCATCTGGTAAAACCGTTCGGGGTTTTCGGCCGCAAAGGCCTCCATTTTCAACGATCCGGTCAGGTCGGCAACAAGTGCTACCACGGAAGGGTTTTTACGTCCCAGTTCTTTTAGCCCCTCACCAAAACCTGAGCGGGTGTCTCTGTAGTCGATTACTTCGTAACTATTCATGAATTAAAGATTTATTCTGGTGGTTTTTAATGTGTTAATATCAAAATTAATGGTTTTGCTTTGCAGCGATTGAGATGAAAACCGAGAACGAAAAACCAAGCGATAGGCACCCGGTTGCAGATAAAACGATTCACCATAGGCAGATTCGCTGTTCAAATCTATCACCCAATGTTGCGCTCCTGTTTCATCCAGGCGATAGAGGCTGCCGTAGCCTTTTATATTTTTTTGAATGCTTAATATTCCCGGATTTTCCAACGTGATGCGGGTAGTTTCACCGGCGTTGATTTTTACATCCCGGAGATGGGAAACAGGCAAGGTTAAAATTTCAAGGTCATACGTGCCTTGCAGATAGCGCACCTGCTGATTGGTATACTGGTGGTTTAGCAATTCGCCACTGCCTGCGGTATAAACCAGGGTAGCCGGATTTACATTCGATTGGGTATTGTTTTTTAAACTCACCATCAGGTCGCCACGCGGACAACTTACCGAGGTAATGTTGTGTTGCCCTTTGGTGAGTTTTACCCCATCGATCGTTACCGGAGGGAGTGTATTTACAAGTATTTGCCAGGTGATTTCAGGATCGATAACCATGGTGTCGGGAACGCCGCTGGCATTCAGGGTATGGATGTAATTCTCTTCCACCTTACCGGTTTTCGAATCGATAAACGTCATGTTTACATTGGTTTCGGTAGGCCGGCCCGAAATATCCAGCAGGTTGACCTGGAGACTGGTTTTGTTGAGTGCTTTAGAAATAACCACATTTATCGCACGGGCAAATTCTGCTTTGTTTTCGGCGTTGAAATAAGTGCCGGCACAGTCGTAACTGCTTTCCATGTTTTGGCCCATCCCGATGATGTATGGTTTCAGGAAGATATTTTTTTGCTGCAACCGTGCACTCACTTCGCAAATGTCACCGCCGCATTCTTCCAGTCCATCAGTAATCAGAATAACGATGTTTCGGCAACCTGAACAAGGCGGAAAATCGTTTTCGGTGCGATCGAGAGCCATGGCAATGGGGGAGGTGCCTTTTGGCTTTATATCCAGTAATGCCTTTTTTATCCTATCAAAACTACCGTCCCCAAAAGGTACTTCCAGACGGGTGTCGTTACAATCCTGTGGTGGAAATGGTTTTAAATGACCATAAACCCGCAGTGCCACCTGAACATTGGGTTTCTGCTTAAGCGAATCGAGTACTTCGTCCAGTATCTGTCTGGCTACCTGATATTTTCGTTCTCCATGCCAAACGCCATACATGCTTTGAGAGGCATCGAGTAGAAATAAAATCCGGGTTTTGTTTTCGACAGCGTGTTTTTGTGAATATTGTCCAAATGTTTGCACTGCAACCAATAACAACAACAGTATGCTGTACCGGCGCACGACTTTACAGGCGTTTTGCAATAATATTGAACAATGATTATAATTCATTAATAATCTCCGATGGTTTCTTCCAGTTGGCTTAATGCCGATTCTTTTTGTTGGTCGTTGGGAGCAGTGCCATGCCATTTGTAGTTTCCCACCATAAAATCTACGCCCATTCCCATTTCGGTATGCATCAGGATGAGGTTTGGTTTTCCTTCTCCCGCGGCCGCCTTTACCTTTTTCAGGGTGCTGACCACTTCTTCCATGTTGTTGCCGTTCATTTCGGTCACTTTCCAGCCAAAAGCTTCAAATTTGGCCCTCAGATCACCCAGTGGCAATACATCATCGGTAATGCCATCGATTTGTTTTTTGTTGTAATCGACGATGGCAATCAGGTTATTCACCTGATGGGCTCCTCCATATAAGGCGGCTTCCCATACCTGGCCTTCATCGAGTTCACCATCGCCCATCAAACAAAAAACCTTGTGGGTATCCTGGTTCATCTTTTTAGAAAGGGCAATTCCCGTGGCAACGGACAAACCTTGTCCGAGCGAACCGGTAGCCACGCGCACGCCGGGCAAATTTTCCATGGTGGCCGGATGTCCCTGAAGGCGTGAATGGAGTTTGCGAAAGGTAGCCAATTCGCTCACCGGAAAATAACCCCGCCGGGCCATCACACTGTAATACACAGGACTAATATGTCCGTTGGAAACGATCAGCAGATCTTCGTCTTTGCCACTCATGTTAAACGGAACCGGATTGATATCCATCACCTCAAAAAACAGGGCTGTGAGCAGATCGGTACATCCCAGAGAACCACCGGGATGACCCGATTGAACTGCGTGCACCATTCTGATTATGTCGCGCCTCACCTGGGTCGCGGTTTTTTTTAGATTTTCAATATTACTCATGCTAACTATTGGTTTTACAGCGATCTAAGCCTATTGGCTGGTTTTTTAAAGCCGCAAAGGTAAGCTATTTTACGCGTTGAAGTTTGGTGATTTTTTTAAAATCCTATTCAAAAAAAAGTAAATTTGTCCACGATTCTTTAAAACTGTGATTAATGAACATTCGATTTCCGGGATGGATATTCTTATTTATAGCGACTTTGACATTCAGTCAACTGCATGCGCAGGTGAAGAATCCGGGGCTCGTTCTGCAACACCACTGGGTGGATTCGGTTTATCATTCGTTGACACTTGATGAGAAAATAGGTCAGCTTTTCTTTGTTCGTGCCAATTATCCTACTGGTGGCTATTTAGCCCAGGTAGATTCGTTGATCCAGCAATACAATGTTGGCGGGGTTGTATTCTTTAAAGGCGATTTGTTGGGCCAGGCCCGGCAAACCAACCGTTGGAACGCGATGGCCAAAACTCCTCTGTTGGTGTCCATTGATGCCGAATGGGGACTGGGCATGCGCCTGACGGATGCCGTGGATTATCCGTTGCAGATGACGCTTGGTGCCATGAAAAACAACCACCTGATTTATGAAATGGGAATACAAGTAGCCGAACAATGTCGGCGGATGGGCATTCACATCAATTTTGCACCAGTGGTGGATGTAAACAGCAACCCTTTAAATCCCGTTATAGGGATGCGATCGTTTGGTGAAAATCCTTCACTTGTAGCCAAAAATGCAGATATGTATATGCGTGGAATGCAAAATGGTGGTATCATGGCCTGTGCCAAGCATTTTCCCGGTCACGGCAATACCTTTATCGATTCACATGCCGATCTGCCTGAAATTAATTCACCTGTAAAAGAGTTGTTATTCAATGATTTATATCCTTTTTCATATTTAGTAAACAGGGGTGTAGGGGCCGTAATGATTGCACATTTAAGTGTCCCGGCACTGGACTCAACAAAAAACCTCCCGGCAACGCTATCAAAACCAATTATCACCGACTGGCTTAAGGACTCGCTATTTTTTCAAGGACTTATTATTACTGATGGACTTGATATGAAAGGCGTAACCAAATACTACAAGGTAGGCGAAGTTTCGCTCAAAGCGCTGGAAGCGGGAAACGATGTCCTACTCATTCCTGATGACGTGCCAGCCTCCATCGAAATGATTAAAAAGGCATTGGTTGAGAATCCATTGCTGATGAACCGTGTGGAAGAATCGTGTTTGAAAATCCTTCATGCCAAGTATGAATTGGGAGCCTGGAAAGGTCAAAAAATAGAAACCGACCATTTGCTGGCAGATTTAAGCAATCCTCTTTATCAAGCTACCTCGGACGAGATGATGCAACAGGCCATTACGTTGGTAAAGGAAGAAATTCCATTGCCGCTGGCTTCCGTGAAAAAGATGGCTTTGCTGATCACCGGAACAGAAGAACCCACTGAATTTGAAGAAGTCTTGCTTAATACCGGACGATTTGATGTGTTTCATCTGGCACCCAATGCCAACACGCGTGCCGGAAATGAGCTGGTAAAAAAACTCAAAAAATATCCTGTGGTGGTGGTGGGGGTGTTAAACACGAATATCCTGGCTTCTCGTCGGTATGGCATTACTGAAGAAGTGGTGACAATACTTGAAAACCTGGCAGAGCAAAATATGGTGGTGCTGGATATTTTTGCAAGTCCCTATGCCTTAAATTTCTTTCAACATCCTGATCGTTTTTCAAATATCCTGATTTCTTATCAGGAAAAGCCTTCCATGCAGCGGGCATCAGCCCTCAATTTGATAGAGCCATCTGCCTTCACGGGCCGTTTACCTGTAAGTGCCGATGGATACGCCGAAGGGTGGGGCATAGTTCGTGGTGGTCAGATGTTGTACCAATCCTCTCCCGAAGAGTTGTTGCTTGGGGAATTTTACCTAAAGAAAATCGATTCCATCGCCCAAACCGGCATCCGTAATAAAGCTTTTCCGGGATGTCAGATACTAGCGGCAAAAGATGGAGCCATCTTTTATCACAAATCTTTTGGTTATCATACCTATGATGCCAGAAACCCTGTTCAGAACACCGATGTGTACGATCTGGCTTCACTCACCAAGATCCTGGCCACCACTCCCGCCATCATGAAACTTTCCGACGACAGTTTGATCGACATTCACGGTTTTATGTCGGATTATTTGTTGATGATGAAGGGAACCAACAAGGACAGTATACAATTTATGGAAGCATTGGCGCATCAGGCCGGATTTAAAAACTGGATTCCCTTTTACAAAAGCACTTTTAATTCGGCAGGGTTGCGATCCGACATCTATCAACAGGCGATCAGCGAGGATTTTCCCACCCGGGTGGCCGAAAACCTGTATATCCGCAAAGGCTATGAGCATGTGCTTCTCGACAGCATCTTAGGTTCTCCGTTACGCAAAAAAAAATACAGTTATTCGGATCTTGCTTTTTACTTGTTTAAATCAATGACGGAACAAATCACCAACATGCAGTTTGATGATTTTGTTTACGAACAGTGGTATCATCCGTTGAAAATCAGGCGATTGAGATTTAATCCCGAAAAATACTTTAACATGTTTTCTATCATTCCCACCGAAAACGACACGGCTTTTCGGAAGCAACCTTTAGTAGGAGATGTTCACGACCAGGGAGCGGCCATGTTGGGTGGCGTTTCGGGAAATGCAGGCCTTTTCGGTGATGCACTGGATGTGGCCGTGATGATGCAAATGTTTATGAACGGTGGTGTTTACGGCGAACAAAGGTTCTTTAGGAAAGAAACGCTTGACTTTTTTACCGGTTATCATTTTATTGCCGACAGCAACCGGCGCGGACTCGGGTTCGACAAACCCATGATTGTTTACAAGGATCACATGGCCAATTGCAAGGACGCTTCCCCCGGAAGTTTCGGGCATTCCGGGTTTACCGGAACCTATGCCTGGGCCGATCCGGAGAATGGATTGGTTTATGTATTTTTGTCGAATCGGGTTTATCCTGATGCCAACAATACCAAACTAATGGACATGGATATTCGTACCAATATCCATCAATTGTTTTACAAGGCATTAAAAAATACTGAAATCATACCAAATACTAATAAATAAATCAATTGTCGATGAGTGATTCAACGAAAAATGCAATTCTGTGGCTAATAGCCATTATAGTAACAGTAAGTTTGGTAATTTATCAAAAAGCAACAGGACCAACCTATCCTGTTAAAGGGAAGGTGGAAATTAGCGGTGAGATCATTAAGTATAAGTTAATCAGATCGTTTATGGGCGAACGGGATGCATTGGTTGAAATTGAAGTTCCGGACAACACAACGGGAGAAATTGAATACAAACGTTTTAAAAGCTACGACGAGTGGAGCACCGCACCTATGACCCTGCGCGATGGCAAATTGGTAGGTGTATTGCCCAATCAACCACCTGCCGGTAAGATTTCGTACTTTGTTCGTTTGTTTTATAACGGAAAAGCCTATCCACTGAATAGCGATCCGGTTGTCATCCGGTTTACCGGTGATGTACCGCTTTTTATTCTGGCTCCCCATATTTTCTTCATGTTCCTGTCGGTGCTTTTTGGTATCAGAATGGGTCTCGAGTTGTTTATAAGAAAGAAAGACACGCTGTACTTTACAGGCGTTGTGGTGATTACGCTCTTTATGGGAGGATTGGTGTTAGGTCCCATCGTTCAGAAATACGCCTTTGATGCCTACTGGACCGGATGGCCATTTGGTCATGACTTAACTGATAACAAAACCATCGGATCCTTTATTTTGTGGATCATTGCCTGGTTCGTGCTGCGTAGAAACAGAGAGAATAAAGTGTGGCCCATACTTGCTTTAATCGGAATGATGGCTGTTTATCTGATTCCCCACAGTGCGCTTGGTTCCGAAATCGATCATACCAAAACACAAACTCCTCCAACCGAGCAAAATAAATAGTACATATGATATTTACATTCATCATCATTGCGGTAACGGTAATCATTTCATTCGTGGCATTCAGCAATGCTGATTTGTTCAACCGGTTAAAATTTAATGCCTACCTCATCAAAAGCCACAACGAGGGATGGAGGTTTCTCAGTTATGCCCTGGTACATGCCGGTTGGGCACACCTGTTGATCAACATGTGGGTGCTCTATTCGTTTGGATCGTTTGTGGAGAAGAGTTTTGCTGTTTCTTTTGGTCCCAAAGGATTGCTTTACTATGGGATGTTGTATGTTGGTGGAGTCTTGTTTAGCACACTTTGGGATTTTGGAAAATACAAAGACGATCCTTATTACAATGCTGTGGGCGCGTCGGGAGCCGTTTCGGCGGTGGTTTTTGCCAGCATCCTGCTCAATCCGGGCGGCAGTATTTTTATCTTTCCCATCCCGTTTCCGTTGCCATCGTGGGTGTTCGGTATTGTATATCTGATCTATTCTGCTTACATGGGCAAAAAAGGCGTGGACAACATTGGCCACAACGCACATTTTTTTGGTGCTATTTATGGGTTGATATTAACCATCATTTTGGTTCCGGGCGTACTTCAACAATTTTTTAGTCAATTCTTTTAACCTGAAAATCATGAAAAATCTAACCAACATCCTGAAATGGTCTTTCGTATTCCTGCTGTTGCAGGGAATGGTTTCGTGTATGGATCCCATTGTGATGACAGACAATGGAAAAACCTATAATTTGTCCATTGATGAAGTTTTTCAAATCCAATTGCCCGGTAATCCTACCACAGGTTATTCATGGCGCATCATGCCTTACGATGAAACCGTTGTTAAGCAGCTTGGCGAGCCTTCTTACAAGGTAAACGACGATAAAATCGGAACAGGAGGCATATATACATTTAAATTTCAGACCATAGCTGATGGTCAGGCTGAATTGATTTTAAATTATGCCCGCAAATGGGATTCTCTGACCGAACCCTCTCGAACCTTTAAAATAATGATTGTTTCGGGGACGATGGGTCAGATTCTGGAAGAATAAGCTTTCATGTGCACTGAAAAACACCACTGAGATGGAACACCTTCACTCGATTTTATTTCCTTTTTGCCAGAAATCAACCCGAAGAAAGTGACAGATCGAATTAACAACCGGCACGCCATGGTGCCTGAATCATATTAATAAACTAAACAAATTAACAAATGAAAAAGTCCATTTTATTGTTCATGCTGGTTCTGTTCATTGGACAAGCCTATTCGCAACAGGGATTTCAGTATCAAACCATTAACAAAAAAAGCGTAGGTCCCGACAGACAACAGGTAGATATCGGTCTTGGAATGGGACTTGAATACGGCGGTTTCCTGGGCGCACAGGTAGAATACTTACCCATTTCGCACCTGGGCATCTTTGCCGGTGGTGGATATTACCTGGTTGGGGCAGGATGGGAGTTGGGCGCCAAAGCCTACATCATGCCAAAAATTACAGAAAAACATTTCAGGGTGTACCTTACCGGGATGTATGGTACCAATGCCGCCATCATGGTGATTGGCGCATCGGAATACAACCAGATTTTCAAAGGAGCATCCTTTGGTGCCGGAATGGAGATACGTTTTGGCAAGAAAAAGACAGGTGGATTGAATGTGGCTCTGCTCTATCCCGTAAGGGCATCGGAATATGATAACGAGGTGGAGGTGGTTAAGCACGACAGCCGCATTGAAAATTTCTCAGAACCCTTACCTGTGAATGTTTCTATAGGTTATCATTTTGAGTTGTAGGTGTTTCCGTGTTGATGATAGTTCACCAGTCCTTCGATTGGATCTTTCAGCACCAACCCCAAGGTAAGTCCATGTTCATCGCAGACTTCCTGAAGTACTTCCTTAAAGTGATAAGCGATTGATCCCGTGAAGGCTACAGGCATATAAGGATGTCCTTCATACAGTTTTACATTTAGTGTGATAAAATCATCCAGGGATTGTTTTACTACCTTCCGGCACCAGGCATTTTCGATGTGTTTTAAGGCAAATCGTGTTAGCGAGGCCATAAATCGGTTGGGCTCTGGTTGTTTGTAGATCAAATCGAGTGTTTTTTCAAAGGTCAGGTTGTGATGATTATAAAAAGCCGTGGTAATTTCGGTGTCGGCTTCACCTTTTAGCAGACCTTTTAAAAGATTCTTTCCGATGGTAGTTCCGCTGCCTTCGTCGGCCAGCATAAAACCCAGCGAGGGTACATTTGCGGTTATCTGGTGTCCATCCCATTCGCATGAGTTGGAGCCGGTTCCCAGAATGCAGGCAATACCACTCTCATGCTGAAGCAGCGACAAAGCCGCTCCATATAAATCGTGGTGAACCTGAATGACTGCATGGATAAAAAGTGGTTGCAAAGCATCTTCTACCCGGTTGCAATTGGTTTGGGACGAACATCCTGAGCCGTAAAAAAAGATCTCGGTTATTTTGGTTGGTTCGCTGATGTTGGGCAGCAGTTCTTTTTGCAGGATTTCGCTCAATTCCTGATCGCTATAGTAATAAGGGTTGTGTCCCCGGGTACTAAAATGATGTACTTTGTTTTGTTTGTCGATTAAAGCCCAACTTGTTTTGGTGGAGCCACTGTCTGCAATTAATTTCATAGATAATTTGATAGATAGGGTAAAAAAACCATGAGTCCGATGATGACCGATACGATGGCAAAAATAAGGACGGCTCCGGCCGATATATCTTTGGCTGCGGCAGCCAGCCGATGATGCTCGGGCGAAACCAGGTCAACAATAAATTCAATGGCTGTATTAAACATTTCGGCTGAAAGCACACCACCAATGGCGATGGTCACCACCATCCAATCTAAACGGCTGATGTGAAATTGAATTCCGGCAACTATAACCAGCGCTGCAACAAATAGATGAATCCATAAGTTGTGCTGGGTTTTAACGGCTCTCCAAATGCCTTTTCCGGCATACTGAAAGCTTTTCAACCTTTTAGAAAAAGAAAATGCGGGTTTCCGTTTCATCGTTTTTTTGGTTTGATGAAAACGCAAAGCTAACTAATTAGCGGGAATGTCGTGCTTAACCACGGCTTTCTTTTTCCAATTTCCAGTTTTGTAATACAACGAGGAAGCGATTACACCAAAAGCCCAGGCGATGGGGATTCCCCACCAGATACCGATGGCATCGAACTTCAGCGAAAGCAAATAGGAGAGTGGCAACCGGATAATCCATAGGGCCAAAATAGTGATAAACATGGGGAACAGGGTATCGCCGGCTCCCCGAAGTACTCCGTTAAATATAAACATCAATGAGAACACCACATAAAACGGACTTACAATTCGCAGGTACTTCACGCCGATGGTTACCACCTCGAAATCCTCTTTGTTGGTAAACAGCCTCATCAGGGGTTCTGCAAAAATTACCGCACTTGCACTCACTGTAATAGCAATCACAGAGATCATCAATAGCGTGGCATTCAGCCCCTTTCCGATGCGTTCGAATTTGTTTGCACCGATATTCTGTCCCACGAAAGTGGAAAGTGCTGCTGAAAAAGCCATGGCCGGTAGGGTTGCAAACGAATCGATACGGGTGGCCACACTATAAGCGGCTACTGTAGGTGTGCCAAAGGTATTTACGATGCGGTAGAGGGCCAGAAATCCAATGGCGACGGCTGTTTGCTGAAAACCGGAAGGAAGTCCGATCTGTAGGCTCTTTTTGAAAATATCCCTGTCGAATTTCATCTTTAGGGGAGAAAAATCGAGGAACTTGTGGTATTTGTTCAGGTACCAGACGATGCTGAAAAAGGCACCTGCCTGAGCGATAACTGTGGCTGCCGCCACTCCTTCGATTCCCCATCCAAACGCTACCACAAACAGTAAGTCGAGTGCAATGTTGATGATGGTGGACACCACCATGAAATAAAGCGGTGTTTTCGAATCGCCCAATCCCCTCAATATGGCACTTGTACCCTGAAATCCAAAAAAGAAAACAAAACCGATGGCGTAAATCTTTAAGTAGGACACCGCCAGTGGAATGACTTCCTCCGGCAGGTCGATCATCCTGAAAATCCCTTTGCTGAAGGTAATCCCCACAACCGTAAGAAAAATAGAGGCGAAAAACATAAAAATGTACAAGGTGTCCACCGTTCGTTTTACCTTGTCCATCTGTTTGGCCCCGTAAAACTGCGCAATAATGACGGTAGCCCCAATAGCAATGCCCACTACAAAAGAAATTAGGGCGAAAATAAGTGGAAAATTGGCTCCGACGGCAGCCAGTGCTTCTTTACCCAACACCTTACCAATGATAATGCTGTCGACCACATTGTACATCTGTTGTAGTACATTGCCGAGCAGCATGGGGATTGCAAAGTTGAGTATGCGTCTGCCTTCTTTTCCGGTAGTGAGATCTTTCAAACAGTGAGTTGGTTAATGAGCAATTTAGTGGGGCAGACGTTATTTTTTCGTCTTGAGCGGGTTGTTGTTTTCGACAAATTTCTTTGGACTCATCTTGTCGACAGATGATTTTACATCTTTCATTTCAGAAGCGATGTCTTTGAGGTCATCGGCGATTCCACTGTTTTCGGTGGCATCTTTAAATTCGCGTATTCCTTTTCCAAGTCCTTTTGCGAGTTCAGGAATTTTTTTTCCTCCGAAAAGCAATACAACCACTATTAAAATGATGATTATTTCGGGCCCACCTATCCAGCCAGCAACTTGTATCATAACTTTTTTTTGACAAAAGTAGTGTTTTTTTTACCTTTGCCAAAGTTCGGCAGGTTGTTCCATCGTTCGTGGTTTTAAGCCACGGAAGGAAAGTCGGGACAACAAAGAGCACCTTGCTTCCTAACGGGAAGGGCGTGTCGTAGGACACGTACAGCCAGTGCCACAGAAAATAACCGCCAGCCATAGGCTGGTAAGGGTGAAAACGCGGGGTAAGAGCCCACGCCGGTGGTTGGCGACAGCCATCGGGGGTAAACCTCAGGGGTTGCAAGATCAAATACACCGACATTTTTGCCTTGTGCAGAATAAGGGCTGCTCGCCCGAGGTCGGAGGGTAGATTGCTGGAGCCTGATGGTGACATCAGGTCGAGATAAATGATGGAAGTCGGTGAACGGTGTAAGCTGCCACCGAAACAGAATCCCGCTTACAGGCCTGCCGGGCTTTTTTACTAAGAGTAACATGAATAAGACTTTTCAGGAACTTGCAATGAAAATCAAACCAATAAAATTTATTCCTATATTTACCCCACCAAACATCCGATAGTCCATTTATAATGAAAAAAAGAGTTGATTTGAATCATTTTAAACGACTGAAAATGGGTAGGGTATTATGTAAACAGAGCTTAAAAAAAAGGTATTAAATGGTGAACTTCCAGAGTTGGGTTTGTAATCTCGTTATGCAAAATGCTAACCAGGCATCAAAAACAAGATAATCATGAAGAAATTTATTTTATTCATAGGCTTTGCCATCATAATACAGCCTTACATTTTTTCTCAGTCATGTCTACCTCAAGGAATTAGTTTTACTACTCAAGAGCAGATAGACAACTTTCAGACTAATTATCCAGGATGTACTGAAATTGAGGGGGATATATCAATATCTGGCAATAATATCAACAACTTAAATGGGATAAACGTCCTTACGACCTGTTATGGTGAACTCTACATTGAATCCTGTAATTCTCTTACTAGTCTGTCAGGTTTGGAAAACATAAATTCTCTGGGTTCACTTTACCTTGTTTTCGATGATGCAATAACGGATTTAGCAGGGCTACAGGGCTTAAACAACATCACTTCAGGACCCCTACATATTTATGGAAACCTATTACTAACTACTTTGTCGGGTTTAGATAACTTAATTACAATTGAGGATGGCATAGAATTAATTGATAATCAATCTCTAATAAATATTGACGGGTTAGAAAGCCTGTCATTTATTAAAAGGGTCAACATTGAGCAAAACAGCTCATTATCCAACTTGCAAGGGCTTGAAAATACAACTTCAATTGCGGAAGATTTTTTACTGCATTCGAATAATGCGCTGGTTGATTTAACAGGACTTGATAACATAACTACCATTGGCGGTAAGCTTTCAATTGATAACAACAATGCATTAACCTCTCTTGTCGGGTTAAATAATCTGGATTCTGTAGCAGACCTATATATCAATAACAACCCCTCTTTATCAACATGCGACATCGGAAGTATTTGTAATTACTTGTCTAATCCAAACGGTTCCGTTAATATTTATAACAATGCTTCAGGATGCAACAACCCTTCTGAAATTGCTAACCAATGTGGATTTACTATGCCATGTTTGCCTCATGGTAATTACTATTTTTTTTCGCAAGCTGATATTGATGATTTTCAAACTAACTATACCAATTGTACAGCAATAGAAGGAAAAATTACAATAAATGGATCGGATATTACTAGCCTGGAAGGATTAAGCACAGTTAGTTCAATCGGTGGCTACTTAGTGATTTATCAGAATGACGCCTTACAGAATTTAACTGGTTTAGATAGCGTTAATTACGTAGGTGGAGCCTTGGCTATTTATTGGAACGATTCTCTGAATACTCTAGCAGCTTTAAGCAAACTAACCTCTATTGGGGGAAGTCTTCAGTTTGGGGGTAATAATCTGATGAGTTTGGCAGGTTTAGATAATTTGACTGAGATTGGTGGTTCTCTAATAATTAGTGGTACCAACCTGACCAGCCTGTCCGCCTTGTCTAGTGTAACTGCCTTAGAACGTGGGATTGATCTCGATAACAATGATGCCTTGATAAATTTGTCGGGTTTAAATAATATATCATCCATAGGTGGGGAATTGTCGATTTGTAATAATGATAATTTGATTAACCTGTCAGGTCTGGAAAATGTCACCTCTATTGAAGGAAATCTATTAATTGGAGTTATGCCTTATGGTGGTAACCAGTCTTTAACAAATCTGTCAGGATTGGATAACGTAATAAATGTAGGAGGTGATTTATTAATTTATAATAACAATTCCCTGGTGAGCCTTACAGCCTTAAGTAACTTAACATCCCTGGGTGGTCATCTTGAAATATTTGATAATCTGAATATTGCAAGTCTGGCAGGTATTGAAAATATTGATTCTGAATCTATTTCAGATTTATTTATTTTCGACAATCCTTCATTAAGCTATTGCGAGGTTCAGAGTGTTTGTGAATACTTATCTACTCCTAATGGAATTATATATATATACAATAATGCAGCTGGCTGTAATACTCAAACAGAAGTTGAGTCTGCATGTTCTATTGTAGGATTAAGCACTCACACAGAACCCGAGATCAAAATATACCCTAATCCGGCAAATAAAAATCTTTATATATCAAACATCTTTGGATTAACAATAAAAAACCTAACCATTTATAACTTACTCGGTCAAGAAATATTACACGAAACAACCATCCCTAACGAAATTGACCTTTCAAACCTTGACCATGGAATCTATGTTGTTGAAATAGAACTCGAAAATTCAAGAATTAAGCGTAAATTAATAATTGAAAAATAAAACCCTTTACATAAGTTGTATATAGAATATGGCGGGTTTCATCCTTCAAATGAACATTTTAGTTCCACTTGTCTACCGTAGGCATGAAATATAAATCAGTGTGGGCAGAAAGATTTATCTTTTGAAGTCCGCCACAAAGCATAGCTGCCTGGTATGGCATGCTAATTGACCCAGAAACAACCGAAAATTGAGATTAGTAAATTAATTTGATAATGATTGTTTTTGTGTAAAATTATAAGATATGAATATTCAAATGGAGAAATTAGATTTAATTGAGTGGATTTCAAAATTGAATGACGCAATAATTATTGATAAATTGAGAGAATTAAAAGATGATTATTCAAAATCAAAAGACTGGTGGGATACCTTAAAAAAAGAAGAGATGGATTCAATAAACAGAGGGCTAAAGGATTTTGAAGAAGGCAGAACTCATTCTCACAATACAGCCCGTAAGGTTTATGAAAAATACCTATAAGCTGATATGGTCTAATGAGGCTTTGAATAATTTAAAAGGTATAATTGATTACCTTGAAAATCGCTGGACAAAAAGAGAAATTAAGAAAATTTCTCAACTACTTGATAAACAGCTAAATTTAATTGAAGATAATCCTTACCTTTTGCCGAGAGCAATAAATCAAATGGTTTGAGAAAATCTGTATTATCCAGACAAACAACGATTTATTATCGGATAATAAATTACGAAATACGGATAATTGCATTGTTTGATCATAGACAAAACCCAAATAGATTGATTAATAAATAAAGCACTACCACACAACACTCATTATAAGTAAGCCGGGCGATGTGGGTATTTTAAAGTTTAGTACATTGATTTACACCTGATAATTCTCACTTGAAAGCACTTGATTTTTCGGTTGTAGATCATGAGTGAGTTAGCGGGATCGCCGGGTATTACCTGAACAACCTTTTTTGAACCACTGATACGGATTCATCTTACCCTCTTCCACTTAGGGAATCCTCATATACTTATGGCTTTGCAGCGAAATTCTCCATCGGGGATGTTCCATCACATAACGGGTAAGCACCTCCATGATTTCTTCCGATTTGCTCCATTCGGGCTGAAGAAAAAGCATGCACGAATCTGATACATAAGCGGCATTGCGCTCGGCCCATTCCAGATCGCCGGGATGTTGAATAATGACTTTTAATTCGTTGGCATGCAGATAGATCTCTTTTTGTGGGGGAGAGTATTTTTTGGGAGAAAGACAAATCCAGTCCCAACTTCCACTCAGCGGGTAGGCACCGGAAGTTTCTACCATGGTTTTAATACCTTCGCGGTGAAGTGCCTGGGTGAGGTAGTCCATTGGATACATGGAAGGCTCTCCACCGGTAACTACCACCGTTTTGGCCGGATGCGAAGCCGCATTACTAACTACTTGTTCCACAGAGACAGGCGGAAACAACTGTGCATTCCACGATTCCTTGGAATCGCACCAGGAACATCCCACATCGCAGCCTCCCACACGTATAAAATATGCCGCCCTACCCATGTGAAATCCTTCGCCCTGCAAGGTGTAGAACTCTTCCATCAACGGAAGCTTTTTTCCTCCCTCAAGCAAATTTTCGTTTATCGTGGCCATTATTCTATTGTCAGTTTTTTTTCCACCTGTTGCACTCCGCACGTAACACGGACAAAATAAGTCCCTTTCGACAGGTGTTTGATTTTTAGTTTGATACGGATGTAGCTATCTTTTTTACCGTCAAAGTATTGTTCAGGCTGAGGGAGCTGGTTGCCTTTAGTATCCAACAGGTCGATCCTGTATTCTCCTTCTGCGATGGAGGTAAACTCCAGGAAAACCTTCTTCCCCTTGGCAGGATTTGGGTTTAGGGTGAAATCCAAATCCTGGTCAGAAATAGCGGCAATAGACACTGGAGCTGTTTCGAGCCAGTTTTGAGTTGAGATGCTGTAAGCAGATTGTGAAAACAGGATGTGACCTTCGGAGGTAATCACTCCTTTATACGGGTGGGTAAAAACAATGGCTTCTACCTGTGTGGCAGGCATGTTCAGCATGTCGATGCGCCGTTTATTTCCAGCAAAGAACTGATGGTCAGTATAATCTGATAAAATCCATAAAAAAGGCATCCAGGATTTGTTGGTGTAACCGGTTAAAATGATTTCACCTGTAGTACGGTCGATGTCAGCACCTGTTATCAATCCCCTACTTTCGAAGGTGGCCACCAGTTTTGCCGAAAAATTACCCGGCGTTTTGGGCAATCGGTACAATCGTGTTTGTTGGTTTCCCCAGTTTTTTGAAAACAAATATAAGGAGTCGTCCACCGAAATAAAAGCTTCACAATCGAAGTTGTTTTCCTTTTTCTTTTCGACAGAACCCTGATAATCTTCATAGGTAAAGGAGATTTTTACTGCCGGAACCTCAATATCTCCGGTTAACGGAAAGCCAGACAGGGGTACCTTGTAGATGATGAGATCGTCACGGTTGCCGGAGTTGTTGCCAAAATCACCAATGTATAAATATTCGTCATCCTGTGCCAGGCTTTCCCAATCGCGGTTGGTTGCATTACCAATAGAAATCCTTTGCACTACTTCACCGGTCAGGGTGTCGAGGCCGTAAACTACGGGAAGTCCGCCACTGTCGTTTATAGTCCACAAACGGCCATGAAAATAGGCCAGCCCGGAAGTTTCTTCCACTTCTTTTGGCAGCAAATACCGGAGTGGGGGATTGTAAACAGTGAGGTTATAAGTAGTTGGATTTATATCAGACTCAGGAGTAGAATGTTTTACTGATTGAGATGAATTTGTTTCCGTTGATTGCTGTCCACTGGCTGCAAACCAGTTGCTAACCACCAGAAATGTGATGAGAATGAAGCTATTTATGATGGAACGAGTTTTCAAAGCAATAAGGAGTCAAATGAGCTATATACTGCATTCCCGTATGGAACTCAGATTAGGATTGGTGTTTACGTAGGTGAGCTTCCAGCGTGCTTTTCAGCAACATGGCGATGGTCATCGGACCTACGCCGCCCGGAACAGGGGTGAGGTATCCGGCTTTAAAAGATACTTCGTTGTAATCCACATCACCTACAATGGTATAGCCCTTGTCGTTTTTAGCCGGGATGCGGTGAATGCCCACGTCGATTACAACAGCACCAGGTTTAATCATGTTGGCCTTAACAAAAAGTGGTTGACCTATTGCGCAGATCAGGATATCAGCCGAACGGGTAATTTCCGCCATATTTACTGTTTTGCTGTGGCAAAGGGTTACGGTGGCGTTTCCGGGATTGGTTTTTTTTGAAAGCAGAATGCTTACCGGAGAACCTACTATATTCGACCGGCCCAGCACCACCACATGTTTTCCTTCGGTTTCGATGTTGTAGCGTTTTAGCAGTTCCACAATGCCGGCAGGTGTGGCGGATACAAATCCCGGTTGGCCAAGTGCCATTTTTCCTACGTTTACCGGATGAAAACCGTCCACATCCTTTTCGGGATCGATGCGGGCGATCACTTTATCTACATCTATGTGTTTGGGAAGCGGAAGTTGAACGATAAACCCATCCACTGTGTCGTCCAGGTTGAGAAAATCGATGGCGGTGAGCAACTCTTCCTGGGTGGTTGATTCCGGATAACGGTAAACCGATGAAACAATACCCACACTCTGAGCGGCTTTTTCCTTGCTGCTCACATAGGTCTGACTGGCAGGATCTTCGCCTACAATAATGGCTGCCAGGTGCGGTGCTGTATCATGATCGTCAATCAGTTTGGCAACTCTGGCCCTGATTTCGTCTTTTATTTTGGCGGCCATTTTTTTTCCATCGATCAGGATGGATGTTTTTTTTCCCAACATACTATTTATCGTTTCATGTTGTTCATCATGTTCATGGCTTTGCGTCCGCCCCCGGTGGTCATTACCTTCATCATTTTGGAAGTTTCGGCAAATTGTTTAATCAGGCGGTTTACTTCCTGGATGTCGGAGCCGGCACCGTCGGCAATACGTTTGCGACGTGAACCATTGAGGATTTTTGGGTCTTCGCGTTCTTCGGGGGTCATGGAGAAAATGATGGCTTCGATTTCTTTAAAGGCATCGTCGTCGATGTCCATATCCTTGATGGCCTTTCCCACACCGGGAATCATGGCCATCAGATCTTTAACATTCCCCATTTTTTTGATCTGTTGAATCTGTTTGAGGAAGTCGTTGAAGTTGAATTGGTTTTTGGCAATTTTCTTTTGCAGACGACGGGCTTCCTCCACATCGTACTGTTCCTGGGCTTTTTCAACCAGGGTTACAATGTCGCCCATGCCGAGGATACGGTCGGCCATACGGCTTGGATGGAATAAATCGAGCGCTTCCATTTTCTCGCCGATACCTACAAATTTAATGGGTTTGTTCACCACCGATTTAATGGTAAGTGCAGCTCCACCACGGGTGTCACCATCCAGTTTGGTTAGAACTACACCATCAAAATTCAACCGGTCGTTAAAGGCTTTGGCTGTATTCACGGCATCCTGACCGGTCATGGAATCTACCACAAACAGGGTTTCTCCCGGATTAATGGTCTTTTTAATGGCAGCAATCTCGTTCATCATTTCCTCATCCACGGCCAAACGACCGGCGGTGTCGATAATCACTACCTGACGGCCCTTTTCTCTGGCGTAGGCAATGGCATTTTTAGCGATCTGAACCGGATTTTTGCTGTCATCTTCGGTATAAACATCTACCCCAATTTGCTCACCCAGCACCTTTAATTGGTTGATAGCGGCAGGACGGTAAACGTCGCAAGCCACCAACAAAGGTTGTTTGCCTTTTTTTGATTTCAGGTAATTGGCCAGTTTGGCCGAAAAAGTGGTTTTACCCGATCCTTGCAAACCAGCAATCAGAATAACTGCCGGACTTCCTTTGACGTTGATTTCCACATTCACACCACCCATGAGGGCAGCCAGTTCATCATGAACGATCTTCACCATCAGCTCTCCCGGTTTCAGGGAGGTGAGAACGTCGGCCCCAAGTGCTTTTTCCTTTACATCCTGGGTAAACTGTTTGGCAATTTTAAAGCTGACATCGGCATCGAGCAATGCCTTGCGAATTTCCTTTATCGATTCGGCAACATTGATTTCTGTAATGCGGCCCTGGCCTTTGAGCATTTTAAATGACCGATCCAGCTTGTCGCTTAATCCTTCAAACATAGTCTGTGATTTTTTTAGGGTGCAAAAATAATAAAAAGCAGCGAACCTTCGGTGGTTTTAATGAACTCAACGGGAGGTTCTTTTCCGCGAAAGCGAAATTCAAAAACTAGCGACCAACGACGTTGACTTCCAGCTCAAAGATTTTTATTGGTTCTTTGGAGGAATCGTACTTGGAACCGTATTCCATGGTTAGCTTGCAGGTGCCGGGAGCCAGGCCCTTGAACCTATAATAAATCTTTCCGGAAGCCCCATCGCGGTCATCGGAAAGCACATAATTGGGTTTGCCCATTTTAATCAAAAGGGAGTCGTTGTAACTTATTTTGCGCCAGTTATTACCGGTAGAGGCGTTGGCAGGTAGTTCGATTTTAAGGATCTGGTCCACGGCCAGATGTACAGTAGTCCCGCTGTCGGCATAGGTCACCACAAGTTCTTTACAGCCCATCATTATTGGGATTAGGAGGATAAACAGGAATGCGATATTTTTATTCATGGATTACTGGTTTAATCAACAAACTTAACCAAAAAATGAATATTCAGGTGTTCAATAGCTTTACAAAGCTTTCAGGAGTGAGTACCCCGATGGTACTTTTCGCATAATCTTTAACGTTCCTGGTGATTATCGCTTCTATTGCTCCATTATTTATGGCTGCAAAATTTTGTAATGCATCTTCAAAGTCTTTAAATTCAGAGTTTAATGCTTTTATAATCACCAGCTTATCCATATGTAGAACATGCGTTATGGTTAATAATTGCTTTAACGTATCAATTACTTTTTCGTGTTTTGCTGTCCTGCGTAGTAAGTAATATATGTTGCTGATTATTACCGGAGTAATATATCCTTCCAAAATATTTCGTTCACAAAAGCTTAAAATGATTGCAGAATCCTTGGAGAAAGGCTTTCTGTCGAAGAAGAAGTCAAGCAGCACATCTGTGTCAATCAATATTTTTTTCATGTATTGTATTTTTCAGAAAGGGCTTTTGATAATTCTTCTTTGTAATCGAAAGATTCCGGTGCGTTAAAACTACCAAGCAATGAATTCACCAGCGGTGAAAATTCTTCAGGAGTTCTCTGGTCTGCTGTTATGACATTAAGATAATTCTCGATGATATCGGATAAGCTACGGTCTTTTCCTTTTGCATAGGCCTTTGCTTTTTCGATGGTGAAATGATCAATGGTCAATGTTAGTTTTGTGTTCATGGCTTATCAACATTTTTACACTTGCAAAGATAAGTCAAATTTTCAGTACGTGTAAAAATATTTAATAAGACACGTGTTTTATTTCGTCTGGCGATTAAGCTCCTTTTTCCTGGTTAAATCCAACAATCCGTTGATAATGGTGAGCGGGTGTGCCGGATTACCCGGAATGTACAAATCGATGGGATACTTATCCAAAAAGCTGCGGTCTACGGCCGGACTATCGGCAAACAATCCACCGCTAATGGCTTCTGTGCCCACCAGTACAATGATTTTGGGATCAGGAACGGCATCGTAACAGATTTGTACCGCTTCGGCCATATTTTCGGTGATGGGACCGGTAATCACAATCCCGTCTGCATGGCGGGGCGAAGCCACAAATTCAATCCCAAACCGACCCATATCGAACTGTACATTGTTGGCGGCATTCAATTCCCATTCGCAACTGTTGTCACCGCCGGCTGATATCTGCCTGAGCTTAAGTGATCGCCCAAAAACGCGGTGGATTTCTTTTCTGACGGTATCGGGATTTACCTCCACAGGTTTTTCATCACCTTCTTTAATGATCAATCGGTTGCGTTCGTTGGTTGAAATTTTGTAGTCGGTTGTAAAGGTGATTTTTCCCGGGAAACGGAGAGCGCATTCGCCACAAAACGTGCATTTGCCTATGTTGATGCTCACCGGGCTTGCAGAAATAGCCTCCACCGGACACAATTCAACCAGTTCAGTTTCGTTGACTTTTTCGCTGCTAATGATGGGTCTTCCACGAAATATCCCGGGTACTTTTGCAGTGGTTACATTGGGAATAAACTGTTTGCCCTGGTGAAATACGATTTTATAGAGTTCGAACATAACGGGTTTTATTTTATTACAAATCGTGGCCTGAATATGAAAAATTAAAGCTCTTGTTACAAACCGGGAAATCGGATATTTCGTTATTTCTTACCGATAATGCCAGTGCCAACCAGTTGTGGAAGGAAGGATCCTTGATTTTGTAAAGCAACATTTCGCCGTTGGCATCGGTAATGGCACAGTGGCAAATTTCGCCGCGCCAGCCTTCGACCAGTGAAATCGTAAATGAGTTTGCTTTGGGCTTATTCAAATCCGCATTGGGAGATATCTGCTCAGGAAGTTGGCTGATCAAAGTTTTCAGGTACGATATGGATTGGTTTACTTCAAGTTTACGAATCTGGACCCTTGAATACACATCACCGTGATGTTTTAAAATGGGTTCATGTTTCAATTCAGGATATAAACTGTATGGGTGTGAGGTGCGGATGTCGCGGTTGATTCCGGCCATTCGGGCAGTCATACCAACAGCGCCAATTTCCTGAACATCAGCTGAAGTAACCACACCGGTGCGTTCGAGTCTGGATAAAACACTGGGAAGTTTGAAAAATTCATCGCTTACTTCATTAAAATCGGGTTCAAAGGCATTGAACGTTTCAGTCAGTCTTTTGGCGAGTGATGAGGTAAATGGGAATTGATTGCGCCCGGGACGGATGAGTCCTTTTGATAACCGGTTGCCGGCCCATTCCTGCATAAAGTTGATGAGCGGTGTGCGTAACCGGCCATAAACAGAACTGCCCAGTTGATAAGCGATGTCGGTACAAACCCCACTCAGGTCACCCACATGGATGGCCATGCGTTCCATTTCGAGAGCCAGGGTACGCGAAAAATGCACGTCCCGGGAAGCCTGATAACCACACAAACTTTCCCACAGGTAAGAAAAAGCAGTGGTGTGCCCAACGACCGTGTCGCCGGTGATATTTTCGGCCAGCGTCGCCCGTTGCAACATGGACTTCTTCGTCAAAAAAAGTTGTTCGAGTCCCCGGTGTTGATAGCCTAATTGTATTTCGAGGTGTAAAATCTGTTCACCATTGCAGATAAACCTGAAATGCCCAGGCTCAATAATACCGGCATGAATGGGGCCAACCCCGACTTCATGTAATTCCTCACCTTCGATTTTGAAAAACGGATAATTGGCGATGGTTTTTGTTTTGTCAGCCCGGTTAAATGCGTACCTCACCGGTTTCAGCCAGGGATGATCAACGAAATCAATCCCAAAGTTTTCGTGAATTTCGCGTTCGAATTTTTCAAAACACAAAAGTTTAGAAGTAAAAGCCTGCAGCCTTGTTTGAATGGCTGTGCTACACGATGAAACATAAATCTCGTGTGTAAGATCATCGGCAATGCAGCAAATCAGTTTGATGCGATTGTCTACATGATAACCGAAATAATTCACACAATGCCGTTCGGGGTGATCGATGATAATTCCTGTATTCAGTTCAAAAAATGAATTGTAATCCAGTTCAGGGATATCTGAAACAGGTATGGTTTGGTGGTTGGTGATACGAATGTAGTTCATGTCAGTGGGGTAAAAGAATGAGGCTTTGTTCGATTAGTTGCACAAATTCCACGGGCGGATTCAATCCAAGATAAACGGCAGCCGCCAGCAGAATAAATTGTGTTACTGATTCCCAAGGACTGATTCGGGGCACATTGTTTTCGTTAAAGCCAACTGGTGGAATAAACAAAATTTTAAGGATATTCTTGCCAAAGGCCCAGATAATCATGGTGAGTAGCAGAAGTACCGCAATCAGCAGCACCAACTGATGTGCTTCGAACATCGATCGGAAAATCAGAAACTCACTCACAAACAAACCTGAAGGAGGCATGGCGGCCGCACTGATAAATCCAAGCAACAACACCATAGCACCGGTGGTGTTATATTTAAAATAATTCCCCAATTGATAAATGCTTTTGCTCTGAAATACCCGGTATACCTGGCTAAACTGGAAAAAAAGGCTCGACTTGACAAGGGCATGCAGAATGATGTGCAGGATGGCCGCATAGTAGCCAATTCCTCCGGCGGCTACCCCCAGCATCACCAACCCCATATGTTCAATGCCCGAATAAGCAAGCATCCGCTTGATGTTTTTTACTTTGATCATATATACAGTAGCCACAAAAAGAGATAAAAAGGCAGAGATTCCGATGACCAGATTGGCCCAGTGATGCAAGGGTGTGTTGGCCACGATGATGTACATACGAAAAACCCCAACGAAACCCAGGTTCATTAACACGCTCGAAAGCAGCGCTCCTGCCGGCGCCGGTGCTTTGTCTTTGGCATCCACACCAGCGGTAAACATGGGTACAAGTCCTAGCTTTACGGTGTACCCGGTAAAAATGAACAAAAAGGCCAGTCGCAACCAGAATGGATTCATCATGGGAGCACTTGCCAGCAAGCTGCTATACGACATATGTCCTGTTCCTGATTGTTGAATCGAAAGGCTTAAAAACAGGATTCCAATAAATACAAAGGTGATGCTGATGGCACAAATAAACACATATTTCCAGGTGCCTTCGAGGGCTAACTTGTTTCGATGGTGGTAAATAAGAGCAGAAGCACTCAGGGTGGTAATTTCGGTGAATATCCAGGTAACGGCAATGTGGTTGGCCAGATAACCGGCACCAACAGCGGTGATTAGCCCGATCATGGCCAGAAAATAAATGGCGCGCACATCACCACTTTCGTGGTGATTCTCCACGTAAATCCTGCTATGGATCATGGCCGGTATTGAAATAATGCTCAGGGTAACCAGTAACAGAATACCCAGCGAATCGAAGGTAAAATACCCCAGATCTGTTTCTCCCAAATGAAAACAGGCATAAACGGTGAATGTCCACTGTAATAGCAGAAAAATACCTACCAGCGTATAGTTGAGCCATTTAGCCCGGTTAACGGATATTCCAATGGCGAGAATCAGCGCTCCAATCAGATAAGTTAATGTCATGTAAAATCGGTATTAAACGTCTTTTAAACTATTCAGTTGCTGTACATCCACATCTTTAAACACATCCCCAATTTTGTTCAGGAAAATGCCCAAAATCAATACACTGGCAAAAATGTCCAGCATAATCCCCAGATTCACCAGCATGGGCATTTCGTTCCCTACCGCCAGCGACAAGACAAAAATGCCATTCTCAATCACCAGATAGCCCATTACATGTGTGATAATTTTACGGCGGGTGGCAATGAGGTACAAACCAAAAAATAAGGTCGACATGGCCACGATAAAAAATATTTTATCCAGTTGCGTGTTTTCAATGGTGTTGGATAACAGAATGGTGAGTACCACAATGAGGGTGGTGATGATGAGGGAGAAGAAATTCGACAAAAAGGGTTCTGCTTCGCGGGTAATGTTGTTTTTTCGCAGGATGTACACCAGAAAAACCGGAACTACAATGGCTTTTACCACAATGGTCTCCAGCAGAATAAGTCCAAGATTCAGCGGATTTATTTCTTCCAATTGCAGAAATGCCACCACAAAAAGCAGGATACCTTGAATCGCCAGCACTTTAATATAAGTCATCAGCCGGTTGGCAATGGCCATATAAAAAAGGGTGATCAGAAACGTAATTAGCAATACATCAATCATTTTATCCTTTTTTTTGAGTTAAACAAATTTTCCAAGTACCAGCAACACGCCAAAGAATATCAGCAGGCTGACCGAAGTGAGCGCGAAAATAAACTGCGGGTTGTGGCTCATTCTGAAACGCGCGATGAACGACTCGATGAGCCCGATGACCACAGCCAGTAAACCCTGGATGATAAAAAACAGGGGAATGGAGTATTGATACGGAACCATGCCGAGAAACAAGTTGGCAATGATGGCTCCGTACAAAGCGAATTTCAGGAAGCCTGCTGACATAATCAATCCCAGGTCGAAGCCGCTGTTGTCGAGGATCATCACCTCATGGATCATGGTGAGTTCCAGGTGCGTTTTGGGATCGTCGATGGGCATGCGGCTGTTCTCGATCATCACAATCATCACCAGAACAAAGGTGGCCAGGATGGCGATGGCATAACTGATATAGGAACCCAGATGGAGTGCCGCGAACATTTCATGAAACGATGTATAACCAGTGAGCAGAGCAAAAGAGCCCATCAGGATAAAGAAGGCCGGTTCTGCAAGCAGGGAGTACAGTGCTTCACGGCTGGCCCCCATTCCTTCGAAACTACTGCCAGTATCCAAAGCTGATATTATGCTGAAGAACTTACCCAAAGCCAGCACATAAGCGAAAAAAACAAAGTCGCCGTTAAAGCTGATAAATCCTCTCGACTGACCAAAAGGAACTACCATCATGGCCATGACCACCGAAGAGAAGTAAATGGTAGGCGCTATCTGGAATATAAAACTGGTGGTCCGGCTGTATACGGCTCCTTTTTTAAAAAGTCGCACCACATCCTTTACAGGTTGCATGATGCCCGGGCCTTTCCTCCCCGAAGCCATGCTTTTGGTTCGGACGATGATGCCTGTGAAGAATACGCTAGCGATGAGGATTAAAACAAAACTCAACATGATTATAGTTGTTTAAAGTAACCGATGACCTGAAAAAACAATTCGTAAACTATTGGAATACATATAATTAAAATGATGAAAGTAATCCCGTAAAGGATATAAATCTGAAGCTTGCCATTCTGAAGAAATATAAAACGGCTCATGAACGATTTAAAAGCCAGGATGGGTTTGTCGATAAACCATTTCTCCAGTTTGTCGTAAGGATGCGACTCGTAAAAACCATCCGAAGGAAAAGTACCCTGTATTTTCTTTTCCTTTTTAAAGGAAAGCAACAGTGGTTTAAAAAGCTTGGTGTAGGAGCGGACAAACGAACTTGCCGTATATTGCATATTGGCCGTAGGTTTCACGTAACCACAACTCCAGGTCGGCTCAACTGCAACGGTTTGTTTGCGCAAGACCAATTTCCTGACGATGAAAATAACAGAAATCAGCGCGATGAAGCTCCAGGCCGCCCAACTGATTTGCTGCATGGTCTGCATGGTATTGGTCTCAAAAATACCGGCAACCCCATTGTTCCCTGCAAGTAAAGATACAGGTTCAATAAGCAGTTTCAGGAAAAAACCGGGGAAGAACCCAATTGCAACAATAAAAAAAGCAATCAAATAAAGTGGTATCAGTTGTTGAAACGACACTTCATGGACTTCGTGTTTAAATGTGTGCCGCGCGTTTCCTAAAAAAACCACGCCAAAGGCTTTGGTGAAGCACAACATCGCCAGGCCACCAATCATCACCAGCCCGAGTATCGCGAATATGATGGCTACCAGGGATAATAATCTGGCATCCAGCAACCAGTGGTACAACCCGCTGTATAATATAAATTCTGAAATAAAGCCGTTGAATGGTGGTAGTCCGGAGATAGCGATGGCAGCAATCAGAAAAAGGAATGCCGTTTGTGGCATCTTTTTGATCAACCCGCCCAATTGCTCTATGTTCAATGTATGGGTAGCCTGGTATACATTTCCCGCCGTAAAAAATAAAAGCGACTTGAAAAGGGCATGGTTCCAGACGTGCAGCAACGCGGCTGCAAATCCCAGGGTAGCCAGAACCAGGTTGCCTGTACCTAAACCAATACTGCCCAAACCAATACCCATACCAATAATGCCAATGTTCTCGATACTGTGGTAAGCCAGCAGCCTTTTCAGGTTATGCTGAACGATGGCCAACATCACGCCATACAAACCGGAAATAACTGATACCACTAAAATAATGTAACCAATGATGGCGAAGTCCGGTTTAATGACCAACATCATGCGCAAAATGCCAAATATTCCTATTTTAATCATAACTCCCGACATGATTCCGGAAATGTGTGCCGGTGCCGCCGGATGGGCATAGGGAAGCCAGGTATGAAAAGGAACAAAACCTGCCTTTAAGGCAAATCCAACAAAAAAAGTGGTAAACAGAATGACGGTGGCAGCACCTTTCTCACCTGCCGTATAGTTACTCAACACCTGAAAATCATAACTTCCGGTTTTGTAAGCCGCCCACATAAATCCAAGCATCAGGAAGATGATGGCCACATGCGACTGGAGGAGATAGTTGAATCCCGCCTTGATGGTTGCCATTTTCTCATGTTCAAAAATCACACTGATAAAAGCCGTAAGCGCCATAATTTCCCAGGCAATCAGAAACACCATCCCATTTTGGATAACCGTCAGGCTGATGAGGGCACTATACAATAAAACAAAAGCAATACCATGAAGACTGAGGTTTTTACTTTGGTTTTGATAAGCTTTCATATAAAAGAAGCCATAAAACCCACCGGTAATAAAAATAAAATTAATGATCAATATAAACCAGGCGGATAAGGCATCCAGGCGAATGGCAATGGCCCCGGTGACCGCACTGCCCTGAAAAATTGTTTCGAATGGCAGACCCATTAACGCTTGTAAAGCCAGGTATCCCGTAAGGCCGGCATTGACCACAATAGCCAAATACACCAGTATTCCCTTGTATTTTACTCCTACAAATGGAATGGTAAGTATTACGAAAAAACCGATGGCTAAAAAGGCCGGTATCATGGTCATTTTACAAGATTTAACAGGGTCAGGATAAAGATGGTAAGAATAAAAACGATGCCATACATCACATAAGATTGTACACGTCCGTTTTGAATAAATTTAAAGTAGTTGACAATTGTCAGTAGAAGCCGGATAGCATTGTCGATGATGTAATGTTCAATAAAATCAAGGTAGTGCGACGAGTATTTTCTGGGTTGAGGAAATATTTCCCCGGCCATGATTTCCGGGTATCTCTTCTTTTCGATCAGCATAAAGCTGAATCGTTTACCCAGTGGTTTTGAGTAGGATTTTCCGGTGTATTGCATTCGGTTGTTTGGTGCTACATAAGCGCAACCCCAGGTATTTCCCGTCATAATGGACTTATTTTTTTGAGCAAAATGCCTGATCATCCAAAAGAGACCAATTACTGCAATAAAGAGCAGCGAATATAAACTGATATGGCTCAGCGTTTTTGAATAGCCAGCCAGCAAAGAGACATCTAATCCCTGATCGATTGGATGGGAAACCAGCGCCATTCCTGACAAAAGAGTTCCCACGATGGCCAGGTACCACTGTGGCACAAAGGCTATACTGAGCATAACTGCAATGATGAGGTATTGTGGTAATAGCATAATACGCGTCACCTCATGAGGTTGGTGAGGCAAAGTTTCGCGTTCGTTACCTAAGAACAGGGTGCCGAAGGATTTGGTAAAGGTAAGAATCGAAAGGCCACCCATCAGGCTCAGACCAGCAAACGACAGGATCAGCAAGCTGCTCAGGTTGATGTTACCCAACTTTAAACCTTCTATCAGTCCGCTGTAAATTACAAATTCTGAAATAAATCCGTTGAACGGCGGAATTCCTGCGATGGCGATGGCTCCAATGAGAAAAATGATGGCAGTTTGAGGCATGTTTTTTATCAATCCGCCCAAACGCTCCATGTCGCGTGTATGGGTTTGTTGATAAACCGAACCCGCAGCAAAAAAGAGCAACGATTTAAACAGCGAATGGTTTAATACATGCAAAAGCGCTCCTCCAAACCCAAGATAATAAAGCAATGGGGAATGACTTCCCAGACCAATCATGCCCAAACCAATGCCAATACCAATAATTCCGATATTTTCGATGGTGCAATAGGCCAGCATTTTTTTGAAATCGCGGTGTACCGCTGCATTGAGGATGCCGTACAATCCGGTAAGTATGGAGATGGAGATGATGATTTCGCCCAACAGGTTAAAGTCTGATTGCACATATGAAATCACCCGTATCAACCCATAAATGCCAAGCTTTACAATTACTCCCGACATCACACCCGAGATATGCGAAGGAGCGGCAGGGTGGGCATGGGGCAACCAACTGTGTAGCGGGATAAATCCGGCTTTTAGCCCAAATCCCACAAAAAAGATGATAAACAACCAAAGATTGTTGTTGGAGGCAAAAAACGTTTGAAACGAATGAAAACCAAAAGATCCTGTTTCAAGGTAAACCCATAGAAATCCGATGGTTAAAAACACAATGCTGATGTGCATCTGTACAAAATAATTGACGCCTGCCTGCAACGTTTTGGGAAGGTGTCCATCAAAAATCACCAGCAGCATCGACGAGAGCGACATGATTTCCCAGGCGATAAGAAAGACAAATCCGTTTTGAAGCAGGGTGACCCAAATCATCGAAAGATGAAACAGGATAAATAATATCCAGTGCAGACTGAGCTTGTAAGCCGCGTTTTTATATGTTTTTAAATAACCTACTCCATATATCACACCAGTGATGGAGGTAAAATTGATGATGAGGATAAACCAGGCCGAAAGACCATCAATTCGGATAGGTACATCGCCTAAGAAAGTTCCCGCGTAAAAGGAAAAATCAGTTGTGGTACCTCCTAACGCCTGAACGGCAGGGATACTCGTTAAGATGGCATTGATGATTACCGTAAAAATGGCCAGAATTGATTTTTTTGTAGTCGGAATAAAACACATGAGTACCACAGCCACAATGGTTGTTGCCCATGAAACATCCATTAAAATTATTGCGTTTGTCATTTGCAATCCCGGAAAATTGTTGTGTAATATTTTGCAAAGTAACGGAATTAAAAAGTAAGTTGTATTTTCTATCCTCAGATAAATTAATTCCATAGTTTTCTGCCATTTACCTGTTTGTAAATCATTTTTCACAATATGCACATTGATAATTAATTGGGCCGGCATATGAGGATGGTTTGATAAAAATGGGAATTTTTTATAAAGTGTGTTTTGTTGGTATATAATAAATTGTTGTATTTTACCTACAAATTCATTTTGATATGAGAGTAGGTTCAGAAAATCAGAAATTACCCTTAAAACCCGGTTATAGAAATGTTTTGTATGCCAACCTGATTCTGATCGGAGGTTTTTTAATAACAGCAATTGTAACCTACCAATCATACCAACAGGCGAAAAAACAGGAAAAAGAGAAGTTCGGGATGTTTTGTGAGGACATGAATTCAAAACTGATTTCCCGGTCCGATGGTACACCTTTCTTATTTCTGAATGATTCTTTACCTAACACATTTTCTGATACTGCAACTACAGGATACTGGCAATTTTCTGTTGTAAACTTTAAGTACGCTGATGAACTGATTGGAATACAGGAGCTGGAATCCGACAAAACAAATGGGATTTTATACATATCTCAATACAACGCACCTTGGCTGTCAGTATACGATAAAACACTTGCTTTTCTTGTAGGAGGATTGGTGCTCAGTTTGTTGCTTTTTCTTTTTTATCTGCTCATGCATCGAAAAAGTCTGAGGGATATCCTACAGACTAATAGGCAAATGACGGCTTTAATAAAAGATTATGAAGGTAAACCCGAAGCATTTATCGGCAAGAATGCTATAATTTCTGAAAAGAAGAAGAACGATGAGCCATTTGAAAAGCAACAACATCTCATGCGGACACTGATGGATTATCTTCCTGATCATATCTATTTTAAAGATTTGGAAAGCAGGTTTGTTAAAATAAACAAGTCTCAAGCCCAATTGTTCGGATTGGACGATCCTGATGAGGCAATCGGCAAATCAGATTTGGATTTCTTTACCGACGAGCACTCAAAACGTGCATTTGAAGATGAACAGGAAATTATCCGTACAGGAAAATCATTGAGTATTGAAGAAAAAGAGACTTACGAGGATCGTCCGGACACCTGGGTTTCAACAGTGAAAATGCCTTTGTTAGATAGGGAAGGCAATATCATGGGAACTTTCGGCATTTCCAGAGACGTTACACGGCAGCATATGGAAGGGGAGGAGATCAGGCTGAAAAATGAAGAACTTCAGAGGCTAAATGCTGAAAAGGATAAATTTTTCTCTATCATCGCTCACGATCTCAGAAGCCCATTTGGTTGCATTGTTAGTTTTAGCAGCCTTCTGGTCGAACTGGTTAAAGAAAAGGATTACAAGGCGGTTGAAGAATATTCACAAATTATTCAACAATCGTCGCAACAGGCGATGGAATTACTCACCAACCTGATGCAGTGGGCACTCTCTCAAACCGGTCGAATGCAGTTTAAACCTGCAAATTTTGATATGACGAGTACAATTGACAATGCAATTTCGTTGGTTAGTGGAGTTGCAGAAGAAAAGTCGATTTCGATTCAAAAGATTTTGCCCGGGTATATCACCTTGTTTGCTGATAAAGAAATGATTGGTACTGTGTTGAGGAATCTGATTGCCAATGCAATAAAATTTACCTATCCGGGAGGGAAAATAGTTGTTTCGGCAGAGGAAGTTCAGGGCAATTTGCTGGTAACAGTGAAGGACAATGGTGTTGGTATTTCCGATGAAGTCAAAGCTAAATTGTTCCGTATCGACGAAAATTACTCAACTTATGGCACGCAAAATGAAGTAGGTACCGGATTGGGCCTGATAATTTGCAAAGAGTTTGTTGAAAAACACCGTGGAGAAATTTGGGTAGAAAGTGATCCGAGTGGTATATCAGGAGAAAAAGGTTCCGTGTTTTCGTTTACTATTCCGATCATTTCGGAGCAATAATTGGCCCTATGTAAAAAAAGATTCCACGAAAGTATCGTGGAATCTGGTGGCGGAGAATGAGGGATTCGAACCCCCGGACCCTTGCGGGTCAACGGTTTTCAAGACCGCCGCAATCGACCACTCTGCCAACTCTCCGGGGGCAAAAGTAATATCTTTTTGAAAACTGACAAGGCTTGAAGTTAATATTTTTTTAAGTCCACAAAACCAGATATATAGAATGTGAACACTGCTGCGTTTATGCTAATAAGGGTTGTAAAATAGAAGGTAACACAGCCTTAAAAAAGCAGGATTTTCCCGTCAGGGTTGTTCCGCAAGTGACTTTTTATAATGCGCCGCACTTCCTTGTTATCGGAATAGGAGGCAATGCATTCGTGTAAAAGGTCTGGATTGTTCAGGTCACAGGTTTCGTCCGCGTAGCCAAATCCCTTGTACCGTCCGTTCTCTACTTTTACAATGGCTTTTTCATGTGGCTGGCGGCCAGCCGTGATCAATAAAAAGTTCTGGTGTTCAAAATGGTAATTATCCAGTGCCTGCTGGACCCTTAAATTATAGCTTTCTTTGCTTTCTTCGCCCACACAGGCACCTTTGCATTGGTGAATCTGGTAGTGAAAACAAGGTCCCTGGGTATCGTACAATCCGCACAGTTTCTGACAAAGTCCGTATTCTTCCATCAGCATCTCCACATGATTTCTGCCCTCATTTACCGAGCTATAGGTGTACAGCGGGTTGAGTGAAGCGATGACCCGGGTAATTTTTAAATTCAGGTAACCTTCATCATCAAAAAACGAGTACAAGCCCTGGTTATAAAATGTTCTGCGTTGGGCACGGTTGTACAATGGCTGGTGTTTTTTTATTTCGGACGATTCAAGCAACAGTGCCACCAACTCATTTCCCGTCAGGGTAAATTGCACATCGGCGATGGCATTGCGCATCTCGACGGCCTTTTTGTTCATGTTGTTGTTCAGGTGTGAAAGTATCCGGTCGTGGATATTAATGGATTTCCCCACGTAGATTAGTTCATTGTCTTTATTATAAAAATAATACACACCCGGTTCTTTTGGCAGGTTTTCGATGAGTGATTTACTCAAAGATGACTGCATTCCGTTCAGGTTTGTTTTCTCCGGAGTGCTCTCCAGGCTGAGCAACAATTCAAACAACCTGGTGGTAGCCATGGCATCGCCTTCGGCACGGTGGCGGGCGTGGTTGTCTATTTTTAACGATTTGCAAAGATTGCCCAGGCCATAAGATGGTTGGCCGGGAATGAGTTTCCGGCAAAGTTTAATGGTATCAAGTGTTTGCCTCTGGTATTCATAGCCCAGGCTTTTGTACTCGCTGCGGATAAAACCATAGTCGAAACGAACGTTGTGGCCCACGATAATTCTGTCTTCGGTAATCTCCACAATCTTTTTTGCCACCTCATAAAATTTGGGGGCATCTTCCACCATCCGGTTGTTGATTCCTGTCATCTGGGTGATGCGGTAGGGGATCTTCATCTCCGGATTGATGAGGGTAGAAAAAGTCTCTACAACCTTCGTCCCATCGTGTATCAGGATAGCGATTTCGGTAATTTTTTCAGTCGAAGGACTTAACCCGGTGGTTTCAATATCGACAATGGCATACTGACTCATGCAGTGGGTCGCTTACAGATTCAACTTCATTTGGATGGCCTGCACCTGTTTTTTAAGGAGCAACAATTCTTCGGCCATCTGGTCCTTTTCTTTGTTGGGTTCGGGTACTTGCGAACTGATGTAGTTTACAAATTTCCATATTTCCTTTACCTGGTTTACACCCAGATCGAATGGATCGTAATGGGGATTGAGCGAGTGAAGTTTCAGCGAGCCGGTGGTTTTGATGTTGTTCTCCACCACCTTAAATACAACGCCTTCTTCGTGCGTGAGAACGATGTAGGCATGGTGGTTGCGGATGAAATTCCAGTCCTGGATATATTCTCCCGTAACATACGAACCGTCGGGGATGGGCAGCATAGAGTCGCCACTGATCTGAAAGGTGCGGTATTTTTTCTGTTTCGACAAAAACGGAAGTTTAAAGGTAGGCAGTATGCGGATGTACTCAGGATCGGCATAGCCTACGGCATAGCCTGCCCGCGCTTTTTCGTTTACCAACTCGATGTTTTCCTCGTTGTTTTCGTCTACAGTCGTAGCCAGCACCCTTAGTTTGCTCCCTTTGATAAATACGTCGTAACCATTCTCCAACTGATGAAACTGACTCTCGGAGAGGGTACTCAGGTTGACTTTGACCAGGGTGTCGATGGCAATGCCAAAATATTCGGAGAACTGCATCAGTGCTCCGAGGTTGGGTGTCCCCACCCCATTCTCGTACCCGCTCAGGGTGGGGCGCTTCATGTTGAGTGTAAAGGCTACCTCGTCCTGGGTGCGGCTGCGGCGCTTGCGCAATAGTTTGATGTTGCTGTTGAAATACATGATGAAACTGTTTTTAGTTTAAAAATTTCTTAGCTAACGATGACAAAAGTTAAAAAAAATGATTAAATTGCAATCAAAATAATGATTAAATAATAATCAAAAGTACAACATTAATTTTAATTGTCAAGTATTCTGACTAAAAAAATGGAAATAAATAACAGAACCATTGCACATTTTGATCTCGACACGTTTTTTGTGTCGGTGGAACGGCTGCATAACTCGGAGCTTATGGGCAAGCCGGTGATCATCGGAGGCATGTCCGACAGGGGAGTGGTGGCCGGATGCAGCTACGAAGCCCGTCGTTTTGGGGTGCACTCGGCCATGCCCATGCGGATGGCCAAACAGCTGTGCAGCGATGCGGTGTTTATCCGCGGCGACATGGAACAGTATTCCAAACAATCGCGTTTGGTAACGGAGATCATCGCCGAGCAGGCTCCCGTGTACGAAAAGGCTTCCATCGATGAGCATTATCTGGATATCACCGGGATGGACCGCTTTTTTGGCTCACTCAAGTGGACGCAGGAGCTGCGCGAACGCATCATCAAAAATACAGGATTGCCCATTTCCTTTGGCCTTTCGGTGAACAAAACCGTATCGAAGATGGCCACCGGACAGGCCAAACCCAATGGGGGCATCCATGTGCCGCAACAGCAGGTAAAGCCGTTTATGTTTCCGTTATCTATCCGTAAAATCCCCATGATCGGCAACAAAAGTTTCAGGTTGCTTCGCTCCATGGGCGTTTCCACCATCCAGACCCTCAGCATGATTCCGCCGGAGATGATGATTCAGGTGATGGGCAAAAACGGATTGGTGGTGTGGAACAAGGCCAATGGCATCGATCCCACGCCGGTGGTGCAGTATTCCGAACGGAAATCCGTCAGCACCGAGCATACCTTTAATCAGGATACCACCGATGTGGTGGTTTTGCGTAACCTCTTGATTTCGATGGTAGATAAAATTTCTTTTGAACTGAGAAAGAAGCAGTTTCTTACCGGTTGTGTAACGGTTAAAATAAGGTATTCCAACTTCGATACCCACACCCTGCAACAGCAGTTGCCGTACACCTCTTTCGATCATGTGCTGATTAAAACGACACTGAGCCTTTTCGAACGGCTTTATACCCGGAGGATGCTCATCCGCCTGATTGGCGTGCGGTTTAGTCAGTTGGTGGGTGGAAATCAACAACTCGATCTGTTTGACGAAGACCCGCATATGCCGGATTTGTACAAGGCCATGGACCAGATTCGCCTGCGCTATGGGGCTAAGTCCATTCTACGGGGGATCAGTTGTCGCCCGCCTTCGGTGTAAGTCAGAGCTTTTCCAAAGTTTTAAACTTTGGAAAAGTTTTTAAATCCACAACCATGTACCTTAACACACACTCCTACTACAGTCTGCGCTACGGCACCTGTTCCATCGAACAACTGTTAGAGCAGGCAACCGCATTGGGTGTGAAGTCGATGGCCCTCACCGACATCAACAACTCTTCGGGGATACTGGATTTTGTGCGGCTGGCGCAAGAAGCAGGCATCAAACCAGTGGCAGGGATGGAGTTCCGCGATGGCGATAAGTTGCTGTTTATTGGGATCGCCCGCAATAACAAAGGCTTTATGGAACTCAACGATTTCATGACCGCCATTAACCTGAAAGAGAAAGAATTCCCCAAAGGCAACATGAGCAGCTTACAGCAGGAGTTCTCGGAGGTTTTTTTGATCTACCCTTATGGCTTCAATCCGGAAAGGGAGTTGCTCGATCATGAATACATCGGTGTAAAACCGGCCCAAATAAATCAGCTCATCAAAGTAAAAACCCGGGCACTTGAAAAGATGGTGGTGCTACAGCCCGTTACCTTTACCGATGAAGCGTCCTGGTACCTGCACAAAAATCTCCGGGCCATCGACCACAACCTGTTGTTGAGTCACCTGAAACCACACATGCACGCTACTTCGGATGAGGTCTTTGTGTCGCCTGAAGCACTTGAAAAGTCCTTTGAGGCTTATCCTCAACTGATAAAAAATACCCGGCAACTGCTTGATAATTGTTCCTTTGTGTTTGATTATCACAGCATTAAAAACAAGAAAACCTTTACCGGGAACCTGCAAGACGACCGGGTGTTGCTTGAAAAGTTAGCGTTGGATGGCTTCAAATACCGATACAAACCAAGCAATATAACAGCATTGAAGCGGGTGCACGACGAACTTGAAATCATTCATCACCTGGGGTTTTCGGCTTATTTTCTCATCACCTGGGATATCATCCGGTATTCCATGTCGCGTGGGTACTATCATGTGGGACGGGGCAGCGGTGCCAACAGCATGGTGGCTTATTGTCTGAAAATAACCGATGTGGATCCCATTGAGCTGGATTTGTATTTTGAACGGTTTCTCAATCCCAAACGCAGCAGTCCGCCCGATTTTGATATCGATTACTCCTGGAAAGACCGGGAAGAAGTACAAGAGTATATTTTTAAGCGATATGGTCGCAAGCACACGGCTTTTCTGGGAACCTCAGTTACTTTTAAAGGGAAATCCATTTACCGCGAACTGGGAAAAGTTCATGGTTTGCCCAAAGGTGAGATTGACAGCCTGACGGCCAATCCCATGAAGGAAGTGGGCAAGAGCGAACTCACCCGCCACATCCATTCCATCGCGTTGATGATGACAGATTTCCCCAACCAACGCAGCATACACGCCGGTGGTATCCTCATTTCCGAAGAACCCATCACGGCCTACACCGCCCTCGATCTGCCTCCCAAAGGATTTCCAACTACGCAGTGGGACATGTACGTGGCCGAATCCATTGGTTTTGAAAAGATCGATATCCTCAGCCAGCGTGGAATTGGCCATATCAAAGAGGCCGTGGACATCATCCGGGCTAACCGCGACATCGAAGTGGATGTCCATCAGGTGGAGAAATTTAAACATGATCCCAAAGTACGCGAACAGTTGAGGAAGGCCGAAACCAACGGTTGTTTTTATATCGAAAGCCCGGCCATGCGCGGGCTGCTCAAAAAACTTCGGTGCGACAACTACCTTACGCTGGTGGCTGCCAGTTCCATCATCCGGCCGGGAGTGGCCCGTTCGGGCATGATGCGTGAGTATATTCTGCGTTTTCACCATCCCGAAAGTGTGCGTTACCTGCATCCGGTGATGAAAGACCAACTGGAAGAAACCTTTGGTGTGATGGTTTATCAGGAGGATGTGCTGAAGGTGTGCCATCATTTTGCAGGACTCGATCTGGGTGATGCCGATGTGCTGCGCCGCGCCATGAGCGGTAAATTCAGGTCGAAGAGTGAGTTTCAGAACATCATCGATAAGTTTTTTAACAATTGCCGTGAGCGCGGCATTCCTGAGGAAATCACACGTGAGGTGTGGCGGCAGATTGAGAGCTTTGCCGGCTATTCGTTTTCAAAGGCCCACTCGGCATCCTATGCGGTGGAGAGCTTTCAGAGTCTGTACTTAAAGGCCTATTTTCCGCTGGAATTTCAGGTGGCGGTGATCAATAATTTTGGCGGGTTTTACCATACCTGGGTGTATTTTTACGAGGCACGCCGCCAGGGCGGGAATTTACATCTGCCTTGTGTAAACCGCAGCTACGAAAAGACTTCCATTACCGGAAAGGATATTTTTACTGGATTTATCCATGTGGCCCGTCTCGAAAATAAGTTCACCAGGAAAATGCTTGACGAACGCCAGCAGAATGGACCCTTTACCGATCTGGAGGATTTGATACGTCGTGTGAATCCCGGCATGGAGCAGTTGATTTTGTTAATCCGTATTGGCGCTTTCCGGTTTACCGGAAAAAGCAAGGCACAACTGCTGTGGGAGGCGCACCTGTTTCAGAAAAGCACCAAGCCTGTCCCGAAAAACCTGCGGCTGTTTGAGAGCAGAAGCAAACAGTTTCAACTCCCGACCCTGGAGTATAACCCGTTGGAAGATGCCTACGACGAGATAGAATTGTTGGGTTTTCCGCTTACCATGAGCTATTTCGATTTGCTTAACACCTCCTTCCGGGGCGAAATTATGGCTTGTGAACTGGACAACAGGGTAGGTACTGTTGTGCGAATGGTGGGCTTGCTGGTCACCATTAAATATGTGAAAACCATCAAAGGCGAGCTCATGCATTTCGGCACCTTTACCGATGCGTGTGGTGAGTTTTTCGATACCACACACTTTCCCGATTCACTCAAAAACTATCCCTTTCGCGGACATGGCGTTTATCTGATTCTGGGCAAGGTAGTTTCAGAGTTTGGGTATGCTTCAGTAGAAGTGATAAAGCTGGCGAAATTAGGAGTGAAGGGGGATCCCAGGGCAGGGTGAAATATAAAATTAAAAATCAGTACAAAAGACCAAATAACCACAAAGGTATTGCATTGCCCGCGGGAAATTCCATGTCATCTTTAACAACATAAGCATTAGTAAGGTTGCGTATTTGCTTTTGACTTTTTGACCGCCCTCCCACTTCAAATATATAATTTCCATCGACCTCAAAATCGCCAGATTTAGGTTGTCGAACCTGATGCCTTACTGCCAACTGGCTGAGAAAAAATGTCTCTCTTAAGGTGCCTTTGTCAGGTTGGCCAAAAGCCAGAGCATACATTAAATTGGTGTTATTCATGAAAATCTTTTCTGGCTTTTGCAGGGTCGCAATACTAATACCGGAGGGATACAACATACGAATCAAACGAGCCTCTTCTAAAAAAAAGAGATAGCTGGAAATGGAGTTGCGGTGAATCTGGCTTTTTTCTGCGAGTTTGATCAAATTGGGTTTAAATGGTACTTGCTGACCTACGATCGTAACCAGTTGCAGCATTTTTTTTGCGTTTCTAATATCAAAGCCTTTTAGTTCCGCCATATCAAATTCAATGATAAGTCGTATAAGTTGTCGCAGACGAAGGTGATAACCATCCATATCTTCCGCTGAAAAAGGATAGTAACCATAAGCCAAATAAGATTCGAAGTGCTCAACTGGCCTGAATGCTGCAGGAAACAAACTTCGGATGTTTGCATTTGAGTTAACAATTTCTTCCAGTTTTATTACTTTTAGATCTATCACGCCATTCATTTGCAGGTATTCCCTGTATGATAATCCGAATAGTTCATAAACGATGGCACGGCGGCTCAAGTCTCCTTCTTGCTTTGAAATGTCGATGATGGACGATCCTGTAAAAATAATCTGTAAGTCCTTATAGCGGTCATAAAGGTTTTTAATTTCCCTCGCCCAATTGAGATACTTGTGAACCTCATCAAAAACAATAATTTTTCCGCCTTTATTGTAAAATTCGCGACCAGTTTCAACCAAACTGTGGGTAGTGAAATACAACTCATCTACAGAAAAGTAGGCGGCCTCACCAGGACTTAAATCCCTGCTTCGAAGCCATTGTAGAAGTAGGGTGGTCTTACCAGTCCCGCGAGCTCCCTTAATCCCAATAAGCCTGTTGTTCCAGTTGATTTCATGAAGCAAGTATCTGGTAAAGTTAAGTTGTACCTGCCCAATATACTTTTCTGATAATTCTAAAAGGTCGTTCATTGCACATGTGTTTGTGCAAATATATTAATAAGAAGCACATGTACATGTGCATAATAGAATTTTTGTTCTTTATTAATAGTTAGCATTTTTAATTCGGATACCTTCTTTCGGTACTTGCTATGTAGTAAATGATAAAAAAAATTAAAAAGCGCTTACTGAGTTTGGTTATGCTTCAAAAATAATAATGAAGCCGGTAAATCAGGGGTGAAATAATATCCTAGGGCAGTATTTCCTGCTCATAAAAGCATTAAATTCTTCACCCATTCATTCAACGCTTCTTCATGGTGACCCAGATACAAATCAGGTTCGATCAGCTCTACTTCCATGAGTAAAAAATGGCCGTCTCTCCAAACACCGTCAACTCTTTGGTAGAGGGTTGTGCTGTTTAAACGCTCTTGAATTATTTGCGCAATAGCTTGAATTTGTGGATCAACCGGGCAAACATGATATTGTCCGCCATAGTTAAATTGTACCCGGTAATCACCGGCTTGGGGTACTTTTTTAATGCTGTAGCTGTATCCATTGGCAAAACACAGGGTCGAGATTTCTCCGTTGGCGATTTCAGGTATAAATTCCTGAAGTAAGTATGGACGGTTTTGATAGAATTCTTCAATGAGTTCATTAAATCGGTTTTCCTCCTGATCCGTTATCACGAAAGTGTGATAGGAACCTCCTGAAATCATGGGCTTTAATACCATCGTTTTCCAACCTCGGTTGATGGCTTTTTGAAATACATTTTCATGGTGCTTGAAAATAAACTTCGTTGGAATGAGTTCAATTCCATCATTTTGTAGGTCCTGCAAATAACGCTTATCCATATTCCACCTGACAATATCCACCGGATTGAGTAGAGGCAGGTGATTTTCTTTAAAGAAATCAAGCATTTTGATAAACGATTCCGGTTTTTTAAAGTAATTCCAGATGGTACGGATGATGATGGCCTTGTAATTTCTGAGTTTTGCGGGATCTGTATGAATCACCTTTTCCCAATCCAAAATATCAACATCAATACCTTGTTGAGTTAAACTTTTAATGGTTTCCTGATCATAAGGAAGTAAATCAGGCATTTCGGATGAGGTGAGAAATAACAGGACCATATTTTTTTTGGCGCAAAAGTAGGCTATTGTCAAAATCAATCCATAAAATCGGTTGGTATTCTTTTTCAGGAAAACACTATTTTTGCCTAAAATCATAAAAATGATCTACGCATCAACCATAGCCGACTGGAATGATCAGCTTTCCGGGGCATCAGCCCAACAAATTGTAGCCTTCTTCCTGGAGAAATTTAAAGGTAAAATTGCCCTTTCCACAAGTCTGGGACTGGAAGATCAGGTGCTTACCCAAATGGTGGCCGAAGTTGATCCTTCCACCCGGGTATTTACGCTCGACACCGGGCGGCTTTTTCCAGAAGCGTACGATCTGATGGACCGTACTTCAAAAAAATACAAAATCAACCTGGAGGTTTTTTTCCCAAATGCCCGTGAGATAGAATCAATGGTTGCTCAAAAAGGGATTAACCTGTTTTACGACAGCATTGAAAACCGCAAGTTATGTTGTCGTTTGCGTAAACTGGTGCCTCTAGCCAGGGCCATGCAGGAGTTGGATGCCTGGATTACCGGCTTACGTCGTGAACAATCAGTTACACGCGAAAACATGCAGGTGGTGGAGTGGGATGCAAGCAACAACATGCTCAAGATCAACCCGCTCATCGACTGGACGGAAAGCCAAACCTGGGATTATATTAAGGAATATAAAATTCCGGTCAATCCCCTTCATAAAAAGGGCTTTGCCAGCATTGGTTGCCAGCCTTGTACACGCGCCATCGAACCCGGTGAAGATGTTCGTGCCGGCCGTTGGTGGTGGGAAAACCCGGAAACCAAGGAGTGTGGGCTGCATGTGAAATAGTTTAATGTATTGAACCTGTTGCTGAAGAGGAACCGGAGTGGGTGCTGCTTTCCAATGTTGCGTTGTTCAAACGTAAAAATGTTAACTTTACCTCAAATTTGTATTCCCTTAAAATAAAAGGTAATGGTAAGTGTATCGAGAAGAAACCTGCATTGGTATTTTTGTATACTTAGATTTGCTTTGATAGTCGTTTACCTGCCTCCTGTTTTTGGACAACAATCTTCATTCACCATCAATCGGTTTGCAAAATCCGACTACCATGCAGGAAGTCAGAATTGGTCTGTGGACGTTGACGATAAAGGGATTGTTTATGTGGCAAATAACGAAGGATTGCTGGTTTACAATGGGGTGAAATGGGATTTGTTTCGTACACCTGATCAGAATATTGTAAGGTCGGTGTATGCTGCACATGACGGGCGGATTTATATCGGGTCGTACGAAGAATTTGGCTATTGGAAAAAGGATGCTGAAGGTATCATGCGTTATCATTCCTTAAAAAACCTGCTACAGAACTATCACTTTCACAATGAAGAAATCTGGAAAATCGTGCAGTTGGGTGAAGATATTTATTTTCAGAGTTTCTCTTCGCTGTTTGTGTATCACGAAAACAGGGTCGAAAACATTCCCTTGCCCGGCAACCTGATATTTCTGCTTAAAGCGCAAGATAGATTGTACGTCCAGGAGACAGATGGAAAATTTTATGAATTGAAGAACAATCAATTTGTTATTATTGATAATCAAGGTGTATTAATGGGTACTGAGGTTAAAACGGTATTGCCTTTTTCTAATAACCGCCTGCTTATCGGTACCACTTCTGATGGTTTGTTTTTGTACGATGGTAGAAATATGGAACCATGGAAGGTTCCTGCCAACGAACTGCTTAAAGAATTTCAAATCAACAATGCTGTTGTTCTGGGCGACAAACTGGCCATCGGTACCATCGTAAACGGCCTGTATATACTGGATAGCTTGGGAGAGTTGGTGGTGCACATCGACAATAACAACGGATTGCAAAATAATACCATTCTGGCCATGATGGCCGATGGTTTTGGCAACCTCTGGCTGGGGCTTGACTCAGGAATCGATCAGGTTTCATTCAACAATCCCATAACCATTTACTATGCGCAGGACGAGCAACTCGGTGCTGTTTATACAGCTGCTGCACTTCATAACAAGCTTTATGTTGGAACCAACAAAGGCATTTCGATCTACTATTATCAAGGGGGCAAATTTATTTTCGATCATTTTTTAAATGAATCGCAAGGGCAGGTTTGGCAAATTAAAAATATCGACGGCATCCTGTTTGTTGGTCATACCAACGGTACATTTGTTATAAAAAACGATAAACTGGAGAAAATATCCGATATAAGTGGTGGTTATTCTTTGCAAAAAATAATTGTTGGCGATGTGCCGTACCTCATACAAAGTACTTATACTTCGCTGGTTATATACCGAAAAACAGATAAAGGGTGGGAATTTAGAAATCAGGTGAGTGGATTTATGGAGCCATCCCGTTTTATTGAAGTTGATCATCTGGGTAATATCTGGATCGGTCATAATGTAAAGGGGTTATACCGTTTGAAGTTGAATTCAACCCTTGATAGTGTGCATTACAGCAAGTTCTATTCGCAGCAGTACGGGCTTCCGGGTGATAACAATATCCATGTTTTTAAAATTCATCACCGGGTGGTTTTTACCACCGGTAAGCAGCTTTATACCTGGAATGACCTTGAAGGCAAGCTTACTCCGTTTATAGAACTCAATCAGGGGCTAGGGAGATTTCAGGCAGCCGATATGATTGTACCCATGGATGCCAACAAATACTGGTTTATTATGAAAAATGAACTGGCTTTGTTCGAGATATCCAACTATCGGGCACATTTGATATATCAAATGATGTTGCCTCTTTATCATGTTGATTTAGTAGATAGATACGAAAACGTAGTACCCATCGCCAACAATCAAAGTTTAATTTGTCTGGAGAATGGATTTGCTATTGCGAATACCGATACCCTGAGCAAAGTAAGCAACGACAGCCTTCATGTTACGCTCATGGAGGTTTATGCCTGGAATGCCTCCAATGAAAGAAAGTATCTCGATCAGAAAAAGTCAGGAATACACCTGGCAAACCAGTGGAACAATATTTATTTTTCATTTACAACTTGCGAAAATCCTTGTGCCAACAGGTTGTTCCAATATAAACTCGAAGGATTGGAACATGTATGGAGCACTTGGTCCGACAACAAGGAAGTTGAATATACACGACTACCCAAGGGAACCTATACATTTTATTTACGAACCTTTAATCCAAGCGGAACGCTGAATGAACCACAAAAATATACTTTTACGGTTCTTCCAATTTGGTACGCTTCACCACTTGCCTATGTGTTTTATGTATCGGCAGGCGTTTTGATTCTATTGCTAAGCCAGTATTTCGTCCGAAGAAAGATTAATAAACAAAATATCCGGCAACAATTCGAACTGGAAGCCAAACGTGAAATGGAAAGGCAGCAATCGCTTCAGGAGATTATTTCGCTTCAGAATAAGAACCTGCATATTGAAATATCGCATAAAAGCATCCAGCTGGCCGATGCCACCATGTCGATCATCCGTAAAAATGAATTGCTTATCGAAATCAAAAAGGAGTTGGAAAAACAAAAGAATTCACTGATTTCCAAAAGCCCGGGCCGTTATTTCGAGAAAATTTCAGGTCTCATCAATAAAAATATCTCCAGCGACCACGATTGGCAAATGTTTGAGGCCCTGTTTGACCAAGCCCACCAAAACTTCTTTAAAAGGCTAAAACAGTCGCATCCTGAGTTAACCCAAAGCGACCTTAAACTATGTGCTTATCTTAAACTTAATTTAAGTTCCAAGGAAATAGCACCCCTTCTTAATATTACCAACCGTGGCGTAGAAATCAGAAGGTACAGACTGCGAAAGCGGCTTGGCCTTGATGCAAGGCAAAACCTTGTGGAGTTTATCATGCAATTTTAATCTACACATCCTGAATTGGATAGCAAAATCAGCTGGCAGCATTTTTTCGACTCCATTTTTCACAACCTTTTTATGGTGGGGTACAATAACGAAGGCCATGGAAACTGCTCTAAAACGTTTGAAATTTTCAGAATAATTTGAGCAGTATTCAGGATCAGTCAGTTTTTAAAGCGTAGTAAATCAATGGTATAAAAATTGTTTATGTGCCATTGATGTAGCCATGTAGGGGTGTAAAAAAGTTGCTCAAAAGGCGTGACGTAACCATGTAGTGTCATTATATTTTTATTTGCATATTTTGTTTAGTTTCTTTGTAATGAAAAGAATGTGTGAAGGCAATTTCAATGATTTAAAATAAAAATTATGTTGTATGGATTAACTTTACTACGCGCTAATCATTACAAAAGCTATTTGATGATTAGCATCATCCTTGTTTGTGGATTTACTGCCTTTTCACAGCAGCAGGTAGAAAATGTTTCAGGTACGGTAACAACCTCCGACACACATGAATCGCTTCCGGGTGCTTCAGTTGTAATTTTGGGAACCACCCGGGGAACCACCACTGATATTGAAGGAAATTATCAATTGTCGCTTCAGCCGGGCGATTCTGTTCTTCTTTTTTCCTACTTGGGTTACATTACGCAATCTATTGCTATTTCAAACAGAATGATTGTAAATGTGATGTTGGAACCAGCCTCCACCAGACTTGACGAAGTGGTTGTAATTGGTTATGGCACAGTTAAAAAAACAGACCTGTCGGGCTCTGTTAGTTCTATTAATTCAAAAGATCTGACCAAAATTACCACCTCAAATCCAATTTTGGCTGCACAAGGCAAAGCGGCTGGTGTACAAATTACCAACTCCAGTGGACAACCCGGATCAACGCCCATCGTCAGAATTCGTGGCGTAGGCACATTTAATAACTCAGCTCCTATTTATGTAGTGGATGGAGTGATTTTAAACGACATTTCATTTTTAAATAGTGCCGACATTGGCTCCATGACCATACTAAAAGATGCTTCTTCTACGGCCATTTATGGTTCACGTGGAGCAAATGGCGTTGTGATGATAACTACAAAACAAGGGTCAGTAGGGCAGGAGAAAACCACTTATGGCTATTCAGGTGAAGTTGGATTGCAAATGTTGTCTAAAAAAATTGACTTGCTGAATGGAAAAGAATTTGCTACCGTATCAAATGCTATAAAATTAGGTAGTTACAACAATGTGGATGCCGTTCCAAATACCGATTGGCAAGATTTGATCTATCACGATGCCCCTGTTCAAAACCATGAATTTTTTGCTTCCGGTGCAACTAAATCAATGCAATATTATATAGGGGTCGGCTATTACAATCAGCAAGGAATCATTGATAAATCAGGTTACGAGCGCATCTCATTTAAATTAAATAATATTTATAAACTTAGCGACCGACTTAAAATTGGCAACAACATTACCGTGTCGCCCTATCAACAACAAATAGCACCGGATGTTACCTATGCTGCATACCGGGCACAACCCCTGTTGGTGCCTTATTACGATGACGGATCGTATGGGGTGGTATATAATGTGGGGAATCCTTTGGCTACCCTGGCCTATTCCAACAACGAAAATAAAGGAGTACGTGCCGTGGGCAATATTTATGCCGAACTTGATTTCTTAAAGGAATTTACTTTTAAAACCAGCTTTGGAATCGATGGTTCAAACGACAAATCGGTTAGCTTTACACCTGCCTACACCATTTACAATCCTGATGGTACGGCCAGTCAACAACAAAATGTTAATAGCACATTAAACAAAGGTTATGGCGATTCCTTTAGCTGGTTGTGGGAAAACACATTGAATTATAATAAGACCTTAGGCAAACATGTTTTGGATGCTGTGGCAGGTTATACAATGCAACGAAATACCAACGAAGCGGTAGGGATTCCTGCACAAAATATATTACGCGATGGGTCTTCATTCTGGTACATCTCTTCGCCATCTTACCTAACAAATACTTATACAGGAATTTACGATAGGGTTGATGCCAATAATTACTATTCAATGATTTCCTACCTCATGCGATTGAACTATGTTTACAACGATAGATACATTTTAACTGCAACATTCCGCCGCGACGGATCATCCAAATTTGCAGAGGGTAAGAGGTATGGTAATTTTCCTTCATTTGCTTTGGCCTGGAACCTGGCACAGGAAAATTTCATTAAAAGCATTCCTCTCATTTCTAAGTTAAAGCTTAGAACCAGTTATGGATTGATTGGTAACGAAAAAATTCCCTACGATGCCCGTTATTCTCAAACAACCAATGTATTAACTATTTTTGGACTCAATGCTGCTCCCAATGCAGGTGTAACCTACGGTGTGAGCGGAAATGAAAACCTTATTTGGGAAACAACCCAGCAATTTGATGTTGGTTTAGAAGTGGGAATCCTCAACGATCGCTTAACGGCTGAGTTCGATTATTATCATAAGACCACCAGCGATATTTTATTATTTCTCTCCGTGCCGGGTTACCTCGGAAATGGACAAAATGCCAAAGTAGCCTATAATGCTGCCAAAGTATTAAACACAGGATTTGAGTTTAATTTTAACTGGAAGGATGTCATCAACCGTGACTTATCGTACAGCATCGGCATTTTAGGTTCCACATTGCACAACGAAGTACTTGAAATTGGTGGAAGTGCCGGTATCGATTCCGTATTGATTGGTGGTTATCTGGGCAACGGAATTCCTGTAACACAAAGTAGGGTAGGCCTCCCAATCGGGGCTTTTTACGGATACCAGACTGATGGCATTTTTCAAAATCAGTCCGAACTTGATGCTTACCCACATAGCAATCAGGCGGGTGTTGGCGATCTGCGATTTGTTGACGTAAATGGCGATGGAGTGATCAACGGACTCGACCGCACTTATATCGGATCACCCGTACCTAAGTTTATTTTTGGCGTTAACCTTACACTTACCTACAAAGGTTTCGACTTTTCGGCTTTGATACAAGGCCAAACCGGAAACAAAATTTTTAATGGTAAAGAAGTGGTGCGACCCGATCCGTACAATTTTGAACACCATGTAATTAACTTTTGGAATGGCGAAGGTACCAGCAACACGGAACCCCGTCCATCCTTTGGCGGATATAACTACACCCCATCCGATTATTTTATTCAGGATGGATCTTACGCTCGTCTCCGTAACATCACCCTGGGATATACCATTCCTGACCGACTGGTTTCCAGGGCTTCCATTGTAAACCTGAGGTTTTATGTAAAAGCCGACAATGTATTTACCTTAACCAAATTTACTGGTTACACACCGGATATCGCCAGCGAAAATGTCATTTCAAATGGTATTGATAATGGAACCTATCCTGTTTCGGCTGTTTATTCAATTGGTGTAAACTTAAACTTTTAAGACCATGAAATCGATACGAAATATAGGCTTATTAACCCTGGTCATTCTGCTTGCCGGCTCCTTTAACGGATGTCAAAAATTTCTGGATTCAGAACTACAGGGGCAACTCACACAGGATTCATATCCTACCACAGCCTCCGATGCGTTACTGGCTACCAATGCGGCGTACCAAACCACTCGCGATTGGTATTATCATTCAGGTGGTTATCCCATTCTCGACTTCATGTCGGATGATGCACACAAAGGCAGCAACCCGAACGACCAACTGGCCACTTTGGGACCCTATGAAAATTTTACCTTTACAACTACACAGGATGGGCTCGATCGCTGGTGGGCTACCTTGTACTTGGGGATAAAAAGATCCAATGTGGTCATCGAAAAGGTACCCGATATTGCCATGGACGAGGTGCTTAAAAATCGCTATCTGGCGGAAGCCAGGTTTCTCCGCGGGCTTTACTACTTCGATTTGGTGCGGGCATGGGGAGGAGTACCGCTTGTGCTTACACTGGAAACACCTTCAAAAATGGCACGATCCACAGCAGATGAAGTCTATCAGCAGATAATTGACGACCTGACGTTTTCAATCGACTTCCTGCCAAAGAAAAGTGAGTATAAGTCCACGGATGCCGGAAGAGCCACCAAAGGTGCGGCACAGTCGTTGCTTGGAAAGGTTTACCTTTTCAGGAAGGATTTTGTGAATGCTGTCGTCTATTTTCAGGATGTAATAAATTCAAATGAATATGACCTGGAGGCTGACTTTGTAAATGTATGTGGCGTAGGAGGTGAAAATGGAGTAGAATCTGTATTTGCGGTCGGTGCACTCCAGGTGGAAGGCACTGAGAACGGTGGCAACCAATATGCAAATACCCAAGGTGTACGCGGTACGCCAAACAAAGGATGGGGCTTTAACCGCCCCTCGGAAGATTTACGCAACTCATTCGAAACCAACGACCCAAGACTTGAACTGACGATTATTGACGTTGGGCAGGTTATCGACGGAATTACCATTTTAGGAGATGGTACAACTCCTGATATTACCACCGATGAGAATGGCGTAGTGATTGAAAGAGAATGTTATAATCGTAAAATATGGGTACCCGGAACAACCACCATCAGCGAATGGGGACATTACCGCCGGCTCATTTTATATGCTGATGTGCTGCTTATGTATGCCGAAGCCCTCAACGAAAATAACAATCCGGGCCAGGCACTCATTTATCTAAACATGGTTCGCGAACGCGCCCGTGCCGGTAATCCGGATATACTGCCTGATATCACCACTTCTGACAAAGAAGCACTTAGAACATCGATATACAATGAAAGAAGATGCGAACTGGCCATGGAAGGAATTCGGTTCTGGGATTTAGTACGTACCGACAGGGCAACTCAAGTGCTGGGTCCTCTGGGTTTTGTTACCGGAAAAAACGAGCTGCTTCCCATCCCGCAAAATGAAATTGATATTTCACAAGGTGCTTTGATTCAAAATCCAAATTGGAATTAATAATAATTATTTACTAAACTAAAAAAAACCATGAAAAAATCATTGATGTATTTAGCTGCGCTTTCAACTGTAGCTATTATAGTATTTTCCGTAAATGGCTGTAAAAAAGACGACGGTCCGTCTGATTTGCAAATTGCCACCCTGATGGCCGGAACAGTAAACCTTAATGAGGCCACTGCTCCTACCAATGTGCCATCCGCTACTACCATTACCGCCACTTTTAATACCAATATTGATGCCGCCACGGCAACCAATACCAATATCACATTGGTGAGAGATTACGATAAGGCTAGCATCGCGCTTACCTTTGCTGTTACTACCAACACCATTGTGATTACTCCCAAAGAAGACCTCGGTAATGGAGCACTGTATAAGTTGAGTTTTACCACCGGACTTAAATCAACAGATGGCCTTGCCATGACTGCCGTATTAGAAAGGGCTTTTACCACGGTTGGGACATTTGTACCTGCCGGTATGATTGCTTATTTCGATTTTAATGACAATGTAAACGACCAGGTGGGCGATTATAGCCCAACTGCTGCAGGCATTATCGACTTAACCTATGTGGCCTCACGTAATACTCTTGCCGGAAACGCCGGATTGTTTAACGGAACTTCTACCCTTGTTGAAATCCCCAATGGTGACGTGATTAACAACACCAACAATTTTACCATCAGTTTTTGGGTAAAGGCCGATTCCACCAAACATGGGCAATTTGTGTTAGGTTTGGCCGGTTGGTTTGGGTTCCAGTTTGAAATAACCGGGGATTATAAATGGTGTAAACTGGCCGCCCAGTACAATTTGGGTGACGGAAGTTCAAATTCAGAAGACTTGTATTTCTCTGGTGACGGACAAACCGGGTCTAATGGTGGATGGCAAGGCTGGACTTTCTGCAAGGATTTAACCACCTCAGGTGGAGTTCCGGGCCTGTTGGCCGACAAATGGGCTGCTGTAACCTGTACTTATGATGCAGCTACAAAAGTGGGTACCATGTACATCAATGGCGAAAAAATGAAAGCCCAGGATTTCAACCTTTGGCCTGATGATGATGCCAAACGCAATGTAACCGGCTTGAAATATGCCGGAGTTTCAGGAAACAATCACCTGGCTCTCGGATTTATCCAGGATAAAAACGATCCATCCATCACTGATGGATGGGCCGATTACAACGATCCCAACAACAATCATTTTAAAGGACAGTTAGACGACCTTCGCTTTTATCACAAAGCCCTTACAGAAACCGAAATCGGACTCATGTATAATTCTGAAAAACCTTAGATTGGTTAGTTGATTTTGAGTGACGGTAGGGCATGAGGCGTTCCCAGCCCTACCGTTTTTTTATTTTATTTTATATCAAATCAATGAAAATATCCAATGTATTCGTGGTGTTGATCTTTTTTGGGTTCTTATCCTTCATCGGGTGTAAGAAAGACCCGCCTGTGAATACAAATCCTTTGCAACTCATCAGCGCAAAATCAGGTTCTGCCTCATTTTCAGTAAATGATACCACCAGAAATATAGCAGCGAATAGCGACATCGTTGTTACCTTTAGTGCAGCTATCGATACCAACAGTATTCCTGCCCATCTCACTGTAAGTGATGCCGAAAATAGTGTCGTGGCCCTCGATTTTAACTATTCATTGGATCAAACAGTGGTTGTGGTTCATCCAAACCAACCCTTTACTGATTTTACCTTCTATACGCTCAATACAGGAGATGGTATTAAGGGTAAATTAAACGAAACTTTTGCTGGTGCTTCATTTGTGTTTATTACCGAACCCGGTAAACTTGTTATTGAAGAAGTGACGCTTAATCAGGTTAATTTTAATCCTCCCACAGAACTTAGAAATGTTCGGTTGGATACGGTTCAGATTGTCATTCGATTTTCACAAGAGCTCGAACCATCCAACTACGCTGCCTATTTCCAAATGGACGGTTATAACCCGATCACAATCCTGCTTTCAGCGGATAATAAATCAGTTACAACCCTCAATGTCAATGCCCTAAACGGCTGGACAAAATATTTATTTTCAGTTTCTACGGGTCTGAAAGCTGCCAATGGCAATACCTTCAGCGGATTTTCAAATTCATTTTATACCACGGTCGATTCATCGTTTAAATTTCCATTAATCAGTGATGCCGAGCTGTTGGATTTAGTTGAAGAACAAACATTTAACTATTTCTACAACGATGCGCATCCAGACTGTGGAATGGCCAGAGAGCGAAATACTTCAGGTGATGTGGTAACTTCCGGTGGCTCCGGTTTTGGGGTGATGGTTTTAATCGTGGGGATGGAACGCGGTTTTATTACCAGAGAAGAAGGCCTCACTCATCTGGACAAAATGGTGTCGTTCCTCGAAACCTGTGATCGGTTTCATGGTGCCTGGCCGCATTGGCTCAATGGCTCAACAGGTCAGGTGGTTTCGTTCACCACCAAAGATGACGGCGGCGACCTGGTAGAAACCTCCTACATGATTCAGGGGTTGATTACCATGCGACGCTATCTGAATACTGCCAATAACATCGAAAACCAGTTAATTGAAAGAATTAACCTCCTGATTGATGCCGTGGAATACGACTGGTACACGCGTGGCGAAAATGTGCTTTACTGGCATTGGTCGCCCAATTATGGTTGGGATATGAATATGCAAATCAGGGGTTATAGCGAAGCACTCATCACCTACATTGTGGCAGCGGCTTCTGAAACACATTCTATTTCAGCAGAGGTATATCACAATGGCTATGCCCAAAATGGAGGCATCGTGAACGGCAATTCATACTATGGATATGAACTTCCTTTGGGATGGGCGTATGGTGGCCCGCTTTTCTTTACCCATTATTCCTTTCTGGGACTGGATCCCAGAAATCTGAAGGATATGTATGCTGACTACTGGCAACAGAATGTAAACCAATCACTTATAAATTTTGCCTATTGTGTGGATAACCCGAAAAACTACCTTGGCTACAGCAGTGCTTGCTGGGGGCTTACGGCCAGTGATAATCCCTGGGGTTACAATGCACAATCGCCGGGCAACGACCTGGGAGTAATTTCTCCCACAGCAGCTGTTTCTGCTATTGCCTATACCCCGGAACAATCCATGGAAGCCATTCGGTTTTTTTATTACGTGCTGGGCGATCGCCTTTGGGGTAGCAATGGATTTTATGATGCCTTCGATCCGGACGAAAGTTGGTGGGCTAACTCCTACCTGGCCATTGATCAGGGACCACAGGTTTGTATGATCGAAAATTACCGGACTGCCTTGCTTTGGAACCTTTTTATGAGCGATCAAAAAGTGCAGACGGGGCTTACTAAGCTGGGATTTACTTATTAATCAGCATTTGGATGAAAAATTCTTTACACATAAATATTTTAATTAGGAGTAGAACCAGCCTTGTTGCGTTGTTATTTGTCTTGATGATATCGCTGTTTGCCTGTCAGAATCATGTGGACAAGTTGGACAAATCAATCACCAACAAGGTTGTTTATGATAAAATCTCTGATGATTCGTTGCTAACCCTGGTTGAATACCAAAGTTTTCAGTACTTCTGGGATGGTGCCGAACCAGTTTCAGGAATGGCCAGAGAAAGGTTTCATGTAGATAACAAATATCCCGAAAACGACAAAAATGTGGTCACCACCGGGGGAACAGGCTTTGGAATCATGGCCATCGTAGTGGCCATGGATCGGGGATTTATTACCAGATTACAAGGACTTGAACGAATCAGCCACATCGTAAAATTCTTAAAAATGGCCGATCGTTTTCATGGTGCATGGCCCCACTGGTTAAATGGTGAAACCGGGAAAGTGAAACCCTTTAGTCCAAAAGACAATGGTGCCGATCTTGTCGAAACTGCCTATCTGGTGCAAGGACTTATCACCGCCCGTCAATACTTTAATTCGGGGATTGAAACGGAGAAATCGCTGGCTTTGAGTATCGACAGCCTATGCACTTCGGTTGAATGGAATTGGTTTACCCAAGGCGGACAAGACGTGCTTTATTGGCATTGGTCGCCAGAGTATCAATGGGCTATGAACATGCCCATCAAGGGTTACAACGAATGTTTGATCACCTATGTTCTGGCAGCTTCATCGCCTCAGCATAGCATCAATCCCGGGGTTTATCATGAAGGCTGGGCAAGAGGTGGAAAAATGAAAGGAACCCATGAAGCTTTTGGCCATACATTGGCTTTGAATCACGATGGCAATACCACTTATGGAGGTCCGCTTTTTTGGACCCACTATTCTTACCTCGGACTCGATCCTCGCCAGTTGTCTGATCAGTATGCCAACTATTGGGATGAAAATGTGAATCAAACACTTATCAACCGGCAATGGTGCGTTGACAATCCACTAAAATATCCGGATTACGGAGAACAATGCTGGGGGCTAACTTCAAGTTATTCGCCCGGTGGTTATGTAGCTCATGCTCCGGGTTCTGAAACAGACCTGGGCGTCATTTCACCTACTGCCGCCTTGTCATCCTTTCCGTATACCCCGGATTATTCCATGCAGGCCCTCAAATATTTCTATTACGAAAAGGGCGATCAACTCTGGGGCGAATATGGGTTTTATGATGCTTTTAGCGAGCAGGATCATTGGTATCCAAAACGTTATCTGGCCATTGATCAGGGACCTATTGTTTGTATGATCGAAAATTACCGCACTGCCCTTCTTTGGAATCTGTTCATGTCGGCTCCTGAAGTGCAAACTGGATTACAAAAACTTGGTTTTAATCAGTATTAAACTTGAATGTATGAACCTACAGAAAAAAGTTACTCTATTGTTCGGTTTGCTCATCGTTTTTGCTCTCTTATCCGGATGTAAAAATCAGCAAGATAACAGTACCGTAGCTCAGGATCAAAAAATGAACCAGTTTGTGAATAACCTGATGAGTCAAATGACTTTACAGGAAAAATTAGGACAGATGAACCTACTTTCAATAGGATTTGATGTTACCGGACCACTTTTAAATGAAGGAGTTGAGGATAAAATCAGTAATGGTTTGGTTGGAGGTGTGTTTAACAGTTACACCCCTAACACGGTGATGAAACTGCAAAAATTGGCGGTCGGGAATTCGCGTTTGCATATTCCCCTGATTTTTGGATATGATGTAATTCATGGTTACAAAACCACTTTTCCCATTCCATTGGCCATGTCGTGTACCTGGGATATGGATTTGATAGAAAAGGGAGCCAGGGTTGCTGCTGTTGAATCCAGCGCCGATGGTTTGAACTGGACTTTTAGCCCCATGGTCGATATTTCGCGCGATCCCCGTTGGGGAAGGGTTTCGGAAGGTGCTGGCGAAGATCCGTTTTTGGGTTCTCTGATTGCAGCAGCCATGGTAAAGGGATATCAGGGTGACAATCTCGCCGATACCAACACTATTATGGCTTGTGTTAAGCATTTTGCGTTGTATGGTGCCGCCGAAGCCGGACGCGATTACAACACCGTGGACATGAGCCTGGTAAGAATGTACAACGAATATTTACCTCCTTACAAAGCCGCAGTAGATGCCGGTGTGGGCAGTGTGATGACTTCATTTAACGAAATTAATGGCGTGCCTGCTACTGCTAATTACTGGCTGACATCAGATTTGTTGCGTAATCAGTGGGGATTTAAGGGTTTTGTGGTAACTGATTATACCGCCGTAAAAGAATTGATTAAGCATGGTGTTGCCTCTAACCTTGCTGAAGCAAGTACCCTGGCCCTGAATGCCGGAATCGATATGGATATGGTGGATGAGGGCTTTGTAAATTACGGAATGCAACTGGTTAAGGATAAAAAAGTAAGCGATGAAGTCATCAACCGTGCATGCCGGCTTATCCTGGAAGCGAAATATAAACTGGGTTTATTTGAGAATCCTTATCTGTATATCAGTGATCAACGAGCTCAAAAATCGATTCTTACACCTGAAAACAGAACTGTCGCCCGCGAGATGGCTGTTAATTCAATTGTATTACTGAAAAACAGTGAAAACTTACTTCCTTTAAAGAAATCAGGAAAAATAGCCTTAGTAGGCCCGTTGGCTGACAATAAGCGCGAGTTGATTGGAAGCTGGAGTGCAGCAGGCGATCCTGCTTTGGCCGTAAGCGTGAAAGAGGGTATTCAAAACCATGTTCCCGGATTATCCATTCAATATGCCAAAGGATGTAATCTACTTACTGACCTTGAACTGCTCCGACAACTGAGTGGTGATGAAGCCATTGACGTCAGGACCGATGATGAGATGATTGCAGAAGCTGTTAAAATAGCCAAAAGTGCAGATGTTTGTGTGGCTGTTTTAGGCGAACCTGCCGGGTTATCGGGTGAAGCCTCCTCGCGTACCGAAATTACTATTCCGGGGCGTCAGCAAGAATTGTTAAAGGCATTGGTTGCAACAGGTAAACCTGTAGTATTGGTACTTATGAGTGGTCGTCCCCTGACCCTGGAGTGGGAAAACCAACATGTTACTGCCATCCTCGAAGCCTGGCATGGTGGTTTGGAAGCAGGGAACGCCGTTGCGGATGTCCTGTTTGGTGCCCATAACCCGTCAGGAAAGCTCACCATGACTTTTCCAAGAAATGTCGGGCAGATTCCCATCCACAATAACCGTAAAAATACCGGACGTCCCCAGGAGCCCGGAGGCGATCCGAAATTTGTAAGCCGATATATTGATGTGCCCAACAGCCCGCTCTATCCTTTCGGATATGGGCTAAGTTATACCAACTTTGTTTACAGTAACCTGAAAACAAATGAGTTAGAATTTGCAGAACATGATTCGGTAGTTGTTTCGGTAACATTAACCAATACGGGGCCATTTGATGGCACCGAAATCGCACAGCTGTATATTCAGGATTTGGTTGGAAGTATTACACGTCCGTTAAAAGAGTTAAAGGGATTTCAAAAGGTTTTTCTGCGTAGCGGTGAGAGCCGGAAGCTTGAGTTTGTGCTTACCACGAACGACCTGGGATTTTTTCACCCGGACCTGAAATATTACTGCGAACCCGGATTTTTTAAAGTGATGGTTGGAAGTAATTCTGATCAAACTATATCAGCAGAATTTCAGGTTGTTAAACCTGAATAAAAAGTATTGTTGTATCTGTATCATGAATAAAAGAAATGAATAATTGCGCGGTTTATTTAGAATTAATGGAGTAAAGTTTGAACCATGAATCCTGTTTTAATGCTATACGATAGCGATAACTGTTTTTAAAATACTTGTGTTTATTTATCTCAATATTAACTAATTAAAATTTGCCTTATGAAAAAAAGATTACTATTTTTTGCAATGGTTTTTGTGGCCATCAATTTTCTAACAGCACAAGTTGTTGCTGATTTTGAAGATGGCACAACCGGCCCACTTACCCTTCATGTAATGGGCTGTGGCGACTACGACAACGATTTGATTCATCCGGTTACGGAGACTTTTATGGTTGTTGATAATCCTGACGCTTCAGGGCTTAATTTGAGTTCCAAAGTGTTGAAGTTTGTACGTCGGGGTACCGACAATGGTGGTTTGGCCTTTGCTGGTTTTTGGGCCAATGTGGATCCAAACATCGATGTTACTGTAAACAAATATGCCCATGTGCTGGTTT
>JAUYGX010000107.1 GCA_030690365.1 Bacteroidales bacterium | reverse complement strand
AGAAGGATTATTTTCGAGATTAAAGGCTGCTTATCGAAAACATCGTGGCCTAACAAAACAAAACAGGGTGCAATATTTAAATTGGTATTGCTACTTTCATAACCTTAAAATTAGCAACACTTTTTGAGTATTATGCCCATTGCGAGGAGGCGAAGTCATCCCTTCGTCATTGCGAGGAGGCGAAGCCGACGAAGCAATCCAGTCTGGATTGCCGCGCTCCCGTTGGTCGCTCGCAATGACACCAATCGCCCACGCCGATGATCCTTCCCCCGACGGTCCCTTGTGCGAACGCAATTACATCGCGGCCTGTTGTCCGATCAACCAATCCGATGGTTCCTTTGAATGCTGGGCGAACAAATTACCGCAAAAGGTGACCAACGAACAAGGTGATGGCTGGGCTAAATATTTTGTTTATGTGGTCAAAAAAGATGGTTCGCAAATATCCGAGCCGGTGGCAGAGGCGATTAATCATAATCTGATTTATACAAGAACTGCTCCCAGAACCATGGCCGAAGGACCAGCGGGGGTGGTGTATTCTTTGGTAGAAGATAAAGGAATTCGTATTACCCATATCGATGGCAGAATGCGAGTGGCAGGTGACAAAGAAAAAGGCTATCGGGATTTTGATGCTGGCAATAGTTTAGAAGTAGCTTACCAACCAGAAAACGGCGATCTGGCGTTCAGACGCGCTAAAGAAGGAATCTCACTTGCCGAAACCATTTTGGCCACTGATATCGATACAGAGATTGCTTTGGCTTATGGGATTTATAATGTGGTGGATTCGGGGGAAGTGGTGACGGTAGATGATGCTAAGGAATATACGGTTTTAAAAAGATCACGGGATGGGAAGTTGAGGTTTGGGGTGGAGGTACAAGATGATAAACATTGGGGAAGAGTTTATGGTGTAACAGATACAAAAAATGATTTCGTTGAATTTATAAAGCCCGAATGGAAACAAGAAACCATCCCCTTCCGCCGCACAGTCACCTTTGACGTGGATGCCAACAACACGGCTTTGGTGGTGTTTCAGGATGAGGAGGGTTTGTATCGGTTGAGGATGGCGAATCCGGGAACGAAATTGCCCAATAAAAAATTGGTTAAATTTGGTGGTGAGGTGTCCTTCGTTGGCAATCATGATTTCAGAGAGCTTATTATTTACAAAGGACAAAATGGAATTGATAAAGAGGTAAACTCTGGCCGAGCATTATTATTGGATAGTGCGGAGAATAATGTTTGGTTAGTAAAATATTATGTTGATGGAAGTACCATGAATGGTGAACTCCAGCACTTGCTTCCTGATTTTCTTGATGAACCCACAATGGCCATCCCCGTCGGCACCAACCCCATCGACATGGTGTTAAGCAAAGACAGCAAAACAGTGTATGTGTTGAATCAGGGGAATAAAACAATTTCGATTTTATCTTTGGCTGATGGCGATAAAACATTATCCATTGACGATATTAAAAAGAACACCCAAACCATTTCGTTAAAAGATTATTTGGGAGAAAAGAATGTTTATTTGGTGCCCACATCCTTGGCGTATCGAGATTCCGATAAAGGAGATTATTTGTTGGTAGGTTCGGAAGGCATTAATGGTGCGATTGTTATCAATTTAAATTCCATTCCTGTTCCACGGGCGGGTTTAGAACCCG
>JAUYGX010000096.1 GCA_030690365.1 Bacteroidales bacterium | reverse complement strand
TGGTAAGCCTGACGGGCAGCCCAAACGCCCAGAAGCGCGGTACGGGTCCAGGGTAAATTGAGGTTCACTCCCAATTTTTCCATCAATTGCTGATGAGTGAGTTTAATTTCACCCAGCACAAATTCGTCCCGGTGAATGGTTTCGAGAATGGAGATTTTCCCAATTCCTGTTTTCCCAATCATCAACGAATGGAGCGTTTCATCCACATTAAATCCAATGGATGAAACAATACCCATCCCTGTTACCACTACCCCTTCGGCCATCTCGCTAATTTATTCGGGTTATTTTTTTTGGTGTTCCTGGATAAATTCAGCCATGGTTTTTATCGAAAAGAAGATTTTTTGTCCGTCCTTCGGGTTTTCGATTCTGATGCCATATTCTTTTTCAAGGAGTACAATCAGTTCGAGCGCATCGATTGAATCGAGACCAAGTCCTTCGCCGAAAAGAGAATCTTCCTCGTTAATATCGGCAGGAGTGATGTCTTCCAAGTTTAATTGTTTGATAATCTGTTCTTTTAATTTTTCAATTAAGGCTTCCATAGTGTGATTTATTTATCATTTATTTTATACAAATTATTCAATTCTTCCACTGTATGTAGCATTGATTCATTCCGCAGATCATTCCCTTTTTCCACAAAGTAAACAAATGCATCCAGACTTTGATCATCCATTTCCACCCATCCCGAAAGGCAAGCTGAAATTTTTTTGCTATCAAACAGTTGATTTATATAGAAAGTGTGCCAATCCGGATCAAAGGCCGAAGATACAAAGAAAGCGTTTTCTCCCGTAAAATGATGCCTGATGGCGATTTCGCCTGCCATGATGTTGGGAAGCGTATAAACAAACACCGAAGGGCTTGGGAAAAACGACTCGTCCGACTGGATTGACTCCTGAAAAAGCTGATCGGTGGTCAGTGTCGAGTGGTTGTTTGAAAGCACGATACCGGTTGATTTGGCCTCTATTGTTGATACATCGACTTCCTTCATCAAAACTTCGGCAGCCAGGAACCCCAGCTTGCTGTAGTCGTCCATTTTAAAAAACTTGGGGTATTTTGTTCCGGTATTCCGGAAGGCAGCCTTCACAAATTCACGCATGTCCACCTCTGGTCCTGCACTAAAAATGCTTTTGCCGTTCAGGAAGACCTGATTTTTTTTGATGTGACAGAAAGCGGTGATCTGTGGCGTCATGGTGAGATTACATTTTATTTAGAACAAGTGCCGCATTACATCCTCCAAAACCGGAAGCCAGTTTTAAACAGGTATTTAATGGTTTTGAAAGGGGTTTTTTTGTTACGATCAGGTTTTCTGTGGTTCCCGGCGAGTGGAATCCGGCGGTAGGCAGGATGGTATTGGCTTTCATCGATTCGATCAAGGCTGTGGTTTCGATAATCCCTGCCGCTCCAAGTGTATGTCCCCAACTGCCTTTGAAACTGTTGACGGGAGATTCGGATAAGCCAAGTCGCTGTATGGCAATGCTTTCCATGTCGTCGTTGTAGCGTGTGGCCGTGCCATGTGCATTGATGTGGTCAATATCTTTAGCGGCAAAACCTGCCTCGGTCATTGCATTTTGAATGGCGATCACCGAACCTTCTGCGGTACGCGAAGGTCCTGAAATGTGGTTTGCATCGTTGGCCGTGGCTCCACCGGAGAACAAGATATCCCCCTTTTCAGGGAAACTGGTTTTCTCCAGGATGAGTGTTCCGGCGGCTTCTCCCAATGAAAGTCCGTCGCGGTCACGATCGAAGGGTTTGCAAGGGGTTTCACTGAGTGATAAAAACGACATAAACCCGCTCACCACAAACCTGGTCACCAAATCGCCACCCACAACAATGATGTGATCATATCTTTCTCCTTTCAGCATCATGGCGGCGGTATTGATAGCCAGAACGCCAGATATGCAGGCAATTGAAATCACCCTGACAGGATTTGGATTACCATAGTAATGTCCGATAAATTCGCCCAGTTTCCATAGCAATAATCTCTCAGGATCAATGCTTTCAATGGGATTTAACAAATCAATGTTGCCTTTGGTGGTGGATAAAAGAATGGCAGTGCGGCTTGAAGAAATATCAATTTTGGTTTTTGAAAGGGCTTCAGTAATCGACAGGATCAGCATTTTTTCCAATCGTGAGGCGGCTACCTCTTTCTGATTGGTTTCAATCCAGCGTTTTTCCAACTCTGCCTGATGGATGCAGGCAGCCAGAAAAGGTGTTGGATAAAGTAGCGGATCGTCAATGGATTGAATTCCTATTTTGGCTTGCAGCAGGTTTTGAAAGTTCTCTTCAGTTGAAAACCCAAGCGATGAAATGATATTGGAAGAGACAAATCGAACGGCCATGTTAGCGGATTTCTTTGATAAGGCCCATTCGTTTTTTCCAATCCAGGGCAAATACGGGTGGGTACAACAGCATTTCACGGTCGAGGTTGATAAACACCTGGGTGGTGGTTGCGGTGGCTACCAGTTCGCCATCCGATTTGCGAAAGAGGCGATATTTGAATTGAATTTTAGCGGCTTCGGTGTTAATGTATTCTGTTTCAACGATGACTGAATCGCCGTAAGCGACCTGCTTTTTGTAATCGATGTTCATGTTCACAACCGGTGCCATCACATCGTTGGCATAGATTTCAAGATAGGATATCCCAAATCGCTGTCCGAAGGATTCGCGGCCCTCTTCGAGGTATTTTACATAGTTGCCATGCCATACAATGCTCATCGAATCGACCTCGCCAAAACGAACCTTTACTTCAGTAATATCAATGAGTTTCTTGGTCATGCGGGTAAAAATATTAAGCTTGCAAAGGTAGGAAATTTGTGGATGAACTAAGCGAAGATTTTGTGTTTGGGGGGAAGGGAGTGCATGTAACGGAGGACAATCGGGCGTTTTAATGGCCAGATTGACCTGAAATTTCGATTACAATCGGAAAAACAGGCGTAATATTGCGATTACAATCCAAAAAATAGGCGTATATTTTCGAATTCAAAGTACTTTGGTTTATCTTTGTCGTAAAAAAAGGACGATATGATCAAAAGAATATTGTTGGATAAACTTCGTGAACAGTGCTTCAAAGGTAAAGTTATTTTGCTTGTGGGTGCGCGACAGGTTGGTAAAACTACCTTATTGAAAGATCTGGTAGAAAGTATAAATGTTGATACAGCTTGGTTCAATGCGGATGAATCCGATGTACTGAATGAGTTTGCCGCTGCCAATACCAGTACACGTTTGTTGCAAGTTATAGGTGCGAATACGCAATTGGCAATCATCGACGAAGCTCAGCAAATCCCGGATATTGGTAGTAAACTGAAGTTGCTCTACGATACCAAGCCCGAATTACAGATCATTGCAACAGGTTCTTCGGCATTTGATTTGCTCAACCGAACGGGCGAACCCCTGACTGGTAGAAAAAGAACGTATCATTTGTATTCGATCAGCTTTAAGGAGTTGGTTGACGACACAAACATATTGGAAGCGAGGAGGATGCTGGAAACCCGTTTGATTTTTGGCTCCTATCCGGAGGTGGTAACCCATCCGGGTCACGAAAAAGAAGCCTTGCTTGAAATAGCTAATAGTTATTTGTATAAGGATATCCTCAAGCTGGATGGTATCAGAAAAGCAGGCCAATTGGAAAAACTACTACAGGCACTTGCCTTTCAGGTAGGCAATGAGGTTAATTATCACGAGTTGTCGAAAATCATTGGAAATATCGATAGTGCGACGGTGGAAAAATACCTCGATTTGCTTGAGAAAACTTATGTTATCTATAAACTTCCGGCGTTGAATCGTAATATGCGTAATGAGATAAAGAAGGGTAAAAAATATTATTTCTACGATACCGGAATCCGAAATGTGCTTATTAGCAATTATGCTCCCATGGAAATGCGGTTTGATAAAGGTGCCTTGTGGGAAAATTTTTTACTTTCGGAGCGTATCAAGATGAATCAGTATGCATTAAGCACTCCCAACACCTACTTTTGGCGAACGCACGATCAGGCTGAAATTGATTATATCGAAGAGATGGATGGAACACTGAATGCCTTTGAAATAAAATGGAAGGAATCGAAAGTGAAATTTCCAAAATCATTCCTTGATGCCTATCCAAATAACAGGACCCGGCTTATTAATTTCGAAAATTTTGAGGCGTTTGTTGGGGTTAGCCAATAAATGAGTGAGCGCTTAGTTTTTTGAAAAGTTGAAATTATTGATTTCGGGAAAGTTTTCTACGGCATATCCTTCGATTGGAAAGCAATCATGTTATAACGAAGAAATAATTTGGAATTGTGACCTCTAAAATGCAGAAAAAGAATCTGATAGTTTGGTGCAATAATTAAAGGTTCATATTTGAGAGCCTGCTTTTAAACCGCAACCGAAACTTCAATGGGGTAACCCCGTAACTTTGTTTAAAACATTTGATGAAATAATTGCTGTCGGTAAAACCGCAGACATCGGCAATTTCATTTATCGAAAGGTCCTTTTCTCTCAGGAGCTTCCTGGCTTTTTGCAGCCTCACCTGCATGAGGTAACTGAGGGGTGAAAGTCCGACGGCCCGTTTGAAAATACGCATAAAATTACGCTTCGACATGTTGGCCATGTCGGCCAGGTTTTCGACATAAATTTTTACTTCCGGGTTGTTTTCAAGGTGTTCAATCACTTTTCCGATCCGCAATAGCGACCGGGCTTCAGTGGCTTCAATATTTGAATAATGACGCGACAGGATGACGATTAATTCCTGTAAACGGTTTTTTAAAATCACCTCAAAGCCTATCTCCCGCTTTTGAAGTTCATGAAACATGGTGTTAATCGAAACTTCAACTTTTGCCAGTTCTTCCCGGTTCAACCGCAACATGTTTTTAAAATGGTGGTTGGCCCTGTAGTAGGGTTCTAGCACAAAAAGTGCTTTATAGCCTTCCAACTGTTTGATGTTCTCGGGGATCATTTCCGGGTTTTTTAAGCCATCGTACATCACATTTACAATTTCTATCTGGCTTGCATCCTTAAAATAATGCCGCTGATTGCCTTGTAAAACGAAAATATCACCTGCCGAAACCGGGTATTCCTGATCCTCCAATACCTGCACTCCGAAACCCTGAATGATAAAAACCAATTCGATAAAGTCGTGAAAATGTTCGGTTTCGGTTAAATCGAAAGCATGCGTAACCTGTTGCGATCGCCTGACCCTGGTTAGGTTGATGGGACAATTGTACTGGTCAAAATAGTTTTCTCCTATGGCTTTAACTGTCATGTCACGATATTCCTGATGCCAAAGGTTGGTATTATTTTTAAACATGGACAGGTTATTTGAGAAATAATTTTTGTGCTGATGGTGGACGTTAGTCAACCCTTTGTAATCCATGCGGTTGAGTTAAAATCAGAAAAGAGAACAAAAAAAAGGGCGCATGGAAATGATCCTTGGGGCCCTTTTCAATTCAACTAACCTTATGCTTTTTTCCAGATTTTTTCTATTTCTTCCAGGCTTTTTCCTTTGGTTTCAGGTATCATTTTCCATACAAATACCAAAGAGAGAACGCTCATCACACCATAAAATCCGTAGGTGAAGGCACCGCTGAATTCCATCATGGCCGGGTAAGTGGACGAAATGAAATAATTGGCGGCCCACTGCGCTACCACTGCAATAGCCACGGCACGGCCACGGATTTTATTGGGGAATATTTCTGCAATCAACACCCAACAAATCGGCCCCCACGACATCATGAACGAAGCCGTGTAAATGATGATAAATACCAGTGTACTGATGCCAATGACTTCAAAATAAGCCAGGCCTGAAATGGCAAACATCCCGATGGCCATTCCAATCGACCCGATCATCAACAATGGTTTTCTGCCATATTTGTCAACCGTAAGAATGGCAATTACAGTGAAAATAACATTTACCAGGCCCATGACAACCGTCTGCATCAGTGAGGCATCTTTTCCGGCGCCCATGCTTTCGAAAATGCGCGGGGCGTAGTAAAGCGCCACATTAATCCCCACAAACTGCTGAAAAACAGAAAGCAGAATTCCAATGACGATCACCAGTTTTCCATAGGAGAATAATTTACCGGAGTGGTGTTCAATGGTGCTTTTAATCTCAAGAAGGATCTCTTTTGCCTTGGTGGCTCCATTGATTTTTTCGAGGATGCGAAGTGCTTCGTTGTCTTTATGTTTCAACGAAAGATAGCGCGGAGATTCGGGAACCAGAAAGAGTAAAATACCGAAAAGCGCGGCCGGGATGGTTTCAGATAAAAACATCCAGCGCCAACCAATGGCGTTGACCCATTCGTTGGTTTGGCCGTTGGCTATTCCCCAGTTCACAAAATAAACCACCAACATACCAAAAATGATGGCAAACTGGTTAAACGACACCAGCCGTCCGCGAATGCCGGCAGGCGATATTTCGCCGATATACATGGGACCAATGGCCGAGGCCATTCCTACGCCAATACCACCAATGATGCGGTAAAAATTGAACATGTACAACAAACCCATGGTGGCTTTTCCTTTTTCAAAAAACAGAAACTCAGGAAAACCCGAGCCGAGTGCTGAAATAAAGAACAGCAAAGCGGCCACCATCAACGATTTTTTTCGCCCCAGGCGAGAGGAAAAAAGTCCGGAGAGGGCACCTCCGATAATACAACCGATCAGGGCACTCGAAATGGTGAGTCCGTGAATCAGGGTACTCAGACCCTGGCTGGTGATGAGGAATGCCTGCACCGATTTTTCGGCCCCGGAAATCACCGCAGTATCGTATCCAAACAGCAAACCACCCAGCGTTGCCACCAGGGTGATCGCAATAATATAGCCGCTTTTATGTCCTTGATTGGTCATTTTGAAAAAATTAAAGGTGCATATTGATGATGGTTTCAAAAAGCTCTTGTTTTCCACTTAATTTTTTAGGTTCCCCGTTTTTAATGGCCAGTTCCCTGAGGTTTTCGAGGGTAAGTTTGCCTTCTTCGAAGTCCTTTCCAAATCCAGAATCAAAGGAACTGTATCTGGCATCTCTCAATTTTGAGTAGTCTGAACTTTTAAGAATGTCGTCGGCAACCAGCAACGCCCGTGCAAACGCATCCATGCCCGAAATGTGGGCAATAAACAAATCTTCGGTATCGGTTGAATTGCGCCGGAGTTTGGCATCAAAGTTAATTCCGCCGGTTTTTATTCCGCCACCTTGCAGGATCACCAGCATGGCTTCGGTCAATTCATATAAATTCACAGGAAACTGGTCGGTGTCCCATCCATTTTGATAATCGCCTCTGTTCGCATCGATGGAGCCGAGCATTCCGGCATCAACTGCTACCTGAAGGTCGTGCTGGAAGGTGTGTCCGGCAAGGGTGGCATGGTTTACTTCGATGTTTAGTTTGAAGTCTTTGTCCAATCCATATTCTTTTAAGAATCCAATGACGGTTGCCGAATCGAAGTCATATTGGTGTTTGGTGGGTTCCATGGGTTTTGGTTCGATCAGAAATGTTCCGGTGAACCCGTTTTTTCTTCCGTAATCGCGTGCGATGGACAGGAATTTTGCCATGTGGTCCAATTCTTTTTTCATTTTGGTGTTGAGCAACGACATGTATCCTTCGCGTCCTCCCCAGAAAACATAATTGGTGCCCCCAAGGGCGATGGTGGCGTCGAGGGCATTTTTTACCTGGGTGGCTGCATAAGTCAACACATCAAAGTCAGGATTGGTGGCTGCTCCGTTCATATAGCGTGGATGCGAAAACAGGTTAGCCGTTCCCCACAGCAGTTGTTTTCCGGTTTCCTTTTGTTTGATTTTCAAATAATCAACCATTTTGGCCAGCCGTTCTTCGGAAGATTGAATGGTAGTTCCTTCCTGAACCAGATCGAAATCGTGAAAACAATAATAGTTGATGCCGGTTTTGGTCATAAATTCAAACCCTGCATCTACTTTGGCTTTGGCTTTTTCGATGGGATCGGCGATGTTGTCCCAGGGGTATTCGAGGGTACCCTGGCCGAAAGGATCGCTCCCGGTAGCACACAATGAATGCCACCAGGCCATGGCAAATTTCAAATGCTCTTTCATGGGCTTTCCACCTACGATTCTATCGGGTTCGTAATAATGAAAGGCCAGTGGATTTTTGGAAAAGGATCCTTCAAATTCAATTTTGTTTATTTCTTTAAAATATTCCGTTTTCATATTTTGATGTGTAAAATTTCAGGTTTTAATCCAGTAAAATCGCCAGCTTTTCTTTCCATTTTGAATAAGCTTCCAAAAGCGGATCGTTTGGTTTTGGCTGTATTTCTTTAATTAATAGCAGTTTAGCAAATGCCTCTGATCTGTTTTTAAAATAATTTATTCCCAAACCAGCTCCTCTGGCTGCACCTTCCGAGCCATCGGTATTGAATAGCTCAACCCTGGCACCTGAGACGTCGGCAAAGGTTTGCTGAAAAACAGGACTCAGGAACATGTTGGCCTTTCCTGCTTTTACCACTTTTATATCCAATCCGATGCCCTTCATGATTTCAACCCCATAAATTAAGGCGAAAACAATTCCCTCCTGCATGGCCCGCAAGAGGTGACTGCGGTTATGGATGTTAAAATTCAGGTTGTGAAAAGATGCACCGATGTTTCTGTTCTGAAGTATTCTTTCGGCCCCGTTTCCAAAAGGAAAAACCAACAACCCATTGGAACCTGATGGAGCCTGCGAAGCGATCTCGTTCATCTGGTCGTAACTGAACTGGTCGCCCATGAACTGATTTTTTATCCAGGAATTTAGTATGCCTGTGGAGTTCAGGTTCATGAGTATGCCAAGCCTTGGATTTTGGAGTGTGTTGTTAACATGAAGAAAAGTATTCACCCTGGATAACGGATCGTACTCTTTTTTATCGCTTATGGCATAAACCACTCCTGAAGTGCCCGCCGTGGCAGCAATTTCGCCGGGTTCCATCACGTTAAGTGAAAAGGCATTGTTGGGTTGGTCGCCTGCGCGGTAGCTGACCGGTATGCCCGCTTTTATCCCGATTTTGTTGGCCATCACGGGCGTTACGAAACCCTGCTCCGAAAAGGTGTCGACAACCGTGGGAAGTAGCTCGCGGTTAAAGCCATAATAAGCCAGCAATGTGTCGGAGACCTTGTTTTCTTTGAAATCCCAAAAAATTCCTTCCGACAAACCTGATTTGGTGGTGGTAACTTCTCCCGTAAGGCGGTAGGCGATGTAATCACCGGGCAACATGATTTTATGGATGCGCTCAAAGTTTTCCGGCTCGAAATTCTTTATCCACCTGAGTTTTGAGGCTGTAAAATTCCCGGGCGAATTTAGCAAATGACTGAGACAGAATTCTTCACCTAATTCTTTAAAAGCTTGACCGCCAATGGCTACCGCCCTGCTATCGCACCAGATGATGGCCTTCCGGATGAGGTGGCCGTTTTTATCAATGGCCACCAGTCCGTGCATCTGGTATGAAATGCCGATGGCCCCGATTTCCTGAAAGCGGTTTCCTGTCTTTGCTTTTACTTTGCCGAGAGCCAGAAAAAGATTGTCCATCCACACCTCCGGATTCTGCTCGGCCCAATCGCTTTGTTTGGAAATAATTTCCATTTCCCTGGGTGGATGCGAAGCACTCGCCAGAGAGACGCCATTTTCTCCATCAACAAGCGTTACTTTAATGGACGAGCTGCCAATATCAATGCCTAGTAAAATCATCTGATCATTTAGTTCAGACACAAAGAAATGTTTTTTATAGCGATTTTGGTGGGATAATCAAGCCAATAAGTAGTATTATCTGGCCAATTTAGGGGAGATGGGGAGGAGTGAGGGACATATATGAAATGCACTGGCGCGCGTTTAGCGATAGCGTAACGCGTGACTGTTAAAATCAACTTTGGCTCTTTATCAATAACCCTAATCCTGTGCAACTACTGTTGTCTAAAAACATAGCTTGGTTGCCAGAATTGAACCATCAGTCGTTTTATTAACTTACAAATTGTTGTATTAAAGGCACGCGAAACATTCGCGCGCTAGTGGTAGGAGGCAGGTTCAGGCCAGTACCAGCCATAAAGTATATGCATCTTTAGTTATAGTGCGTTTTTGTCTTGCCTACTTGAACTGCTGAAATAACAATTTCTTCTAAATAATTAGTTGGGTAATAAGCAGCTTTTGATTCACTTAATTCTTTTAATTCTGTTTTAGGTTCGTCCAACCATACAACTCCCTTTGATGTTCTTTTCCCAATTTGAAATTTAACTGGCAAAATATACCTAGCTTTATAATACTGTCCGTTTTTTTGAGCTACTAACCAGAAATTTGGTATAAATTGAAATACTCTTAAAACCTCATCTCCACACCCAGCTCCAATGTCTCGGAGTATTTTTACATTTTCAACATTACCTTGCAAGTTAATCTCGAAACCTAATAAAACAGACCCGATTGTTGATTGATTTTTTGCCTCAGCTGGGTATTGAATATTCATGGCTAGAATATTTAAGATTTCTTCCATGCTCCCAACATAACGTGGGGGTATATCAAGTTTTGACATTTCCCAGCCAGTTTCAGATTCAATTGCATAACTCGAAGTGTCCTCAGCTAAATAGACTAATTTCCCTGTTGTATAATCTACTTTAAGTTTTAGGAGACTATCATCATAATATTCCCAAATTCCATCTTTATATCCGTCGACTAATAGCCCTTTTTCATAACCATTATCAACTTCCTTTTTTTGTCCAAAAGATAATGACGATAAAAACGATAATAGTATTACAATAATAAATTTTATTTTCATTTCAATGTGATTTTTTTCTGTTTTTTAATAAGCAGCATAACATCTGCATACCGACAATTGTCGCCACGCCTTTTATATAGACTTTGGCGTTTAAATTCCTTTTAGTATTCATTTACTTTCATTATCACTATATTATCCAATTAAAGCCGTTTACAATTAGCCGCTAAATCGGTTTCTTTCTACTTCATTGTAGTTGGTTTATCGGGTGTTTGGTGGGGTAAACCTAGGGATTTATTTTATCGGTTTGATTTTTAGGGTAGTTTTTTTTGGTGATTTACTTTTGGAGAGATGGGTAGGCGGATCTTACACCGCTTCCTGGTTTTTTGGGCTCAACTGAGGCTTTAATCCTTTTATGATGACTTTTCGTTGTTTATTCGTCGAGATTCTTCGTTTCTTTTTTTTCGGTGATTTCTAATGCTTTAGCATTCAAAGATGATATTACTTTCTTTCCTGATTTTTCTTCTATTTCTTTGCGTGCATTTCCGGCAATTGTTCCTCCTTGATTGGCAATAATTTTATTCTCAATAAAAGTTTTCGGTTTTCTTCACCGGAGATTTCTTATGTCGTCGCTTCGGCGAGCATATTAAGGACTAATTCTAAATTGGTCATATTATCTCTCAAGTTCTCTTTTTTAAGATTTTTGAATTTCTTGTATTCCTTAGTCGTAAATCCTGCCCAGGCTTTTGTAATTTCATCAGTAAGAATTGCATATTCTGAACCTTTCTTTAAATAGGTTTCCATTGCTCTGTCAAAAGCCAATTCAGGGTCTTCTGTTTCTTCAATTCTTTCGTATCCAACTTTAGCCAACCAGACTTTAAATGGTTCTGCATTTGGGGAAGGAATGGACTGAATTAATCGCAATAACTGTTCGGTATCCACAACATCCGTCATTCTCATTTTTCCATCGGCAGCCATCATTTTCAAACCGTGACAATTCGTCACGGTTTCATTTCCTTCTTTTTTTATCCTTTCCTTTAATTTCCGCCAATATGCATTTGGATTGACACTATTGGTCAGTAAACCAATAACATCTACAATAGAGAAATACCATTTTTCATTGTCATTGTTCCAATGTACTCGTACATGCTGGTCTTGAAATAGTTTTATTGCGTTTTCTTTTGTCATAATTATTATTCATGATTGCCAACTTCAAAGATAACTATTCTTTTTTCTGTTCAAGTTTTTGTTGGTAACGGATTTTTACAATGAATGCCAACATCCGCATACCGTCAATTGTCGCTATGCCTTTTATTTAGGCTTTGTCGTTTAAATTCCTTTTAGTGTTCATTTAGTCTCATTATCAATATATTATCCAGTCATAACCGTTCATAATTAGCTAAATCGGTTTCTTTCTACTTCATTGTAGTTGGTTTATCGGGTGTTTGGTGGGGTAAACCTAGGGATTTATTTTATC
>JAUYGX010000082.1 GCA_030690365.1 Bacteroidales bacterium | reverse complement strand
GAGCAGCCGGCATCGTCGGTGGCCGTCAAAGTAACCTGGTATGTGCCTCCGGTGGTGTAGATGTGCTGCGGGTTCTGCTCTTCGCTGATGCCGCCATCGCCAAAATCCCACCACCAATTGGTAATGTTCGCGGTGCTACCTCCTGTGAAAAGGGTGGTAGTGCCTGCGCAGGTGGGCGTGCTGTCGATGGTCATCGTGACATCGGGCATGGGGTTGATGTTCACCTGGTGGACAAGCGAGTTCACGCACAGGTTGGTATCGGTGATGTAAAGGACTGCATCATAGGTGCCGGGGTTGGCGTACAGGTGGCTGACGGCCTGGCCGGTGTCATTGAGGCCGTCTCCAAAGTTCCAGTACCATTCGGTGATCTCAGTGCCTGAGCTGCCATAGAAATGGGTGCTGTCGCCCAGGCAGGTGGGCTCGGGGTCCCAGGTGTAGTAGATGGTGGGCATGTGCGGGACGATCACCGGGAGGGTGATGGAGTTGGTGCAGAGATAACCGGCACTGTCGGCAGTCACAGTTAAGGTCACATTGTAGAGACCTCCCGAAAGGTAACTGTGTCCCGGATCCGTCCAGGTACTGGTGGAATCATCACCAAACTCCCAGTACCACTCTACCAGGTAATATCCGGGTGGCGGGGTACTCAGATCGGCGAACTGTGCGGTGAGGCAGGAGTCGATGGTGTAGGAGAAATCGGTAGTAAATACCGGATTTGATACATTTAACGTCTGTAAGTAGGTATCGGTGCAACCATCAGCATTCGTTACAGTTAATGAAACGATATATGAACCATTAGAAAATGTATGTACTGCATTGGGACTGTTGGGCGCAACAATTACAGAATCAGGCGATCCATCACCAAAATTCCAAACCCAGGTGGTTATGGCACTTCCGTTGGAAGTTGACATATCAGTAAACTGAATTTCAGCACTTTGACAGCTCGTACCCAGTACCCGAACATAGTCGAACATGGCGGTTGGCGAAACACGTGTGGTGGCCAATCTTGTAATTGATGCGGAACAGCCATTTTGATCGGTTATCACCAGGGTAACATTATAGGTTCCTCCTCCAGAGAATGTATGCACCGGATTTTGATCGGTACTCACATTGGCAGAACCCGAAACGGGATCTCCGAAATCCCAGCTCCATGCAGTAATAGCACCACCGGTTGACGAACTCAAATCGTTGAACTGAACAGGTCCTCCTGCACAGTCCCCGTCATTAGCAATTTCGAAATCAGCAATGATCTCATTGACTGAAAGTGTATGAACAATCGTATCAGCACAGCCTTCATCGCTTTCAACAATCAATTGCACATCGTAACTCCCGGGCAAACTGTATATATGGGTAGGATTCTGCAGAGATGAGAAATTAGCCGACCCTGACAATGGATCGCCAAAATCCCAGGACCACGAAACAACGTTCGCACCAACAATCACAGTTTCATCGATAAAGTGAACTGTGTCACAGGTGTTTGAATTGAAGCTAAATTCTGCAATGGGTGCTGAACCTGACGTCACCGTTTTGGTAATTGTATTATTGCAGAAGTTGGTGTTTCCAACCGTTAACGAAACCTGATAAACGCCCGGTAGCGTATAATAATGCACCGGATTTTGAACCGTAGAGGTGTTGCCATCTCCAAAATCCCACAACCAGCTTATTATCGGGCTTATACCTGAGATGGTGGATAAATCGGTAAAATGAATTGAATCAATGGTACACGATGGGCCCACAAAACTAAAATCAGCTATTGGACCCTCTTCGATAAACACCTGATGGATTACCTGATCGACACATCCATTGGCAATGGTTACACTCAGTGCTACATTATAGTAACCCGGTGAAGCAAAGGTATGAACCGGCATGGGGAGCGTTGAAGTAGAACCGTCGCCGAAATTCCAGTACCAATCAGTAATTGGACTTCCAAGTGAAAACGACTGATCGATAAAGTGGGTTGGATTTCCCGAACAGGCCGAATCGAAAGTAAAATCGGCTACCGGTCCAGGTTCCACAACCACATCAATCACATCAGAATTCTGACATCCATTCACGTTGGTCACCGACAGAGTTACCGAATACGTACCGGCAGTCGTAAACATATGAGATGGATTTTGGAGTATTGAAAAATTATTGGCTCCGCTTAACGGATCTCCAAAATCCCAAAACCAGCTATTAATACTTGATCCCGAGCCAATTGAATAATCGGTAAAGTGGGCCATTGTATTTTCGCATGCGTGTTCGTATATGAATTGTGGGATGGGCAATGCCAGCACATTAACCAAGCGGTTCACGGTGGTGGCACAACCCGTAGTATCGGTTACCGTTAAGGAGGCAACATACTGACCGGAATTTCCATACAAATGCGATGGATTCTGATCCGTTGACCCTGAAGCATCTCCAAAATCCCAATTCCAGGAAACGATGGGTGCTTCGCCAATAGTTGACATATCGGTAAAAAGCGTGGTATCGCCCAGACAAGCATTGGTAGAAACAAAGTCGCCGACAGGCCCAACATGAATGGTTACTATTTTTTGAATGGTATCGTAGCAGAAATCAGAAGAAGTAACAATTAAAGTAACCAGGTAATCTCCTGTACCACTGTAGTTATGGGTAGGATTTTGTACAAAGGAAACATTGGCCGACCCTGAAATAGGTTCACCAAAATTCCATTCCCAATCGATCACAGAAGCTGAGGCTACCTGGCTTTCATCGGTAAACTGAACCGGGGTACCAAAACAAGCGGCACTGGAGGAGAAATCTGCAACCGGTGGTGCCGAGATGTCAATTTGCCGTTGAATTGAGTTTTCACATCCATCCGTATTTGTAATGGTGAGGGTCGCGGTAAAAGTGCCATCAATCCCATAATAATGCCCCGGATTTTGTTCAATTGAGGTATTTCCATCACCAAAATCCCAAAACCAACTTGCGATTGGAGTTGGATTTGGTATCGACAAGTCGGTAAAAAAAGTAGTGTCATTTGAACAGTTGGCTACAGAATAATCAAAATCGACATTGGGTAAAGGATTGACAAGAACGTTTTGAAAGATCACATCGGAACATCCGTTGGCATCAACAACTTCGAGTTGCACATTGAATGTGCCAGAAAACAGATAGTTATGCTCGGGATCTTGCAGGGTGCTGGTAAACCCATCCCCAAAATTCCAGTTCCAGGAAACGATGTTGGTATCGCCTAAAGTGGAGGTGTCAAAAAATTGTCCCAAATGATTCACACAAAAAGGACCAAAAGTAAAATCAGCGGTTGGCAGGCTGTGAACCCAGACACTGTCGGTGTATTGAGCGGAACATCCTGAAATATTGGCAGCTACAAGCGTAACTTCATATTTACCGCTGGCCGCATACAAATGGTTTGGATTTTCAAGGGTGGAAGAAATCCCATCTCCAAAATCCCAGTTCCAGGAGGTGATTTCTCCGGTATTTACAAAGGACAGATCGGTAAAATGGGTGGCCGTACCAAAACAAACTGTATCGGCTGAAAAAAGAACTGTTGGATTGGGATGCAAGGTAACAATTTGTTGCAAGGTATCCGAACAACCTCTCTGATTTCCAACAGCCAGGCTAACATTGTAATCGCCAGCAATTGCATAAAAGTGCGTTGGATTCGACAAGGCAGAGGTATTGTTAACCCCTGAACCCGGATCTCCAAAATCCCAATACCAGGAAATGATGGACGAAGATGGATCGTTCGATAAATCGGTGAAATAGGTGCTATCGCCCAAACATATCGTTTGAGCCGTAAATTCAGGATTTGGCAGCGTATATACTTCTGTTAGGTGGCTGACAAATTCCACACAACCACTGTTATCTGTTATCGTGATGGATACGTTGTAAGTTCCGGGAAGCTGATAAAGGTGCGTTGGATTGCGCAAGAGCGATGTATTTCCATCGCCAAAATCCCAATTCCATTCCACGATATTTGAGGGGGAAAGTGCTGTGGCAAAAAAGTGAGTTGAATCGCCCATGCAAACCGAATCAACAGTAAAATCAGCGCCCAGTGTTGGATTGATATTGATGATTTCAGTTTGGGTATCGGAACATCCATTTTGATTTACAACTGTTAACGACACCAGATAACTTGTCCCGGTAGGTAGATAATAATTTACCGGGTTTTGGTTGGTTGAGAAATTCCCATCACCAAAATCCCAGTAGTATGAAACAATGCTGTCGCCGTTGGGCAACGATAAGTCGAAGAAATACACCACGTTACTTGCACAGGGGTTGTTATATCCAATATTGGCAATGGGTGAAGGAATCACATTGACAACTATACTTCCCGAAATGGAGCAACCTCTGGCATCGGTTACCGTTACAGTGTAGGTGGTGGTATCGGTTGGGGAAGCCAACGGAGTTGCCGAAGTAGGATCGTCAAGTGTAGCCGCATTATCCCACAGATAGCTTACATAAGGATTTGTGCCACCTGAAGGCATTGCAGTGAGCTGTGTGCTTTGACCGGAACAAATAACCGGGTCAGCAACCGTTATACTCACAAACATTTCCGGATTTTCAAGAATCTCGAACTGGCCGGTTGCCTCACACAGGTTGTTATCGGTGACCACCACCTGGTAGATTCCTGCTGCTAAATTTGAAATATCTGGTGTGGTTGAAGAGGCAGGATCATCCCATTGATAGCTATATCCTGGCATCCCGCCCGACGGTAATACCTCTCCCCAGCCATCGGAAGCTCCAAAGCATACTGTATCGCTAAAATTAAAGGCCAATGTTAACAAATCCGGCTGTCCCACCGATACTTCTGCTGTCAGGGTATTATTATAAAAGTCAGACACCGTTACCTGATAGGTTCCGGTTCCAATATCAGTTAACACACTGTTGGTCCCGATAACCGTTGGATTGGGTAACAAAATCCATGAATAGGTGTATGGAGCAGTTCCGCCGGTTACTGTTGCCGAAACCCAGCCTGTATTTGTGCCAAAACACAAAGCATTCGCCGAATCCGTTGTTACAACCATGGTTTCCGGCTGCGTGATGGTGACATCGGCAAAGGTGGTACAACCATGTGCATCGGTTACGGTATCGGTGTAGGTTCCTGCGCCAAGTCCTGTAGCAGGGTTGGTGGTGGCACCGTTCGACCATGAGTGCGTGTAAGGTGCTGTCCCTCCGAAAACCACAGCCTCAGCTTCACCATCCGTACAGCCAAAACAGGATGTATTTGTTACATTGAACGAGGTGATACTTAATATATTGGGTTGTGTAATAACCACCCCTTGGCCAACGGTAACGCAACCATTTGCATCGCGAATAACAACAACATAGGTATCGGGTGCAAGGTTATCGTAAAAACTGATGGGTGAAAAGGTAAATCCATTGTCCAAAGAGTACTCCAAACTGCCGGTTCCACCAGAGGCATTGATGGTGATAGTCCCATCATTATCGCCATTACAGGTAACATCGGTCTTTATAATAACATTGGTTATCCCTGGAGGATTGGTGATGGTAAAGATACTGCCATCAATACTACATCCATTTTGGTCGACTGTTCGTACAAAATAACTTCCGGCAGCCAGATTTGGAAACAACCCTGTGTTGTTAAAAATACCCGAAGGCATCAGGAAATAAGTTAATGATCCGGTTCCTCCGGTAACCGTTTCAGTGATACTTCCGTTATTATAATTATTACAGGTGATATCGGAGAAAGATTCTGAAATAATAATGAGTTCTGCCGGATTAACAATGGTTAAATCTGAGCTTTGAGCGGAAGGGCATCCGTTGGCATCGTTAACAACCACAAAATAAGTTCCTGCAGCCAGCCCGGTAAACAACCCGTCGTTAACCTGAACGGTACCAGTGGGTTGTAAAGTATAGGTTAAATCACCTGTTCCACCGCCGGCAGTTACATCAATTACACCATCGTTGGCATTGTAACAGGAGATATCGGTCTGCGATTCGCTAAGGATCTGAACTACATCCGGATTTACTACTTCCAGGTTATTACTTATGATGGAATTACCATTATCGTCCACAACCGTAACTGTATAAATTCCGGCAGACAATCCGGTAAAATCTCCGTTGTTTTGAACAATTCCCAACGGATTTAAGGTATAAGTATAAGGAGAAACCCCACCTGTTACAGTTACAGAAACAGTTCCATCATTTACATTGTTACATGAAATATCGGTGGAAACCTGTAGGGTGAATACCAATTCATCAGGTTGGGTTATAACCAACGGATTTGAATCAACACTACATCCATTATCATCTGTAACGGTAACCACATAGCTGCCCGGAGCAAGGTTGATGAAAGCACCCGTTCCATTAGCGATACCACCCGGATTTAACGTATATAATAAGGTACCCGTGCCTCCCGTTGCAGTAACTGTTATAGTTCCATCATTACAACCAAAACAGGTATTGTTGGTGGATGCTTCTGAAGTGATTACCAGTGCCGGTGGATTTACGATATCCAGATTTATGCTGGTAGCGATAGGACATCCGTTGTCGTCGGTGACCTCCAAGTAATAGGTACCTGCTCCCAATCCGATGAAGGTCCCGTTATTAATCTGAGTGACATTATTGGGCATCAGGGTAAAATGCAGGTTTCCGGTCCCACCGGTGGCCGTCACATTAACTATTCCATCATTGGCATCCCGGCATGTAATATCCGTACTGGTTTCGGTGACAATTGAAATAAACTCCGGATTGTTGATCACCAATGGGTTAGATGTTATCGAACACAAATTGGCATCTTCGGCGGTAACGGTATAAGCCCCGGCTGAAAGGTTATTAAAAAATCCATTGTTTTGGGTGATACCTCCCGGATTTAGCGTGTAGGTTAATACACCTGTTCCACCAGCACTTACAACGGTAATTGTTCCATCGTTATCATCACGACAGGTGATTTGGGTTGCAGATTGGGTTTGGATGGTGATTTCGATAGGATTCACCACTGTTAGAATGTTGCTAGTTACCGAACACAGGTTGGCATCTTCAACGGTTACAGTGTAATTATTTCCAGGCAGATCGGTAAAGCTTCCAGTTGTATTCTGTATCCCTCCAGGATTAAGTGTGTAGGTGAGCGTTCCCGTTCCGCCTTGAGCGGCAACGGTAACAGTACCATCGTTGTCATTAAAACAGGTAATATCTGTTTTGGCTTCGGCAGTAATTTCAAGCAAGGGAGGATTGTTGATCGTTATAGGAGAGCTCACATCCGATGGACATCCATTGGCATCTTCAACCAAAACCGTGTAGATACCAGATGCCAAGCCATTGAAAACTCCTGTGTTGTTCACAATGGGTCCGGGAGTCAGGGTGTAGGTAAACGGAGCAGTGCCTCCGGCAACCGTGATGGTGATAGTTCCATCATCCAGGTTGTTACAGGAAATATCGGTGGCCTGTTCGTCGCTTATTGTAATCAAACCGGGATCGACTATGGTGATGTTGCCAGTATTGATGGTACAGCCATTTTGGTCGTCAATGGTCACCACATAGGTGCCGCCCGACAATCCTGGAAACTGGCCAGTAGTATTGGTTATTGCTCCGGGATTCAGGGTGTAATTCAACGTTCCTACTCCCCCACTGGCTGTGATGGTAATCGATCCATCATTTCCTCCATTACAAGTAACGTTTACAAAAGTGGCATTAGTGATGATGATGGCAGAAGGATTATCAATCACTATGTCTGGTGAAGAAAGCGAACAATTGTTGTCATCAGCAATGGTAACTGTATAAGTACCGCCAGTAAGACCTGTGAACAAGCCTGTTGTGTTGCTGACAGCTCCCGGATTCAGTGTATAGGTAATTGTCCCGGATCCACCGCTTGCTGTGGCTGAAATCTCACCATTATTGGCATCGTTACAGGTAATGTCTGTCTCAACGATTGAGTTGAAAACCAGTGCCGGTGGATTGACAATAGTAATATCCATTGAAGTAGCTACCGGACAATTGTTTGCATCAGTCACCGAAATGGAATAGGTTCCATTTATTAGGTTTTGAAATAACCCGGTGGTATTGGTAAACCCAAGTGGATTGAGTGTAAAGGTATAAATTCCTGTCCCACCGGATGCAGAAGCCTGAATAAAGCCATCATTCAACCCATTACAGGTGATGTCGCTGTAACTATCAATAAAAACGCCTAATGCGGCAGGATCAATGATACTTAAGGTGCCGGTATTTATTGAACATCCATTGTCGTCAGATATCGTAACATCGTAGTTACCACCATTTAAACTGCCAAAAATTCCGGTGGTATTTACAACAGCTCCTGGATTTAGCGTGTAGGTAAGTGTACCTGTGCCTCCAACAGCAGTCACCGTAATCGAGCCATCTCCCGCTCCATTACAGGTAACGTCCACTACCTGGGTACTTAGGATGGAGATAGCTGTTGGATTTATGATTTCAACATCAGGTGAGGTCAGGGTACAATTGTTGACATCGGTAATGGTTACCGAATAGGTACCACTGCTCAGATTATTAAATACACCTGTTGTATTACTAATGGAAACCGGATTTAAAGTATAGGTAATGGTACCCGTTCCACCAGTTGCTATCGCCGTAATCACCCCGTCGTTGTCGTTAAAACAGGTAATGTTGGTTCCAACCACGGAAGTGAAATCAAGGGCGGGTGGATCTACAATGGTTATATCAGGTGTGATTTCCGGAGGACATCCGTTTCCATCCGTAACAGAAACGGTATACACCCCTCCGGTCAGGTTTTCAAACAAGCCAGTAGTATTGCTTATTCCTCCTGGATTTAGGGTAAAAGTCAAAGTACCTGTCCCTCCTGTTGCCGACACCTGGATGGTGCCATCATTAAAACCATTACAGGTAATGTCAGTATAGCTATCTACAAAAATTGCGATGGCATCTGGATTGATAATGGTTAATGTATCGTTAAATACGCTACAATTATTTTCATCGGTCACAGTAACGGTATAGGCTCCTTCAGACAGATTATCGTAATATCCGGTGGTATTTGAAATTCCTCCGGGAGTTAAAACATAGGTATGAATGCCTACCCCCAGGGAAGAATATACCTGGATGGTTCCATTGTTCAGGTTGTTACAGCTCACATTGGTCACAAAAGCAGAATCAATCTGAATATCATCTACATAAACTGTATCCACAACAGTGGAATCGCAACCAAACGGCCCTGTAACAATAAGCGTTACGGCAAATCTACCCGAAGTGGAATAGGTATGGGTAGGGTTTTGCACCGTAGATGTGTTGGTTCCTGAGGCAGGATCGCCAAAATCCCAGTACCACGCACTTGGAACTAAACCCGGGTCGGGGGTATAGTCGGCATCTGAATAACAATACGACAAATCGGTGAATTGGGTGGCATTTCCCAAACAGGCTGTGTCAGCAGTAAATTCGGCATGTGTACCCACTACCAGCACATACGAAGAATCTCTCACCGCACCACAGAAATTGGCACTGTTCTCTCCTTCCATCACAACTTTGTAACTACCCGGAACTGTATAGGGAAGACTACAAACGGTATCGTAGAGCGGAGAAGCAACGAATCCTGCTCCATCACCAAAATTAACAAGAAAGGAACCGGTACTATCGCAGGTATTCAATCCGCCAAAGCCCGGATCGCTTAAATTTCTGATACATACAGGTTGATTAATACAAACCGTATCAACACTGTTTACAAAATCGATTCTGATTTCAGGTGCTGTATAAATATGGATACCATCAACGGTGGTTGTACGACTGGCGCAAAGGTTAGAAACCACCAGCGTAACGGTGTAATCGGGTGTTTGGGGAACAGTAATAGCACAGGCACTGGTAGTATAGGTATGCACGATGGTGTCAACCGTAAATGGATCGGGTTGAACCCAGACAACCTGCGGGCTTCCATCGCCAAAATCCCAGGTATAGGTGGTGCCATTTGAATTGGCAGCATAATTTGTCAATTGAAAGGTATAATCGTGTGGAGCACAATCCACTGTACTTGCACCAACTACCACCCCGGCACTTGCCGGTACGCTTTGGTTCGACACCAGATAGGTGGTATCACCTGAGCATCCATTGGTAAAAGCAATTACCCTTAAACTAAACTGGTTTATAGAGGTATAGGTATGCGAAACCGGAAAACTTAAATCATTCAACCCAAAGGTGGTTACTCCATCGCCCCATTCAATATTCATGCTGTCGACACAGGTCATAAAGTTGGTGGTGTTGTTAACCGATAGGGTATAATCCGGATTTCCGGGCGTCGGGTTATTATTACAATTCGACCAGGGAAAGATCAGATCAAGATCCTGCAAACTTGGTTGTGGTCTCCTGAGAGTTGAAACCACCTGGCTGGTGGAAGCCTGGCAATTATTTGTGTTTGAAACTATCAGAAATGTATTGAAGGTTTCACCTGCGGTGCATATGGCATCATTATAGGCGGCAAAAACATGACTTACTTCCGAATTGGCAGTATTTACGGTGGCCGAGCCATCACTAAAAAACCAGCTATAGGTTTGAACTCCTGTAGATGCAGAGGCATCAAATGTAACGGTATCTGAAGAACAAGCCCCATCTGGTGAAAATGTATAGGACGCCGAAATATCAGGATAGATGGTTACCTGCTGGGTGTCGGTACTGGAACATCCCAATGCATTGGTCACGGTAAACGACACGTTATAAGTTGTTTCAGTAACAACTGAGGCATAGACATGATCGGGAGGAGTATGGGCTGTTGAGGTGGCTCCATCACCAAAGTCCCAGAAATAGGTGTAGGTGGGATCATTAAAAGGATTTATTACCGCCAGCGCACGACACGACGTAAATGAACTGGTAAAGGCAGCCACAGGAGCCGGAGAAAGCACTACCTGTTGAATGGCCGTATCGGCACATCCTGACGTATCTGTTACAATAAACAGCACATTGTACGACCCTGAAACCAAGTAGTCGTAAACGGGGTTATCTACCACCGAAACACCGCCATCACCAAATTCCCACCGATAAGTATCGATTAATCCGGGAGGATTAACGGTGGCATTACTGGTGAAGGTAACTTCTGTGCAATTACCAATTGAATAACTGAAATCAGCTACTACAGGACATTGAGCCTTTAAGGTGGTTCCACTTAAAATAAAAAAAAGAATGCCTGTGAGGATCCATGCAATTTGTTTTGAATTTCTGAATCTGTAAATCTGTTTCATACGCCTTGATTTAAAATAATCGATCATGCACGAACTAAAAGGCAAGAAAACACCTTTTATATCACCTATATAATAAAACGTTAATCGATCCTTTTCTTCTTTATATAGAACAGTATTCAGCCTTATGTCAATAAAACGCGCTTCTTTCCTGTTCTGTATTTCGCTGCTAAAAGTAATACAAAAAAGATTGATGACAAGCTATTTCATATAGAAATATCGATTTTTTAATATGTCTAAACTCTCAAAAATTTAGTTCTTCTGTAGATTTTTAATCAAATCAGGAATTTGCTCTGCAGTAATGTGTTTGGCGATGATCTTTTTCTCGCGATCGAGCAAATAAATAACAGGGGTACCATGAATATCGTATAAATCGTGAAAATCAGGGGTCGCACTGCGCGTTCCGTTCACATTTACCCAGGGCATTTTACGGTCGTTGATGGTTTTTTTCCATTTATCCAAATCGCCATTTACACAAACGCTGTAAACCTGCATATCTATGGTTTTACTGTTGAATAAGGCTTCCAGGTCAGCTATTTCCTTTTTACAGATACCGCAATCGTAGTCCCAAAACAACACCAGATTGTACTTACGATCAAGTGAATACAGTGATTTTAACTCACCCGAGGTATCGATCAGAATCATATTGGGGGCCTGTTTTCCAAGCAATATGGGTCGGAGGGTGTTTGCCCTGTCGGTAAGCATGGTCATCACCGAAGGGGTTGTGTTTTGTATATCCTCCTTCGAGAAATACTGATCAACCAGATGCACAAAAATATGATCGAACCCCATGTATTTTGGATTTTGATATTCTGACATAAAACGCCAAACCAGAAAGCTGACCATCTCCTGCGACGGTCTTGCTTTGGCAATAAGGTCATCGATTGCCACCACCACCGAATCGGGATGAAATACAACAGCACGCTCAAAATACTGATCCAACTTGCTAACAATCAAAGGGGTTCGCAGCAAGCACGAATCGCTTAAATCAAAGTGGTCCCAATAATGCGCTTTATAATACTTAAAAGCCAGGCTACTGTCAGCATTGTGCAGGACACTATCGGGGACTTCCACATCGCGCATGGCATTAAACAAGGTGGACACAAACAAATCAGGGTATAGTTTAATGATATTGAGCTTATAACGAACAGATCTCGCATTTAGCGAGTCCAACTGAACCCTAAGTTCCTTACCTTGTTCAGCAGTGTCGCCAACGATTTTCAACTCCGCTGCTATTTGCTTATTTTTTTTATACACACCTTCATTGTATGTCAGGTAATCGAAGAACACCTGGTTGTCCTCTGAATTTTTCACCTTCATATTCGACACATAATCAGTTGTATCGGTTTGAAGGGTAAAACGCTGGTTTTTACCGATTAAGAATTCAAACAGCTTTTTTTTATCAGGAGTTACGGCCATATAAATACCTCCGGCCAGTAAATCCGGACTTTCAAAAACAAAAGTGCCCTTCGAACCCTGTGTGGCGGTATCTACCAGTATTATTTTACTCCCGTAATAAGAAGTTAGCAACAGGGCTGTATCAGAGTTACCCTTAATTTTTATGGTGATATGGTAGCCGGATTGTGATGTTGCCGATATCGAAATCATCAACAGGCCACAAACCAACGACACATATTTGGTAAACAAGTAGTTTTTCATACGGAACTTTCCACCTTTCTAATCATGAATAATATGTAAAATGACAAAATTTCTATTGAAACAATCAATTTTCCTATTATGTGGACGGCAAAAATATCAAGAAAACAGGCCTCTGACACTCTCTTTTAAAGAATTTTTAAAAAAAAACAAACTTTTTTCCAAAAAGGTGGTAGAATTTTAGGTACAAATATGCACTTAGTTATAGAAGGTTATACATTTTACAATTAACATAATAAAACCATGAAAAAAACGATTTTTAAAACAACCGCACTCATTGCTCTCGTCATTTGGCTGAGCCCTGTTTTCGCCCAAAATCAATTAACAGGAACAGTTGATTACCACGACGACCCAAACCTGCCTGTACCTGAAGTAAGTATTCAGCTTACCGACATGAACAACAACGTACTGCAAACCACTTTAACCAACGATTACGGAGAATATTTTTTCGATTCCATACCCAATGGAAGTTACTACCTGGTTTCATCCACCTTGCTCGATCCGGGACAAGTAACCCTACAGGATGCATTTTTAATCATGATGCATCTGTTTGGTCTATACGATTTCACCGAATATGAATTTGCGGCTGCTGATGTTAATGGCAGCGGGACCATCACGTGGTCCGACTATTTTATCGTTATCATCAACTATCTGCTTCAGGGGCAACCGTTCCCAGCCGGAGAGTGGCAATTTGAATCCGTGCAAATCGACTTTTTGGCCCGCGATCTGGGCTCGATCGACACCGCCAGAGTATGGGCTACCGGATCCGGGGATGTTGAAGGAGTTTGGGTACCATCAGGCAGATCGGTGACTATGGTTAACGGCATTATTTCTGAGCCTGTTACCATCAATCAGCAAACCACTTCCATTGAAATTACCTCCGGATATCCGGAACTCATTTCCGGTTTCAACCTGAATATCAACTACCCTAGTGAGCTGATGACTATTACCGGGGTAGAAGGTCCCGATGGAAACCTGAACTATGCGATAGAACAGGGTGTGGTGAAAATACTTTGGATGGATGAATCGGAGCATGCAGGTTCGCTTTTCTATGGTGATCACCTGTGTACGCTCTTAGTCAACCAAAAAGTTGGGATTGGCAATGAACAATCGGCTACGATGACCCTTCAGGAAAACGGGATGATTCTGGATCAAAGCGGTCTTCCGGTTGAAGGCGCAGAAATCAAACTTCCCTCTATCAAATCCGGTGAAATAAATGTGGTAAACGAAGCTTCCTGCTATCCGAATCCTGTTGTCAACCAATTGAATATCCGGCTCGCAAACAGCCTCAACACCGCCGGATTGCTGTGCATCTACGATATAAGTGGGAAATTAGCCCAACAAGTCGATTTGAATCAATTTACTTCCAATACAGGTGTTATAGAGATCAACACCAGCCAAATGTCACCAGGAAGCTATACCTACGTTATTAAAACCGGTCAACAAGACCAGGTTACCTCAAAAGGCCGTTTTTTCAAATCTGAATAACCTTCTGTTTTTTAAAAGGGGAATTGATTCGCTTCACTTCCCCTTTTATTTACTTCTCCAGTTACAAATCCGGCTTTACTGCCCTAATGTTTTGTATCTGATTGCCTTATAGAATAGCAATTAATAATTCCAACGAATTATCCGGGGTTTCCTTTGAAATCCCCAATGGTTTGCTAATTTTGTCAGCCATTAATGGCAGGATAAAGGAATTTAGCACCATTGTAGCCCGTGAATATTTATACTAACCAGAATGATTGGCAGTTATTTCTATTTAAACTACTGATTTTATTTTATTTATTCAGATTGACATTTACCGCCGATGCCGGAAATACTGGTATACTGCCACAACCCCTGCCTTTTTCACCTGCTCTCTATTTAAACCACTCATTTCCACAAAACACCTACAACCAACAAGCTGAATCAATCATCTTGCTAATTGATTCGCTAAATTACCAACAGGGTGAGCTAGCAGACAGCCTGCTTTCCATCGTTTTTGATATGGTGGCAGACAACCAAATAAGCGATTCCATATTACGTGCAAATATCTACCACCGACAAGGTAAGTATCTGGTACAACATCAGATGTACAACAAAGCATTAACTGCCTTTGACAGGAGCGTCAGCATTAAGCAAACTTTTTCTACTCCCGACAGTGCTTCCATTGCTCAAAGCATTAATTACAAAGGGATTACTTATATGCTCCTTCATAATTATGATAGTGCCGTGATTTGTTACAATCAGGTACTTAAGTTGTTAGATAATAGGGGAAAATTCAACAGAGATATTTACGATGCCACCATTAACATTGCCATTATCAATGCAATGACCGGAAACTTTGACAATGCCTATTCATATTTACAAAAATCATATCAAATACTTCAGGATAGCTCTGTAATTCAGGATAGTTTAACCGTGGCCATTTTCTATCTTAATTATGGGCTTATGGCGACTTCAGTTGGGAAAACCGATGAAGCCATCAAGTATTATGACGTATCAGAAAGATATTTTAATAATATTAGAGGCGAACGATTTATTACGGTGGCTTCGCTAAATATGAACAAGGGGATGAACGCTTTTTATAATTATGATTATCCCAGAGCAAAACTATTCACATTAAAAGCATTTGATATATATCTAGAGAATCAGGATTTTGAGAATGGTGTACCAAAGTCATTATACAACCTGGGATCCTTCTCAATCAGTACCGGAAATTACAGCGAAGCACTGGCCTACAGCAAACGCGGATTGTCGTTTACCCCTGAAAACGATTTACGATTACTTCTCACCCTAAACCTGGCCCGGAGCTACAACACGCTTAACCAAATGAAAGAAGCAGATGCCAACTACAGGGAAGCACTCAAACTCCTTTCGTTGGACAATATCAGTCCCACACGGGCAACAAAAGTATATGAGCGTTATGCTGAATTTTTACTGCATAACCATCAAAACGACAGCGGCTATCTCTACCTGAGGAAGGCATTGAGAGAATCTGAACTCCTTTATGGGATAAAATCCAATCAAAATGCCCAGCTAACTACCTCCATTGGTGATTACTTTTTAAACAATAAAAAGCTGCCCGATTCAGCACTTTCCTATTATAATACCTCCATGGCTCTTTGGAAAGATTCAGACAGCCTGCATTTGGCAAACTACAACAAAACCATCTACGCCAAAGCCTTTGCGGGTAAAGCCAGGGCATTGGCCCACCTGGCAAAAAAAACGGGAGATGATTCCTATTTGTTTCAAAGCGAGGAGGTATATAAAACGGTACTAAACCAGATGCTTTCGCTTTCGCTTACCCTCTCAAACGAAAACAAACTGGTATTGGGCGAACTGCTTAAACCGCTTTATCAGGAAGCCATCGGTCTTGAATACCAGCTTTTTACACAAACAGGTGATACCAACTATCTGAACAAAGCATTCAAGTTTGCCGAAAGTGCCAAATCGGCAGCACTTTTGGCATCGGTTAACAATCAATACGCCTTAAAGACGGCCGATTTGCCGGATAAAGTATTCGATTTTGAAAATCAACTCAAAACCGGTATTTCAACCATTCAACGAATTCTGGCTGATGAAAAAGGGAAAAAGGTTCCCGATGAGCGCAAAATTCCTTACTACAACAACCGGCTGCTGGCGCTGATGAATCAATACGACAGCCTGATCCGTCACATTGAAGTAGCCTATCCAAAATACTTCCAGTTAAAATACAACAGCGGTGTGGTGGGTGTTCAGGAAATTATCAGCCACCTGGCCGATGATGAGCTTTTTATTGAATATGAACTTTCAGATACCATGCTTTACCGGCTGGTACTCGGTAAAAACGGCACCCGCTTCGACGCTATCAGGGTCGACAGTGTTTTTTATGATGCACTTACCAGGTTAATTTCCATTAAAAACACACACATTGCGGCTGAAAACCAACAAAGGTTTATTCAATTTGAACAGGATGCTCACCTGCTTTATAACATGTTGCTGGGGAATGCCGGACTCGAAGCCAACAACCAGCGCATCACCATTGTTCCTGATGGCTTGCTGGGATACCTTCCGTTTGAAATGCTTACCGAAACAAATGCTCCCACGGATGAAACCAACTACCGCGACCTCCCTTATGTTATGTTGCACCATCCGATCTCCTATGCTCCTTCCGGAACGTTAAAATACAACCCTTTCTTTAGTAAAAACGAACAAACAGATTTTAGTGAACTGTTGGCTTTTGCACCAAAATATGACGGGAAATCAAAAGACAGTCTTCGTGGCAACAAACCGATTGCCTTAAATTCGCTTCCCTATGCAAAAAAGGAAGCACTGGATATCAGCCATCTGATGCATGGAAAGGCGGTTACAGACAGCCTGGCCACCAAAGAGTATTTTGAAAAAATAGCCGGTCAGTATGGGTTGCTGCACCTGGCCATGCATACCCTCATCAACGACACATTGCCGATGATGAGCAAACTGGTTTTTTACGATGAACAAAACGACAGTCTCTCCCCTTATCTGAACATTTATGAGATTTACGGGTTATCGCTCAATGCCAAACAAGTTACACTAAGTGCCTGTAATACAGGATCCGGGAAATTTAAAAGAGGAGAAGGGATCATGAGCCTGGCACGAGGTTTTCTGTTTGCAGGCGTACCCAGCATCGTGATGACCTTGTGGGAAGTACAGGATGAAAGCGGGGCTTTGCTGATGAACCGGTATTATGAGTTCCTAAAAGATGGGCTTCCAAAAGATGTTGCAATGCAGAAAGCCAAAATAGCCGTTTTAAAACGGGCCAACATGGCCAAAGCACATCCCTTTTACTGGTCGTCCTATGTTTTATCGGGGGATACTTCACCCATTGTTGAGAAACAGAATACCACGGCTTTGTGGATTGGAGTTCTGGTTATATTTGGGCTTGTTGTTGTTTTCTTCGTTAGGAAACAAAGCCTTAGCAGGAAGAAATCACGCCAATAAAAACCACCGGTACAAAGGTTGATGGACTTTCAGGACTTGCTTTAGCATCCTTCCTCTGGCGCTGGAATTTTTCGCGTGCTTTACTTGAATACATCATTTATTAGGATCTGTTTTTTAGTTTAGTTTTCAAAAATCCCCGGAATGAACAGGCTGTGTGAAAATGAACAACTCTATATTAAAAACGTATTATTTTTTGTTTTAAATATGATTAAAAATTAGTTTTATATACTTAATAATCATATCTTTACAATGTGTTTAATAAATATTTGGATGCA
>JAUYGX010000073.1 GCA_030690365.1 Bacteroidales bacterium | reverse complement strand
CTGGTTTGGAAACCTGCGATCAGTCCCCTGCACTTCAAACTCGAAGGCTCTCCAACACTTGAAACTCCAAGTCTGAATACGCAACAAGCTGCCAGCGAATGGGTTGATATTGTTTTTGATTTTTCTACTTTAACAGGTAATTATGCCGTAATGTCGTTGATGCCTGATTTTTCTGATCCGTTCGAAACGGCTGGTGATGTGGATATTTTTATTGACAATATCCTTTTCAACGACGATCCCACACCTTTCGGCAATCCGACAACGGCTTCCGTAAAATTCAGTGTGGATATGTCTTTTCAGACTGAATTGGGCAATTTTGATCCTGCTGTTGATTTTGTAGATGTAGCCGGAACTTTTAATGGATGGGATGGCGTTGACAGCCATTTGACCCTGGTGTCGGATGGAATTTATTCCATTACCGTTGATGGATTGGAAATAGGTTCCTTACTTGAATTTAAATTCCGCATCAATGGCGACTGGAATACTTCTGAATTCCCCAATGGTGGGCCAAACCGCCTCTACACTGTTCTTTCAGGGTCCAATGAAATTCTGGTTTGGTACAACGACGAACAACCGGAGACCGGAGATATAGCCGATTTTGAAGACGGCACCACCGGACCGCTGACGCTTCATGTAATGGGTTGTGGCGATTTCGACAACGCAGAAATTCATCCTGTTGATGAAACCTTTATGGTGGTCGATAACCCGGATGTTTCCGGACTCAATTTAAGCACCAAAGTATTGAAATTTATCCGTCGTGGTACTGACAATGGTGGAATGCCCTGGGGCGGTTTCTGGGCCAATGTCGATCCCAACATCGATGTTACTGTAAATAAATATGCCCACGTACTGGTTTGGAAACCAGCCGTAAGCCCCCTTCATTTTAAACTCGAAGGTGCTTCTACACTCGAAACTCCAAGCATGAATACTCAGCCAGGAGTGGATCACTGGGTAGACATGGTTTTTGATTTTTCAACCTTATCAGGTAATTATGCCGTAATGTCGTTGATGCCTGATTTCTCTGACCCATTTGAAACAGCCGAAGATGTTGACATCTTTATCGACAATATCTTCTTCAGTGCTGATGCAACTCCTTTTGGAACAGCCTCAGTTAAATTTACGGTTGATATGTCGTACCAAACTACCCTGGGAAACTTTGATCCGGCTGTTGATTCGGTTGATGTTGCAGGTAATTTTAATGATTGGGGTGGCGTTAACAGCCAACTCACCATGGAATCAGACGGCATTTATTCAATTACCATTGATGGGTTGGAAGTAGGTTCTCTTCTTGAATATAAATTCCGTATCAATGGCGATTGGGATACTTCTGAATTCCCCAGTGGCGGGCCAAACCGTACCTATACAGTGGTTGAAGGAACCAATAATATTATGGTGTGGTACAACGATGAACAGCTTTCTATTACAGGAATGATTGCAGATTTTGAAGATGAAACTACCGGTCCACTTACCTTGCATGTTATGGGTTGCGGCGATTATGACAACGCAGACCTTCATCCTGTGGACGAAACCTTTATGGTCATCGACAATCCTGACGTTTCGGGGATTAATACCAGTACCAAAGTGCTGAAGTTTATTCGTCGTGGCACCGATAATGGTGGTCAGCCCTGGGGAGGTTTTTGGGCAAATTGCGACCCTGGCGTAAGTACCTCGGTGGATAAATATGTTCATGTAATGGTTTGGAAACCAATGGTTAGCCCGTTGAATTTCAAACTTGAAGGAAATCCTACCCTCGAAACCCCGAGTACGAATCCTCAATCGCTGACAAGCACATGGGAGGATATCGTATTTGATTTTTCTACCCTTGATGGAAATTATGCCGTAGTTTCGTTGATGCCCGATTTCTCCGATCCATTTGAAACTGCCGATGATGTGGATTTGTACATCGATAATATTCAGATTACCGATAGCCCGAATCCTATTTCCGGAATTTGGAACAACAAAGCTGATGATCTGATTTCATTGTATCCAAACCCTTGCACCAGCTCAATTAGTATTGATCTGAACAGAAATATGAAAAGTGTGGTGGTGAGAAATATGATGGGTCAGGTGGTTTACAGTATGCACAACGTGAGTAAAGGAATTGTAAGTATTGATGCTTCGTTCCTGAACAATGGGATGTATTTTATTACACTAACCGACACAAAGAATGTTTCAGCCTCAGCAAAATTGCTGAAAAATTAACAGCTTAAAACTTTTTGCGAAAGCCTGCCCTGATTACTCTTGGCAGGCTTTTTTTTATCTTCCAAAACAAGTCCTATACTCATTTTCCCATTGATTTGCTATAGTGCCCTATTGCTTGTTTCATTGTATATTTGCCGCGTATTGAGGTTTAACCAAGTCAAAATAAATACCATAAATCGGATGGTGAATTAATTTTTTTTTGAAGGGATGATGCAAAATAGCGAAATTGAAATTCGTGCACTTAACAAGTCAATAATTCGATTGTCATTGCCCAATATTGTAACCAATATTACTGTCCCACTGCTTGGGTTGGTCGATCTGGCCCTGATGGGGCAGTTAGACGGTTCTGAATTTATCGGAGCCATCGCATTGGGCAGCCTGATTTTCAATGTAATTTATTCGGGCTTTAACTTTTTGCGCATGGGCAGCAGTGGGTTTACAGCTCAGGCATGGGGGGCAAAGTTCCATCAGGAAGTCACACTGGTATTGATCAGATCGTTGATTGTGGCTTTGGGACTTGCCGTATTCCTTGTTTTGTTTCAGTATCCCATTCAATGGTTATCGTTTATGATACTTGATGGAAGTGAAACCGTTACCGGGCTTGCCCGCGAATATTTTTACGTAAGAATATGGGCAGCTCCGGCAACCCTTGGGCTTTATGCGTTTTTTGGTTGGTTTTTGGGAATCCAGAATGCCAAAATTCCCATGATGATTGCACTGGTTATTAACCTGATAAATATTGGATTGAATTTTTTATTTGTCTATGGTTTTCATATGACTGTTGCGGGTGTGGCCCTGTCCACGGTTTTTGCGCAATATACCGGTTTGCTCATGGCCATCTACTTTTTGTTTAAAAAGTATCCGGAGTATGTCCGAAAGTTTCCATTACATGATATTCTCCAGGGTCAGGCTATCCTAAAATTCTTCAAGGTAAATGCTGATATTTTCATCCGAACCGTTTTATTGCTTCTTACGCTGGCCTTTTTCACCAATGTTTCTGCCCGGCATGGCGATGACATTCTGGCTGTGAATACGTTGCTGTTTCAGTTTTTCTTTATTTTTTCCTATTTCGAAGATGGGTTTGCCTTTGCAGGTGAGGCCCTTACGGGAAAAGCGTTTGGTGCTGGAAATAAAATACTGCTTAAAAAAACGGTATCGCGCCTTTTCTACTGGGGTTGGGGAGCCGCTTTTGCTACAAGCCTGGTTTTTGCATTGGGTTTCGGAGCGCTCATGAAAGTAATGACAAACAGCCCCTTGTTGCATGAAATGGCAGGAAATTATTCTGTTTGGGTGCTGATTATTCCACTTACGAGTTGTGCTGCTTTTATTTGGGACGGAATTTTCGTTGGTGTTACCGCTTCCAAAGAAATGCGCAATGCCATGATGGTCTCCTCATTGTTCATCTTCCTTCCTGCATACTACCTCACGGCCGGTAGTTGGGGAAATGATGCCCTTTGGTTTGCCCTGAACCTGTTTATGATTTCGCGTGGACTCATGATGTGGCTGATGTGGCAACGGGTAAAGAAACAATCCTTCCGGCTTTCATTTTAACAATAAACATCCATTGCGGTGCTTACTTTAAGTGTTTTTTGCGCACTTCATACATCAGGATTGCGGGAACAAAAAAGATAATGTCAGCGATGGTTTTTCCTATAAACGACCCTATCAGGAAATTGGTCATCAGGGTGGGAATCAGGTACATGAAAAAGGGCCTTACGGCAAACACATCCAATAACTCGGCGGGGCCAAATTCAACAAGCAAATTTCTGAAATCCTTGATGAAGGATTTCATCTTGTATTTTTTGTTCTTTATCCGGTGTTGCCGGATACTAATCCGCACATCCCGGATGGTAATCACACCGTAAAAAACAATGGAGGCCACTGCCGAAGCCAAAAATGCTGCCAAAACACGATCGTCGGCAGTAACTTTGACTGCCCACGCAACAAAAAGCGAAAAGATGGTGCTTAGTGTATCGGCCAGTAAATACCGTTTTAGCCATTCTTTTAATTTTATTTTAAACATGAGTTTGGTCTCTGACTTTTGATAAAGTTATGGAGGATTGGCGGGCAAAGATACGAATCGAAATACTGATTACCGACACCATTTGTTAATTCCGTTTTATCGCATGGTGCTGAAACCAATGTACCCATTTTTCAACGGGTAAAATCCCCGAAACCATCATACCAAGGGCTCCAATAGCCAATATAACCAGAATGATTGCAATTACCTTTTCGGTAGGAGTAAACAAAGTTCCCTTTTTACCATTGTCAATCCACGCTTTCCGGTAAACCAAAATACCTATTGCATACAGAATGGTCGACATCAGAACATAATGAAGTCCTGCGGCATATATCAGCCAGAATCCATACATGGTAGCTGCCATTCCGTTAATCAAAGACTTTATTTTAAAGGATTTCGTCTTTTGAGTCCCCTTTTCATCGATAAAGGCCAGTTTAAGTAAATACATGGCACTGAGTGCGTAAGGAATCAGAATCATCGATCCGGCAATGCTGATAATGGCCAGGAAGGCATTTTTTTCCAGAACCGAGAAAAGCAAGGTGGCCTGCATGATAAGACTGGTTGCCGTTAGGGCAAAGGTTGGCGATTCGTGTTTGTTATAATGGCCAAAAGCTTTGGGGAAAACCCCATGTGCGGCGGCTGAGGCTGGTACTTCGGAGGTGATGATGGTCCAGGCAATCCAGGCACCCAGAATGGAAATAATCACCCCGATATTGAGCATGACGGCACCCCAGTTTCCAACAATGGCCTTTAAAACATAAGAAGAAGAAGGATCGGGCAATTTGGCCAGATCGGCCTGGTTCATAATTCCAAACGAAAAGATACTGATAGAGGCATAGATCAACAAGGCACCAACAAATCCAAACAGGGTGGCCTTGCCCACATCTCTGCTGTTTTTGGCCCTTCCCGAAATCACCACGGCACCTTCAATACCAATAAAAGCCCACAAGGTGACCAACATGGTGCTTTTTAGCTGTGTTCCAATGCTTCCCAGGCTTGGAGTTTGTTGGCCCCAAAGGTCGAACGATAGTTTATCCCAATTAAAAGCGTATAACAAGATGATCAGGAAAATGAAAAGCGGAATTAACTTGGCTACCGTTGAAATGGCATTTAACAGCGAAGCTCCTTTCACACCACGCCTGACCAGGGTGTTCATCAGCCAGATAAAAATTGAACCTCCCAATATGGATTGCCAATTGTTGCCGGCCAGAAAAACAGGAAAGAAAAATCCCAATGCCTGCATTAAGAGTACGGCGAACGAAACATTGCCGATGCCGGCACTCAGCCAGTATCCCCAGGCCGAATTAAATCCAACATAACGCCCAAAACCTTCGGCTGCATAGCTGTAGATTCCTGAGCTTAACTCAGGTTTTTCATCGCTAAGGAGCTTAAAGGTGTTGGCCAGAAAATACATGCCAATACCCGTAATCACCCATGCGATTAAAACAGGGCCGAGGGCGGAGCCCCCGGCCATATTACCCGGAAGGTTGAAAACACCACCTCCCACCATCGATCCGACGACAATGGCCGCCAAACCGAAAAACCCTACTTTCTTCTGATGATCCACCATAGTTATGATTGCTTGATACACATGGTTTTAAAGTACTTCTTCCCATTGCGTTCATCGCGCTCTACACCATGAATATCGCTTTCGTAACCAGGGAATTGATTTTCAAAATCCTGTCGTTGTTTCAGGTAATCGAAAATGGGTTTTGCTTTTTCGTTGAGGATTTCACCACCCATCATAATAGGGATTCCCGGAGGATAAGGTACTATCATCACGGCAGGTACGCGGTTCATCATATCCTTCAAATCAACATATTCTACTTCTTTACCTACTACTTTGTGATAAGCATCGGCAGGCCGCATCACCTGATCAGGAATTATCTGAAAAGCCGCTTGCATGCTGTCGAGAATATGGTGATCTCTGAAGTATCGGTGGATATCGTTGCAATGGGTTTTGAGTCCGACACCCTTGTATTTTTCGGGATAAGCTTTTACCAATTCCGGAAATACCTCGCAAAGAGGAGCGTTTTGGTCGTAAAGTTCTTTAAACTTAAATAATTCAGCCAACAGAGTTCCCTGTTTACCCTTGGTTGTACCCAAAGAGTTGAGCAGTAGAAATGAATAATAATCGGTTTTTTCACAAACAATACATTTGTCTATCAGGTAGTTGGTAACAATCCCGGCAGGAATTCCTTCGTCAGTGATATTGCCTTCATCATCAATTCCAGGTGTGGTAAAAGTAAGTTTGATGGGATCGAGCATGGCATAATCTTGTTCCATATCCTCAAAACCATGCCAGTTGTTGTCTTGCGACATGACCCAGGCACTTTGCATCCCGGCAAGGATTTCTGCTTCAACCTCTTCAAAAGCAACTTCTTTGCCCTGCATCCTGACTTTTTTGGGTTGCCACATGCCAAAAAACCAATCGTTTTCATCTTTAGCCTTTAGCTCATTTTGGATGGTCACAATTTTTTTTCTTAATTGAATGGCTTCAATAATCATGTCGTTAAACATAATTTCGCCATTGTCGTGCATCATTTTTGTAGCCACATCCAGTGAAGCAATCATACTGTACTGAGGCGAAGTAGAACCATGCATCATGTACGATTCGTTAAATTCGTCGGGATTTACCTTTACAGAACTACCGTTTTTGATGTGTAACATAGATGCCTGCGAAAAGGCTGTAAGCAGTTTATGAGTGGATTGGGAACAGAATATGGGCGGATGATTTTCGTTCATATCGTCGCTCATGCCAAAATGATTTTTGTAAAGCGGGTGGAAACGGGCATAGGCATACCAGGCTTCATCAAAGTGCAGGTTGTCGACACTGCGCTCCAGTTGTGATTTAATATTGACCACATTGTAGCAAACGCCATCGTAAGTTGAATTGGTTAGGGCCGACATTTTAGGTCTGTTGGTCTTTAAACTTTCAGGAATCAGCTTGCTGGCCTTAATTTTTGAGGCAATGGTCTCAGGTGAAAATTCGGATAGCCGTACAGGGCCGATGATGCCCCTTTTATTCCTGCGTGGTATCATGTAAATAGGAAAAGCACTGGTGATCACCATGGCGTAATTGAGCGATTTATGGCAGTTACGGTCCACAAAGGCAATGTCGTTGGGCAATACCTGGCTGCGCCAGATAACCTGATTAACATTGGAGGTCCCATTCAAAATATAATAGGTGTAATCTGCACCAAAAACGTGTGCTGAAAACTTCTCAGCATCGCCAACAACCCCTTGGTGGTCGAGCAATGATCCCAGTTCTGGCACCGAAATGGATAGATCAGACCGAAGCGTGTTTTCACCAAAAAACTTGAAAAACGCCACTCCAGCCGGACTTCTTAAAAAACCTTCACCTCCCATATGTCCGGGTGTGTGCCAGGCGTACTTGTATTCTTCCGAATATTTTACCAACATGCCAAAAAAAGCCGGATAGACACTTTTGATGTAATCCAGTAGGTGAATCTCAATTCTACCGGCTAGAAATTCAGTGGTATCGGCCGTTTTCCATAAATATCCATTGATGTTTTTAAGAACCTCCACAGGAATGTCTTCTGTATCCAAACGGTCGGTCAGGAGTAAAATAGGAACCTTTTTGTTTCGCTGTCGTATGATGGCTACCAGCTCGGTAGCAGTCATCATTTCAGTGTTGTCTTCATCGGGCAAATCCCAATCGACTATTACACCTCCAATATCGGCTCTGGAAATAAAAATTTCCTGCGCGTCCTCGTACGAAAACGATGGTATTACACTACATTGTTGAACTTCTTCGAGTTCGGTTACTAACTCGTTCAGCCTGAAACCTTCATCGTTTGGCATTTGGAATTGACCTGAAACAATGAGGATGGGCCACTGGTGTTTGGTAATTTTCATGGGATTTTATTTTAATAAAAAATTTGATCCGTTTGTTGATGATGGAGAAAACGTCGATAGCTCAAAAGGTTTCTCATAGTATTAACGTAATGGCTAAATTATTGACAATAGTGGCTAAAATTATAAATTTTTTTATTTGGTTAACGCGGTTTAATAAAGAATATCACAGATTACGAAGTTGAAATGGCCTGGTATCCTTAAATATTGTCGTAATATCTTTTAATTACTTTCGCATTGATTTAATACTGTAACATGATTGGAACACTTATTAATACAGCTGCGGTAATTGCTGGTGGTGCAATCGGCTTGCTTTTCGTCGGCAAACTACCTGAAAAATACACCACTATTTTTTTTCAGGCCATCGGTCTGTTTACCCTTTATCTGGGGATTTCGCTGGCACTGGAAGCCCAACAGGTATTTTACGTGGTACTTTCTCTGATAATTGGTTCGCTGGCGGGTGAGGCCTTGGATCTTGAAGCCCGCATGGAACGTGGAGGTGAGTGGCTTAAGCACAAGTTTAAATTCAAAAATGAACGGTTTTCCGAAGGTCTGATCACCGCTTTTTTATTGTATTGTATGGGTTCGCTCACCTTAATTGGGTCGGTGACCGAAGGTCTGGGTGGAGGGCCAAAGATATTGTTAATCAAATCGTTGATGGACGGGGTTTCTTCAATAGCCCTGGCTTCAGCCATGGGTATTGGGGTCCTGTTCTCAGCAGCACCCTTGCTTATTTATCAGGGTGGAATTACCTTGCTGACCATGTGGTTCGGGAATTTTATTCCACCCGAAATCATTACCGATGTTTCAGCTGTAGGGGGAATTTTACTTATCGGACTTGCCATTTCAATTTTGCAAATAAAAAAGATCCGGGTAATGAACATGTTACCGGCGTTGGTTGTCATTGTTATTTTATTGATATTTCTGCCAAAGATGTAGTTTGTACTCCCCTTATCATTTTCCTTTGCAGAACAAGGTGTTCATCTGTATTCAACTGTGTAAACTGTTTCTAAATTATGTCATAAAACCTTTTGATCGGTTCCGATTCTACAAATTCAGTAACTTAGCAGCCTCTTATTTTAAATCATAAGTCATGGAAAATACAAAGAATATAGATTGGGGTAACCTTCCGTTTGGGTACTACAAAACCGATTATAACGTAAGATGTTACCACAAAAATGGTAAGTGGGGAGCTTTGGAAATCTCCTCATCGGAATATGTACCCATGCACATGGCTGCTACCGCTTTGCACTATGGCCAGGAAGCTTTCGAGGGTTTAAAAGCCTATCGGGGTAAAGATGGCCGGGTACGTTTGTTTCGTTGGGAAGAAAATGCCCGTAGAATGCGCAATTCAGCCGATGGTGTGATGATGGCCGAAGTGCCTGATGAGTTGTTTTATGAAGCCATCACTAAAGTAATAAAGCTAAATGCAGATTATATTCCACCCTATGGAACCGGCGCTTCTCTTTATTTGCGCCCATTGCTGATTGGTAGCGGCCCTCAGGTGGGTGTAAAACCAGCCACTGAATATATGTTTATGGTATTTGTTACCCCCGTAGGCCCTTATTTTAAAGAAGGATTTAAACCGGTAGAAGTGGAGCTCGTACGCGACTACGATCGTGCAGCTCCAAAAGGAACCGGTAATATTAAAGTAGGTGGAAATTATGCGGCAGGTATGCGTCCGGCACACCGCGCCCACCAGGATGGGTTTTCCTCTGTCCTCTTCCTCGATTCACTCGAAAAGAAATATGTTGACGAAGCCGGTCCTGCCAACTTTTTTGGGATTAAAAACGGTATCTACGTTACACCAAAATCTGACAGTATCCTTCCTTCCATTACCAACATGAGCCTGGAGGCAATTGCCAATGATATTGGCTTAAAGGTAGAACGCAGAAGGGTTCCGTTCGAAGAGTTGGAGACTTTTGAAGAAACAGGTGCTTGTGGCACTGCCGCCATCATCAGTCCCATCAAACGTATTTTCGACAGGGTAAACAACAAAAGTTACGAATACGGAAATATTGCCGGCCCTTATTCAACAAAATTATATATTACACTACGTGCTATACAGGAAGGTGAAATTGAAGATAAGCACCATTGGACCACCATTTTGGAAGGCTTGTAAGCTGGCACATTAAGCGAATTATTAACTGCAAAGGCGATCCGAATGGGTCGCCTTTGTTAATTCATCCCGGGATTTTTGGGGAATTTCGACCAGTATTTGTACTCGTCTCCCATGGAAACAAGGAGTTTTTGCCACATGGAACCCGCATCAAAATTTAGTACGTTGTCAGTAGGACAGGCACTTACCACCCATGAATTGCGTTTAAGTTCGCTTTGCAACTGACTGGGTGACCAACCTGAATACCCGGCGTAAAAACTAATATTATCAGACGAAAGCTTTCCAAATAGTATCAGTTCCTTAATCATTTCTATTTCGCCACCCCAGTAAAAACCGTTGCCGATGGGAACAGATCCTTCGATGAGATCGCCAAATGTGTGGATGTAAAACAGGGCATTGTTTTCAACGGGTCCACCCAGATGTAGGTTTCCTGTAAACGCTGGGAAATTAGGCACTGCTTCGTTAAAAGGTTGCGTGAGGGGTTTGTTTATAATCACACCAAATGAGCCTTCATCGTTGTGCTCGGCCAGTAAAATAACCGATCTGCCAAAATAATAGTCGCCCATTAAAGGTTCAGATAAAAGTAACCGCCCAGTCGCTGGCGCCAGGTCGTTGCTTTTAACTTGTATATATTTATCAATACTATCCATCGTCTGTAAATTTAAATCGTTTTGATGAAAAAACATTTACTTTTACATTCGATTTCTAACAAAAAACATACCAAGAGTTTGAATATCAAAAACCGACAACGGGAATTTCATGAGTTACGGGAGAAATACACCTCTTTTACTTTTGAGTCATATAATTATGAAGAAGATAGTTGCGGGCTGCACATTGGCTTTGAGTTTAACCTGAACGACGAATTCAGGTTTTCCCCTTCCATGTTCATTCCTAAAAAAGAATACTACCATTGGGAGATCGTAGGCCGATCGGGACTGGATAATTTGATTTTTCACCTGGGCATGATTGAGTTGATCAGTTACTGGAAACTGACCTGTTCTCCCAAAGTCATTATTCGCCCCCATCGGTTGAACAATGAACAGATTGCATGGTGGAAGAAGTTGTATTTCAATGGATTGGGAGAGTTTTTGTATCTGAATGGCATTCAAATTGAACAGGATGACCTAATGGAAATTACCACTTTCGGTGAACCACTATCCATTCATGCGTCATCGATCGACCCGACCAAAGTGATGGTTCCTATTGGAGGTGGAAAAGATTCTGTTGTTACACTGGAGGTACTAAAAGCATCGGGAGCAAAGGTGATTCCCATGTCGGTGAATCCACGGCCAGCCATTAACCGAACCATAGAGCAGGCGGGGTTTAGGATGGCCTTTGCAATGGAAGTGCAGCGAAAACTCGATCCCCTGATGCTGGAATTGAACAGACGGGGTTTTCTGAACGGACATACGCCATTTTCAGCTTTGCTGGCCTTTACTTCGGTGCTGTTGGCTGTTGGAAGCGGAATTGGAAACATTGCCTTGTCAAACGAAAGCAGTGCCAACGAAAGCACCGTTCCTGGTACCCATATCAACCACCAATATTCAAAATCATTTGAGTTTGAACAGGATTTCGATGCCTATTGCCGAACCTATCTTCATCCGGAAGTGCGATATTTTAGTTTTCTCCGGCCCGTCAACGAATTACAGATAGCACGTTTGTTTTCAGGTTTTAAAGCGCATCATTCAGGTTTTAGAAGTTGCAATGTGGGAAGTAAAAACGATCGCTGGTGCGGAAACTGCCCAAAGTGCCTGTTCACCTATCTTATATTAGCTCCTTTTATCCCAGAGCCGGAGCTGGTTCAGATTTTTGGATCTAATTTATTGAAAAACAAAGAGCTTGAAACTTCATTTGGTGAGCTTACCGGAAAATCCCCGGTGAAGCCCTTTGAATGTGTGGGTACACCCGATGAAGTAAACTCTGCCATCAATCAGGTTTTTTCACCCGGACAACCATTACCGGTGTTATTGTCAGAATATCCATTCAATGAGAATTATAGAGACCAGTTTGTGCATTTACTAAATGGATTTTCGCAGGAACATGCCATCCCATCGGTGTTTTTAACCTCTTTAAAAAAAGCCCTGCATGATCAACTTGCTTAAGGAATTACTTTTAGGTCAGGATTTGGTTATCATCCTGGGTTTTGGCCGTGAAGGAAAATCAACTTACCGACTTTTGCGAAAATATTTTCCGGAGATTTCCATCATGATTTCGGATGTCAATTTGGCAGTCAATCAGTTGGAGGAAACGGCTGCTGATATTCATTTGAAATTCTCTACAGGGGTTGATTATCAGCATATTTTAGGTTCTAAAGCTGTTGTTTTTAAATCTCCCGGAGTAAAAATTGATGCTAATCTGTTACATCCTCAGAGTATTTTAACCTCCCAGACCAACGTGTTTATTCAGCGCTATCATCAACAACTGATTGGCGTTTCCGGAACAAAAGGAAAAAGTACTACTTCTTCATTAATTTTTCATCTGCTCAAAGCCGGCGGCCTGGATGCTGTGTTGTTGGGCAATATTGGCATTCCTGCCTTCGACAAACTGGAGGCGGTTTCGGATAAAACCACCATCGTTTTTGAATTGTCGGCACACCAGTTGCAACATGTTAAACATTCGCCACATATCGCAGTGCTGTTGAATATTTTTCCTGAACACCTGGATTATTTCACTTCGTTGGAGGCCTATCGGGATGCAAAACTCAACCTGTATGCTTTTCAATCGACGGAAGATGTTTTAATTGTACCTGAAAGCCTGCTGGATCAGGTGAAAGGTGGTAGGGGAGAGGTTTTGAGTTTTTCGCAAAATTCAGATAGCACCACAGCCAAATTGGGAGATCAGAAAAAATTTACCATAGCAGGGAAACAATTTATTTTTCCGGAAATACATTTAAAGGGGATTCATAACAAACTCAATATTCTTGCAGCGTTGATGGCGGTGCAACAGGCCGGCATCGAAATTCCCGAAATACTTCAGTCGGTATCCACTTTCAGGGGATTGCCGCATCGATTGGAATATGTGACTGAAAAGAACGGCGTAACCTATTATAATGACAGTATCAGTACCATTCCGGCCTCTGCAATGGCTGCCATTGAAGCCTTGCAAGATGTTGGCAGCTTGATACTTGGCGGATTTGATCGCGGAATTGATTATCAGGAATTGGTAACATATATTGAAAAATCAGAGATTAAATGCGTGGTTTTGTTGGGAGAAGCGGGAAAGCGGATGTTGAGCTTATTTACTTCTGACTTCAATGGTCAACCGTTAATTGCAGACACATTGGGCCAGGCCGTTGAACTGGCAACAAACCATACCCCCAAAGGTAAAATCTGTCTTCTCTCCCCGGCTGCCGCCAGCTACGATCAGTTTCATAATTTCGAGCACCGGGGTGATACTTTTAAGGAGATTGTGCTTAAAATAACTTGAAGAACAGGTGTCAACGAGTATAATAACCCCGATAATAATACCGGGCAATACTGTATAACCACAAAACCCAAAGCACCGACTTGTTATATCGAAATCAGCCTCAGGCTGATGAGACCTGCCTACCGGCATGCAGGCGGCAGATAGGTATCCCCCAGGAATCACCCTGTCATTTCGAGGGAAGCGACCGTAGGAAGCGACGAGAAATCCCCTGAAAAAATGATTGCCAATTGGGGGGATCTTAAATTTTGGCTTTCATTCCTGAGGGATCTCTCTCCGCCTTAGGCGGAGAGAGATGACACCTGAGTTTGAAAGTGACAACTGGATTTTTGATAGACAGATAGGCTATTTTCGCTAAATATTGATTAAAAGTAATTTTTCAAATGTTCACGAAAGAAGCTCTCTTTTTCCAGTTTTTACTAGCTTTGTGGTCGGTGGGAATAAACGCACCTGATTATGCTAAAGTCTTTGTTTGTACAGAATTACGCGTTAATCGACGAACTGGAAATTTCTTTTTCTGAGGGCTTTACCGCCATTACCGGCGAAACAGGTGCCGGAAAATCTATTTTGCTGGGTGCTTTGGGTTTAATCCTGGGAAACAGGGCCGATTTGCAGGTGCTTAAAAATGAGAGCCAAAAATGTATTGTAGAAGGCACCTTTGATACAGCTTCTCTGAACCTCGATCGCTTCTTTCATGAAAATGACATTGAAAAAGAAATAACACTCATCCTGAGGCGTGAGATACTTACCTCAGGGAAATCACGGGCTTTTATCAATGATTCACCTGTTAACCTTCAACAGATGAAAGAGTTGAGTACCTTTTTGATGGATGTTCATTCGCAACATGAAACCTTGCAGTTGGTGAGTGCCGAATTTCAAATGGATGTGCTGGATAGTTTTATCAACCGGCCCGAGTTGCTGGCGGCTTATGCCAAAGAATATCAATCCTTTGCAGAGGTTTCGAAAAATCTGGAACGCCTGATCCGGCAAGCGACAGAGAAAAAGCGGGAAGAAGACTTTCTTCGGTTTCAATTTGAAGAACTCAATGAAGCAAAGCTGAGTGCAGAGGAGTTTATCGAAATTGAAGAACGTCTGTTGTTTTTAAACCATACCGAAGAAATTAAAAATTCACTGGCTCAGTCGGTGTCGGTTTTGGATGAAGGAAACGAACCTGTATTGGGGAATCTTATCCAAATAGTAAAATCCTTTGACAGGATTGGCCCGTTTTTAAGCGAGGCGGCTTCATACTCTCAACGTTTTCAGTCGATCGTTATTGAACTCAAGGACCTGATAGCGGGTATGCAGTCAAAACTTTCGGATACAGATTTCGATCCGGGTGAATTGGAATTACTCACGCAGCGAATGGATCAAATCAGCAAGTTGATGTTTAAACATCATGTTCAACACGTGGAGCAGTTGATTGTTTTGCGTGATGAAATTGAAGCGCGTCTGGTGGGTATCCAATCGCTTGATGATGAAATACTTCAGGCCGAAAAGAAGCGTTCACTTCTCAAACTGGCCGTTAAGGCCAAAGCCAACGAATTGCACGACGAGCGCGAAGCTCAGGCCATCAAACTGGCCGAAAGCGTTAAGCAAATGCTGCCTTCGTTGGGGATCAAAAACGGAACCTTCAACATTAAGGTAGAACGCCAGGGTGAATTTAATGCCAAAGGCAACGATCTGGTTACTTTTTGGTTTAGTGCCAATTTGGGTGTGCCACCGGGTGAGATTTCAAGGATGGCCAGCGGTGGCGAGCTTTCACGTTTGATGTTGATCATCAAATCGTTGATTACCAAAGAACAAATGTTACCCACCGTTATTTTTGATGAAATCGACTCGGGGGTCTCGGGTGACATTGCCGGAAAAGTAGGCGCAATAATGAAGCAAATGAGTCAGTTTCATCAGGTGATCGCCATCACACATCTTCCGCAGATTGCAGCCGGAGCCAGCCATCAGTATAAAGTTTTTAAAACCACTGATGAGGTTAAATCGTTCACCAATATGAAGCTGTTGTTGCCCGATGAAAGGGTGGAAGAGATTGCTAAAATGCTGAGTAACGAAAAAGTTACACTCGTCGCCATGCAGGCTGCCAGCGAACTGCTTGGATTCTGACCGGTCATTTATCAGGACATTCATTTCATATCCTACAAGTTTGTCTGGAAGCATCCTGAAAACTACTGTGGTTTGAAGCCATGCTGGTAAGAAAAAGAGTATCGATTTTAGTACCTGATTGTTCGAATCTGACTTTACCCCCCTAAATTCTACAGCCCTAAAATACTAAGCTCATCAGTTTTTATTTAGAACACTTCTAAATTACACAATTTGTCAAAAATAATTTGGAATTTATCCTTTTTTTTTTTTTTTTTTGTATCCGTAAACAGAGCGGGCAATTTTCAATTTAAAGAACCCGAAAACACAAATCAAATCATTAAAATTCATTTTCATGAAAACATTCAATGTAAAACGCCTTACAAAGGCTATTGTGCTAACCGCCGGAGCTGCCATACTGGTAAGCGGAGGCCTGATGCTGAACGGGTGCAAAAAAGACACCAGAGTAGAATCGGAACCCAATGCCAACATTGATAAACTGAAAACCTCCTCGGTGATGACCGCAGAAGACAGCCTGTTCAGTAGAAAAATTGTGTTGTTCGATGGCATCATGGAAAACTACAAAACAATCCCAAACTACTCACTTAACAAACATTTAAGTATCGACTCAGCAGTCTATTACCTGGAGATATGGTTCAATGCAAAATATGCCTTTCCTGATGAATCATTTATTAATGTTGTACATAGAGATACTGCAATTAGTATTACATTGAATCAGGGGTTGGTTGCAATGGATGGCATTTACAGCAAAATTGCCTCAATTAAAAGCCTGACTACTGACAAATATCGTGGATTGGGATTTTCGAAAAAGGCATTGATATTGGTGCATCTGAAGCAATTAAGTGCCAGTAGCCTAAGCCAAATTGACTTCGAATTACACATGGTCTTTGGAGAACTTGGAACAAAAGAACGAGTTGAAGATCCTTTTGGGAGTGATGATTATTGGAAATACGGACAACTACTAGGAAAATGTGACTATAGTGGAGAAGGTGATGCAGGCGTTTTAATACAAAATGAATTAAACACCATGGACTTTCTTCCTCTCGTTTCGCCTCCTCCTGGCTATTCATTTTCTTATGGGATAATTGAATATATTGAAAGAGATGGCTCAGAATATGACAATATTTATGATCCTATTCCTGGTGACAATGACCTTGATAAACTAATTTTTTTCCGGACAGATAATCCCCCAGATTACCCTTTGACAATTGCTGATGAATGTTTAGATCCAACCACAATGAATTTTCATTATCATGGAAATATTGAAGTAATTACTGACAAGATTCCTGTTGACGAAAATAAACCGGCAAACTGGACATTCAGAGAGTGTGAGCTTGTTGGTGAATATTTTACTTTTGATCATCGTCTAACTCTTCACCATAAAAGTACGTATGGCTATGCTTTGCGATATTTAGTTCGAAACGATTGGATTGAAGTGGATAATTCATTTCTTACTAAATAATGAAGATCGTTTTATTAACTGTTTTGCAAATTTTCATAGGAATGGCTGTTTTTTCACAGCATTCCTATGAGTTTACCTATCAAACTTCAGAAGATGAGGAATTATTTGAAGGCATTCAGGATACAGAGGGGAATTTTGTGCTATGTGGAAGAATTGGTAGTTACATGTATCAGTATAATCCTCTGATTGTTAAAGTATCTCCTGATGGCGAATTTATTACAAAGAGGTTTTTTAGCTCCGATACACTTGGGTATTTCACGCTGGCGACCCAAACACCCGATGGCAATTATTTGTTTTTCGGCAGGTATGGCCTTAATGATTGGGATATTTATAATTACCTGTGGGTAGTTAAAACAGACCGTGATTTAAATACCATTTTTCAAAAAAGTTACTACATTGAGGATAGTTTATACCATAGCTGTAATCTTGATCAATTCTGTTTCGACAGTGATTCAAATATTGTAGTTGCTGGTATACGGTTTATGAAGGCAGCTTCTACGGAGTTTAGTGATCTGTGGATGATAAAATTTAATCTTGATGGCGATACATTATTTACGAAAACTCCTCAGCACATCATGTATAATCAATGGGCGCAAGAACTTACCCTCGTACCTTCTTCTGGAGAATATATGGTTATTGGTGGTCGTTTTGATAGCTATACTTCAAGGGTAGAGCTGTTTAGAATGGATTCTCTTTTTAATAAAACAGGATTTACCAATATACCGAAGAATCCTCCTAACAAATATATAAGCGGTCCGCAAGCCAGTAGTGATATTTGGTTAAACGATACTGTTTTTTTACTCTCAACAACTGCAAATGACACAGTTGGAAAACGTGCAGATGATTCAAGTATAGGAATCTTTGCTGTTGATACTGCAGGGACTATTCATAACCAACTAATACTTGGCAAACCAGACACTACTGATTATGCTGCACATTATAACAGCATGGCAACGGTTAATGATACAACAATCTATATTGGAGGTTATGTCAGTTATTTAAGCTTTTTTCCTGAGCAACCCAGCGTGATTGAATTAAACCTTATTGATACAGACCTTAACTTGTTGGGCTATCAGCAATTTGGTGGTGATGCCATGTATCGCCTCAATGGCGTAATTCCATCCTTCGATGGTGGTTGTTTGATGTATGCCACAAGATATGACTATCAGGTAAATAGCTACGAACGTGATGTGCATATTATAAAAATGCAGCGTGAGGATATGGAATTGATTACCAAAGTATCCAATTATGAAGGAGTCTCTGTTACTGGAAATGCTTTTCCTAATCCTGCATGGAACCTGATAAATATTCTCATTTATGGCAAATTGCAGCAGCCCACACGAATTGTTCTATTCGCAGTTGATGGGAGAAAGGTTTTAGATAAACAAATTGAAGAGTCAGGAAACTTGATTACCATTAATATTTGTTCTTTACCTGAAGGTCTATACATTTATAGTGTTCGGCACAATGATCAAGTAACTCAAACGGGTATGTTTTTAAAAAGATTAAATTAACATTATAGTACAACAAAATTAATTGAATTATGAAAAGAGTAGTGTTTGTTATAGTGCTAATACTATGGTGTATCTCTGGATATAACCAATGTGTTTATTGCGATGGTCAAGGATCAGTTAACTCAAGTGAGTTTGCTTCTAATCTGGGAATAAATAATAATGCTGATGGGAGAGCTTCTATAGCGGGAGGATTCGGGGCCAGAGCCATTGGTGCTTATTCCATTGCATTGGGGCGAGACGTTTTAGCTTATGTGCCCAGTTCTTTTGTAATGGGGAGTTTTCTTGAAGCTTATGGTAGCAATGCTTTTGTAATTGGCGAAGGATACGACAACAACAACAGATTAGTAAATCGTATTCCTTCAAGTTTAGTGTTTGGTTTTAAAAGCACGGCGCCTACCCTTTTTATTAAAGGCGCTGATATAACCATCCAAAAGAACCGAACAGGTCAGGTAGGTATTGGCGATGTAAAAGAATTTTTAGCCAAACTCCATATTAAGTCTGATGCGGGCGAGTTGGCTGATATTTTCCTTCAATCGACCGACTGGGACAACAAAAGCGCTGCAAACATATACATTGGTACACTAGGTCATGGGGTAAGTTCCAGTGCCACAGAAGGGTTGGTATTCAATTCAGAAAAGAACTACCTTTTTAAAAGAGGAAATGTAGGATTTGGCCTTGATCCTGAGGAATTACCAGCAGCAAGACTTCACATCAAAGCTGAAAAGGAAGGAATAGCTTCTGTTTTTATCGAACCTTTTGAATGGAGCGACGGTACTTCAACTGGTGGTGATCCTCTTGAAACTAAGGGAGCATTAGCTTTAAGTACCTCGGGAGCCTATTTATTATTAGGTAATCAACTCCATGGTATTGGTGCTAAAAGAAATACAGGGCTTATCTTCAATACAGAATCATTTTATGTATTTAATGATGGTTTTTTAAAAATAGGCAAAGATGCCCGTGTAGGGTCTGTGTTGGCTTGTACTGATGGAGTTGGAACGGCTAAATGGATTGATCCTGCATCCTATGCCTTGTGGAGTGTAAATGAGGTTAAAGATATTTACCGCATGAGCAAGGTAGGCATACTAAACGAAAAACCTGAAACAGAACTGGATGTGAGAGGAACCGTAAGAATGACAGGGTTCATGCTTGCAAACCCGGAAGCTCAAATTGGAAGGGTGTTGTCGTGTAGTGCCATCACCGGTGAAGCTTCATGGGTTGATCCTGCGGTAATGAGCCCCTGGACCATATTAGAAACGGGTGATATATATTTTACCGGTGGAAATAGTAAAGTTGGAATTGGAACCATCAATAATACACATTATGCATTGGCAGTATTAGGTTCCATTATAACTGATGAGGTCATGGTCAGGGATCCTGTTGCTTGGTTCGACCATGTTTTTAGTCCCAAATACAACCTGATGCCCCTTAACGAACTTTCTTTGTTTATCAATCAAAATCAACACCTGCCTGATGTACCTTCCGAAAAAGAAGTGATGGAAAATGGATATGGCTTGGCTGAGATGAATGGCATCCTCCTTAAAAAAGTGGAGGAACTTACTCTGTACATCCTGGAACAACAAAAAGTGCTCGAAAAACAACAGTGCGAGTTAAATGAGATAAAAGATCAATTCAAAAAGTAATTAATAGAAATTGAAAGCCCGGAGCCGGAAGTCAGATAGCCAATGAAATGGAAGAGTAAGACAAACGATCTCTGAAAAGGAGATGGTTGAAATATGGGTAGTTTCATCGCTTGAACCCTGCTTCAGACTTCAAACTCCTGACTTCTGGCCAACATAATGCTAACCAAACAATAAAGAGTCATGAAAAAATTGATCGTTATGCTTTTCGCATTAATATCCCTTCCACTGGCCATGCTGTCACAGGATCATAACACGGTTGAATTCGATTACGATGATGCCGGTAACCGAATTCTTCGGCATACTATATACTTAATTCCTATAACCAAGGCTTTGGAAGAAGGAATTGTGGATACGCTGCAAAACCGGTATACGGAGAAGTCGGGTTCCGCTGATGAAGTTGTGTTAGGAGATGTCATCATACACATTTTCCCCAACCCGACATTTGGGAGATTCAGCGTTTGTTTGGAGAACCTTTCCGAAGGCGACAAGGTTTTTTATTCATTGTTCACCCTTACCGGCCAGTTAATATACAAGGGGGAGATCAGTAATGCGGAAATTGAGGTGAATTTGCAAGATCAGAAAAATGGCACCTATCTCTTTAAGCTGGCCGTCAACTCAGAAACCACCACCTGGAAAGTAATCAAGCAATAAACACATAATGATAAACACATGAAACCATTTATTTCCACCATAATATTTATTCTGCTGTTCATAACCGGCTTTAGCCAGGATCCTCAGCCTTATTTTGAACTCAACGAACCAATTTCACCACATGAAACACAGGGGGACTTTGTAGCCAGTGAATATATCAGAATGAGTCCCGCGTTCTGGGCACATCCCTATGATGATTATTATCAGGTGTCAGCGAGAATAGATCCCTTACTTGTGTTTCCACCCGAGGACGGTGACGAAACAGGCGGAGCCCCCAATAACGACCTTGGGGGTGTGGTAGGTACCCTGCCCGGAAATCTAATGGTTTCCCCAACAGGTGCAGCAGTGTATAATATACCTATTGAGGTTCCCCCAGGAGTGGCCGGGATGACACCACAATTGGGATTGACCTATAACAGCCAGGGAGGAAATGGGTTATTGGGAATAGGCTGGTCGCTTACAGGACTCTCAGCCATTACACGTACAGGAACTACCATTTACAATGATGGATATATTGATGGGGTTGATGTTGATGGAAACGACAAATTAATGTTAGATGGTCAAAGGTTGATCCCAATTAACCCTGAAAGTACTGAGTTTAGAACAGAAAATGAATCTTTCTCAAGGATATTAGTAAAAGAGTCAATCACAAATGGGTATAAATATTTTGAGGTTTGGACCAAAGATGGTCGGATACTGGAGTATGGGAATACAATCGAGTCTAGATTAAAATTTCAGGAAAAAGACGCTGTTTTAATGTGGGAGCTTAATCAGGTTCGTGATAGATCGGGGAATTTCATTGACTACACTTATTCTTCTGCAGTTGGTGGGATGAATTATATAGAGAACATTAGTTATGGTGGTAATATAAATACTAGGCAAAACTCATTTTATAAGATTGATTTCCTCTACACTTCCGAAAGGAGTGATCCCAATAGTTTTTGGATTGTTGGAAGCGAGATTGATCAAACATTGCTTCTTAGTAATATTAAGATATCATATCAAAATGAACAAAATACAGTTAGTTCTTATGATCTATTGTATGATAATGGTTTTTATACGCACATGAAGAGCGTGAAACTTTCCAATAATAAAGGGAACACGTATAATCCTACCTTGTTTGAATGGGGAACTAATGAAACTATTTCCGTAGTAAATAGTACAAATCTTGTAAATGGAGATTATAAAGCAGATTATACTCTTGGAGATTTTAACGGTGATGGGAGAACTGATATTGTAAGAGCATTCTATACGTTGAATGGTGATGAAAAGGTTTTTCATCATTATTCTGTCAGTTATTGTCAGGAAGATGGTGTTACTTTTAATGAGATTTATTGCGCTTCCATTGAATATACCTATGATACAAGAAAATTCCATCATTTTGTTGCAGGAGATTTTAATGGTGATGGTATAGATGATTTAATAGAAATTCGTATTCATGAAACACAAGAAAATATAGAATTTGCCCCCTTTTTGATTTTAAAAGCAGATGCTGGTTTTGAATATTCATATCAATCTTATAGTTCAATTATTTTTGACAAAGCCTCGAGTGGGTATTTTTTGTCATGCGACCTGAATGGTAATGGAGTATCGGAATTGCTGACAGTAAAAAATAATAAGATAGGTGATAATAAGCATATTATGGGGCTTAGAGCAAATGAATACGATAATGACACGGAGTTGTTAACCTCATTATTTACTAATTATCCTGCTACGGACGGATATACCTGGGTACATTATAATAATGATATGAATCCAATTTCTGTTGGTGATTTTGATGGAGATGGAAGATCTGATTTACTTGTGAATGACCAATTAAACCGAAGCTCTATATTTAGATTGGATGGAAATAATAACCAATTGGAAACAACAATTGGTATTCGTGGTCCATTTATCCCTTGTCAAGGTCAAATAATTAAAGTTGGAGATTTTAATGGGGATGGATTAAGCGATATTCTAACATGCAATGATGATTATAGCAATTATCAGATACACTATTTCGATGGTAGTGGAAGTTTTATTCAGGGAGAATGCCCAATGTTGACAGATGATGATGAAACTTCGTTCCAAAATGAAAAAACAATACTAAAAGATTTCAACGGGGATGGTAAAACAGACATACTACAAAATCATGATTTATGGGAATTGAGGTATCATGAATATGAACAAACATACTGGTGGGAATATGTTGAAACTGATTATTATATCCATTACAGTAATGGATTGGGTTTTTATACAGAAATAACTACACTTAATCAATACTCCCCATTTGATTCCGAATTATTCCACCCAAGAAGTGATTTTTCGGGAGATAATAATGAGGAGTGTTTGCTGATTAATGGATCAACTCACAAAATATTGTCATTTCATCAAAATGAACAAAAGCACTTTATAAAAAAATTCACAAATGGACTTGGTCATGTCACCAACCTAACATATACGCCACTTACTGACAATACAATATATACTAAAGGAACAGGTGAAGTATACCCATTGGTTGATATCCAACCAGCATTAAACGTAGTTACGAATGTTGAAGCAGATAATGGAATTGGAGGCCAGTCAACTACCAATTACCTATATGCAGGTGCAAAGATACATAAAGAAGGGAAAGGTTTTCTGGGGTTTGAAAAACTAACAATATTAAGTAATCCCAACACAGATAAATCAACTAAGATTGTAAACTCATTCAGCCTGAATAAAACCTATTATTTTAATTGGCTTGAAAACAGTAGCTCCTATGTCTATCCAAATTTTAATGATCCAATCTCAGAAACCATCAATCAGGCACCGGAGGTCAAGCTCTTTGGCCCGGATGAAGACAAAAGGATTTTCTACTACACCCCCCTATCACTTACCAAAGTACATAGTACAGGTGATGCAGGCAGCTCCTATGTGAGTACAACCCTTACAAAACAGGAGTATTCAACCACTGACATCCTCTATGGCAATCTAACCTCTACTACAGTTTTCACCGAACCTGAAGAAGTAGGATTCACCTGTCCGGAGCAAGCCTTTGATTTTTATACCAAAACAGACTTTACCTATGATATTGATGAGCCGAATTGGCTGATAGACAGGATAAAAACGGCCCAAACCAGTACCTGGGATAAAACGGATGCTACCATTGATAAACAAAAAAATACTTTTACATACTATCCTGATTCTCCTCTGGTTCGTGCCAAGTTGCAGGTTCCTAATAATAGTACGCCTTTGATAACAGTAGTTAACTATGAGTACGATGATTATGGAAACCTGACTCAATCGGCATTATATGCCCCTAATTTTTCTCCCTCACCTGCAAATCGTATTACCGATTATTCATATGACGGAAACTACCAACACCGGTTTGTAACCGAAACAAAGAACACTTTAAACGGGACAGATTACATTACTTCCTCAACCTACGATCCTGCTACGGGACTGCCAGTGACCTCAACGGATTTGAGCGGTTTAATAACAGCATATGAATATGATGGATTTGGAAGGCTCCAACAAACTACTTATCCCGATGGTGTGGTCGATAAAAGCCGACTGTATTGGGTTACTGAAAACCCGGATAATCCTGATTATGCATTGTTCTACATTTGGTCGCAACGCTCTGGTGAACAGGAGGTGTTGTCGTTTGCCGATCAAATGGGTCGAAACCTGCTCACTGTCAGCAAGGATGCGAAAGACCGAAAAGTATATACCGAAACTAAATACAACAATATGGGGCAGGTGGCTCAGTCATCCAACCCGCATTATTCAACCTCGGATTTGCTATGGACCACCTATGAATACCTGACCACCGGGGCTGTTAAAAAAGTGATCAGCCCGACAGCCACAATAGAGTACACTTATAACGGACGGATTACCACCACCACCAACACAACACTTGGCATTCAGACTTCCAAAGAAGCCAATGCCATTGGGCAGGTGGTCAAAGCCACCGACCCGGGCGGGTCGATAGACTATACCTATTACAGTTCGGGACTACCAAAATCCATCACTGCCGGAGGTGCTACCACACTGCTATACTATGATGACGCAGGCTATCAGGAAAAACTCATAGAACCGGATGCAGGAACCATCCTTTATGATTACAATCCTTTCGGTGAATTAATTTCGCAGACCAATACCAATTTGCATACCTACACAATGACCTATGACGGGTTGGGACGCATCACCAATAAAACATTGGAAGGCAGCCTGGATGACATCACAACCTACACCTATTGCCCCGTAGGCACTCATGGTTTTGGTCAGCTTCAAACTGTATCCGGAAGCAACGGCATACAAACAAGCTATACCTATGATAACTTCTCCAGGGTAATTGAGAAAAGCCAACTCATTGATGGAAAAAAGTATGATTTTACCTACGATTACAATGTGTATGGAAAAGCCAGAAACGTTACCTGGCCAACCGGGTTTTCAATAAAATACCGATATAAAAAAGGCTATCTTAGCGCGGTGGAAGAGAATAGTACAGGAAATAAGCTATGGGATCTTGCCGACATTAATGCACGCGGCCAGGTGACGCAATATCAGCTTGGGAACGGTTTGTTAACCACCAAAGGATATGATGATTACGGTTTCCCGACTACCATATATACCGATAGGGGAGTTCAGGACCTGGAATATGATTTCAATACCAATTCAGGCAATTTAAACTGGCGGCAGGCGACAGTTTCAGGACAAACCTTGAAAGAAAATTTCACTTATGATGTTTTGGGGCTGAATAATAGGTTGACTACCTGGAAAGTAGGCACAGGAACGCAGTACAGCGTTGATTATTCTGACGATGGCAACATGAATACCAAAACCGGAGTGGGAACCTACTTATACGGTACCGGGAATGATGGTCCGCATGCCGTGAGCAGGATAAAGGACCCTGATGCGGCTTACCTGGCCATGGCTAAAATTAACAAGCAGGAACTCACTTACACAGGATTTGATAAAACCGCCACCATCAGGCAGTATAATCCTGCAAACCAGGAACAGGCTTCTGTATTGGAAATTACATACGGTCCCGGGCAATCACGAAAGTTGACCAAACTTTATCAGGCAGGTGATTTGGTTAAAACAAAAACTTTCATAGACGGAACCTTTGAAATTGAAGAAGATGCCAACGGTAACCTGCGCCAGTTGCATTACCTCAGCGGTGGCGATGGCCTGTTTGCCATTTACGTAATCGATCAGGCTGGCAAAGCGTCCATGAACTACATCCACAAAGACTACCAGGGTAGTTTTGAAACCATTACCAACCACAAGGGCGAGGTTGTAGAAAGGCTAAGTTTTGACCCTTGGGGTCGACGAAGGAACGCTACTGACTGGACTTTTAACAACGTTTCGGAAACATACACATTCGACCGGGGCTACACCGGCCACGAACATCTGGAAGTATTTGGGCTAATTAACATGAATGGCCGCATGTACGACCCCATGCTGGGACGATTCCTCTCTCCTGACAATTTTGTTCAATCCCCTGATTACACACAGAATTTTAACAGGTACAGCTATGTGATGAATAACCCATTGAAGTATACTGATCCTAGTGGTGAGTGGATACACATTGTTATTGGTGCAGCCATAGGTGGGATACTTAATTGGGCTACTCACGGGGCTCAGTTTAATGCTGCTGGGTTAGGTTACTTTGGTGTAGGAGCACTTGCAGGAGCGATGGCTGCAGGCATTGGAGCCGGGATTGGTACCTTGGCTGCAGGTTCAGGCTCCTTTGGGTTTGGAGTTTCAGCAGGGTTAAGTGCCAGTGGCTTTGGTGCTGGTGCGGCGGTTGGTGCCGCGGCAGGCTTAACCAGCGGTTTTCTATCCGGCACAGGAAACAGTTTAATCGCCGGTAATAATATCGGGCAATCGCTTAATGCCGGACTAAAGGAAGGAGCCAAGCAAGGAATTATTGGAGGTGTAATGGGTGGTATTGGAGGAGGAATTCGGGCAAGTCGAAATGGAGGCAATTTCTGGACTGGGCGTTCTAAATTGGTACCTGTTGAAAACAACCGTTCAATGCTAAACGGTAATGTTAGTTATAGATCAAAAATATCAAGCTACGGAAATCTTCCTGAAAAATCATATACTACATCAGGTATTCCACCCCTAACAGCAGATGGTAGTCAGGCATGTACCGAGACAGTTATTTCGGCGGCTGACAGGTCATTAGGAGGTAATCTCACTCCGGCAGATATCAGAAATCTTACTGCTCCGGGAAGTGATCCGAATACAACGCCATTATTTACGGAGAATGCATTTAATTCGTATAGCGCAAATACACATAACCCAAGTGGTTATTTTGCTAATGGGGATGGGAAATTAAGCTATGCATTACAGCAAATGACACAAAACGAGGCAAGAGTATCACTCAAATACCAACTAATTGGAGGTGATTATCATATGGTAAATCTCGTGACAGTTTCCCGTTCTATTGGAAATGGCTATCAATATACTTTAATGAATCCTTCCAATGGTACTTTTAATACGGTTAGTTCAATCGATTTTACTGATTTCTTTTATTTCATATATCCATAATAGTTATGAAGATCAGATTATTAATTGCAGTTGTGGGAATTTTTCTGACCGGCTTTTGTCATGGACAAGAAAGCTGGTTCCCCTCAAAATTTGAGGTGCAGAAACTTGACTCAATAATTACGGAAAGGTTTCAGGGGAGTTCTTGTTATGATTTAAAAGAAACATACAGTATTGACCACGTTTTTGTTTACGATTATTTTGAAGATACAATGAAACGCTCGGATTTTATAGATAAATCAGTACTTAAAAAAATAGAAAAGCAATATTTTCCTTACCGTTATTGCTATCCACAAACTGTAGAAAAACTTTTTACTAAATATAAAAGTGACTCACTTCATCCTATGCAAGATGAAGACTATGATGTTATTGAAAATAGCGTTTTATGGGTAAGCGTATCTTTTATTACCAATAGTTCATATAAATTGGTGGCATATTGGAACACGATGGACTCACATATATTTTGTGCAAATGAGTATTCGTCAGAATCACTTAATTTATTATATAATATCCTGAAAAACAAAGAGTATACAATTCTATTTCGTGTAGCGTCAAGTGGTGGTGAAAACTATCTCGGGTTAACCAAAAAGGGTAATATTGAAATTCTAACATATTCAGATAAAGATAAATGGAAGAAAATTAGTGTAGAGGAATTGACTAAAGATTATTGGCAAAATTTTGATGTATTTAATTTTGACAAAGAGTAGGTTTGTAATAAAGAACAATCCCCCATACTCACCCTTCCGGGAATCCCTTGAGTAGTCTTGATAAAGAATTTAGTGACTTTTTTAATATACCTGTCTTCTCGATTGGACCGGGTGGTAATTCTTATTATTATATAGGTGGTAACCAGCAGCAAATCGATCTATCTTTGTTTTTTTCTTTTTAAATATTTAACACAAATGTTTGCAATTGTTAAAACTTCACTTTATATAATATCATTTAGTTTCTTTTTGATTGTTTCTAATATTAACACTTACGCAGACGAAAAAAAACCTGTAAATTTTAGAGAAATCGAAAAAGAGTTAACATGGTTTATAGATCGTGTAAAATCGGATTCCATAGAATTGCCTGACCATAAAATATTTATAGCGAAGCTTTATACCAATAATGAAGATTGCAATTATTGCCTGACTATCGGATATATTTTGAATGATTTCTCCCTTCGTAATTTGCGAAATTTCAACTATTCTTTAACTATTGATAATGAGGTAGTCATTCTTTATATTGACAAATCATTGTCGGGAAAAGTCATGTTTACAAATATCCAAAGTTTAGAACCGATAAACATGGAGGCTATTCAGAAAAAGCTCTCAAATGAATTTGTAATATTAGGGACAACACCTGGTTTAGTGTGCTGTTTTAAAGATGATGTAGTAGAAAGGACCTATTTCGCTAACTCTGATGATTTCCCAAAGAATAGAAACATCAACTATCAAGAAAAAGGGGTGCTGATAAAACTTGATAGCATTCAAACAAAAGAAATGATAAATTATTGATCCCCAGACGGGGGAGTGATGGTACCTTAGGTTGTATAGTTATTAAAGAGAATGCAGCGAGGCTAAATGCGTTCTATAATACTTTGAATACTTACTTTCAGAGAATTTCACCTGCAATCAATGTAATTGTAAACTAATATGAATAAGGTAACTGATATATTGAAATTCATTTGTATGCTGTTATTTTTAGCAAGTATTAATCTTAATGCACAAGACCCCAAACTAGGCGTAGTATGTCGAAATAAAACGAAGCTCTAAGCGTAGTTTGCAACTACGCTTTTCAATGGCAATGTTTCCTATCTTTGTTTTATGTCAGAAAGTGAGCATATAAATGATTTAAAAATATGGCGGCGTAGTTGCAAACTACGCCGAGAAGGGGGGGGTCAGCCCCTTCTCTCATTGAAGTAGCCAAAGCTTCGTAACAAAAAGATTACAGTGGTATCATTACAAGCCGCCCGCGAGCTGCTGCAAGGCTGACATACACTTTTCTTTCATTTTTGCAACAACTCCCCAAACATGGGGTCAATTAAAAACTTGTTATCTTTGCCGTCCATAATCAGTCTAAATAAAGCTAAAAAAACATGGCTTATAACTTATTAAAAGGAAAACGGGGAATTATCTTTGGGGCATTGGACGAAAATTCAATTGCCTGGAAAGTAGCAGAAATTGCTTTTGAGGAAGGCGCTATTTTCACCCTCAGCAATACGCCTACGGCTTTGCGTTTTGGTGAAATCAACGAACTGGCAAAAAAGTGCAACGCTACCGTAATCCCTGCCGATGCCACCAGTGTGGATGATCTTACGCACGTGTTTACGGAGTCGATGAAAATTTTGGGTGGGAAAGTGGATTTTATTCTGCATTCCATTGGCATGTCGTTAAATGTACGCAAAAAACGTGTGTATAACGATCTGGATTACAATTATTTGAACAAAACCCTGGACATCAGTTCTATATCATTTCATAAAATGCTTCAGGTGGCCTTTAAACTGGACGCCATCAACCAGTGGGGATCCGTAGTGGCTTTGTCTTATATTGCTGCTCAACGTACGCTTTACGGTTACAACGACATGGCCGATGCCAAGGCATTGCTCGAATCCATTGCCCGCAGCTTTGGCTACATTTATGGTCGCGAACGAAAAATCAGGATTAATACCATTTCGCAATCGCCCACACTTACAACTGCAGGTTCGGGTGTTAAGGGTGTGGGTTCGCTCATGGACTTTACCGATCGCATGTCGCCCTTAGGAAATGCCGATGCCCACGAATGTGCTCAGTATTGTGTAACAATGTTTAGCGACCTCACCCGCAAAGTAACCATGCAAAACCTCTTTCACGATGGCGGTTTCAGCAGTATGGGGATGAGTTTACGCGCCATGAACATTTACGATAAAAACCTGGAACAAAAGTTGAATGGGGATTAATTGATCTCCCCTGTATTGACAATTGATTTTTTTTGAATGTGATCTGTATTGTCGGTGGGGCAAGTTGAACAAGGTTTAGGTTGGAAGATTTGCCCGGTAATTTAAAAGACAATGCTATCTTTGCCTTAAATTTTAGCATGATGAACATCGAAAAATCCATTGGTCAATCCATCGCCGTAAAGCAGCAAATGCTGACCGACACCGAATTGCATCAGAAAATCAGGCTGGCTGCGGAGGTTTGTGTCAAGGCTTTTCAACAGCACGGCAAAGTACTGTTGTGTGGAAATGGCGGCAGTGCTGCCGATGCGCAACACATTGCAGCAGAGCTTTCTGGTCGTTTTTACTACGACCGCGATCCGCTTTATGCCGAAGCCCTGCACGTAAATACTTCTTATCTCACGGCTGTGGCCAACGACTATGCTTACGACCAAATATATGCCCGCATGGTGAAAGCAGCAGGCCGGCCCGGTGATATCCTGATTGGTTTGAGTACCAGTGGCAATTCGGCCAATGTGGTAAAAGCCTTTCTACAAGCACGGCTAAATGGCATGACAACCATCGCCTTTACAGGTCAGAAGGCTGGTAAACTGGATGAGTTGTCGGATATCCTGATAAAAGTCCCGTCTGCAGATACAGCCCGAATCCAGGAAGCCCACATCCTCACCGGACATATTCTTTGTGAAATCATCGAAGCCACTATCTTTCCACAAAATGATTGAGGAAATAAGGGAAGTCGACAAATCGTGGACCTTGTTCCTTGACCGGGATGGTGTAATCAATCAGCGAATTTATGGCGGATATATTACCCAACCCGAAGAATTTAAATTTCTTCCGGGTGTACTTTCCGGTTTACGGGAGTTTGCCAACAGGTTTGGGCGTATTTGTATTGTAACCAACCAGCAAGGAGTTGGTAAAGGTTTCATGACCGAAAATCAGCTTGAAGCCGTACATCAATACATGCAAAGTGAAATTGAAAAGGCAGGAGGAAGAATTGACCGGATTTATTATTGTCCCGATCTGGCCATTTCTGCAAATAATTGCCGCAAACCGGGCATCAAAATGGCACTACAGGCCAAAACAGATTTCCCTGAAATCGACTTTGCCAAAAGTATGATGGTGGGTGATTCGTTAAGCGATATGGAATTTGGCAAAAATGCCGGAATGGTGACCATTTATGTAAAACACAACTACGAGCCCAACGAACATCAGTTTGATGCAGTTGTTGACGGTCTGTCTGAACTGGCCGGATGGCTAACCAAATACCACTAGATTCGTGAGGAACCAACTACAAAATTTGTAAACCATGCGTCCTGAAATCATACTGGGTACTTTTGTAATATATACACTTGTTATTTTCATCATAGCCTGGTTCACTTCCCGAAAAGCCGATAGCCAGAGTTTTTTTATAGGAAATCACAAATCGCCCTGGTTTGTAGTGGCTTACGGAATGATTGGCGCTTCCCTGTCGGGGGTCACCTTTATTTCTATACCCGGTTGGGTAGGCAAAACCGGATTTACCTACATGGTAATCGTATTTGGATATGTATTTGGATATCTGGTAATTACCACGGTGTTGTTGCCCCTGTACTACAGGCTGAACCTCACTTCTATATATACCTATCTGGACCAGCGTTTTGGGAATACAGCCTACAAAACCGGTTCTGTATTTTTTCTGCTGTCGCGGATAGTAGGGGCTTCATTTCGGATGTTCCTGGTGGTGACCATCCTGCAGGTATTTGTAATGGATTATTTTGGCGTTCCGTTTTGGGTTACGGTGGTGGCATTTATCATTCTTATTCAGCTTTATACCATGAAAGGGGGTATTAAAACCATCATTTGGACCGATACCCTGCAAACTACATTTATGCTTTCGGCCATTGTTATCTCGATATTCATGATCATGCAACAAATGGGTACCTCTTTTACGGAAATGATCGCAACCGTTTGCGAAAGTGATTTTTCCAATATGATTGTCACCAATGCCGACAGCAAACAAAACGTGGTGAAACTGTTCTTTAGTGGCATGTTTATTACCATTGTTATGACCGGGCTTGACCAGGATATGATGCAGAAAAACCTGAGTTGCAGGAACATAGGTGATGCACAAAAGAATATGTTTACCTTGGGTTTAATTCTTGTTCCTGTTAATCTCTTGTTCTTATTTCTGGGAGCTGTATTGTACCTGTATGCAGCCCAAAAAGGTATCGCCATTCCTGAATCTACCGACCAGTTGTTTCCATTAATATCCTTTGAATATCTGGGAGTTACTGCCGGAATTGTATTTGTTGTCGGTCTTATTTCTGCTGCCTATTCGAGTGCCGATAGTGCCCTCACCGCCCTGACTACTTCCTTCAGTATCGACATATTGGGTCTGGATAAAAAATATGCCCATGATGAAAACCTTTTGAAAAAAAAGCGATACATCGTGCATTTATTAATGTCTCTGGTGATTATATTTGTCATCATTTTGTTCAGATTAATTAATGACCAGGCTGTTATTGCGCAACTCTTTACGTTTGCAGGATATACTTATGGTCCGTTGCTCGGATTGTATGCATTTGGAATGTTTACAAAATTAAAGGTGAACGACCGCCTGATTCCGTGGATTGCCGTAGCAGCACCCGTGATTTCCTATTTTATCAGTCAGTATTCAGAGCAAATTTGGGATGGATATAAAATTGGATTTGAACTTTTAATAATTAATGGCGCACTTACTTTTATCGGATTATTCATGATTAAAAAACCTAACTCTTAATTATAGCTATGACGAACTTTAGATTTACTGCACTGGAAAAAACCCTGAACCGACCAATAAGCGCGGTGGTTCCTCCTTCGTTAAAAGTATCGGATTATTTTGGTGAGATGACCTTTAATCCTCAAACCATGAAGGAATACCTGACAGATGAAGCTTATAAGGTTGTGTTGAGTGCCATCGAAAAAGGAACACGCATTGATCGGAAAATTACCGATCAGATCGCTTCCGCGATGAAAGCATGGGCTTTAAACAGAGGTGTTTCGCATTACACACATTGGTTTCATCCGTTAACCGGCTCCACTGCCGAAAAACATGATGCTTTCATTCATCCAACAGGCAATGGAAAGGCCATTGAAGAATTTAAAGGGGATGCACTGATCCAACAGGAGCCCGATGCATCGAGTTTTCCCAGCGGCGGAATCAGAAGTACTTTTGAAGCGCGTGGTTATACGGCCTGGGATCCTACTTCTCCTGCTTTTATCCTGGACAATACACTGTGTATTCCAACCATATTTGTCTCCTATACAGGCGATTCACTCGATTACAAAACACCGTTACTTAAGTCGATGAAAGCATTGGACGACATTGCGGTGGAGGTGTGCAGGTATTTCGATAAAAATATCAACAAAGTTTATCCCACCCTGGGTTGGGAGCAGGAATACTTCCTGGTTGATTCGGCCTTATTTGCAGCCCGGCCCGATATGGTACTCACCGGGAAAACCGTTTTCGGACATGCCTCTGCCAAGGATCAGCAGTTGAGCGATCACTATTTTGGAACCATCCACAACCGTGTTTTGGCCTTTATGCAGGATTTGGAAATTGAATCACATAAATTAGGAATTCCTTTAAAGACAAGGCACAATGAGGTTGCCCCGAGTCAGTTTGAATGTGCTCCGGTTTACGAGGAAGTCAACATTGCTGTCGATCACAATCAGTTGTTGATGCACATTATGGATGTGGTAGCACGGCGGCATGAATTTAAGGTGTTATTACACGAAAAACCATATGCCGGTATTAATGGATCAGGTAAGCACAACAACTGGTCGATGGCTACAAATACGGGTGTCAACCTGCTTTCACCGGGTAAGAGTGCCGCCGAAAATTTCAGGTTTATAGCTATCTTAGCCAACATCCTTAAAGCCGTTCACACCCATGAAGAACTGGTGCGTGCGAGTGTAGCCTCTGAAGGCAATGATCTAAGGCTTGGCGCACACGAAGCTCCTCCGGCCATTATTTCGGTTTTTGTGGGAGAACAAATCACAGCTACCCTCAGTGAAATTGAGAAAATGCCAGTCAGGAAGGCTTTGAGTACGAACAATGGCAACAAGGATATCATCCTCGATATACCCAAAATCCCCGAAATTCTGTTCGATAATACTGACAGAAACCGGACTTCCCCTTTTGCCTTTACGGGCAATAAATTTGAGTTCAGGGCTGTTGGTTCGAGTGCCAATACGGCGAAACCCATGTTTGTCCTCAACACCATTATGGCCGATCAGCTGAATCATTTTAAAAAGGACGTTGACAAATTAATGGCGGATGGTGTAAAAAAGAATGATGCCATTTTTAATGTCACCCGCCGGTATATTATTGAATCGAAAAATATCCGCTTCGAGGGAAATTCTTACGGTGACGATTGGATAAAAGAAGCTACCAAACGTGGTTTGTCCAATAAACGTAGCACCCCCGATGCACTTGGGGCTTTTGTTAGCAAAAAAACCATCGAACTGTTCGGGAAACATATGGTGATGACCGAAAAAGAATTACTGGCTCGTTTTGATATTAAATTGGAAAAATACACCAAGAAAATTCAGATTGAGTCGCGTGTGATGGGCGATCTGGCCACCAATCACATTTTGCCTACTGCCATCCGCTATCAAAACCGACTAATTGAGAATGCCCGTGGTTTAAAGGAAGTCCTCGATTCAAAAACATTTGTTAAGCTTTCGCGAAATCAGTTGAATACCATAAAGGATATTTCAAACCACATCAGCACCATCAAGGAAGATGTGGAATTGATGACCGAAGCCCGGAAAGAAGCAAATGCATGTGAAGGTATAGAAAAACAGGCGTTTGCATACAAAGACAATGTAAAACCCTATTTTGAAAAAATCAGGTATCATGTAGATAAACTGGAAATGTTGGTGGACGACGAGCTTTGGCCGTTGCCGAAGTACCGCGAACTCTTGTTTATAAAATAAGGGATCATCGAAGTAAAAGAATGCCGGTTTTTACATCGGCATTTTTTTTATCTTTGAAATCCCACAAAATGGATTCAGCATGAAATCACGCATCATAGTTAAGTCAGTTTATGTTCTGGTTCTGATCATCGCCTCCGGGTCGTTTTTAAAGGCACAGATAATGGTGAGCAGAATGGCTCCGGGCAGCCCTGCGCCTGCCACCGAAGGTTTTTTTTATACCCTGCCAAAAACGGTTTTCAAGGTAAATCTGGTGCTTGAAAAAATTGAACGCCAAAAAGGCCCGTTGTCTGCTTATGCTGCTGAATATCTTGGCGTAAGCGATGTTATCAAGGCTTCCGAAACCAGCTATAACCTGCTGGATGTGGGTGTAGAATCTTTGTCGGTTACCGATCCCGATCAGATGTATTTTGTGCAAATCCCGCCTGAAAAAGGCAAAGATGACCGTAACCCGATTTTCCACCTGGCTGAAAACGGCGCTCTCTTGTCGGTAAACGACAATGAAAATCAACGTCAGGTTCAACCCATACAGGAGTTGCAACAAACCATCATGTTTAAAAAAGTACCGGAGTCGTTTGATTACGAAGCTTCTTACAACAAAAAGAAAAAACAGGATACCATCATTCGTAAGATCAATATCGACACCATGACCATTAATCGGTTTTTATTTAAAACCAACTGGGTCGATAAGTCGGAAAGGGAAAAAGCCGAAGAAGCAGCCCAACAAATTACGAAAATAAGAGAAGCCAGATTCAATCTGCTCACAGGTTATCATGAGGTGGATTTTGGTGAAAGCCTTCGTTATATGGATAACCAGCTCAAGAAAATGGAACAGGGTTACCTCGAATTATTTTTAGGTAAAGAAACCTCAACAATCATCGATCAAACGGTATTTTATGCTCCTAAGAAGGATGAAAAACAGGCTCAGATATGGAAAAGTGCTGAAGGTGAAACTGTAATTTTTGAATTCGTACCCGAAGATTTCCTGAAAGGATTGCCAGAAGCTCCGGTCACAGGTTTCAACAATGTATACTACCGTATTCCGGCACAAACCAGCATTAAAATTTCTTATCAGGGTAAGAATCATTTTACGGATTTAATGCCTGTTAACCAGATGGGAGTGATATCATCCATCAGTATGGCAAAAGCCAGATTGCATTTCGACCCGCGTTCGGGGAGTTTGTTAAGTGTGATTAGGGAATAAGATCAATGCACATGCCGAAGAAGGAAAAACACCTGTGTAAGTACGAAAAAAAGGAAATTACCAACAATCTTGATTACCTTTTATCCATTATTCGGTCACCTTTATACATGTGCGAAAAGTGCATCAGAACAGCCAATACCGACCTGGTGTTGTGTAAACCTTGCCTGATAGGATCAAAATAATCCTGGCTTATTGTACTTCTGAATATTTGTTTATCTCTTTAAAAATCAGCTACAACCGACCTTATCGCAGAAAGCTTTTTTAATAAATCCTTCAATAAATCAAGCCTTAGCATATTGGCTCCGTCCGATTTGGCCTTAGCCGGATTGGGATGCGTTTCGAGAAAAATCCCATCAGTGCCAACAGCAATGCCTGCCTTGGCCATGAGTTCAATCAGGTCAGGTTGGCCACCTGTGATGCCCGAAGGTTGGTTGGGTTGTTGTAGCGAATGTGTGATGTCGAGAATAACCGGCACTCCTGCTTTTTGCATGGCAGCAATGTTGCGGTAATCCACCACCAAATCGCCATAGCCAAACATATTGCCACGTTCTGTGAGCATTATCTGTTCGTTTCCGGTGGACCTTACCTTATCCACAGCAAATTGCATGGCTTCACCCGATAGAAACTGGCCCTTTTTAATGTTGACCATTTTTCCGGTTTTTCCGGCCGCGATCAGCAAATCGGTCTGTCGGCACAAAAAGGCGGGGATCTGCAGAATGTCGACATATTCAGCCGCCATCACAGCTTCCTCCGCCGTATGGACATCTGTAACCACAGGAATCTGGTAGGTATTCCGGATGTTTTCGAGAATTCTCAGGGCCTTTAAATCACCAATTCCCATAAACGAATCCAGCTTCGAACGGTTGGCCTTTTTATAGGATGCCTTAAAAATATACGGAATCCTGAGTTCGGTGGTTAGTTTAAGTATGTGTTCAACAATGGGATAGGCCATTGTTTCATCTTCGATAACACATGGACCGGCCATTAAAAAAAATTGCTTGCCATCGGTATATTTTAGGTTTGGAATGGTTGGGATCATTTGAGTGAATTTTTATGGATTGACTTTTTAAAATTAACAAAATATACTCCGGTAAAGATGAACAAGGCGGCAATGATCTCCGGCCAGGTCAATACATCTTTGCCAAAACTAATCGCTACAAAGGTAGCCAGAAAAGGTTGAAAATAAATATAGGCACTATTTACCGTTGGGGAAATTACCGTAAGCGAGTAGTTGTTGAGAAAATAGGCAAAAACGGTGGTAAACAGCACGACAAAACCAATGGAAAGCCAAATGTTTACCGGAAATGATTGGAAATCTGCATTCACCAACAGGTGGGCCGTAAATGGAGTTACCAACACAAAACCAAAGGTAAATACCCATTTCATTACTGTCAACGGATGGTATTTCGACATGAGCGGTTTTATCAACACCAGAAAAAGTGCGTACGACATGGCGTTCGTAAAAACTAACAGGTTACCGATCAGGCTGCCTTGAAAAGAGGCGTTACCTGCCTGAATAATCAGAAATACAGAGCCTGTGAAACCGAGGATAATCCCGATAAGTTTATTTTTAGTAATTAGTTCTTTAATGATGAAATGAGAGAAAAACATCACTAAAATCGGAACTCCCACCATGATAATGGAAGCATTGATGGGTGTGGTTAAGTTAAGCCCTTCAAAGAACAGAATCTGGTTGATAGCTACACCAAAAATGGCGGCTACGAAAAGTTTTAAAAGATCGCGTTTTTCGACTTTTTGTTTGGGAAAAAACACTGAGACGGCCTGGAATATGGCCATCGCACCTGCTACTCTCAAAAAAATAACCGCCCTGGGTGCCAGATAATCAGGCATAATGCCTTTGGCAACCACATAGTTTACCCCAAATATAATGTTGGCACCGATGGCGGCAAGATGCGCAACCAGCAATTTGTTGCGACTTGAAAAAGACCCCTGATCGGGTGTTTGCCACATGGGAATTAAAACGGGAGGTCGTCTTCGGGAAGACCCAAATCATCAGGAGGCAGGTTTGGAAGTGCAGCCGGAGGGGTACTGCCCACGTCTGACCCACGTTGAATGCGCCAGGCACGTATGTCGGTATACCACCGCCCATTATATTCACGCGATTCAATGTTTACAGAAGCTGTTATTTGATCGCCTTCAACTACTGCGGCCAGAGCTGATACTTTATCACCCCAAACACTCATGCAGATTTTTTTGGGGAATTGATCGTCTGTTTCAATTACAAATTCCTGCTTTTCCCATTTTCCGTTTCTGCTTTCGCCGGAAACCGGTGCCATTTTCTGGATTAACTTTCCGTTTAGTTCAATATTCATCGGTCGTTTTTTGTTTTCAAAAGTACTGCTTTTTGGGCTTTCATCAGGTTGATTATTTTTAGAATCCGGGCCTATCCTGCAAGCACATTGCTGATTACCTGCTCAAATTCAGGTTGTAACTGCCTTAATTTTTTTAAATGAATTGAAATTTCTTCCGAAAAAGGCAGGTCATTGTAATTTGAAACTTCCAGCATCTCGGAAGCCAGTAACCAGTCGCTTTTGAAGTTCTTGCGGTATAATTCCCAAATGACATGAAGGTGTTCAGCAGGTTGAATGCCTGATCTGATGTCTTTTATCTGTGAATATATCTGATGTAATTTCCTGATGTCTTCGGGATATTGAACTTTATGGGTTTTTTCTTTTGGTGGTTCATATTGAAGTCCATAGGCAACAGGATCGGCGGGACCGCTGTACACCGAGTTAATGTGTTCCCCAACGGCCATGTCGTATATGCCCCATGAAGGCTCAAACAATGCCTTGCCCAGGTATTGTACACTGCACGCCTCAAAACTCATGAGTACAATATGTTTTTCTTTGCGAATGATTTGGCGGAGGATTCCTGAAACTTTAATTCCTGATTCATATTCAAATTCAACCTGTTGCTGAGGAATAATTCCCAAACGGGAAAGATCTTTGTCTGACAAAAGCCGTGGTGGTTTAAGTGATCCTTTTATTCGCCCAACCGGTGACCCAAATCCATGACTATGGTATTCTTTTCCATGACCTGGCAATACCTTGTCTTTGAAACACAAAATGGTATTACCAGAGGTTTTGAGATACACAATTTCGCTGTTTTGGGTAAGCACCTCGCTAAAGATACCGGAAACCTGTAGCCCTGATGTAAATACAGCAGTGGCCGTATTTTCTGATTCGATGGCTTTCAGCAGTCCTTCCAGACCACCCTTTCTGAGGGCCATCTGACTGGCAAATGCTTCAAGTACCTGATTGAGATATGCAAAGTCAGGTGTTACAAAGAGCTGTGGTTGCGGTTTTGTAATGTCGAAGTTATAATGGATGGCATCGATGGAGTAGGGGAGTTTGGTAACTTCTTTTTTCAAGGCACTGCTGCATTCACCTATTGATGACAATAAGCCTGCTCCATAGACTTTTGGATTTTCCAAATCACCAATAAGGCCATATTCAACGGTCCACCAATGGAGGTTTCTGATGAGCGCCATTTCGGATGGTATTCCCATGTTTTCACTGATATGCTCAATAGCGGCTTCTGCTTCCATAATTTCTTTCTCCGGCGAATGAGGATCGGCTTTCAGGATGCTCAGGTGGCGGATGGCTTCATAAAGCTCGTAGTCCTTTTTCGACGAAAAAGCCTTTGACCCGATCTCACCAAAATTGCGTAAATAATCCGCATATTCCTGGTCCACAATGATGGGTGCATGACCGGCGGCTTCGTGGATAATGTCAGGTGCCGGGGTATATTCTATTTGATCCACAGGGCGGATGTCGGCTGCAATCACCAATACTTTGTGTTTTTGAAATTCCATAAAGGCTGATGGCGGAATAAATCCGTCAACGGCCACTGCGGCCCATCCAATTTTGCTTAAAATCACATTCATTTCATCAATGCTGGGAATGCTTTCGATGCTGATTCCGGTTTTGGCTAATCCATCCAGATAGGCCGGATGAGCCACCAATGTTAGTTTTCGTAGGTTTTGTTTCATCACATATCGCCACACGGCATGGTCCCTGGGTGTGTATAGCTCATGATGTTGTTCGGTGATGAAGCATTTTAGATGCGCTGGTAACTGTTCGATTACGAGGTTGTTTATCATGGCTTAATTTAGAAAAGTTATAAATTAAGTCAAAAGTAAAAATAATTTAACATTGGGTAGGAGTATTTAACGCTTTATAGGATTTTTGTTTCATGATGAATGATGTGAAGTTGTATTTGGCATTGCCTGTTCTTAAGGAATTTGCAAATTTACCGGCTTTGGTTGAGTCGCTTAATCAGCAAACCGAACGTAATTTTCATCTGGTGGCATGTGTAAACCATTACGAACACTGGAGAAAACAGGCAGAATTTGAAGAAACCATTTCAGACAATGAAAAAAGCCTGGACTATCTGTCGTACGTTGATGCGTTTTCTGTAACCATTATCGACCATGCTTCACCGGGTAAAGGCTGGTCACCCAAAAAAGGAGGCGTTGGTTGGGCACGTAAGGTGGCGATGGATGTTGTTGAACAACATGCTCATGCCGGTGATATCATCATCAGCATGGATGCCGATACCTATTATCCTCCCAATTACCTTGCAGCGATAAAGGCGACATTGTTGGAAAACAGTCGGGCTGTTGGACTTGCCGTTCCCTATTATCATCGGCTTGCAGGCAACGATACCGATCGTCTGATCCTGCGCTACGAATTGTATATGAGGCACTATGCGTTGAATATGTTGCGAATCCGCAATCCTTATGCTTATACTGCAGTGGGATCGGCCATGGCATTTCCGGTTTGGGCCTACCGAAAGGCGGGTGGTATGACACCGGTTAAAAGTGGAGAAGATTTTTATTTTATGCAAAAGCTGGTGAAGATCGGTAAGTTGATCAATTGGAGCGAAACGGTGGCCTATCCTTCACCCCGGTTTTCAAACAGGGTTGTTTTTGGAACCGGTCCCGCGCTGATCAAAGGAAGTACCGGTGATTGGTCTTCCTATCCCATTTATTCGCGGGAATTGTTTGATAGCGTTGAAGTTACGTATCAAAGTTTTACCCTGCTCTATCACGAAGAGATACCCACTCCCATGGATGGGTTTCTATTTTCTTGTTTTAAAACCAGGGAGTTGTGGTCACCTTTAAGGAAAAATTACCGAAGTGCTGAAAATTTTATAAAGGCGTGTAGCAATAAGGTTGATGGTTTGCGTATTTTGCAGTTTCTCCGACAAGGCCAGGCTTCCCTTAAAACCACTGATGCCAGGGTACTTGCGTCTTCTTACCCTGCATTGCTTCAAAGTGTTTTAAATGATGAACAACTGCAACATTTAAATTCAGGTGGATTGGAAATATTAAGCGTTAAGGAGTTGAGCCTGATCAGGGATGGTTTGTTTTTACAAGAAAATTCCGTCAAACGGGAATTGTATCTCAATAGTTTGTAAATTGCAGTAAATATACAAAGTTGCATGTTTCATATTATCACGATTTTAGGTCCTACGGCAACAGGTAAAACAACTCTGGCCTGTCGGTTGGCAGCGCTGCTTCAGGGCGAAATAATAAGTGCCGATTCGCGCCAGGTGTACCGTGGAATGGATCTTGGTACAGGGAAGGATTTGGCTGATTTTGAGGTTGATGGCCAGCACATTCCATATCATTTAATCGATATTGTAGATCCTGGGTACGAATTTAATGTCTTTGAGTTTCAGCAACATGTATCGAGGGCACTTGAGAAAATTGAACAAAATGGCCGGCTTCCGGTTCTGTGTGGAGGCTCGGGTTTGTACCTGGATGCAGTACTTCGTGGTTATGATATGCAACGGGTACCCGAAAACAAAACTCTTCGCAGCTCCTTTGAGTTATTGACGTTGGAGGCTTTGGTCAGAAAGCTGAAAACCTATGGTCCGGTTCACAATACAACCGATATTACCGATCGCAATCGTTTGATTAAGGCCATCGAAATTGCTGAATACAGAAAAGAACACCCGATATCCGACTTTCAGATGCCCAAAATTTCTTCTGTGAATTTTGGGTTGCATTTTGAACGGAACGAAGCACGTGAACTAATTACCCAGCGATTAAAACAACGACTTGAAGCCGGGTTGGTGGATGAAGTAAAAAATCTGCTTTCCAATGGCCTTGAGCCAGAGCAGCTTAAGTTTTACGGGCTTGAATATAAATATGTTACCCAGTTTGTGACAGGAGAAATAGCCTATGAGGAAATGTTCGATCTGTTAAACATTGCCATCCATCAGTTCGCCAAACGGCAAATGACCTGGTTCCGCAGAATGGAAAACAATGGGGTTCGCATCCACTGGATTAATGGAAATATCAGCATGGAAGAAAAATTGACAACTATATTGAATTTATTACCCAAAACCTGATCCTATGTTAAGAAGGATCCTCTTCTGTTGTGCATTATTGATGAGCCTGTACACTTTGGCCCAACGGCCTTTGCTTTTCAATAAAGCCGCCATTGAGAATCCTCAGGTTCGGTTTATACGGCTCACCACCGATGAGGGATTAAGCAACAACAGGGTAACCGCATTGTTACAAGATTCGTTTGGCTTTATTTGGGTGGGAACTGTGGATGGTCTCAATCGGTACGATGGAAGGGCCTTTGAAGTCTATAAGCAAAATCCCGACAATTTCACATCGCTCTCGTCAAGTCATATTTCATCGCTGGTTGCGGATAACAATGGAAATCTGTATATCGGCACTAAGAACGGAATCAACGTTTACGACCGATTGAACAATAGTTTTATCCATTTGAAACTAATAGGCGACAGCACGGTCCCAGCGGATCCTTATGTACGTGAAATGCTGTTTCAAAACGATTCAATTCTCTGGATCGATACCCAGATGGGGTTGTTGATGCGGTACAATACAATCAGAAATAAAGTGTTGGATGTTTTCCGACATGAACCAAGTCTACAGCCATATTACCTGTATCACGACTTGTATCTTGATAACCAAGATCGTCTCTGGGTAGGAATTAGAGGGCGAAGTATCATGTTTTTAAATCTGAAAAAAGGTGGTATTGAGATGGTGGATGCTGATGAAAACGATTTTACAAAAAAACGGGCCAGAGATGTGGCTTGCTATTACGAAGACAGCCAAGGAAATTTCTGGATTTCCGCTTTGGATGGAGTTTATCTCATGAACAAAAGCAATTATACGGTCAGGAAATTTCTTGGGATAACCACGTTTGATATGCGGGAAGACAAAAATGGCGATCTCTGGTTTGCAACCGGAAGCGGTGTATATAAATATAGCCATGCCACCAATACCATGATGGTGTTTGCCAACCAAAAAGATAATCCACACTCCATTTCAAATAATAGTGTTCATAAAATTCTTGAAGATCAGGTGGGCAATATGTGGTTCGCCACCAGCATGGGGGTCAATATTTACAATCCTTCAGCCTTTCCTTTTGGCACCTATACACATATTCCCGGCATAACCAATAGCCCCGAAGGGTATGTCGTAACGGCTGCCGCTGAAGACAATTTCCATAACCTGTGGATTGGTTACGAAGAAGATGGGATGGACTATTTTAATACAAAAACCGATCGGTTTACCCACTTTGTTAGTTCGCCCGGAGGTAAAAATCAGCTGGCTGCCAACAATGTTTCGGCCCTTTATTTTGATAAGAATAATAGATTGTGGATTGGATTGTGGCGGGGTATTGGTTTTAATTTGTATGAACCCGATAAGGAGCGTTTTAGGTTGTTTACCTATTATACAAAAAACCTGGAAAGGGATTGGTATTCAGATTTCTGTGAAGATGATGAAGGCAACTTTTATATCGGTTTTTGGGGTGCTGACGGACTCGTTCGTTTCCACCGCAATCAACTTAAGTTTGGCGAAAGCCTTCAATACAGGTTTCAGCGAGCGACTTGCTCACGAATCATCACAAGGCTGTTTCACGACAATCAAAATACAATTTGGGTAGGAACTACCGAATGCGGGCTTCATCGTTATTATCCAAAGGGTGATTCTGCGGTGGCTTACTTTTATGAGGGAGCCGACTCTTCAGGTTTAGCCTCCGACGACATCAAGGATATAACCCAGGATAATGATGGCAACATCTGGGTGCTTTCGTCTACCCTTCAGAAATACGACCAAAAAACAAAAAAGTTCAATAAATACGGGTGTGCGGACGGATTCTATTGTTCCGATCCGGTTTCAATACTTCCTGATAAGCAAGGCAATATGTGGATTGCCACCAAAGGGGACGGCCTTTATAAGTTCGAGCCGGGACAAGCGCGTTTTACCCAGTATTTAAAACAAGATGGCCTTCAGGGAAATACGTTTACCTCCGCCAGATTGGCAATGAGTGACGGGCGCTTGTTTTTTGGAGGAGTTTCAGGTTTTAACCTCTTCCACCCAAATGAAATCAGGGTCGACTCGGTGGTGCCGAAACCTTTTTTCGGACGCCTGTTTGTTTACGACCACATTTATAGCCACGATTTGAATCAGATTTCAAGCATGATACTCAAACCCAACGATAAGGTTTTCTCCATCGAACTAAACAGCACCGATCAGGTAAATCCCGAACAATATCTGTACCAGTGTAAGTTGGTAGGTTTTGATGAAAACTGGGTGGATGTTGATAATACTCAACGAAAGTTAAGGTTTGCCTCGGTTCCTCCTGGAACCTATCAACTAAATTATCGGATAGGCAACAGAAATGGCAATTGGTCGAACGATATGGCCAGTGTCAGCATTGTTATACAACGACCGTTTTATCAAACAACCTGGTTCATCATCCTCGTGATTGTGCTTTTTGTCACAGTTTTGTTTCTGTATGTTAAGCGGCGTGAGTATGAACATAAACTCCAGAGAAAGGCCATTGAATTGCAACAACGGGTATTCCGGTTGCAGATGAATCCTCACTTTATGGGAAATTCCCTTTTGGCGATTCAGAATTTCATTTATGGCCGCGATCCTAAGGAAGCAGGAAATTACTTGTCTGATTTTGCACGTCTTTTCAGACTGATATTGAACAATAGTAAATCTGAGTTCATTTTGCTTTCAAAGGAACTAGAAACCCTGGAATTGTATCTTCGGTTGCAAAACCTGAGGTTTCCCGGAAAATTTGATTATACCTTTGAGATTGATGATACTATCGATCCTGAGGAATTTTTGATTCCGCCGATGCTGGCCCAACCCATGATTGAAAATGCACTTGAGCATGGTTTGTTTACTAAAGAAGGAAAAGGTACATTGAAAATACGTTTCTTACATGGTGACCATCATTTGATTTTTGAAGTAGATGATGATGGCATTGGTTTGACAGCAGCCCTGAAATTAAGCCTTAGTCAGGATACACATCAGAGTACGGCCCTGCAAATTACCAGGGAGCGCATCGAAATCTTAGGCAAGAGGTACGGTTTTCATGTTTTATTTGAATTGAAAGAAAAATTGGGCGACAACAACCAATCGCTTGGCACCATTGTGCGATTTACCTTGCCTTACCGCTTTTCAACTGATATAAATTAAAGATTAAGCTATGCTAAGAACCATTATTGTGGATGACGAACCCAATGCACGTCAGGTAATCAGGAACATCCTTGAATTGTATTGTACTCAGGTTGAAGTTGTGGGTGAGGCTGAAAATGTAAAGCAAGGCTTGGCATTGCTTAAGGATAAAAAACCCGATCTGGTTATTTTGGATATTCGCATGCCTGATGGAACAGGATTCGATTTGCTGGCCAAATCCAAAGGTCTGAACTTTAGGTTTATTATTATTACAGCTTACGAACAATATGCTATTCAGGCCATTAAGCGAAGCGCACTCGATTATATCATGAAACCCATCAATGCCAATGAATTGATTGAAGCCATCGAAAAAGCCATTATAACCGAAAACAAGTTGGAACATGAGTCATTGAAACTGGATAACTATCTGCATAATCTTCAGAGAGATACCGAAGAACACCGGGTGGTGCTAAATACGCTCAACTCGATTTATGCAGTTAAAATTAAAGAGATAGTAAGATGCATGGCAGATAAAAACTATACAGAGGTTTTTTTATTAAACGGAAAGCATTTAATTCTTTCCAAAACACTAAAGGATTTTGAGGAAATGCTGGCTGAATACGGCTTCTTCCGAACCCACCAGTCTCATCTGATTAACATCCGCTTTATTGAATCCTACGAAAAAGGCCTCGGGGGTACGGTGGTCATGAGCGATAACTCAAAAGTACCCGTATCATCACGACGTAAGGAGTTGTTTCTAAAGCTCATGGAGCAACTTTAAAAAGGCTGCATTCGGATGTGTTTAATTGTTTTAGCACATAATCACCCCTTGCCAGCGAATATTCATCGTATTAAATCGTTCAGTCAATCATATTCACAAATGGTTTCCTGCCACAGTACTTTTAGCGCATAATTGTTTAACCGGTTTGTTTAGGGCAAACACAAAACTAAAAATTATGAATGTTAAAAGTTTACTTAAGGTTTTAGGCATCATGTTACTCAGCATGATGTTTATTTACGGATCCTGCAAAAAGGAAGATCCGGCACCGCCACCGGCAGCTTACGTGCCAAGCTTTTCAGCCACCTACTACTCAATTGATGCGGGTGGGGTTTCCTATCTTGATTTCTACATTACCTGCGTATCCGACGACTGGGAAATGATCAAGGTGGTTGTAACTTATCCCGGTGGAGCCGGAAAAGACACCTACACAGGAGGTGGTTCCATTCAATTACAGGGCGATCCTTTTACTTTCTCCGATTACTTCCCCAAATTGGGAGGAAACTGGACCTTTACCATCACGGGTAACATTAAATCAGGTACGCATGTGGGAGAAAGCTTTACCACCACTACCAGCCTGAGTATTTCAGGAAAATAAGAATTGACAACGGTTATGAAGAAAAGCCTTTGAACGGGTTTTTCTTCATAATTTTTTGTAAGCCTGGTTGCAAATCGGGTAGAAGGCTGCACTTAGGTGCGGCCTTTTTTAGTCGTTGGCTTTATCACCCAGTAAGGGGACAAATCGAAAAGTGCCAAACGATTCGGCTGTTAACTCACCGGAAGGCTGTTTTGTATAACGCATCATGGTTTGCACCTCTCCCTGACCCAATGGAACAACAATAACACCTCCTGGTTTTAACTGGTCAATCAGGCTGATGTGAAGGTCAGGTGCAGCGGCTGTAATCAATATTTTGTCGAATGGCCCATAGGTAGGAAGGCCTTTGTTTCCATCGCCATAAAATACCTTGATGTGATAGCCAAGGTCCCTTAAAAACTCTTTGGTCTTGTCGAACAACCGTTTCTGACGTTCGATGGAAAAAACCTTGGCCCCTAATGCTTCTAACACGCAGGCCTGGTAGCCTGAGCCTGTGCCCACTTCCAGGATTTTGTCGCCTCTTTTTACCTGGAGCAATTCGGTTTGAAAAGCAACCGTGTAAGGTTGTGAAATAGTCTGACCCGATCCAATGGGAAAGGGCTTGTCTTCGTACGCAAATTCAAGAAAGGAAGAATCCAGAAAGAAATGCCTGGGTATGTTGTTGATAACTTGTAAAATTCGTTCGTCAGTAATGCCTTTCTTCCGAATGGTGTCAACAAGTTTTTTACGCATTCCCTGGTGTCGATATGAGTCTTCCATTTTTTTAGCTGCAATCCTTATTACTTCTCAATTTTGTGCGAAAATAGAAATAATGACTACAAGAAAAAACTACCTTTGCCAAAATTTTTTTTATTATGATAAATATTGGTGTTTTAGGCGTTGGTCATTTGGGTAAAATCCATTTAAACTGCATCCGTAAAATCGATGAATTTAACTTGGTGGGTTTTTATGATACAGATCCTGAAAGGGTTAAACTGATTGAACAGGAATTTGGAATTAAAGGCTATAACAGCGTAAGCGAATTGGTGGATGCGGTGGATGTGGTTGATATTGTAACACCAACGGTGTCGCATTATAGCTGTGCTTGTGAAGCCATTCGGAAAAAGAAACATGTATTTATCGAAAAACCAATTGTAACGACTCCTGAAGAGGCCATGGACTTGATCAATCTGGCAACAGAGGCAAATGTTAAAGTCCAGGTGGGGCATGTAGAGCGGTTTAATCCGGCATTTTTAGCAGCACAGCCATCCATCAACGACCCGATGTTTGTCGAAACGCACCGACTGGCTTTGTTTAACCCTAGAGGTACTGATGTTCCGGTCGTCCTCGATCTGATGATCCACGATATTGACATCGTACTGAGTGTTATAAAATCGGACGTAAAAAACGTACACGCCAGCGGTGTAAATGTGGTGAGCGATACACCGGATATTGCCAATGCACGCATTGAATTTGAGAATGGTGCTGTCGCTAATCTCACAGCCAGCCGACTTTCGTTGAAAAATATGCGTAAAACCAGGATTTTCCAACGCGATGCCTATATCACTGTAGATTTTTTGGAAAAAGTGACGGAAATCGTCCGGATGGAGGAAATTGACAACATGCCCGAAGATCCGATGGCCATGGTAATCGACCTGGGAAACGGAAAAAAAATGAAACGCATTTCGTTTGAAAAGCCTGTTGTTGAGAATATTAATGCCATTGTTGAAGAATTGAAAAGCTTCAAAAACTCAATTGTACACAACACAGTGCCACCTGTGAGTATCCACGATGGTTATCACGCCTTAAAGGTAGCCCACATGGTGATGGAAAAAATTAATGCTTCTTTGTCAAATGTAGAGGTTCCATTACAATAAATAACAAACGACATCGTTACTACTCCCAAAGGATTTCACGGTTTGAAGATAAAAACTTTGCTATATGGTATATCAACATTGCTGATTGCTTCAGTTGCACTTTTGTGGCAGGGTTGTTATAAATTTTCCGGCAATCAGGAAGTTCCGGCCTATCTGCAAATAAACAGTATTTCAATTCAGACCAGTTACTACGATCAGGGAACAAACTCTTCCAACATTACAGATGCCTGGGTTTATGTTGATGATGCATTGTTAGGCGTTTTTGAATTGCCTGCACACTTTCCGGTACTTGCCGAAGGAAAGCATAAACTCGAAATCCGGCCGGGAATTAAGCTCAATGGTATTTCCAGTACCCGGGTACCTTATCCTTTTTATAAGCCCATCATTTATGAGAGCCGAAACTTTATTCCGGAAATAACCGATTCGCTTAAAAATATATCAACTACTTATTACTCAAATACAACTTTCCAATGGATGGAAGATTTTGAAGGGTCGAATATTTCATTTTACGAACCTTCGGCGAGCGATACAGCAATCAAACAAACTTCGCCAAAGAATAGCCCCGATGCCTTCCTGAGCAGTTATTCTCATTATTCTGGCAGGATTAGTTTAACAGAGGATAAACCGGAATATGTTGGTTATTCATTCAATAGTTTCCCCATGCCCGAATCTCAAGGGGCATCTGTTCTTCTTGAGCTAAACTTTAAAACCAACAACTTTGTTACTGTGGGATTGTTGATGCAAACCAGTGGCATTTTTAATGAAGTTCCACTGGTGATTTTAGGTCATACGGATGAATGGAAAAAGATTTACATCAACCTTGGGCCGAATATCTCATTGAATTCCACTGCCGACGATTATAAAGTGCTTTTCAGGGCAGGTTTTGAAAGTGATAGTGCCGATGTGCAAATTTTATTGGATAATATTAAAATTGTGTCAAGGCAATGAAGCGTATGAATAGACGTCTACAAGTAGCTAAATACGTTATTCTCGACTGGCTTTCAGCAGCCCTGGCCTGGAGTTTTTTTTATATAGTCAGAAAATTTTCAGAGGATCCTTCTATCACATCACATATTGAAACGGTGGTTGATGATAGAAAATTCTGGATGGGAATTATTGTTGTTCCTGTTTTTTGGCTAATCCTATACCTGATGGTGGGGTCGTATCGTAAAATATACCGAAAAGCCCGTTTGAAGGAATTGGGCGAAACGCTGATTATTACCCTGATTGGTGTAACGGTTATCTTTTTCATCCTCATTCTTGACGATTTCATTGTTACTTATAAGTCATACTATCAGTCGTTTGCAATCCTTTTCTTCCTGCAATTTTCACTTACTTATTTTTTCAGGCTGACGCTCACCACCATAACGGTAAAAAATATCCACAACGGCAAACTGGGTTTTAACACCATCATCATTGGCAGCAATGGCAATGCCATGAAAGTATACAGCGATATTACCAGTCAGGAGATATCTTCCGGAAATCATTTTGTTGGATTTGTAAATGTACACGATCGTGATGATTTCAGAATCGGGAAATTTCTACCCCATCTGGGAGCTTATAAAGATTTGAATTCGGTAATTAACGATTATAAAGTGGAGGAGGTGATTATCGCCATCGAGCGGTCTGAAGTAAGTACTGTAGAACGTATCATCACCGAACTCGAGACTACCAACGTCATTATCAAAGTAATCCCTTTGATGCAGGACATTATTTTTGGCTCGGTACGTACACGGGGTATTTTTCATACCCCATTGATTGAAATCTCGCCCGACCTGATGCCCGCCTGGCAACAGTCTCTAAAACGCCTGATCGATATTATTGCCTCGTTGGCGGCCATGGTTTTGCTGATTCCCGTTTACATCATCACCGCCATTGGCGTTAAATTGTCTTCCAGAGGGCCTGTTTTATTTTCGCAGGAAAGAATCGGAAAACACGGCAAACCGTTTATGATGCATAAATTCAGGTCGATGTATTTTGATGCTGAAAAGTTTGGACCTCAGTTGTCATCCGACGATGATCCGCGCATAACACCTTTTGGTAAGTTTATCCGCAAAGTGCGATTGGATGAAATCCCACAATTTTATACTGTATTTAAAGGAGATATGTCGCTGGTCGGCCCACGACCCGAGCGTCAGTACTATATTGATTTAATTGCCAAACGCGCTCCACATTACCGGTTGTTGATGAAAATTAAACCGGGTATTACCTCTTGGGGACAAGTAAAATTTGGCTATGCATCTACAGTGGATGAGATGATAGAACGGTTGCAGTTTGATATTCTGTATATCGAAAATATGTCCATTGCCATGGATTTTAAAATCCTGATTTACACTGTAATGATTGTGTTACAAGGTCGGGGTAAATAAATGTAAGGCCCGCCAAATAATCAACCAAATTAAGCAATGATTTCTATTTGGATTCGGGAAACGAAAGGCTAACCTTGGCACCTTGGGGCTTTATGTTTTTCACATAAATATCACCTTTGTGTACATCTACAATCAGTTTTAAAGTGGCCAGCGACAAACCCGAACCTTCCTTGTGCAGGATATCTCCGGCTGCAAAAAGTTGAAATATATGTTTAAAAGCTTCATCCGAAAATCCAGAACCCTGATCAATAAAGTGCATATGAACCATTTTATTGCTTCGTGTAATTGATATGGATAATTTCGGCCCGGGCCCTGCAAACTTCTCTGCATTTTCGAGCAGCATACTTATGCCAATCATTACAAGATCCGAATCGGCCAGTATAAGGAATCTGTTGTCTGGCTTTTCGTAATGAATGGACAACAATGAATCCGGATTTTTTTTCCTAAATGCATTTATAGATGTTTCAATCAGGTGATCGATAGAAACGGGTAGAATGTCAGGATTGTATTTATCGGTTTTTAACCGGGTAATCAGCATGGCAATTTCGCTGAAACTAACCAATCGTGAAGAAACTTCGGTAAGGTACTCCAGGTATTCCTTTTGGTCGGCGTCGATATTTGTTTGATTTAAAAGTTGGGTAAGCCCGATAATACCGTTCAAAGGGGTTCTCATCTCATGGCTAATTAACGATAGGAAATTCGATTTGGCCTGATCGAGTTGTGCCAGTTTTTTATTGGCTATTTCAAGTTGATTGGTTCGTTCTTTTACAAGTTCTTCCAGGTGCTGGTTGATGGATTTGAGTTCCTGTTTTTGCTTTTTGAGTAGCAAATGCGTATGGACCCTGGCCAGCAGTTCAGCCGAATTAAATGGCTTTGTAATGTATTCCTGTCCGCCTATTTCAAATCCCTTTACAATGCTTTCCATGTCGGCTTTGGCAGTTAGAAAAATGATCGGAATATCTTTGGTGCGGGGATCTTTTTTTAGCCGGTTGCATACTTCGTACCCATCAATTCCCGGCATCATGATGTCGAGCAGAATAAGGTCAAAGTCTTGCATATCACAAATTTTTAGTGCTTCAAAGCCATTTTGAGCGTACGCAATGCTATAGTCTTTTTGCGCCAGGATATTTCCAAGAATTTGAATGTTCTTCGATACATCATCCACTATCAGGATCTTTTCTTGTTGTTTATTCATAGGTGAATTTTCAATTAGATTGATTTGCAAAAATATTTTTTAAGCCGGTCATTAATTCTTCTATTTTATCAATATCGAATTGATTACTGGCCGAAATTAATTCGTTGCCATATTCAGCCAGCCAACTTAGCTGACTTCCTTTTGCGTAAACAATCAACTTGTTGGCAAAGGTGGTTAGCTCATTTATAAAGTGTGAGGTGTTTATTTCTTTCCAGCTGTCGCTGAATTCTTCCTGTAGTCCGGCTTTCAGTTCGTCGGGCATCTCTGGAATGGTTAAAAAGTTCTTTTTTGACGATTCACCATAGCCATTTTTTAAACTGCTTTTAAGGTTAGCGTATTCGTGGTATTTTGAATTATTTTGGTCAATATAGGATTTCGAAATTTGAATGTTGGGAATGACCACTGTAAAGGTGCTACCTTCACCCAGACGGCTTTCGAGCATGATTTTACCTCCCATGGTTTCGATGAGCTGTTTTGAAATGCTTAGCCCCAATCCGGTGCCACTATAGGCTTTTTCACCCAGAAATCGGCTTTGTTTAAAGGCCTCGAAGATGGTGTTGATTTCTTCTTTTGCAATTCCGATCCCGGTATCGTTAACTTTCATGGTAATGGTGCAATGGTTCCGGGAGTTTACGAAAGTGGACTGGATAAGAATGTCAACTGAGCCTTCCTCAGTGAATTTTATCGCATTGCCAACCAGATTGGTGAGTACTTGACGAATCCGAACTCCGTCCATAATAACAAATGAGGGGAAATCAGAATCGAATTTATAGGTCAGTTTCAGGTTTTTTTCCATGGCTCTCAGGTGGAAAATGTTGACCACATCTTCGGCTATTTTCTGAAGAGAAACAGGCTCGCAAATCAATTCAATTTCACCGGATTGTATTTTCGATAAATCAAGAATGTCATTCAGGAGTGCCAGCAAACTCGAACTACCCGACTTTATCGAGTTGATGTAATATTGTTGCTGTGGATTGGTTGCCAGGGTGGATACGATTTCAGAAAACCCTATGATGGAGTTCATTGGGGTCCTGATTTCGTGGCTTACGTTGGCGAGGAAAATACTTTTTATCTTGTTGGCTGCGATGGCTTCATTTTTTGCCTTTTCAACGAGTTTGTTTTTAACTATCAGTTCCTCGTTCATTTTTTGTTGCTTCAGCTGCGATTCTTTTAGCGCTTTCTCCACGGTCTTCCGTTGTGAAATATCTTCCACAATTCCTTCATAATATTGAATATTACCTTGCGAATCCTTTACCACCCAGGCGCTTTCGTTCACTTCCATATCGGTTCCGTCGAAGCGTTTCCAGGTATCCTCTCTCCCTGAAATTACCTCATTGGTTTCCAATACCTTTATAAATAGGTTCCTTTCAGGGTTTGATTTGTTCAGATCCACGGTTCCCAAATCAAAATCTTCAGGATACCCAAGCATTTTAACCAAGGCTTTGTTGGTGAAAATGATTTTTCCCGATGGAGTCGTCTTATACATCCCGATGGTTGCATTTTCAACAATGCTCCTGTATTGCTCGCGGCTCTCGGTAAGTTTCAGGTTCAGGGCTGTAAGCACCTCTTTTTGTTCAGAGATTTTCTTGCTTTTAATATTCAATAATGCATAACTGCGTTTACTTTCGCGGGTTCTTAAAATGATGAAAATAAGGATGATGGTTGAAACAAGTACAATAAATGTGGCAAAAATAATGGTGAGCGAGCCCACATCTTTTTGCTTTTCGAGGGCGAGATTGGTGAGGTCGTTTTTTTGTTTTAAGGTATGGTAGGCATCTTTAATTTTTTCAGTTTCATACCTGATGGTAATCTCGTTAATCAGTTGATTTCCGGCTTCTGAAAACAGTTCGTCCTTCAAGGTGATATAATTCAACAGATCAAGGTAGGCATCTTCAAAATGTTGCTGCCGCGAATTCATTTCCGACAACAGTTGCCATCCGTGCATTTGATATTCCTTCATTTCCATGGTGTCGGCAAGTGCTATGCTTAAGGTTAATTCTTCCCGGGCAATAGCTGGTTTATTCTGTAAAATATGAATTTCACCGGCCTTTTGCAAAGCTTGAATGAGTCCGTCGTTGTCGTTAATTTGCTTGCAATAGTCCATGGCTTGTTGGTAGTAGTATAAAGCTGCCATCAAGTTTCCTGTTTCCTGATAAACTTTCCCCATGCTTACCAGCACCAGATTTCTGATCTTCACCTCATAGGGTGTTTCACGAACCCTGTTAAGTACATCCTCAAATTCCCTGAGTGCTTTATCAAACTGCTTCCTAATCAGAGAAATTTGTCCTATTTTAATGCCTATTTCCGCTAGTTTTTTTGTGTTGTTCTGTTCTTTGTAATATTGCTGAGCCAATTGAAAATGGGTCATTGCCGCATCTGTTTTATTCCACTTTTCAAGTAATACACCTAAGTCAAACTCCAGAGAAGCAATCCCTTCACGGTTTCCGATGGCAGAATAAATTTCGCGTGTTAGTTGCATCAGTCCGATGGCTTCGGGGTAATCACCCAGGAATTCGGAGGTTTTAGCCAAACCTTGCATAGCCAATGCTTGTCCGGGTCTATTTCTGGCCTGCTCAAATGTGCCTTTGGCCAGGTAAAAATATTGAACAGCTTCTTTGTGTTTGTCCCATAAATCGTAGTTCTCGGCCAAATACAAATACAGGTACGCTTTTTGAGAAAGTTCTGATTCAGGAACAAAAGTTAGCGCCTTCATATAGGCACTATCTGCCTTCTGATAATCAGATCGCTTTTGGTCGGCTTTACCCAGTTCCGTCCATAATTGAGCTTCAATGCTAAGCGATTTCACTAATTGATTGTTGTTGATAAGCTTTAATATTGAATCCCTTTTTTTTAAAAGTTGCTTATCGGCTACAGAATCAATCAGTTGCCTTTTGTTTAAAAAAAGTGCTTTGGGTATTTTAAATAAGGTGTCCTGAATAACTTCAGTCGATGATTCCTGGCTATCAGCACTCAACTTTTTGTCAGCTACCATCAAAAGAACAAATAGCGAAAGAAGTATGATTCTCATCCTAAAATGATTGTCTGAATCCGGATACGGATTTGTCCCTGCCAGTATCCTCATGATTTGTTGTAATTTGGAGAGACAAATTTACTTTCGTAGATGGTTAGCAACCGATCGATTGCAACTGTATCAAATTCTGCCGTCCGGGCTTTGAGTTGAGTACAGTAGTTTTTCATGCCTGTATCATGAAACTCATCTGCCAATTTTTCCAATTCATCGCTAAAATCCTGAATGTGGCTGATTAACTTGGTGTTAATTGCGGGATGAAAATATCGTTTTATAATTTGCTGGTTTCTTTTTTCAAAATGGATGTTGCTATACAGATCACTTTCGGTAAAAAAGTGCTTGAACTCGGTTTCGGAATGGAGATTTTTCAGGAGATAGCTCAGGATGTTTCTGAAATCAGTTACACTTACATCGGTAGGGAAGATTGTTAAATGAATATTTGGGAAGGTGTCTTTAATAGAAGTATTGCCGATAATCACCACTTCGGTGGTTACAGTTGGTCGTTTACTGTTAATTAAATCAATGATATTCAATATGTTGCTTTCGCTTTGTTCACATATGATAACTGCATCGCATACTTCAACAATTTCTCTGACTTCATCCAGGTTCTCAGCCGGATGTTTTTTAATTGCCGGAATCCCCAATAGCGAGTTGTATTGGTGCTTTAATTCGCATTGCTCCATCGGATAGAAAAGCAATTGAATCTGATAATTGCTCTCCGGGTTTTCGATAAACGATTCAAACGATTCGTCGATAATCTGAATGTCCTTAAAATAAACCGAGAAAGTAGTTCCTTTGCCGGGAAAGCCTTCGATGCCGATGGTTCCATCCATCATCTCCACCAACCGCTTGGTAATGGCCAGTCCCAAACCAGTACCTTTGTCGGTATTGATAATTCCGGATTGCCTGAACGGTTCAAAAATAGCCTCCTTGTCCACCGGGTCGATTCCAATTCCGGTATCCTTAACATAGCAAATCATATTCAGCCGCCCCATCAAATAATTGCAATCGCAATCGATAATCAATTCAATTTTACCCTTGTTGGTAAACTTAATGGCGTTACCAACCAGGTTAAACAAAATTTGTCTGAACCTTATATTGCTAAACCAAATGTACATTGGGAATGAAGGAGAAACATAACTGATGAGTTCAAGTCCTTTTTCGTTGATGTTGTTTGAAAAAATCTGTTCTATTTCGCGGATAATGTCTTTGATGTTAACTGGTGCATAATACAGATCGAGTTTCTCGGCTTCAATTT
>JAUYGX010000072.1 GCA_030690365.1 Bacteroidales bacterium | reverse complement strand
CCGAAATACTTTCGTATCAAAGCCAGTAATTCGTTTCTGTTAACAGGTTTTGGTAGATAATCGTTACAGCCCGCTTCAATTGTCTTTTCCCTGTCTCCCGACAGGCCATAGGCAGTTTGTGCAATGATGATCACATTTTTATTGAATTTGCGAATTTCCCGGGTTGCTTCGTAGCCGTTCATCCCGGGCATTTGAATATCCATCAGCACCAAATCAATATCGGGATTGTTCCGGCAGGCTTCCACGGCTTCGTGTCCTTTTTGGGTTATGATGATTTTCCCGGCCTCACTTTGCAAAATGGTTTCCAAATACAGGATCGAATTTTCATCATCTTCGGCAATAACGATGTTCAGACCTTTTACAGGGCTGAAACTTTCGTTCCCTTTCCGGATATTTATTTCCCCTGCTATTTCCTGAATTTGTCCACTAAACGGCAGGGTGAAGAAAAACGTGGAACCTTGGTCACCCGATACGCCATCCGGATTACTTTCTAAATGGATTTCGCCACCCAGCATTTCAACATAGGCTTTGGAAATGGACAGCCCCAGCCCTGAACCCTGTCGGGCCTCTTTATCAAAAATATCGGCTTGAACAAACCTTTCGAAAACGGCCTGCTGTCTTTCTTTGGGAATGCCTATCCCGGTATCTTTTACATAAAATTCTAATTGATCTGCCTTTGCCTGACATCCCACCCTGATTTCTCCTTCCTTGGTATATTTTATGGCATTCTTAATGAGGTTGGTCAATATGGAATCCAGTTTATTTTGGTCGGTTATGATGTTTTTTTTCGGTGGAGGCAAAAGCATCTCAAGGTGTAGTTTTATCCCTTTTTTTTCAGCTTCGGGTTGGAAGAACCGGAATAATTCCTCCATCCTCCCGTTTACATCGGTTTGTGTTAAGTTGAGTTGAACCAGGCCTGCTTCAATTTTTGAGATTTCAACAATATGGGTCACCGTATTCAACATGCGCTGTCCGCTTTGACGGACAATTTCAATATAGCTTTCTTTTTGTTCACTACTTAAATCGGGTTCTAAAAGAAGTTGGGTAAACCCAAGGATGCCATTCATCGGAGTGCGTATTTCGTGGCTCATATTGGCCAGGAAGGCTGATTTTAAGCGATCGCTTTCTTCCGCTTTTTCTTTAGCCTGAACCAATTCGTCCATGTAATTAATCCTTTCAATAAAACTGCCGATGTTATGGGCAATAATTTCCATGATCGTTTTGTCAGTGTCGGTAAATGATTTCAGGTTTTTATAATCCTGTATGGCAATTACCCCGTTTGGTTTGCCATCTTCCGCAGTTTTAAAAGGCACTCCGAGCCAAACCGACAATTCATCACCATAGCCTTTTATGGTTCCATCCTTCTCAACTTCATGTTTGTATTCGGGAGTGACAATCATTGATTGATTGGATTTAAGGACATAATCGGTATAGCCCTTGCTGAAATCATAAGCCTTATTAAGCTCCACCTTATCATACTCATCAATGTGATACGGAAAGGAATAGGTATTGTCCGTTTTGTTGTAAAGCGCCACGTAAAAATTATCGGCACGGATAATCTGTTTGATTTTTTGGTGCACTTCTGCAAGAAAGGAAGTGAGTGTAACATGTTTGGTGGCCAGTTGTGAAATTTCGAGCAGTAATTTCCTAGTATCTTCGAACCTTTTCCGTTCCGTTATGTCTTCCTTTATGGCCACATAATTTATTATTTTCTTTTTTTCGTTTAATATGGGAGAAATGGATGCAGATTCCCAGTACAGTTCGCCGTTTTTCTTTTTATTATGAAATTCACCAAACCATTGCTTGCCGGATAAAATAGTGGACCAAAGCTGCTGATATTCTTCTTCCGGTTTTTCGCCTGAATTAATTATCCGGGGATTTTTGCCTATTAATTCTTCTTTTGTGTATCCGGTAACCTCGAGGGTTTTTGGATTAACATATTCTATGTTTCCTTCCAAATCGGTAACAATAATGGATGCAGGACTTTGTTCAACCGCATGAGATAATTTTGATATTTCATTTTCTACCCGTTTACGTTCGGTAATATCATTGATCAGGATATGCCTGGCTTTTCGGTCATTAAAAATTACAGAATGCGACGTAATTTCCACATCGATGAGTTCACCATTCTTTTTAAGGTGTCTCCATTCGCCGGCTGCATTTAATTCGGAATGTGTATTTTTAACATCCTCCAAAAGGGCGGGTATATCTTCTTCGGGCCGGATGTCTTTTAGGGTCATGGAAAGAAATTCTTCCTCTGAATATCCGTAATGGTTCACGGCGGCCTTGTTCACTTCCAGAAAAGCAAGTGTTTCGAGATCGTAAATCCACATGGGTTGCGGGTTGTTGGTAAATAACAAGCGGTATTTCTCTTCACTTTTTAGAAGGGCCTTCTGCGCCTCTTTTTGTTCAGTAATATCAACAACATATCCTCTGATTTTTTCGAGTTTATCGTCTTTGTCGAAAATACCCATGGCGTTGATGATGGCATTTATAATTTTTCCATCCTTTGAAATAAATTCCACTTCATGGTTTTCAACTTTTCGTTGTTTTTTAACCAGGCGGATCACTTGTTTCCTGACTTCCGGATTTTTGTACAATCTTGAGATATTAAACCCTTCGAGGTTTGTTTTTTTTTCAAAACCAAATAAATTTAAAAACGTTTTGTTGCAGTTTAAAATTTCACCCGAAACGGAAACCACGTAATCGGCCGAAATATCATTTTCAAAATACGCTTCCAGGCTGCTTTTATTATTTCGTAACTCTTCCTCAGCCTGTTTAAGTTCAGTGATATCCAGCATGGAAACAACACTTTGTTTGGTTCCGGGAATCATGTTGATATTTAAAACGGCATCGCGTTTTCCCCCCATTTTGTTCAGCAGTTTTACTTCGTATTTTCGGGGTGCCACATCAGGATGCTGACGCCGTAGCTGATGGTTTTTAAGCATTTCCAGTAAACACTCCTGAGCTACATAGCTGGTCCATTTTTTCCCAATCAATTCATCCGAAGTATAACCGGTTAAATCCAGGCATTCTTTGTTTGCCATCAAAATGGTGGTATCCTCGTCAACAATTAACGAGGCTGTTCCGGTAGATTCAAAAATCGCTTTATACCTGGTCTCACTATTTTTTTGTTCCTTTTCAGCCTGTTTTCGGGCTGTAATATCCTGGAATGCGCCCTGTACCTTAACTATATTTCCGTTCTCATCTCTTACAGCTTCGCCAATAGTTCTCACCCAGAGCCGTTTTCCGGTTGCGGTAATCATCTCCATCACTTCATCAAAGGGAATGCCTTGCTGCGCACATTGGCTAAAAACTGCTGTTATTTTATCGCGCCATTCCGGGGTGTAAAACTGAATACCGTTCTCCATCACTGACCCAAAATCCGCCGGTATTTCAAGTATGGTTGCCACCTCGTCTGATAAGTAGGCACGGTTTTCTTTCAGTATTACATTCCATCCGCCCAGCTTCACTTTTTCCCCGGCAATCCGTATCAGGTCAAAATTTTCTTTTAGTTTATTTTCTGCTCTTTTGTATTCGCTGATATTTTGTGTTGTAGTTAAAAGAAGTTCCTCCCCGTTGATCACCACCTTATCAATATTCATTTCGTAATAACAAATTTCCCCTGATTTTGAGCGCAGTACCACTTCGTGATTGCGGACAGAATCACTTGCACTTAATGTATCAAGGATTCGTTTTTGACCTTCTGCATCCGGGTTAATACCCAGTTCAAAAGAAGTTTTTCCAAGCGCCTCCTGCATTGTTAATCCAAATTCATGTTCAAATGCCTCGTTTACATCAACGATTGTTCCTTCGGGTAATTTGGTCAATGATACCGGAAAAGGTGATTTTTGGAACAGGACAAAAAATTTACGCTCGCTTTGACGGAAATCGTCTTCGGTTTGCCCATGCCCGGTGATATATTTTTGGTATGCAGCCTTTAATTCAGCATATTGTTGTCGCAATTGTGACAGTTCGTTTAAAGGACTTTCCTTATGTGTGTTCGAGTCCATACTTTTTTCCCAAAGATACTATCATTATGATGGTTTTGTTGTCATTCCAACTAACATCAGGTTTAATTGCTGTAATCAAAAACTAAAAGTAAGAAGATATTCCAAAACTAAAACCTCCGGTCTTTTCAGGGGCATTGTTCAGGATGTCGGTTTGTCTTTGAATTCTGTAATTCAGTCGGAAAACTGTTTGTGGTGTTGGCCTGAAACTGACAGCAGGCATAACACTCCAGATTTCTTCTCCAATATTGCCACCTGTTTCCTTGAAGGTGCCTACATTCCAGTCTACATATTCCAAACGACAAGCCAAATTTAAAACTGCATGTTCCCACCCTAACATTTTTCTTTTTAAAACGGGATGAACAATATCCAAGAATCCTCCGTATTGTTTGTTTCCGTATTGTTGTGAGTAAGTTTCAGGGACATCTACATTGATCCAAGCCCATTCGCCTGTGATAAATGTATTGGTCTTGGGTATGGTGGTGGTGTAATCGATGGCAAAAACGTTTAGTCTTCGCTTACCGTCCAGCACAATTCCATCCTCTTGAAATGTGTTGTAAATACCTCCCATATACGACAGGCCTATTTCACCGAAGTATTTATTTCTGATTGCGATTTTGGCCGTAGTTAATGGCGTTCCACTGGCCGATTCTTCAAAACGTTCAGTATTGTTTTTTGATGCGGGAAGGAAGGTTTTACTTTCTTCATTGTCGATAATCGCATCATCAAAACTTCCCGAAAGATACAACTCATAGCCAAACATCCAGTCGTTTTGGTAATTTTTGCCAAACAATCCGAAACCAGCATTGCTCCATGTAGCGGGTAGCATTTGGGTAGCGGAAATTGGGCGGTCAGTAAATTCCCACTTGGGGCCATCGTGATTTTGGTTGAATGCTCCAATCGGGTTCATAATAATACCACCCCTTAGGTTAAACAATGGTTGGAATTCAACATCCAATGAAGCAAATTCAATGGCGATTTCTTTACCGCCTTCTTCAAACTCAATTTCGCTTAAAAATTTAATTCTCTTTGAAATGGTTGAAGCCACAAATAAAGTCATTCTCCGCATTTGGAATTGATGACCCTCTGAAATACCATCTGTAGAAATGTGTTGCCAGTTTACTTCTGCATAACCACCAACTGAAACAGGGAGTTTTCCATAGCTTAAAAATGGTCGGTTATACACCGCATCCATATTTAGTTGTTGTGTTGTTTCTGTTTTTTGCCTTTTGAATAAGGTAGAATCCACCTGTGCAAACGAAAGCGTTGAAGCCAAAATAATTATAATCGTAATGATCTGTTTCATGATTTTTTAAGTGAAATAAGAATGTTTTGATTGACTAATTTTGTTGGAAATGATCGGAGCGGATTTGATGCAGGTCCATTGGTCACATTACCTTTATTATCAAACTCGCTACCGTGTGCAGAGCAAACCAATTTTTCACCATAAGCGGTTAATTCATTTCCTTGATGAGTGCATTTCATATACAAAGCAGTGTAGTCGGTTTCAGAAAACCTAAAAACATAAATTGGATATTGCAACTGTGGATTGTTCGCAACCAGGTACCTGCGTATTTTTCCGTCCTTATTAAAATTTACTGTAGGAACAAGTAAATTCTCTCCTTCAATTGTTGCCGAAATGATTTTAGCAGAAACACAACCTTGCAAAAGCGGAGAAAAAAAAGTTAAACCCAAACAAGCATAACCGCAGGTTTTGATAAATTCCTTCCTTTTCATTTTATAAAGATTCTAAAAATTTGATTAAATCAGCTTTTTCGGTTTCCGACAGATTCAAAAACTGATTTTTACTGTTTTCTGCTTCACCACCATGCAATAAAATAGCTTGTTCGATGCTGTTTGCTCTTCCATCGTGCATTAAGAAATATTGTCCGCCTTGTGTTGATGGCGACAAACCAAGTCCCCAAAGCGGCGTTGTTCTCCATTCAGATGATAGCGCATTGCCTTCTGTGTAGCCATCATCCAGGCCGCTTCCCATGTCGTGCAACAGAAGGTCCGTGAAAGGATAAAATTCCTTGTAAGAAAGGACTTCTACGGGAGAGTAGCTTGTAGTTAATTTGGGTTTGTGACACGAGGCGCAATTTATCTGGTTGAAAAGCGATTTTCCGTTTATGACTTGTGGGTCATTTTGATTTCTTGGTGCCGGCGCTTTAAGTGTTTGCAAGTAGGCAACCACATCACGAACCGTATTATCTGAAATTTCCGGATCAATGGATAAACCGCTGTGCGTATCCATAGGGTTATAGCTGGAAGTAATACCCATATCCTGGTTATAAGCACCTACTGTTTGATCCAGCAAATCGTAAGCAGCCGCTTTTTTGCCGAATCGATGGATGTACATTCCGTTTTGAGTAATTGCATCGAGAGCAGGAATAACAAAATCGTTGAGGATAATCCAGTTAGGAACACCCGAAATTCCATCTCCATCGGCATCATTTGGGTCTGACATTGCCAAAATATCAGCATCTGTTACATATTGCAAAAAGCCAAGTCCTGTAACGGCAGGAGGTGTAAATTTAGAAAACGTTGCTCCGTTTGGAATGCTTTCAGGTTGATAACCAGTCAACGCTCTGTGTTGAAGTTGCGGACCGCCCATATTCAGAAATTGATTTCCTGTATTGTCAGTTTGCCCAAACCGGGTAAGTGTTGTGAAGGGATGTCCTTTTCCGTCTCCAGCGTGACAACTTACACAGCTGTTTGTCACGAATAACGGACCCAAGCCTTTGGCAGAAGTAAACACTTCACCGAAGGCTTCATCTCCTCTGAGAAATTGAGCATGTTGTTCAGGTGCTAATCCTTCAATTTCGCCGTCCAATACTTCTTCATTGGCAGGAGCGGCCGGCAGAAGTTTATCGCAAGATACCATGGCAATAATTGCGAATAGTAGTATTGTATATGTAAGAAGTCTCTTTGTGTTCATTGTTCTAAATTTTAATATGGCACAAATATAAAAATAAATTGGAATTACCAAATGATATAAATTAGATATGCCTAATTTATTAGAATAGATGGATTGACTATATTTGCCAAAAAAATAGCAAATGCATTCATTAACAGAAGAAAATTATTTGAAAGCCGTATACCACCTGACCAAAAAGGGTATGGATAAAATAACTCCGACTGCTATGGCGGAGGAGATGAGTATTAATGCCGCATCTGTAGTAGATATGATAAAAAAACTGTCAGGAAAAAAACTAATTACATATGATAAACAGCAGGGGGCGAAACTCTCAGATTATGGGAATAAAATTGCTATTGATATAGTCAGGAAACACCGCCTTTGGGAGGTTTTCCTGTTAGAGAAATTTGGTTATTCATGGGATGTTGTCCATGATATAGCAGAGCAGTTGGAACACATCAAGCACAAGGACTTGGCCGACCGATTGGATAAGTTTTTAGGTTATCCTAAATATGACCCACACGGGGACCCGATACCCAATGCCAATGGTGAAATACCATCAACAGCAAATATTTTATTGTCTGATATTGAAGTAGGAAAAATTTGTCAGGTTACTGCGGTGAAAGATACTTCGGCTGTTTTTCTTCAATATTTGGAGCAGCTAGGTATCAATATTGGAACGAAAATAGAAGTCCTGGAGAAAATTACTTTTGATGGGTCAATGGTTGTACAAATTGGGAATGACTCCAAAACAACGGTGTCGAAAAAATTGGCTGAGAGTTTGTTTGTCAGTTGATCGAAGGAAAAAAAATTATGGGGCTGGTTTTTGTTTGACCTGTTTTCTGTTTTAGGTGCGGAGGCGGACTTCAAAAGACAAATCTTTCTGTCCACATTGATTTATATTTCATACCTCCATGTCTCCATGCCTCCATGCCTTCGGCAGGTTCACCTACCGGAGGTAGGTAAATCGGCAGGTAAATCGGCAGGTAAATCGGTAGGTAAACCGGCAGACAAGTGAAACTAAAATACTCATTCCTGTCTGTAGGCAGGTTCATAACGTAACCCGCCATAAAGTATATGCATCTTTGTTAGCAAAAGTAATTTATTCTATTTATCAATATTAACAATAGTATCATTAAGTATAGACGAATCCTTGACTGAAATATTTTCGAATAATTTCAATTTAATGTCAATTAAAGAATCGAGTTCACTCTTTTTCAAAAATTGGCTGTTATCAGTCTTATTTTCTTGGTTTTGGCAGAAGTTGATTACATTAAAAACTAATGAAATTACAATTGGAATTATCAAAAACCAGGTTTTGAATAAAGGCGAACTTAACAAATCATTCCTTCTTTTATTTCTAAGAAATTTCACAATACCTTTTTCAGAATATTGTGCTCCGGTGTCTGTGATGACAATTGGGTTATAATTTGAGATCAATTTTTGATCATTCAAAGTTTTTGCTGAAATTTGAATGTCTACTTTTGAATATTTCTTGTAGTCTAATATGTCTTTTATATGGCGATTATTATTTTTAAGAATAATGTCACATATCTCCACTTGAAATCTAGTTAATTGTATATTTTTCACTCTTTTGTTATTTTTGCTAACGTCTGCATACCACCAATTATCGTTATTCCTATTATACAGTTTTTGATTACATAATTACATTTAGTATTCATTTACTCTCATTATCAATAAATTAAACAGATGTAACCGTTTGTAATAAATTAAATCGGTTTCTTTCTTCATCTTGTAATTGGATCATCGGGTGTTTGGTGGGGTAAATCTAGGAAATTATTTTATTGGTTTTACAAAGGGGGTGTTTTATTGAGGATCGTTGTTTCATTCAGATTGTTTTAGAGGAGATGTCTCGTCATTTCGCTTGCCGGCCATGGGGATTGATGTGTTTATGGGTGCATTAGCGGTTATTGCAAGACACCACCACACACCAACGAGCTTTACAGAATAAAAAATTATCTTTGAGAAAATTATTCTTCAATGAATGGATTAAATAGACAAATAGATACTTTTTATACGAAAATATTAGATTTATTAAAATCTGCACATAAAACAGTTTATCAATCTGTTAACAAAACAATGGTTGAGACTTATTTTAAGATTGGCAGACTGATAGTTGATGAGGAACAACAAGGTGAAGAAAAGGCAAAATATGGCCAAAATCTTATTAATGGTTTATCAAAAAGATTGTCGGATGAATTTGGCAAAGGATTTTCAGCAACTAACTTAAAACAAATGAGAAGTTTCTATTTGACTTATTCAAAAGGTCAGACAGTGTCTGACGAATTCAAATTAAGTTGGTCGCACTATATAAAACTTATGCGGATTGATGATGAAAACGAGAGAAAGTTTTATGAAATAGAATCAATTAAAAGCAATTGGAGCATTAATGAATTACAAAGGCAATACGATAGTGCATTATACACAAGATTAACATTAAGCAGGAATAAAAGTGAAGTTATAAAATTATCAGAAAAAGGACTTATAATCGAACAACCTAAAGATGCTATTAAAGACCCATATATACTTGAATTTATTGGACTTCCGGAAAAGTCTGAATATTCAGAAAGTGACTTGGAGCAAAAATTGATTGATAAACTTGAACATTTTTTATTGGAACTGGGGACAGGATTTACTTTTGTTGCCAGACAAAAAAGAATATCTTTTGATGACAAACATTTTCGGATTGACTTAGTATTTTACAATAGGATTTTGAAGTCGTTTGTTCTTATTGACCTGAAAATTGGTGAATTAAAACATCAGGATATTGGACAAATGCAAATGTATGTTAACTATTATGACAGAGAAATTCGATTAAACGATGAAAATAAAACAATTGGTTTGATTCTGTGTCAAAACAAAAGTGAATCAGTAGTGCAATATACTCTTCCTGAGAACAATGAGCAGATTTTTGCGAGTAAATATCAGACAGTTTTGCCAAGTAAAGAAAAATTAATGGAACTGATTGAGAATAAGGAATAAAAAGCAACAAACCGCTAACACGCAATATACGTAAGCCGGGGGATGCGGGTAATTTAAACTTTCGTATATTTACTCAAATTCGCAACGATTTGATAGGTTGGAGCTTTGAATTCCCGGCCTACGCATATTGCCAAACGTTGTTGGGGCAGGCTTCGCTTCATTCTGTCGACAAGACAGTAATACTTCGGCCTCCTGCATATAATTGATCAGTCCCCAGGATGCTCCAACATTTTTACCGGATTGTTGGAAAAATCTGGAATAACTACAGAACGATACCGTTATTTTATGAAGTGTACAGCTTTTTACAAGAAAAGTTGGATTTACCTGGACTCTTTTTCTGCCTGCCAGTTGTGTGGGAGCAGTTCTGCCAGATCCTTGCTGTAATCATTGTTGTAATAGGGCAGTCTGGTGAGCACATCTTGAAGCCATTGTTGCGGATCAACACCACATGCCGTGCAGGTTCCCAACAAGGAATAAACCACCGCAGCATTCTCTGCCGCATCATGGTTGCCACAGAACATGTAATTCTTCCTGCCGATGGCCAGTGGACGAATGGTGTTTTCAATCAGATTATTATCGATTCTGTAACGACCATCCAGGTGGTAGCGGGACAATCGGTGAAACAGGTTATAGGTATATGATACCGCCCTATACATCCTGCCTTTGGGGATCGTCTTCGGATAATATGCGTAAAGCCATTTCTCAAAGGCTGTCAGGATAGGATAAGCCAGGCGTTTGCGCAGATCAGCCCGTTGTTCAGCATCCAAACCCTGGTCATCAGCCATTGACTCTACCTGATAAATCATGCCGATTTGTTCCAAAGCATATTGGGCACCCTTGGTATCTTCTTTCAGCGCTTCGGTAAATTTACGGCGGGCATGTGCCCAGCATCCAAGCAGCAATACTCCTTTCTTGCGTTCGTAAATATTATAAACGTCATACCCATCGGTTTGTATAGCTCCTTTAAAATTTTGCAACAGTGGAATAATCACTTTTTGTGCCCGCGACCCACGGTCGTAATGGAAGAAGACCAGATTCTCCATCACCGCCCGGATTACCCAAAGGTATGCTTTGACTGTTCCCTGCTTTTTGTCACTTATTACCGGAATTGTACTTTCATCGACCTGGATATAGTCTGTTGAGAGCACAATATCCCTTAGCCGGTAGTACAAGGCCCTAAGCAGGTCAACGCTGGCGGCAAACCACCCATTGACTGTTGAAGCGGGCAACAAGAGGCCGGATTGCTCCAACATTTTGATCATCCTGTGAAAAGGAATGTGGTAATGGTATTTACCAACGATCATCCAGGTGAGCAAACTTGCACCTGCATTGCTTCTTGACAAAGTCATCAGGGGAAGTGATGCAATAACAACCGCTTTTTGTCCTTGTTGGGATTCACCTTCTTCATTGGCTAACTGAAGGCTGTTTTTTAAAACATACTTCGGGCGGATGATCTGGCGGACATAAAGTTCACCAGGTTTAATTTCCAATACTTCGGTAATTTTTTCTCCAATACGAATATAATTCTCGTCGATGCCTTCGGGTTCGATAATCTCTTGTTCCCTGCGCAGATGTTCGGGCAAAGGCAACCGGACAGGTTTGTTCTTTTTTACAACCTTTTTCTTTTGGTAGGTGACGATCTCTTGCTGGGCTTCTTCAATAAGGGTCTGTTCTTCTTCAATCACATCCAGTCCATCAAAGTCGATCTTGCGCTGGTTGGGATCCTGGGGGATAAATCGTTCGCTGTTTGGCTTCCAGAGTTTACGCCGTAACCAAGCCAGCTGATCTGTCAGATGCTTGATCTTTTCATCCTGCTGACGGATCTTCTCCTCGTATTGCTGATTCTTATTTAATGCCTGCTCAAGAGCACCCTGATCCGCACGGCGGTATTTTTCCAGTTCCAGATATAACTCGTCACGCTCTTGTAAAAGTGATGATATGAAAGTGTCGTTTTCAGGCATAAAACAGTACTATATCCCTTTGATTTATGGGATAAAAGTACAAAAAATATTCCATTCACACGACGAAAAACATCAATAAAATCAAGGGTTTTAACACTTTTTTTGCAACTTTTTTCGTTTCTGTGCAACCTGTTGGATCATCATGATCAGCTCTTTCCAATCAAGGGTTAACGAGTGGGTATTTTCGTCTGTAAATGGCAGTTTAAACCTTCCGCTGTCCAGTTTTTTGTGATAGATCACCATGCCCCCGTATTCCATATGAAGTATTTTCATAATGGTCAGGTTGCGGTTTACAAAAATGAATACTTCACCGCTTAATACATTACGGTGCATCGAAGAAGTCACGATTCTGCTCAGGGTGTAAAAACTCTTGCGCATATCAACGGGAGCAGGATACAAGTAGTAGCGCAGGGATTGATGCAGATGAAACATGACTCCTTAACCAAACAGTTGCACAAGCACCCTGAGCTCAGCCAAGGCAATATCTTTTCGTACACGAAGAACAACTCCGTTGGGATAAACCACCTCGAACCAATGGTCGCTTCCGGGTGCAGATCCCACGGAACCGGATATGTGCCTTGGTTTGTGATGCGCCTGTGCTAACCGGGGTTGTTGATTGTTGATGATTAAGGGAATGAAATCATTTTTGTCAGACGGCCTCCTCAGCTTTTTGATCCAATAATAGAAAGTAGATACAGCAATACCTTCGTTGGAACAAAATTCTTTTACGCTGAAACCAGATGCCTCTTGCTGTCTGATAAGTTCAAAATATTTGTCGCTCTTGTGCATGATTTTTTTGAGCGCAAGATAGATTGATCTTGAAGCCTGGTCAAGATGTAGGAGGCCGAAGGTTTACACAAGACAGACAAGTATTGCCAGTTTCACTTTTCTACCGAAGGTGTGAAACCGGGAGTAGGGTAGCAAGAGGAATTAATAGTCACGCGTTGCGCTATCGCTAAGCGCGTGCCAGTTTGGGGTAGGGAAATTTTATTAGTGATTAACATTTACTAACAGATTGGCGCTATGAAATGTTGCTGTTTTGCGGTCGGTTTACTGTCAAGCTACACAAAAGTTGTAGCGGGCTGCAACCCGCATACAACCTAATGTTTCGGCAATTTTTTATACCGTGTATTGGCTTTCGTTTTTATTTAAAGTTTCATTTTCTGGAAAATTCAAGAAGTGGATCAATAATCCCAATATCAGCTTTTCTAATTGAATCAATATATTCTTTGCGAGCATTATCAGGTTTTACAAGATTGGAATTGTTCCAAGTAAATACTTCCCTTCCAAATACAGACTCAATTATAATATCAGCCATAAGTCTAGAATGTCTGCCGTTGCCATTTGGGAAACAATGAATATTTACTAAACGATGTTTAAATCTAATGGCGATTTCATCAGGATGATATGTTTTATACTCAACCCAAAATTTTGTATCATCTAGCAGTATCCTTAGTTCAACGCCAATCCTTATCCAGTCGACACCAATGTTTTTCTCTGACTTTCTAAAGGTTCCCGCCCATTTCCAAACGTCTCCAAACATTTTTTTATGGACAGTTTTGATAAATTCTTCTGATAGTATCTTTTCTTTCACAAATTTATTATTCAAAGTCCATTCTACAGCTTGCTCAATATTCAGTTGTTCAAGTTCGTCTAATTCTCTTCTTGTGGTAATTGATTTTATCAGTAAACCTTTTTTCTCCTCTTCACATAGAGGTGTTTGGCCATCTATATATTGAAAATCTAGTCCCATATTGTCTTTTTCAGTTCAATTTTAATTTCTTGAGATAATTCTTCGATTGCGCTTTTAAGATTTCCTTTTCCTATTGCTTGATCTTCGAGCATCATATTATGATTAGTCCGGAGTATTATTTTCTCAGCAAGGATTTTTGATCTCCGATTAAGAAGAGAATCAATAGATCCATCGAATGGAACAAATCCATAAACAAATTTCATTTCTAATGCATTACCAACTTCTTTTAATGATTTAATTGTTATAGTTCCTGCAGCTTCACTTTCTTCTATTCTTTTAACTCCCTGTTTTGTCATCTTAAGCTTTATCCCCAACTGCTTCAAGGTCATATTTATGGTAGTCCTAATAGTATTAATCCACCCTTTATCTGGAATAATAACTATTTCAGTGCCATTGAATGGTTTAAGTTTGCGGTCTAATTGCTCTAATAAAAGTTTTCTCTGGTTACGCATTTCGATTTTTATTTATTTAGTTACAAATGTAAACTTTATAGTCGACATATGCAAGAAATATGTAAATATATATGTTGACTATATATTGTTTGATGTCAATTTATATGTTGACTTAAAATGAAAACTAACTCCGTACTAACTACCTACTGCACTTATTTCCGCTAAATGTGCTATACAGGTAAAGTTGATATTAATCATTTTGGTCGTCATTTAATTTCATTTTCATACAATATTGGATTTTAAACTTTTATAGATATTTTAATCCGGTTTTTCATTGTAAATGGATCATCGGGTATTTGGTGGGGTAAATCCAGGAATTATTTTTATTGGTTTTACATTGGGGTTGGGAAAGAAAATTTTAAAATGGGCAGATGATTCTCAAATGGGGAGATGAATTGGAATGTTTTGTCACGCGTTGCGCTATCGCTAAACGCGTGCCAGTGATAGAGGTTTTTTAGAAGAATTTTGAGCAAGGAAAATAATCGAACTGACGGTCTACCCGGCAACTTTCGAAAACTGCATTGAAATTGGTTAGTACAGTTGTTCTCTTCCTTCAGGAGTGATAAAATCCGGAGTCCATTCAGGCTCCCAGATCAAGTTAACGCTCACATTAAAATCAGGATAATTGATGTCAAGCAGATTTTGAATGTGCTGAATGATGGTGTCGCCCACAGGACACCCGGGTGTGCTTAGGGTCATATCTATTTCCAGGGTTTTGGCTTCATCATCCTTACGTATGTGATAAATTAAACCCAAATCCACAATATTGACTTCAACTTCAGGGTCAGGGATTTGTTTTAAAAGTTCGCGTACTTTGGTTTCCTCGGCATTAAAAGTCTTTTGTATCATGTTAGTTGCTTTTTATTATGAAAAATCATTCCAATGGTATTAAGGGAATAAAGGATAGCGGTAATCACCATCAACAAGATGCCAATCATCACCAACCATTCAATGGAGAATGCCAGTCCCGTTATAAGCGCCACCAGACTGGCAATAAAAGTATATAAGTGGAATTCGGCCAATTTATGCTTGTACAAATCGGCAGGCATGGGCACTTTGGCTTTTCCCACCATCGACTGATAGTGAAACAGCCAAATAATAAATGGCAGGGTTTTGTATGTTTGCCCCAGAATTAATCCTGAAAAGAAGCCATATAATAACAGCACACCGAAAATGATTTCCATCCTGCCTCCGGGAAGCGGAATTGCTCCGTTATTGAAAAACAACAGAATAAACGCAATGATACTCAGAGCCAGAAACGACAATCCAACCACCGACAGTTTCATCCCGATGTCCAGTCTTCGCCTCAAACGCCTTGTAAAGACATCCATGTTAAATCTTAAAAACAACAACAATCCCATTAAAATGGCAGCCAATGAAATCAGATTAAGGTAAAAGTTGAAAGAAAAGAAAAAAGCGTTGATCATCACCATCCAAATACCTGCATTCAGAAACCAAAAGGCCATTTTCAACCAGGCCAATTTTGTTTTGTGTACGATTAGAAACATGGGCATCAACTTGGAAGCCACGCCTATAATGAGCATCATAAACCACCCCACCAGACCCAGTGCCGAATGAACGGCCAACAAAGTGGTATGTGGTATAGGTAACACATTGTACGACAAATTGAAAAGTATAAAAAGGCCCATAAGTACCGTTAGTATCAAATAAATAACTGATGTCTGAATAAATAAACCGTGTATGGACTTTTTTTCAGCTCTGGCCGCACTTTTAAAAGTATTGACAGCAAACAATACCATGGCATTAAAAACCAATGATCCGCCAATTTCAAATCCCAATGTCAGTTGAAATCGGAAATCCAAAAAAGACAACACCATGATAATTAGCCCGGAAAGAAGACTGACCAGTGTGATGTATGCCAATCTTTCGCTGTAAAGCTTTACTTCCATGATGACAGGAATCAGCTGATAAAGTGCGCCGAATATGACCGTGGTGATCCATCCCAGTATCAATAGGTGAACAATCGCCAACACGGGACCACTAATGTGATAGTCTAACAAGGCATCCTGATTGAATGCCAGCATAGTGGTAGCGATTAAAAAAACCAGGGTGCCCACCAGAAAATGAGGCGCCACCACCCAGATAGAAGGTGCGTTTTTAGTACTTAAACCCGGCTGCATTACTTAAAGATTATCAATTTGGTATTGCCTTCATCCACTACTTTTGAAGCCCAGATATAACGTCGGTCTTCCAATTCGGGCAACAGGAACTGTGGCAACCTTTGATGGTGGACAAACAAGGCCTCTCCTACTTTTAATGTTTCAAGCGATTCGAGAATGGTAACCATCGGCATGGGCATCTCCAGGTGGCGCACATCCAACTCCACCATGCGCCCTTTGAATTTGGATTCACATTCCTCAAACGACATGGATTCACGCTTGGAAGTCAGTTTGATTTCTTCAACTGGTTGATCTTCTATTTTTTCAATAAAGGTATGTACTACAGAAATATCCGAGCGATCAGTTTTATAATCATAACCCTCTTTTTTCAGCTTATTTAATAGTGGGATAGGCTCAAACGAATTGACAATTTCCAGGGTATGTCCGGCAGGAAGTTTGTCGAGTGCCGACATGATGGTCATAAAAGGATCGGTGCCAGATGCCAGGATAGGCCTCACATCCAACGTTATTATATTTTCTTTTTTCATCAGGTATCATGATTTAAGTTTAGTATGAAATTAATTCCTTCTCCAATTTAATAGACTTTGGAAACAAAATATTATTCTCCAAATGAATATGCAAATGCAAATCATCTTCAAATTCTTTCAATAGTGCAATTGTTACCCGGTAGGTATTACAGGCATCTGCGGGCGTTGTATATTGATTGCTCAGTTCCTCAATTTTTCTAAAGCGGTCACCTTCGATGGTATGTTCTTCCTCCATTATGCTTATCAGGTCTTTAATGCTGCCAAAGCCAGGCACAACTATTTTAGTGCCTTCTTGTCTGGCTTGAACCATTTTTTGGATATAAGGAAACAAATCCAATTCTTCTTTCTTCATATGCTGGGCCAGCACCCCAACGGAAAGGTTAAAAAGGTCATTAATTTCCAAAAGTTCAGGATGTCGTTCGCCGTGAACCTCGCATATTTTATTCAGATAGGGTATTATTTCCACGGATTTTTCTTCCACATACCGGTGGTGCTTTTTCACGATATAATCGACCAGCAAGTCCAATGGCCATGTTTGATAATCGATTGTACTTCCTTTTTCCCGGGCAACTTCATCCAGGTCCTTTAGCACTATTCCGGCATCGATGCTTTTCTTTTCACAAGCATTATTAATGGTAGTGTTGCCCTGGCAGCAAAAGTCTATTCCGTATTTTTTAAAAACCGATGCTGTGCGGTAGTCTTGCGCTACCAATTCACCGATAATTTGGTCCTGTGATATATTCATTTTATTAGATTTAATTTGTTTATATTATTGGATAAGTATATCCACTATTAATTTAAATTTTTTTACCTTTTCAAAAAAGTTGATCCCCCGACCAAGCCCAGGGTTAAAGATTTCATCGTTGTCGTTTCAAGCATATTTTTTAGATCTTCCCTTATTCTTTTAAATTGAGCGTGTACAGGGCAGGGCATATTTTCATTGCAACTGGGCAATCCCAATCCACAACCATTATATACATTGTCACCATCAATCGCGAATACAATTGCGGCTAAATTTACATCTTCAATCACGGTATTGTCCATCGAAAAACCTCCCGTTGGCCCTTTATCTGTGTGTATAATTTTATTTAAGGCAAGTTGTTGCAATATCTTTGAAGTGTAAGCCTCCGGCGAATTGATGGCTTTGGCCACCTCTTTTAAGCTTACTTTTTTGTCCAATAACGATTGTTCGGCAATGTATATTGAAGCCCTTATTCCGTATTCGCAAGATTTTGAAAACACATTATCTTATTTAGGAGGCAAAGGTAGTTATTTAATTTATATAGTGGATAGATATATCCACTATTATTTATCAACAAGGAAAAATTAATTCCTTTGTTTTATAAAAAGTTTTCGATCGTGATGGTTAACCGGCAATTGGACAGAAAAGTATTTCTTTATTTTTTATTGAATTGATGTGAACCTGACTTCTTACGGTATGATAATGCTGAATATATATGATAGTAAACATAATTTAACAAGTCAGAAGATTAGATAGATCAATAAATATCACTACAACAAACTAAATATAAAACATATGAATATATTATTAAATATTTAGATTAAATCTAAATTATGACCACGATCATAAAAAAGGATAATAGAGAATAAAATAGTAATATTTTTACCTCCGAATTCTAATCCTGTTTTTCATGAACAAGAACCTAATGAACTCCATTTTATTGATTGTTGGAATATTTTTGTTTACCATTGGCAGAGCTGATGAAGGTGAACAACTTTTTAAAACAACCTGCGCTGCCTGCCACACTATTGGAAAAGGCAGGTTGGTAGGACCGGATTTGTCGGGGATAAACCAGAAAAGAAGTAAGGAATGGCTGGTTCCGTTTATTAAATCCTCAACAACGGTCATAAAAAGTGGTGATACAGATGCGGTGGCTATCTTCAAAGAATACAACAGCATTATGATGCCAGATGTTGCCTATTCTGAAGCGCAGATTGTTAGTATCCTTAACTATATCAGCTCGGACATAAGCGATGGTGCTCAGGAACAGACTGTGATAACCGATATCTTAAGCGGGACAACTTTGGAAAATATCAAGGTCGGGCTTCTGCTTTTTTCCGGAAAACAGCCTTTTACAAATGAAGGTCCTGCCTGTGTTGGTTGTCATAAAGTAAAGGACGAAAGAATTTTTAGCAGTGGAACCCTTGCCAAGGACCTTACCGAATCGTACGATATATTGGGAAGTGCCGGAATAGCTGCTGTAATTAAAAGCCCTCCTTTTCCTGTAATGACTGCTGCTTTTACGAATCATGACTTAACTGAAGAAGAAGTGATTAACGTGACAGCCTACCTTAAAAATGTCAGTGAAGAAAGATATTACCAGCGACCGACCGATTTCAGCACCACGTTTGCATTTTTTGGATTGGTGGTCTTTGTAACGATTTTTATGAGCACGGTCCTATTATATTTTAAAAGGAAAAAATTTCCGGTAAACCGGGAAATCCTTGACAGGCCCTCAAAAGTAATTAACTAAGGTAACATATATTTTTATGAGTTGGATCAAAGATTTAATTTCCCCAAAAACCCGTCAGTGGGAAGAGTTTTACCGAAACCGATATCAACACGATAAAGTTGTAAGAAGCACACATGGTGTGAATTGTACCGGTGGATGTAGTTGGAACATCCATGTAAAAGATGGTATCGTGGTTTGGGAAACCCAGGCACTCGATTATCCTTTGCTTGAAAAATCGTTGCCACCTTACGAACCGAGAGGTTGCCAGCGTGGTATTTCGTTTTCCTGGTATCTGTACAGCCCGATCCGGGTAAAATATCCGATGATACGAGGAGCTTTGCTGGATATTTTTAATGAAGAAAAAGCCAAAACAGGTGACGCTCTGAAAGCCTGGGAAAATATACAAAACAACCCTGAAACCAGAAAAAGGTATCAGACAGCAAGGGGAAAAGGCGGACTGAGACGTGTTAACTGGGATGAAGCTCTGGAGATTATAGCGGCTTCAAATATTTATACTACCAAAAAATACGGTCCTGACAGGCTGGTTGGCTTTTCTCCAATACCAGCTATGTCAATGCTAAGCTATGCTGCAGGTTCACGCTTTTTACAATTAATGGGTGGTGTCAACCTCAGTTTTTATGATTGGTATTGCGACCTGCCCAACTCTTTTCCTGAGATTTGGGGAGAGCAAACGGACGTGGCCGAAAGTGCCGATTGGTACAACTCAAAATTTATCGCTTGTATGGGTGCCAATCTGGGGATGACCCGTACGCCGGATGTCCATTTTTTTGCTGAATCGAGACACAATGGAACCAAAACGGTTGTTTTTGCACCCGACTTTAATATGGTGGCCAAATATGCTGATAAATGGGTTCCGGTTCATGCAGGGCAGGATGGTGCCTTCTGGATGGCGGTAGTTCATGTTATTTTAAAAGAATACCATCACGAAAAACAAGTTCCTTATTTTATTGATTACACAAAAAGGTACACTGACAGCCCCTTCCTTGTTGAGGTTATTGAACAGGATGGAAAACTTGTTCCGGGACAAATGTTGAGGGCCGGGAAAGTCAATAAGTATAAAGACATCGAAAATGGTGAATGGAAATTTCTGAATATAGATTCAAAAACCGGTGACCTTGTTTGTCCGGGTGGAAGTTCGGGACATCGTTGGGACAGTAATGACGGCAACTGGAACATGAAATTTGAGGATGCCGAAACAGGTAAAATTTACGACCCGATTTTAACTCTACTCGATAAAAATGATGAAATCCTTCAGCTTGATTTTATTGAATACGGAAATGAGATTATCGCGAAAAGAGGCGTACCTGTAAAACATATAGAAACCGTAGATGGCCTTGTAAAAGTAACTACAGTTTACGACCTTATCATGGCCCAATATGGCGTTGATCGTGGATTGGGAGGCGATTATCCGGCTTCGTACGATGAAAAAGAATCAGCCTATACTCCGGCATGGCAAGAAATATTTACCGGAATTGGCCCAAAAACCGTTTTGCAGTTTGCCCGTGAATGGAGCCGTACTGCGGAAACGACGAATGGAAAATGTAGCATCATCATCGGGGCAGGGATCAACCATTGGTACCATAGCAACCTTATTTATCGTGCGGGAACAATGGCTCTTATGCTCACTGGCTGTATCGGGGTAAACGGTGGCGGGATGAACCATTATGTCGGACAGGAGAAACTGGCGCCGGTTGATTCTTGGAGTTCAATCATGTCAGGAAAGGATTGGCAGGGCCCTCCAAGGTTGCAACAAACACCTATCTGGCACTACATGAATTCTGACCAGTGGCGTTATGATGGCAATCATTCTGATTATAATACGGTTCCGAAAAATGAGTTGTCTCAATTGCATTCTGCCGATATGACCGTAAAATCGGTTCGCAATGGTTGGATGCCATTTTATCCTCAATACAACAAAAACAATTTTGAAATAGTTGCCGATGCCGAGAAAGCAGGAGCAAGAACTGATGATGAAATTAAAAAATATGTAGTCGAAAAACTGAAAAGCAAAGAAATTGTCCATGCCGTGGCCGAGCCTGATGAAGAGGTCAGTTTCCCTCGTGTCTGGTATATTTGGAGGGGCAATGCGATTGGAGGAAGTGCCAAAGGGCATGAGTTCTTCTTAAAACATTATTTAGGGACGCACCACAATTCAATAGCTGAAGATGTTGCCGACCAGTTTGTAAAAGATGTGAAATGGCGGAGCGAAAGCCCTAAAGGAAAAATGGATCTCATCGTCAACCTGAATTTCAGGATGGATACATCGGCATTGTATTCCGATATTATACTTCCTGCTGCCTCATGGTACGAGAAAACCGACCTGAACAGTACCGACATGCATTCCTTTATCCATCCACTGTCTGCAGCCATCGACCCGGTTTGGGAATCGAAAAGTGACTGGGTGATTTTCAGGGAAATAGCAAGGGTTACCAGTGAATTGGCAAAAACCCATTTTAACAAACCGGTAAAGGATATTGTCAATACGCCTATTTCTCATGACAGTCCTGGCGAAATCTCTCAACGCCACATTAAAGACTGGAGTAAAGGCGAATGCGAACCCATTCCCGGAAAAACCATGCACGGGCTTGTTGTTGTGGAAAGGGATTACACCAAAGTCTATGATAAGTACATCAGTCTGGGACCCAATATGAAAACTGGCCTGGGTGCTCATGGAAACAGCTACGATTCTACTGACTTTTACGAACAAATGCTGAACGATCGTGATCATGTCAGAAAAATTGACGGTGTTGAATACCCTTCCATTTATGAAGATGAGGAAGCAGCCAATGCAGTTCTTCGCCTTTCAAGCCTAACCAACGGGGAGCTTGCGCACAGGGCATATCAAGTTGCCGAAAAGAAAACAGGCCTGGCACTTTGTGACCTTTCCGAAGGAAACAAAAATGTCAGGATGAATTACAAAGATTTGCAGACCAGACCTCACCGTTATCTTAACTCACCGGTTTGGTCAGGATTACTGACTGATGGCAGGGCCTATTCAGCATATACCTACAACATTGAACGTTTGGTGCCATGGCGTACGCTTACCGGTCGTCAACATTTTTATCTGGATCATGAAGGATACATCAAGTTTGGTGAGCACCTTCCAACCTACAAACCATCTCCAAGGCCAGAGGCTTATGGTGAGTTACGAAAGACAGTAGCTACAGGAAAAGCAAAATTGCTGAATGTACTTACGCCCCACGGAAAATGGCATATACATTCCACCTACGGCGATACACTTCGAATGCTTACCCTATCCAGAGGTATGGAACCATGCTGGTTAAGCGAGGAAGATGCCGCAGCAATGGGAATAAAGGATAATGACTGGGTAGAAGTTTTCAATGACAATGGGGTATATTCCACCAGGGCCTGTGTGAGCGCAAGGATACCGAAAGGGGTGTGCTTTGTGTATCATGCCGTAGAACGTACTTATTCAACACCAAAATCACAGGTAAGAGGAGGAAAACGCTCTGGTATAAACAACAGTTTTACCCGAATTCATCTCAAGCCTAACCTGATGGTTGGCGGATACGGACAGTTTACCTACCACTTTAATTATTGGGGGCCTGTAGGTGTAAATCGTGACACTTTTGTATTGGTGCAGAAAATGGATAAAGTCGAATTTTAAAATAACCGAAAAATGGATATAAGATCACAAATTTCAATGGTGTTCCATCTCGATAAATGCATCGGGTGCCATACCTGTTCCATCGCATGCAAAAACATCTGGACCGATCGCAAAGGTGCTGAATATATGTGGTGGAACAATGTGGAAACCAAACCCGGCACCGGCTATCCAAGCAAATGGGAAGACCAGGATATATATAAAGGCGGATGGGAGATAAAAGGCAAAAAACTGAGCCTGAAAGGTGCTGGTAAGTTCAAAGGATTAAAGAATATGTTTCACAACCCGAATTTGCCTGTAATTGACGATTATTACGAACCATGGACCTATCAATACGAACATCTGTTTGAAGCAGAAGAAGGGGATGACCAGCCTGTTGCCCGTCCGGTTTCATTAATAACTGGGGAGTATATTACCCCAAAATCAGGACCAAACTGGGATGATGACTTGTCAGGAAGCCAGGAATATGCACGAAAAGATGTGAATTTCAAAAACCTGTCGGCCCAGGAACAGGAAGCCATGTTTCAACTTGAGCGGATGACAATGCACTATCTGCCCCGCATGTGCAACCATTGCCTCAACCCGGCTTGTGTAGCCGCCTGTCCTTCTGGTGCCATTTACAAAAGGGGAGAGGACGGTATTGTACTCATCAACCAGAAAAAATGCCGGGCATGGAGAATGTGTGTTACAGCTTGTCCCTATAAAAAAAGTTATTACAATTGGAACACAGGCAAATCAGAAAAATGCTTGTTGTGTTATCCTCGTCTTGAATCAGGTCAGATCCCGGCATGTATGCATTCATGCGTTGGACGTATCAGATATCTGGGCGTCATGTTATACGATGCCGATAAAATTGAAGCAGCAGCCTCTTGTCCTGAAAGCGAATTGGTTGACAGGCAATTGGAAATTTACCTGGATCCATTTGATCCGGAAGTTATAAAAGCGGCAAAAGAAAATGGAATTGCAGACTCCACAATTGATGCAGCCCAGAAATCGCCAGTTTATAAATTTGTAAAAAAATGGGGATTGGCGCTGCCTTTACATCCTGAATTCAGGACATTACCTAACTTGTTTTACGTACCGCCATTGTTGCCAACCATGGCTTTTGTTGAAAACGGTACTTATGAAACGACGAGTGAATCATTTTGGGGAGCTATTGAAAAATCAAGGTTACCGATGAAATACCTTGCCAACCTGTTTAGTGCCGGAAATGAAAAAACAATCGAAGTAGTCCTGAAAAAATTGATGGCTGTAAGGTTGCACCGCAGAAATGTAACAGTTGGCGATTTGCCCGAAAATGAAGTCACGGACCCCATGAAAGAGGTTTCGATGGATAAAGATACGGCTGATGCCATTTTCCGGCTTACTTCTCTGCCTTTATTCAGTGAAAGGTTTGTAATTCCGGCAGCTCACCGCGAAGAAGCCATGGAAATGCTGGAAAGTACGGCTGATGTGAAAGGAAACCATGGCTTCGGTTTTAAGGAACCACCGAAAAGAGGGCTGTAAATACGAAATGGAAATGAAAAATCTTAGTCATTATAAAATTGTAGCCAATATGTTCAGTTATCCCAATGAACAGGCAGGAGAATACTCCAATGAATTCCTTGATATGATTTTAGTTGAACTACCTGAAAGATACCCAGCGTTACAACAACAAATTAGCGAACACAACCAATTGTCAATCAGGGAGCAGCAGGAATATTACCTAAAAACCTTTGATGTACAGGCAATATGTTACCTTGATATTGGGTATGTGTTGTTTGGGGAGGATTACAAAAGAGCTCAATTGCTTGTAAACCTTCAAAGTGAGCACAAAAAAACCGGGATAGATTGTGGCAGCGAATTGGGAGACCACCTGCCCAATGTGCTAACACTTCTCTCAAAAACAACAGACCCGGATTTTGCAGACGAACTTGGTTTCATTATTACAATGCCGGCAATCAGATTTATGCTTACCAGATTCAAGAATATTACTACACATTATTATAAGGAAATACTGGAGGTTTTGTTGGTATTCCTACAACGCGATTTTAACGGGAAAGGTTTGATGGAATTTGCAATGCCGGAGGAGGTATTTAATGGTGACAGGGATTTTGTGATGTCCTCACCCAAGTCTGTTATTTGCGATTCATTTTGTCATAAACATAAAACCATATAATTATGTTCAATAATTTTTTCTTTATTGGGTTGCCCTATGCGGCACTTACGGTTATGTTGGTCGGTTCCATTTTCAGGTACTTAAATTTTGGTTTTAAAGTATCTTCATTGTCCACACAGTTCCTTGAAACCAGGGAGTTGTTTTATGGAAGCCGTCCTTTTCACTGGGGCCTGTTGTACTTGTTCTTTGGCCACTTAGTTGCATTTTTATTTCCCCGAAGTGTTCTTTTGTGGAACAGTGTGCCAGTTCGTTTGCTTATTTTGGAAATAGTCGCGTTGGGGTTTGGCATTTCGGCTTTCTTTGGTTTGTATTTATTGATTGTGCGTAGGTTAAAGCATAAGCGGTTAATAGTGGTTGCCAATAAAATGGATATTGTTGTTTATGTTATCCTTGCGGTTCAGATTATTTCAGGACTTTGGATCGCCTTTTTTTTCAGGTGGGGTTCATCCTGGTTCGCCGGGACGATGACGCCATACATTAAATCGATTTTTATGTTTACTCCTGATATTGCAGCCGTTTCAGCAATGCCGCTTGCTGTAAAAATCCATATCATTTCTGGTTTTACAATTATAGGAATCATCCCGTTCACCAGGTTTATGCATTTCCTGGTTTATCCGTTTTCCTATATCTGGCGGCCCTATCAATATGTAATCTGGAATTGGGATCGCAAGACAATCCGAAAATCGAAAAAACTGGTAAATGGAGTGAGGTCAAAGAATAATTAATAACATCGAATTACAAATTCTAATTAACATAAATCCACAGCATGGCATTACCCGAATTAATTGATTTTAAACAAGAAAGGATTAGAACGCTTCATTATACCTGGATTGCGTTTTTTATCACTTTTTATGTTTGGTTCAACATGGCACCTATGGCCACAACCATGCTCGAAAACCTTGACTGGCTTACCAAAGACCACATCAAGGTGTTGGCCATTTGCAATGTGGCCCTTACCATCCCGGCAAGGATTGTGGTTGGTGCCTTAATCGACAGGTATGGGCCCCGTATAGTTTTCAGCCTGCTGATGATAGTGATGTCAGTACCGGCATTTTTATTTGCTTTCGGAAACACATTTATTCAGATGCTTATTTCAAGGTTAATTCTGGGTTCGATAGGTGCCGGTTTTGTGATAGGTATCCGTATGGTGGCACAGTGGTTTCCTCCCAAGATGGTAGGCCGTGCCGAAGGTTTTTATGCCGGATGGGGAAATTTTGGTTCAGCCTGGGCGGCGATGACATTGCCATGGATCGCCATTCACTTTTTTGGCGGCGAAGACGGATGGAGATATGCACTGGCTATCAATGCCGGGGTTTCATTGGCCTATGGAATAGCCTATTATTTTTTGGTAAAAGATGTTCCAAAAGAAGGTGCAACAAAAGCCTATCATTTTAAAAAAGCCATAAAAACTCAACCCATGACGGTTACCTCTTACCGCGACCTGGTTCAGTATCTTGTCTGGTCTTTTCCGCTGGTGGGGGCTATGGGTGTTCTTGCCTGGAAAATTGGAAGTGTAATGGTTGAAGGAGAGCCTATTTTGACGTCCGATTTACTTTACGCTATTTATGCCATACTCGTCTTAATTTATATAGTTCATGTAATAAAAGTTCTTCAGGTTAACCTCCCCATTTTAAAGGCAGGCATACCCGAAAACGAAAGATATCGATGGGGAAATGTGGCTGCCCTGAACAGTACCTATTTTGCCAACTTCGGGGCCGAACTGGCTGTTGTTTCAATGCTGCCGATGTTTTTTGAGAATGTTTTCAGAAACATGACTAACAGCGAAGGCAGCCTGATTATGACAGCCACTTTTGCAGGGATTATTGCCGCATCGTTTGCTTTTGTAAACCTTTTTGCCAGGCCATTGGGTGGATTGCTTTCAGATAAAATGAACAACCGCAAAAGAACGATGCTAATATATATGTTTGGTATTGTCGTAGGGTTTTTCTTTATGGCTATTATTGCCAAATACGGTGAAATGGGTGCTGACGGAATTCGGCAACTCAATCCGTTATTTGATGGGATGTGGTGGCTGGTAGTGGCTGTTGTAATTACTATCCTTACTTCGATGTTCGTTCAGGGGGCCGAAGGAGCCACCTTCGCTATCATTCCCATGATTAAGAAAGAGCAAACCGGGCAAATCGCTGGTATGGCCGGTGCCTACGGCAATGTTGGGGCAGTAGTTTACCTGGTGCTGTATTCACTGGTAGATGACAAAACTTTCTTTTATATTCTCTCTGCCGGAGCGCTTGCCAGTTTTATATTTTGTTGGATTATGCTTCGTGAGCCGAAAGGCTCGTTTGCTGATGAATAGTACTGCATTTTAATGGATGAGAAATTTTATAAAAATTACTTCCAAAATATGATATTATGCTGAAAATAAATCTATCGAACTGGAATGTCGAAGACGAGAATTTCTGGAAAAAAACCGGCAACAGAATCGCAACAAAAAACCTGTGGATTTCCATTCCTGCATTGCTTCTGGCATTCGCAGTATGGATTATGTGGAGCATCATTGCTACTAAAATGAAGGCGTTTGGCTTTAATTTTGGCATGATTACAGACGGTATGAGCCATGAGGAAGTAACCGAAACGTTAAAGGAAATCAATAACCTTTACTATACTTTACCTGCTATTGCCGGGCTTGCAGGTGCAACACTCCGAATACCAAATTCATTTTTGATTTCGTTAGGTGGAGGCCGGAATGTAATATTCACGACTACCTTGTTACTGCTTATACCGGTTATCGGGGTTGGCTTCGCTTTGCAGAATGTAAATACACCATACCTGACTTTTGCCTTTTTTGCAGCACTTTCCGGTTTTGGCGGGGGTAATTTCTCGTCTTCCATGAGCAACATCAGCTTCTTCTTTCCAAAAAGGATGCAGGGAACCTCACTTGGGCTAAATGCCGGAATTGGTAACCTGGGTGTTGGTGTTATGCAAAAAGTAATTCCATGGATTATTGGTTTTTCTTTTTTTGCTGTTGTTGGCAATGCTGAACCTAATGTTTTTGGTGAGGCATTATCCGGATTTCAGAATGCAGGATGGGTCTGGGTTCCAATACTTGTGCTGGCGGCAGGTGCTGCATTTTTTGGAATGAACAATGTGATTACAGGTACCCCGAAAATGCCTTCTGCTTTGCAGGGGATAGGAAAAACATTGTATATGACTGCTTTAGGGCTTATTGCAACATTTATTGGAGCCTATTTATTGATTGGTTTGCATTTAAATACCTGGATCGTATTGCCTGTCGTGGTTATTCTTACCCTCGTGCTTATGAAATATGCCACTCCGGGAGATATTAAAGCAAACCTGAACAAGCAATTTGCCATATTTAATAACAAGCACACCTGGATCATGACCATTATATACACGATGACCTTTGGTTCATTTATCGGCTACTCGGCAGCTTTTCCAAAGTTGTGCCAGGATATTTTCGTGTTCAGCAATCCTGAGGATCCATCGTACCTCAATCCCAATGCACCTAATTTTTTAATGTGGGTTTTTCTGGGTCCTGTAATCGGTGCACTAATCCGCCCGGTTGGTGGCTGGCTCTCTGATAAAATTAACAGTGGCGCAAAGGTAACTGCCATGAGCACCCTGGTACAGATCCTGGCAACAGTTGCTGTAGCCTATTTTGTGGTACAAGCAAAAAACAGTTCCACTCCCGAAGAATACTGGTGGCCATTTTTTGGGTGTTTTATGATTCTGTTTTTAACCACAGGCATTGGAAATGGCTCAACATTCCGAAGCATTCCCTATATTTTCAGTAAAGAGCAGGCCGGGCCGGTTCTTGGATGGACTGCAGCCATTGCCGCATACGGCGCTTTCATTATCCCAAAAGTATTCGGACAACAAATTCAAAATGATACACCAGAGTATGCGCTGTATGGCTTTGCAGTGTATTATTTAATCTGTTTATTTCTTAATTGGTGGTTCTATCAGAGCCCCGGAGCAATAATAAGAAACCCGTAATTATGAACTGTAATAACTGCACCAACAAACGGTGCCCAATCAATATGTACTGCTTGCCCGATTGGTTGGCGTACACGCAAAATAGCAAATCAAGTCTCTATCTTCCCGCAAATTATTCTATTTTCAACGCAGGTGAACTAGTAAAAAATATTTATATTTTGTGTTCAGGTAAAGCAAAAGTCACGCTGGAAAAAGAAACAAATAAAGTAGATATAATTCGACTGGCGGGCTCTGGGCAGGTACTTGGCCACAGGGGATTTAGTGAAAAAATGGTTTATCCTATATCTGCAAAAACACTTAACGAATCAGAAATAGCATCCATTTCAAATGAAGACTTTTTTAAACTCGTGAGAGAAAATAAGGACCTGGCGGTTTACATGATGATGTTTTTCGCGGATGAATTATTATTGTCTGAACAGACTTTCCAAATTTCCGGCATGCGAACCTCGCAAGAAAAAGTGGCCTATACATTGGTTAGGGTGATTAATGCTTTTGGTTACGCTGACAATACTTCCAGGCAAATTGACTTTGGCATAAGTTTGCATGAATTGGCTACTTTTGCAAATATTTCGCGAACCAGTTTTTCTCGGACATTAGCTAAATTCATTGAAGAAGGAATCCTGAGAAAACGAATATGGAATTATTATGTTGCCGATGAGGCTGCATTAGCTAAACTTGCCGGCATGGAAATACAGTAAAAATTATTGCTGTTTTGGTTATCTCAATTATCAAATAATATCGCATGAAAAGAAAATGTGAAACCTGTACACATTATAAATGTTTCATCAACAAATATTGTTCACCTGAGTGGAAAACCTTAATCAGTTTTCACAAAACATCCATGCTTTATCCTGCCGGAGCTACGATATTTTCTGCCGGCGATCCCATTAAAGGTATATTCCAGATTTATTCAGGTAAGATTAAAGTAGTTACAATAGATGGTGAAAAGGAACAAATCATTCGGTTGGCTAAAGAGGAACAATTGTTAGGTCATAGAGGATTTGGTAAAAAAATGATCTATCCGGTAACAGCCATTGCCCTTGAGGATTCGGAAGTGACATTTATACCTGTTGATGTATTCTATAGCGCAGTAAAAGCCAATTCAGAGTTTGCTTTCCAAATGATGCTGTTTTATGCCGACGAACTCAATGCTGCTGAAAAAAGGATGAAGTTGACGGCAGGGTTAAAGGCTAAAGAAAAAGTGATTGTAGCACTTATGACTATTATCAGGGCCTTTGGATTTAGTAGTAACGATAATACATTGCTTGAATATACCCCGACACGTAAAGATATAGCCAGCATAGCCGGAACTACCTACGAAACGATGATCAGGGCATTGGGTTCGCTTGAAAAGTCTAATATTATCGTTCAGGAAGGCAAGGCTATCAGGGTGCTGGATCTTGCATATCTGGAAAAACATTGTTTGTTGGATTGACAACATTTGTCTCATTTCTGGCCAGAAAGGGTCATTCTAAAAAGCTGAAGTAAAATCAAGAAATAAAAACACAGTGAAACAGAAAGATTGACAATGATTCGGATAAACCAGCCTGCCAAATAATTACTGGTTTTTATCAGCGAATGTTACGTTTTAATCCCTGGTATACACATGCACGCTGTTAGCTGCTGACGGAAGGTAATTTACGCCAAACCAGCAAACCAGCAATACGACAAACGCCAATCCAAGTATCCACAGAGCCCAAAGTTCTTTTTGACCATGTTGATACCGGATATGAATATAGACTAAATATACTATCCAGGTTAAGAATGCCCAGGTTTCTTTGGGATCCCATGTCCAATAATGTCCCCAGGCTTCTTTTGCCCACAGAGCTCCAAATAACAATCCTAAGGTTAAAAAGGCAAATCCAATGAACACCAGATTATCTGCCAACGCGAGCGTTTGATGCCCGGATTCCCGGCCTTTAAAATAATGAAACACCAGTCCCTTAATTGCCACCAGACTACTGGCAGCTAGAAGTGCATATGAGAAAATATAAACAATCACATGAGGTACAAACCAGGGACTTTGTAAGGCAGGCATCAGTGTTTTGGAATAATTTTCCGGATAGGCGAGGTTGAACCCCAAAAACAGACAGGCCAATAGCAGACTGTACACTAAAAACCACTGGTATTTCCATCGTTGGTAGGTGATTAGCCCAATGATTGGCAGAAAAAAGCTGTACCACAATCGCGTTTCTCCCAATGTACGCATCGGTGGACGGTCGAGTATCATCCATAGTTTGAGCAGGAATAAAGTAAGTACAAGTTGTCCTGCAATCACCAAAGCAATGCCCAACTGTTTTACAAGATTCGATTTGCCGATGGCGTTCATCAGCATTCCGATTGTCCATCCCAGTATAGTGAGCAGGGCATAGGTAGGGAAATTTATCCAGGTCATAAGTCAGTGGGTGTGTTATTTCGTCCGGACCAGAAAAGGGTCATCGCACCGGCAATCATCATGAATATTCCTGTATATACAAATGGTAACCAGGGGTCACGAACAAATTCGATGACCGAAGTATCTGACCAACGACCCAGTTGATCATCATACCCGACCTGATAGATCTCCCATCCTTTCACTTTGGCAGGTTTATTCACTTCCAACTCAACAGCGGTTGTCTCTCCCTCAGGCGTTAGAATGTCAATTTTAGAAAGAAACTTCTTAGGTTCAGGGTAGAACATAATCAACGAAAGTTGGTCGTTAATTTTTAATGCTTCGTAAGAATGATTAAAACTCCCACAACTTACCCAACCCACCACCGTATCCGATTTGTTTTCTGAAATGGCTTCCGCTTTTACCGCCGGGGCGGCACCTGTTTCATTATTAAGATAATAGGCCTCTCCTGCCTTACCCGACTGTTCAAGATAGGTCAACAACCGAATATCCCATCCAAGCATGTTTCCTGAAGCAACTGAATCAACAAGCATAACGTTCTTTCCATTTTCATGGAGAATCATTCCCGTGATATTGTCAACTATCCCAAGTTTTGGTGCATATTGTTCAAGGACAAAATCATTCAAACGAATCGCAAAAGGCATTTCCACCCATACATCGTTTTTTTTATCAAATGCCTGCCATTCGATCTCTCCTTCTTTAACCTTCATTTCAAGTCGTTCAACCTTGGTAGCACCAAAAGTGGCTGAAAAAATCACGATCCACAGCCCCAGATGATTCAGGATATAACCAATATTTTTAGTTGAAAACGGAATTATGCGTTTGGCAGCGGCAATTCCCAGCACAACCAACAAATAGACTGAAGTCAAGAGATAGGGCCAGGAGGATGTGACATGTGACAGACCCAGTTGTACCACCCAGCCGGGAGCGGATCCATCATGTTGCATGGTGAGTCCCATCAACAAAGCCATAAACGTAATCCCGGTAACAGCACTGATTGCGGCAGGAATTCCCGAAAGCCACAAGATAAAGACTTGTTTTCTGAAAAATATTCCGGCAGTAAAAATAAATATTACCAACAGCCCTGCGGCGATATTTAATGAGAGGTTAGTGAATTCAGGTACTCCCGTGCCACCGGATGCCCACTCAAGCGCAAAGCCACTGAGCAAAAGCCCTGAAACGATAAAAAAACTCTCTCTATATCCCCAAGGGTTGCTCCATATGGGGTTATCGTATTTTTTTTGTTGTATCATAGGATAAAAAAAAGCCCAAAGAGACAGGTTTTTATAATAACTTCCCAATAGAAGAAGGGTTATGACTATACAGGATACATAACCCTTCCGTAAATAAAATCAATCAGTTTATTTATTATAGATAACAGGCATGGAAGCCTCGCGCGCCTCAGCCTCTTTTTCCCACTGCGATAACAAATTCTTTTTAAAGGACTCCTTTTCCTCAATTAATTTCTCCATGGGTAATCCAATATATTCCTGAGCCTGGGCTTTGGTAGTAATGTTGGGATAAGGGACTTCTCCTTTGTAGCCTAATTCAATTAGTAATCTAGCCAATTTAATGCGGCCTTCCTGAGCTATGTTGATCCCACCTGCGATTACCCTGGAGATTTCAACTGGTGAATGGAATGATGCACCATGTGATGCTGCTGCATAATCCCAACGCCACTGTGCATGACGAATGTCCATCAGAACAGCTTTCATCTGTGCATCGGCAGCTCCCAAATCCCATGCCATTTTAGCCTCAACATGCAAGCGAACACATAATTTTTCGAGTATATCACGATTTTCGATAATCTTATCCTGACGCTCATATACATCATTGATTAATTGTGCTGTTTTTTCTTTGTGACAAACCATACATGAATTTTCAATATTATTCAATGGAGATTGAATATGGTGGTCGGTAAATTTTTTACCCCCTTCGCTCATATAGGGCATGTGACAATCGGCACAGCTGACGCCACGTTGAGCATGAATCCCCGTGAGATAAATTTCGTAGCCCGGATGTTGCGCTTTAAGCATGGGAGCTTTACTCAGTTTATGCGTCCAATCGCTAAATTCTTTGGCATCATAGTAGGCTTCCATCGCCTCAACACTTTGACCATTGTCCCATGGAAAAGTCAGATAATTGACCCCTTCAGCACCCTCCCTGTGTTTATCAAAGTAGTATTCCACGTGGCACTGGGCGCAGACAAGTGAACGCATCTCCTGATGGGTGGCCTTAGTAATGTCTTTTCCCTGACGCTGAAACGCTTCTACTAACGCCGGGCGTGAGATTTGAAGTTCCATGGTTTCGTTGTTATGACAATCGGCGCAACCTATGGGATTAACTATCTCCGCACCCAGTCGTACCCATTTTCCGGTATAATAGGCAGCTACCCCTTCTTCGTTCATTATCCGGGGAACATCCGGGCCTTTACAGGTCCAGCAAGTGGAAGGCATTGGTCCGTCATCAGGACCAGTTGGCCCGCCCGTGCGAAGGGTGTTACGTAAATCTTCGATAGCATACGCGTGACCTCTTCCCTGATTATAGTCTATGGAGAAACCGTAACCGGCCCACATGACGACCAGTCGTGGATCTACTTCCAGCATATCAATTTTGGCATTTCCGTTATATTTGGATCGGAAATTACTCTCTTTCATTTTTTCGTAAGAGTTGTACTCGGTAGGATAATTTTTACCCCAGACTTCGTTTCTTGGTTCAAATTTTGCAATTTGAACTTCTGGTTTCCAAGTGGTTTGCTGCTCTGCCCTGCGCTCGGTTACCGAAGAGGCCAGTAGACCCAGAAAGAAAACCACGATCAGGGTGGCAAAAAATAGCACCCAATTTAATAAAGGACTTCTTTTCTTATTCATGACTTTTATTGTTTAATTCTTGGTTTTAGACTTTAAAAGGTTGTTGATCCATGCGGGGATCGGAGTTTTGGTTTGGGGAATCTGTGCATTGGGCACGGATGAAAGGCTGTTTACTCTTCCATGTGGAACTTCGCGATGACACTCCCAACATTTGCGACCTTCGGTTCTGAAATGGTCGAAACTAAGTGATTTCGAAAGCATTTTATTGTCGGTGATGAGCTCATTGTGGCAACGGACACAATTTTGCTGAACAACTTCGGCACCGGCCTCTTTAATCATAATTACCTGGGGTTCTAATCTCAGTGTAAACATGGTAGCATGGCGCAAGCCGTCTTTGGCCTTAAAGAAATATTTATTGAACACATTGTCCTGAGGCACATGGCAGTCGTTGCATGAAGCACGCTCCCGATGAGAACTATGAAACCAGGTTGCATATTGGGGGTTCATCACATGACAGTTAATACATGTTGTAGGATTGTCGCTTAAATACGAAACAGCATTCGATACATAGACCAGGTAAAGAGCCAAACCAAACAGGATACCGCTCACCACCACCACGGGTATTCGCCAGGATGGTGGAGGAGTAAGTTTATGAAGTATGTTTGACATGGTATAGGTTTAATTTACTATAAGGGATAAATTGATTCTGTTGTTGAATTATTTTTTGTTAAAAAAGATTGCCTTAAAGGTAAGCATAACCCAGCCCCAATTGTTAGTGTTCTTATAATTACCACCAGTGATTATTTGTAGTGTTTCGGTTCCCAACATTTGTGAGTAACCTCCACTAACATCAAGGCTGTTGTTTACTTTGTAAGCTACCGAGAAGTCAATTTCTGTACCTAAACCATTGCGATAGTCTTTCCAGACTCCGATAATATCCTGTTTTGCTACTGTTGCAGCGGCCATAAAATAATGTGGTACCAGTTTAAAGGTTAATTTTTCGATGCTATAGGTAAGTGGCAGGTACAAGTCGATCAACCCATTGATTCCGTTGTTACTGCCTACATAAAAGTAATCCATCCAGCCGTTAAATTGGTGATTGGTACCGTAAAGTGGTGTAAACGATTTGTCTTTTTCTTCTGTCAGACCCTGGTCGACGGTTTTTGTTCCTGAAAGATATTCACCACCAAGTCCTATCGTGAACTTGTCGGATAGCTTATAGCTGGCATTGGCAGAAAAATACATGGCGCTCAGGTCATTATTCCTGGCATTTTTCCCCACCTGGTAATAAGCTGCAACATCAAATGTAAATTCGTCTTTACCATAAGTAAAACGAGGTCCAATAGTTTGACTATAAGCTATATTTTGAGTTACAGAGTCCTTTGCATAAGCCATGCCATTATTTAAGGCAAGAAAACTTAATCCTGCTTTTCCGAAGTTACCGTGATACCAGATATACTGTAATGTTTTGTAACTATTCACTGTGTAGTCTGTCTTAAACAGGCTTTCTCCATTTGCATTATAGGCCAGACCTAACTCGATGTGGTGTATCTTAGAAGGGTAATATTTTATAATGGCTGCATCATGACTCCTGGCTTGCTGCGCCCAGCCCACATTTCCGAAAATTCGTGAGTCATCGTACACAATCTCCTGGCGCCCTACTTTTATCGATAATTTTTGATTAATCATGGCTTCGCCCCAGGCTTCATGTATGGCAGGGCCATTGATATCGGAGGTGTTCAGTTGACTTACGTCTCCCCAAACACGAACATCCTGTATTACCAACCCAACTTTAAAATTCTCATTGGCAAAAAATCCGTTTAAGCGTGTACGTTGTGAAATAAAAGAGGCGCCATCGGCTCCATCGGGGCTTAGTGTTTTATATCCATGGCGATATTCGAAACGTGGACGTATTTCTCCTGAAAGGTTAACCTCTTGTGCAAATAATGCATCGCTGGCAAATAATAACAGGAAAAGGACTGAAAGATAAAGGCTTAAGTGTTTCATTGTATTCATTTCTATAATATATTAAGTATTAATATTCTTAAATGCAAAAATAGCAGCTTTTTTAAATAATAAAACAGCTCCGTTTAATTTATAAGGAAAGCAAATAAGGAAAAAAAAGCTCAAAGATGAATAATCCTTGTTTAATCTTCATATCCCTTATTTGAGTGATAAATTTCAAAAAAATCACCACATATAGGTACTTAACGGTTTTCAATTTTCATCTTATTTTACAAATAGTTTAATATAAATAAGGAGGAAAAATGAAATTGGTTAATTCGACACGTAACGGACAGCTTTTTGAATGTTCGTACTGTCAAAATAAGCTTCGTCTGGAATTTGGCAACATATTCCTGCATTTATCTTATGATGAGTTCACACAGTTTGCACAATATATAAATTCAATAGACTACCAATTCTATTTGACGAAAAACCGAAATGCTCCAAATCGGAGAAAACTGATTCTATGTCTAGATTCGAAAAATGTGAACATGGCGTTAAACATACATGAATTTTTGGAACTAAAAGATTTAGTGTCGCTAAAAAGCAAGCCTCTGGGAATATTAAACCATAAAATAGAACTAAACATAACCTTAAATTAATCATGAATAAAACAGCAATATTTTACGGTTCATCCACCGGAAATACAGAATCGGTAGCAAAACAATTGGCAAAAATGTTGCAGGCAGATACTTACGATGTGGCCGATAATCCTATAAATAAAATCGCGGAATATCAAAATCTTATTTTCGGGACCTCCACCTGGGGTATCGGTGATTTGCAAAACGACTGGGACTCGTTTCTTCCTAGGCTCGTAAACGCTGACCTGAACAATAAGGTTGTTGCCCTTTTTGGATTAGGTGACGGAACTTGCTATGCTGATAGTTTTATAGACGGAATGGGTGCGATTTACAACACCATAAAAAATAAAGGTTGCAGGATTGTTGGTTTTGTAGCTACAGACGGATATGATTATGAATCTTCTATCGCCGAAACTGATGGAAAATTTGTTGGCTTACCGATTGATGAAGACAATGAAAGCGACATTACGGAAGAACGTATAAATAATTGGATTGAACAATTAAAAGAGGAGTTTAACTTATGAAAGATAAAAAAGAATTGCTTCGACAAATTATGATTTTATTGGCTGAAGACGACACAACCAGTGCTGATAAATTGATTCAAGTATTTATGGATTATATCCCTGAAATTACTTCAGAAGAAGTTACGGATGTAGCCCAAAAACTTGAAGATGAAAAAATGTTTGCTAATGCTGAGCAACATTCAAAAATAGAACAGAAGGTATTTCAAATCATAAAAGAGAAGATTCCTGTAAAAAACCTGTCGAATTTCACAGCAGGCCACCCGATTAATACGTTTCTTCAGGAAAATGTGCTTATTAGAGAATTATGTCATCGGGCAAATACGCTGCTGGAAACCGAAAACAGTTTTACTGAACTGTATTCCGATTGGACTTTAATTGCCAGGCAGTTTGCTGATTTGGATATTCATTATTTAAGAAAAGAAAACCAACTGTTCCCGTTTCTCGAAAAACGCGGTTTCAGCCACCCGAGTACAATCATGTGGTCTATTCATGATATCATTCGTAAAATGGCCAGGGATTTCAAAACAGGAGTAACCGGTAAAAACGTTACTGATGCCATTAAATCACTGACTTTATTGTCAAAGGAAGCCGAAGAGATGACGGTGAAAGAAGAGCGGATTCTATTGCCTACCGCAGCTCGTTTGCTTACCAACGAAGATTGGGTAGCACTCAGACAAGGCGAAGACGAAATAGGTTGGTTGATAGCAGAACCACCCAAGGTATGGGATATAAAAATAAGTATGGATAAATATTTGAAATCGGACCAAGCCAGAATTACGGCAATACTAAACATTATCAATCTGTTTTTTAAAGGAGCCCCGGTTGAAGATTTACAAAAACAATTTGAAAAAGAATTGCAAGGGAAAATTACACCCGCCGAGTTTGCACTTGCCGAGCAAAAAATGAAAGATTTGGGAGTTGACGATGTCCAGTTTGAAAGACAAATTGAGGACCTGATAAGAATTTTCAAAAAATCACTTAATAAGGTCAGCCTTAATAACCTTGAAGAAGGGCATCCCTTGGATACTTTCATCAAAGAAAATATTGCAATAAAAGCTTTGCTTACAGAACTCAGAGAAAAGACTAATAGTATCGACCTTGCAATTGTTGATCACGAATACTGGACAGAAGCATACGATAAACTATGGCAGGTGAATACCCATTATGTACGAAAAGAAAATCAACTGTTTCCTTATCTCGAAACAAAGGGCTTCGATAAACCATCAATAGTAATGTGGGCTTTGCACGACGATGTAAGGCAACTGATTAAGTATTATTGCTCGTTGCTCAACGATAAAAATTATTCAGAACTATTTGATACACAGGAACTGATGTTTACAGTTGTTGAGGATATGATTTTCAAAGAAGAAAAAATACTATGGCCCACCAGTCTCGAAATGATATCCGAAAACGAATGGCTAGAAATAAGAAAAGGCGAAGATGAAATAGGCTATTGTCTCATCGAAAGACCTGCCATGTGGAATCCACAATGGAAACACCCATCGCAAAATGAAAAGAACAACATTGAATCAAGTATGCTGCAACAACAGAATATTACTCCCATACCATTTACACCGGAGGGCAAAAGCAACAGCCTTGTGGGCGGCATCAATCTGGAAGTTGGAGCCATTACCCCTGAACAGATTAATTTGATATTTAAACATTTACCCTTCGATGTTACCTATGTTGACGAATTTAACGAAGTAAGGTACTACAACAAAGGCGAAGACAGAGTTTTTCCGAGAAGCCCCGGTATTATTGGACGACAGGTAAAATATTGCCATCCACCCAAGAGTGTACATATAGTAGAAAAGATTGTCGATGCCTTCAAACGTGGCGAAAGGGATGTTGCCAATTTCTGGATAAATTTTCAGCACAAATTTGTTTACATACAATATTTTGCGGTTAGGGATAATGCGGGAAATTATAAAGGGGTATTGGAAATAACTTATGACGCAAAAACTGTAAGAAACCTCGAAGGGGAGCAGCGATTGCTAGACTGGGAGTAAAGGCAGGTTTTCAAATTTAATAAGTATGGCAATGATTATTCAGGAAGAACAAGTCAACAACATAAATAAACCCAGGGAGAGATTTCACATAGGCAACAATAGGGTTTTAATGGTAAAAAGGGCACTGCTTTTTATTTTTTTCATGCTTACAGGAGCTACCTTTTGGGGGCAGGAATGCACCGTTTTTTTAAAAGAAACCGGCACCAACCTAACTGTTCAGTATGCCAATGTATGCTGGAAGTCGATCCGTAACACTGATAGTAAAGGAAATACCATTTCGAGCATGGATGGTAGTATAATTGTCCCGTTAAATGCAGGAGAGCATGTAATATTATCAATAAGCAGTGTTGGTTATAAGTCTTTTTACGATACGCTTGCAATATCCGAGAATAGCATTATTGAACTTGAGCAGGACATATTCAGCCTTGAGCAGGTTACTGTAACCGGAACCCGTACCCCGCATACGCTAAAAGAAGCACCTGTTCTTACACAAATAATTTCCAGGCAGGAAATAGAACGTGTGGATGCTACAACACTATCTGATATTCTTGAAACCGAGGTGCCGGGCATAGAAATGTCGCGTCATGGTTACGGACAATCCATGTCGGTGCAGGGGCTCGAACCCCAATACACTCTTATTCTTGTTGACGGCGAACGCATGGCTGGCGAAACTGGCGGAAATGTTGACTACTCACGCATCAATGCAGCCAATATTGAACGTGTTGAAATTGTGCGGGGTGCCAGTTCGGCGTTGTATGGTTCAAATGCAATGGGCGGTGTAATCAATATCATTACAAAAAAGCCCCGTAAAAAAGTTGACATTTCGGCTTCTGTAAGATATGCTCAATACAATGAGAAAAACTATGATTCCGAAAAATATTATGATGAAGAATACGAGAGAAACTTTTACAAAAACCAGGACAAACCCAACCTGAACGGTAATCTCTCGATAGGTTTCCGTAACAAGAACTTTTACAGCAACAGTTTCCTTAATTTTAAAAGAACCGATGGGTATGTGCTTGAAGACAGGGAAGCACTGAAATATTATTACGTACAGGCAGACACAGGTGTAGTTGAGCCTCTGGGAACCTTAAGCATCAGTGGTATGCAGGATTTTACCATTACCCAAAAGCTGGGATACGATGATGGCAAAAAATGGGCTTTTGAACTCAGGGGAAATTATTACCAACATGAAGAATTCCCAACCCAGGTAAATAATTGGCTGCACGATTTGTACAAGAATTATACAGTGGGTGGATTTGCTAAATTCCGGATAAACGAGAAAAATCAAATACAACTCAGTTACAATACCGATGTGTACGATAAATACGATGTGTATGAGCGCAAAGCTGACAGCACGGCCCTGAACTACCGGAACACATTCCACAATGTAAAGCTGAACCAGACTTTCCTTCTAGGCGCGAAACACAATATCCTTGTTGCGGCTGAAACCTTGTACGAGATTCTTGAAACCGACATGTTTGTATCCGATGCAAGCAGCCTGCTTGCCAAATCGGCCAATGATGCGGTACTGGTTTTCCAGGATGAATATAAGATTACCGATAAATTCCAAACAGTTTTGGGACTCCGTGCCGGTTATCATTCCACCTTTACATTCCATGCTTCGCCATCTGTTACGTTCAGGTACGACCTGAAACCATTCAACCTGCGGTTTAATTATGCCCGTGGATACCGTTCACCAACCTTAAAGGAACTTTACATGAACTGGAGCCATTTAGGCATGTTCCAAATTGTGGGTAGCACCGATTTGAAGCCCGAAACAAACGACTACTTTGCCCTCTCGGCTGATTATTTCAACATTGCAAAGAAAGTTAATGCCACATTTATTGCGTCATACAATCAGATACATAATAAAATTGATGGGGTTTGGCTTACCGATTCTACGGTTAATTATGTAAATCTCGATAAAGTGAAGGTCTTTAATTTTGAATCGATACTGAAATGGAGAATCCATAAGTGCGTAAACCTGAAAGGAGGCTATGTATTCACGAAGCAAATCAGGGACAATGATGTTGTTGCACTTTCTGAAGTAAGCCCACACGCCCTGATTTCGCAAATTGAATGGTTATATTCGACAGAGAAGTTTGATTTTTCGGCGAACCTTTCCGGTAAAATTTACGGTAAGAAAACAGTAACTGGCGAGAATGAGGATGATTCGAGCCCTCTGTTTAAAGAAAAGTACGAAATACACTACCCTGCCTACTCGCTCTGGAACCTTACCATAAATGTAAAATACAAGGAACAACTGACCTTCAGTACAGGTTTTAAAAACTTGTTCAACTATACTTCACCAACAGTTACAATGAACACCACACCAAGCATTGGACGAAGATATTTTTTATCGCTCCAGTATAATTTTTGAATTAATAATTAAATAATAACAACAAAAAATTTAGAATAATGAAAAGAATTAGTTTTTTATCTGCAATAGCGCTTTTTAGCCTTTCAGTAGTTTTCATATCCTGCGGGAAAGATGAAGAAGATCAGCCAAAGCCAGCCAATACAGAAACCATTACAATCGATGCTTCTGCATACGACAAATGGGTCTATTTTTCGTTTGAAAAAGGTACAACGATTGAGATTTCTGACTATAAAACGTCAACCGAATGGGACCTGGGCTTTCACCGTTTCGACTTGCGGGTAAACTGCGGCACATCGGGCTCTGGACAAGGAGGAACCTATGCAACCGGCAAAACCGATTATACTGCTGTTACTACCGCCCCCGAATCGGGTTACTCTTTGAATGATTCTATCAGTATTGCAGTTGATATGTCCACTATTCCTCCGGTTATGGAAACCGTTCCGGGCGACACTGTTTTGGCAAGCTGGGTGATCATGACATACGGGCAAACCGGACCTGAATATACTTACAGCAACGAAATATTTGTGGTAAAAACTGCAACCGCTAAGTTTGCAAAGGTATGGTTGAAAGATTATTTCAATGACGAAGGCAAAAGTGGACATGTAACCATGAAGTACAGCTATCAGCCGGATGGCAGCACAAAGTTGGACTAACCCCTTTTAACTTCTTTCTTAAATTACGTTTTGTTTCATGATTACAGGAAAAAGGATATTCAAAACAAGCCGTTGGATACATAAGTATCCCGGCTTGGTTTTATTGCTTTTTTTGGCATGGATGTCGCTTTCGGGTGTGCTTCTTAACCATCCCGGCTTAGTTAGAGGAATAAGTGTGGCAGGGTTTTTAGTGCCCGGGCATTATAACCCCGAAAACTGGAACAGAAGTGGCATGAAGGGTTTACTGCAATTCGACAGCCTGACATATTTTGCCTATGGCAACGAAGGAATCTATGTTTCTGAAAACAGTGGTAAATCCTTTACCGGGTTTATGGATGGAAATTTTCCCAATGCTGCATGGAAACGCCGGACAAACCATTTGGTGTGTTTAGTTGGTACCAATCAATTGCTTGCAGCAACTAATACAGGCTTATTTATTTCAGATTTAAAACTAAGGCAATGGCAGCAAATTATCCTGCCAGGCAACCTTGAACCGGTGCAAAAAATCCTGTTTAAGGCAGATACCTGCATAGTGGTTACAAAATCGGCTTTCTATACAACTGAGAATAACAACCTAAATGGTTTTACTCGTATTGTTCCGGGAAAAGCCGCTGAAGAGGAACACATTCTAATGTTTAGGGCATTTCTTGAATTGCACGATGGCAGTATCTGGGGCCTGCCCGGAAAGCTGCTTTGGGACATTGCCGGGTTAATACTCTTTTTTCTTTGCTTTTCGGCTTTTTATGTTTGGTATTATCCTAAAAAATGGAGAAGAAACTACAAACGAAAAAATATACACACTTCAAAGACAGAAAAAAAACGCCGTTCATTCTTTTTAAGATACCACAAGAAATTGGGATGGTATGCTGCCATTTTGCTGATTATTATATTTTTTACAGGTATCTTTTTGCGTCTGCCCCTTCTTATTACCATAGCACAAAGCAGCCTGGCCAAAAAATACTATCCGGCGTGGAAGCATAAGAACCCGTGGCACGAAAAAATAAATAATGCCCTTTTCAATTCGCAAAACAACCGCCTGATGCTGGAATGTACCGATGGCTTATGGGCCGGCGACATTTCAGGGCAACTTGTTTTTGAAAAAATGCACTTACCTGTTCCGATATTTGCGATGGGAGCAACAGTCTTTGAAGAAGAATCTCCTGATAATTGGCTTATTGGTTCCTTTGCTGGTTTGTTCCGTTTTTCGCTGTCCAACAGCCGGGGAATCTCATTATTGAGTTTGAAGACCGAAAGCAACAGAGGCCGGCCTTCTTCTGTTTTGGTTACCGGATATGTCGCCGGCTTTAACAACACCAATTATGTACTTGACCATTATAAAGGCTTATGCGATGTTGACGGAACTCCTCAACCCACTGTTTTACCCATGCCTGCTGAAATAAAACAAAATTTCAGGATGTCATTATGGAACTTCCTTTTTGAACTTCATAATGCACGGATTTTTCAGGGCGCTATTGGTGGATTTTATATCCTGATAATACCTCTTTTCGGGATGATAAGCCTGCTTATACTCATGTCGGGTGTTTTTGACTACTGGTATGTGAAACTCAAAAAATCTAATCGAACAAATAATTGAATATTAATGCATCTAAACAAAAAGTAAGTATGGTCATAAAAAAATCATTTTTGGAAATAGGAGAAAAAACCCTGGTCATGTCATCTACGGCAGCAAAAACAGCGTCTCTGTTTTTGGTAACCATCCTTTTCATTTTCGCTTTCACCTCCTGCAAATGGGAAAAAGAGAGCAAGGGACATGAAACAATAGATACAAAACATAAAATTGGGGTGTTGCTCGTTAATCATGGCTCACATTCCGAAACATGGCGCAAAGCCCTGATAGACCTTGAAACCAGCGTAAGTGATTCAATCCTTTCGGGAAAGATAATTGAGGGAATAAAAACCGCGCACATGGAATATACTGAACCATCTATTGCTACACGCCTGAAAGAGTTTGATTCTGAAGGGTTTACAGATATAGTTATTGTTCCGGTTTTTTTAACGGTCAGCCCGCACTCTTTTGAGGATATTCCTACCATTGTTGGACAAAAAGAAGACCCACAATCAATGGAAATGCTGAAAGTAGAAAAAATTGAACGCTACACCCCAAAAGCTAAAACACACATCGCACCATTACTTGACTTTACTGACATATTGCAAAAAAATGTTTTGAGAAGAAGTCGGGAACTATCAAAGAATCCTGAAAAAGAAGGCCTTGTTTTAATCGGGTATGGCGATGAAACTTACGACAAGGAATGGGGCGAACTGTTTGACAACGTGGCGGAATACGTAAAGCAAAATACTGGCATCGGCGAACATAGTTGCGGCTGGTGTGGTCATATTGCCCATTATAACCCTGAAGAAACTACAAAGGCAATAAACACTATATTGAATAAGAAAGAAGTTGCTATTGTTATCCCTGTACTTGTTGCCCATGATGAAACTTTTCAGATAAAAATTATCGGGGGTGGAATTGAAAAAGTAGAGAACAATCAGGTAAAAGTACGCTACAAACCGGATGCAATTCTGCCCGACACCAATATTGAAAACTGGGTGATACGCATCAGTAACGAGTACTCAAGCAAGATTAAAGAGAATTCCCTCGCAGGTAAATAAAAGATGGACATGCTGACTTCAAAAAAAATCAGGAAATTCAATATCGCTATACACCGCGATTTTGGATATTTCTTTTCATCGCTCATCATTGTATATTGCCTTTCAGGAATAGCACTCAATCATGTTGATGACTGGAATCCTGATTTTATCATTACAAAGGAAATGATAAACGTTGAAGAGAAATTTACAAAAGAAAGCATTACTACAGAGGCAGTAATAGCATTTGGGCAAATGGTGGGAGAAGAAAAATTTAAGATTTATGACTTCCCCACTCACGACCAGGTGAAAATCTATTACAATAACGCCTCGCTTCATATTAATTTCACAAAAGGTGAAGGCGTTTATGAAACGGTCTCACGCCGACCATTATTTTACCACTCAAACATCATCCACCGCAACAACGCGAAAGGTTGGAAATGGGCATCCGATGTTTTCGCCATCCTGCTTGTTATTATAACTGTAACAGGTCTGTTTATCTTACGGGGTAAACAAGGAATTTCCGGTCGTGGAAAATGGCTTATTGCAGCCGGAGCATTACCTCCCTTTGTTGCTTTGCTTATTAACGAACTAATTTAATGTATTGTTTACACTATTATTGATGCGAATCAAGGGTTGATTTTAACAGTTTAGTGTTGATAAGAGTATTAAATATCAGTAAGATAATTGTTAAGCGGTTTGATTATTAGTCAGTGGATCAGTACCTTATATGAATTATTCACCAAAATAATTATAAACAGCCTTGTCGATACATTGCAGATCGATCGTTACAACATCGCCTTTGTCTGCTTTTACCCTTAACTGAAGATGCGATGAACTGCCATTGAACCCAACATCGTTTCGTATAAGAATATCATCTACCAATGTATCATTTCGGATACCCTTAAATTGGTTGTAATTTTCAGAACTGGAATTATCGGTATAATGCGGGGTAATTTGAATGGTTGATGAACCCTGATCACTTCCGGAACTGCCTGAGCCACCAGATCCGTCACCAGGATTAGGAGCCTGCGAGGGGTAGATTCCCACTTTCAATAAACCATTTTTCGTATTCTGAAGTAAGGCTATCGAAAGGGTTGTGTGCCATTTCTAAAATGTTATGACCTTATCACTTTCAATTGTCCACTGTGTTAGTTCTTTCATCGTGCTCATCTCTGCTTCATCAACAAGTTTCATTTCTTTAATGCCACGAGCTTCAGCACATGACCCACAAAGTTTTACTTTGCCTTTCTTCATTATGACTGCTTTCAACATTCTTTCAATATTGTAATACCCGTTTGGTGTCCTCTTATTTGGTAATGCACATGTAACAGCATCGGCCATAAGAAATATACACAAATCGGTGTCTTCATAATCTTTTTGAATTTGCATAGCCAAACGTAAACCATTATACGCCTTTTCTGTCCCATAAGGAGCATCATTTATGAGGATTAAAACTTTTTTCATGTTATTGGTTTTAGAGATTCATATTAAATATTATTTTACAGATCGGTAGAGAATGAATTCATTGAAGCATATTGTTATATTTTAAAATGTTAATACAATTTTGTTTTTACGGATCAGTTCGTACAGATCGGTAAGTGATGAAAACTTGCAGACCTCCGGCTCGTTGTTTTTTCTGCTTTGCAGACAAGTTCCACATCCAAGAATAACCCCGCCATTCTCTAAAAACATATCAACTTGCTCTTTCATATTGTTGTCTGTTTTTACCATATCATCGAGCTCAACACCCTTGCCGAGCAAAAATATGCTCACTGTATCGCCCCGATTTTTGGAATAATTGGCCAGGCGCAGGGCATTCCAAACAGTTTCTGAATCGTTCGAATAGATGACCATTCCGATAGATGTTGGCGAACCTGAATCCGGAATAGGTGATTTGGCATTACTTACGGTTGTAAAAACACAAGCCATGAACACCAGTAATATAAAATGTTTCTTCATTGATTGTTGATTTAATTTATAATGATAGTTTTTTATAGCATTAACAAGTACTTCCAATTCTAAATCAATTTCTTTCTCCGTCTAACATTTTCCGGTTGAAATCCGGACCATTGTTGCGGCTGTCCTAAAATCAAGTTTCTTTGCCAAAGTGTGTTTGTAAAAATGGTGGCGCTTCAATTGCAATTTCCGGGATGATAGGGGTTAAAGCAATATAATCGTGGTAAATTGGATTTTTCATAACTATGAAAGACTAAATTCCTACAGCCAGTTGTAGTGTCATAATGCTTTGGTTATTCATTTTTACATAGTCAACAATTGTATAATCAATGCTAAACTTTGCATTGTGTCCTCTCAGATAGTAATTGAACCCGCCGCTAAGAAAGCTGGTTTCATTCTTTTGCTCGACCGACACGTTTTCGTAACGTAAATAAGGTTGTAAATTGCCTATGCCGATTGGAGTACTAAAGTAGTATCCTGCCTGAATGTAAAAAAGCCCGGCATTGTCGCCCGGAGCAAGATTCGTGAAAGTGTTGGCCTGGGTGCTGTTTCTGATATGGATGTAAGCTGATTCTACAGTAACAGCATCTTTTGCGACAGGATGATCAAAAAAACCGTCAATTGTCCAAGCCGTGTTGTCTTGTCCTGGAAGGTTATTTAAAGTCAGGTTGTTTTGCTTGTCAAGACCGACACCAAAACTTAACACTTTTTTCTTACCCAAATAAGTGCCCTGGTTGAACCACTCTTTTTCCGGTTCCAACAAATTAACGACTACCCGGCCAACAAAGCGAAGCTGGTCATTGGGATTGCTTATATCTTCCATTCCTTCTGAAACCATCAGGCGGTATTGCAATCGACCATCGAACGGATTGCCCCAAATAGTCACGCCATCGTCCCGGCCTACTTTACTGGTATAGAAAATACCTCCCCGAATACCTCCCTGCATAAAGGAAAGGTCGGTTGTAAGCAACGCCTTGGTTGAAGTTGTCCCATAATTTCGTGTAAGGGGAACATACATGCGTCCTGCCTGTATTTTGAAACTTTCATTCAAGCTCAGGGTAATCTATAAATCGCGAAAAGCCAAACCACTGCCGAGACCCAGCCCCGGGTTGTCCAAACCATCCTGACCTAAGCGGTCAACCGCAATGTGGGCAAAAAAACCAAGGTAATCGGTTGGCTGTCCCTTTATCGATAAATAGGCCCTTCGTACCATAAAGTCGTTCAGGGAATTGCCATTTTTGCCTTTTTCAACATGTTGATACCAAACCTGGGCCCAAAAACCGAAATTGATTTTTTTCAGGTCTGTTTTATTCCCCAGAACGGAATAAAATGCAAAAAGCAAAAGTATAAATAGGGTTGATCTTTTCATTTTGATTATTCTTTTATTATCTGAAAATTAGAAGAAATGACTCTTTTTACTTTTTATTAAATACGATATGCCACATACCTCTTAAATCATCTTTCCGGAATCCGGTGGCCAAATCACCCGGGTATTTATTTTTAATTTGTTCCAGAACTTCAGGTTGTATTTCTGTGTTAGGGTCACCATGACATAACAGGCATTTATTATCGAGGAGTATAGGTTTAAAATAGTGTATTTCAGTATCATTTACGATTAATCTATGGCTAATGGTGTCGCCACGTTCTTTTGACGAACCATATTCGTTTAAAATAAGCATTTCTAAACTGTCAGGCGCATTTGCAGGATTCCGAAACTTTATGGCCGTTCTCGAAATTGAGGTAATCGCTTCATTTTCGTAGATTGAAGTAATAGTTGATGCGTTTAAATAGCAGTAATCAATTGCGGCTTTCAACCCTTTCTCACTAATTGCTGTTGAAAGCTCTTTATTCAAGGTGTCAAAGGTCTGTTTCACTATAGATTGCCCTTTTTCAATAAACTCTTTATTTATTTCCTGATTGTTTTTGTTATTCAAACAACCTTGATTTAAAAGCGAAATTGATATTAATAAAATTAGGATTAGTTTCATAATTCAACTGTTTTAAAACCATTTATATTAGAGTTTAACCGGAATACCGATTAACTTACCACCAATTTGAAGCAAATTTTTGTAGAACGCTTTTTTAAATCCAACCGGGCTTAACCATAATTTTTCGAAAAGCACTTTCCCGATGTGCCATTTTTTGCCAATCTGTTTTAGCTGAACCTGTGGATGCGGTTCTCCGAAAAAATCGCCAAAAGCAAATCCTGCCAAATCTTCTCCTGCTTCAAGCATACAATAACCATCGGCATAGAATTTTTCATCACCTTTTTCGCCTTTTATTTTTCTGATGATGTTTTTTGCCACAACAACGGCCTGCAAATGGGTAAAGACCCCGGCTTTTGGGAGCAGCATTGGTTTGTCAGGAATCCAACGGCCAGGTAGAGGGATAGAAGCAACATCGCCTATAGCAAATACATTTTCATGTTTTGTTTCAAGTGTCTGCGGGTTTACATCGATCCATCCATTGGCATTTGTCAGGTCAGATTTTCGGATAACATCAGGTGATTGATGTGGTGGAATGACGATCAACAAATCGTATTCAAAAGGTTCTTTTCCATTGAAAAATAGTTGTTTTGATTTTGTATCAACCGATTCGAGAAACATTGACGGATGGAACCGGATTTCTTTTTGATCCAATATACTTTTAACGGCATTTCCAAGTTCCGGACCGGCAACGGGCAGCGGTTGTGGTTCGGGAGTGAATAAACTTATCTCAACTTTATCCCGAATACCTTTTGATTTGAGAAAATCTTCGACCAGCATCGCACCTTCGTGCGGTGCGCCAGGGCATTTGTAGGGCATCGATGAAATGACCAGTGCAACCTTTCCGCCTGAAGTGTTTTTTAGCGTTTCGTGTAATTTTACCGCACCTTCCATGGTATAAAAGGTGTGAATGCTGTGATCCCAACCCTGAATTTTTTCAGGGGCTACATCAGCGCCAAGCGCTATTACAAGAAAATCATAGTGATACTCTTTCTCACCTGCTTTTACTTTATGTTCATCCGGAACAATTTCACTTACAATAGCATTTACTAATTCAATATTCTTTTTCAGGAGCGATTTGAGCGGTACACAAATTTGTTTTTTGTTGCGGTAGCCGTTCATCAGCCATAAATACGATGGGGCGAACGTGTGTTCCTTGTTCTTTTCGATCAGGACAATGTTGTGCTCGCTGCCAATACTGCTGCTTAGCTCATTCGCAGTAACTATTCCGCCAACCCCACCACCCAGAATTAGTATTGTTTTCATATAATCTAATTCGTGTTTAGGGTTTCTAATTGTTTCATTTTCCATTCGGGATATCCTTCATCCAGCCTCCTGACTTTGTAGCCTTTTTCGCTTAAAACTTGAACTGCTTCGTCGGCCAGTACGCAGAACGGCCCCCGGCAGTAAGCAATAATTTCTTTTTCTTTCGAGAAATCTTTCAAACAACATAAAAGTTCGTCCATTGGTACTGAAACTGCCCCGGTTATATGACCAAATTCAAATTCAGCCGATGGCCGTACATCGAGTAACAGTACATTTTTATTGCCAATCATCGTTTCAAGTTCATCGAGATTAACTGCATTCAGCGATTTATTATCTTCCCGTTGGCGGTTCATGATCTTTTCCAACTCGGCTATTTCGTGAATGGCATATTTTATTACATGTTGATAAAGTGATAAGAAATTATCGTTCACCAGTGAATAGTACACGTATTGCTTTTCTTTTCTTGATTTTACAATGTTGTTGTTTTTTAATACCTGCAAATGTTGCGAGGCATTGGCAAAATTCAAATTGGTGGTTTGAACAATTCCCTCTACACTTTTCTCCCCTTGCGAAAGCATTTCGATAATTTCAAGCCGAAAAGGGTTCGAAAGGGCTTTTAATAGCTTTGAAAGCCCATTGTACATTGCATCCTTGAATTCTCTTCCTTTCATCTATAAAAGTTTTATGATGCAAATATAAAATGATTGTTCAATTATTCAATAGAATTATTGAATATGTTTTTGAAGCAAATTGAAAATGCTACTATAATAGTCTTAATAACAACAAGATAAAAAGTCAATCGAGGGTGAAATATATCAATCTAACGTTGGTGTGTCGGCAAAATTGCACTCCCTGCCGGCAGACAGGAATCCCCTAAAGATACTGTGTCTAAATCCAATATATTCGTTCATTATTTTTATTTTTATTTTTATTTTTCTACTTTTACCAAGCAAAAAGAAGGCTACTTTCAATTCGTTGAGCTGGAGCCTATCTACCAGGTGGGGGGTTATCCTCCACCTTTTCCTGTTGCGCTTCAAAAAATGCAGAAGGAAGTGCT